>NZ_JABBYC010000004.1 GCF_016742955.1 Myceligenerans indicum | reverse complement strand
AGATGTGTATAAGAGACAGGCCGGGGGCCGTCAGCGGGTGGCTTCGCGTCGGGCGGCTTCGCGATCGGCGGCCGCGCGGAGGACGTCGACGGCGGTCCGCGCCTGCGGGGTGTCCGCGACCGGGTCCGCGACCACCACGTACACGGACCGGACGGGAGTGGGACGGACGAGCCGCACCGGAACCGTGTTGGGCGGCAGGGAGATCGTGCCGAGCTCCGGCAGCACGGTGGGCCCGATACCCGCGTCCACGAACGCGAGCGCCGTCGGGTAGTCGTGCGCCTCCACGTGGAAGGTGGGGCTGAAGCCCGCGGCCGCACACGCCTCCAGGAGCTTGCGGCGGCACCAGCCTCGGGCGAAGTCGTTGTCGATCCATGGTTCGTCGGCGAGCTCCGCGAGCTCGATCTCCTCCTTGCCGGCGAACCGGTGCCCTCGCGGGACGACGGCGACGTAGGAGTCGTCGAGCAGGTGGTGCGCCGTGAAGCCGGTGGTGGCCGTGTACTCCGGCATCATCACGACCAGCTGAAGGTCCGGGCGGGTCTCGGGGCGGTCGGGGACGTCGTCGCGCAGCTCGAGGTCGAGGCGCAGGCCCGGGAAGTCGGCGGTGAGCCGGCGCACGACGTCCGGCAGCCAGGAGGCACCGACCGAGGCGAAGTAGGCGATGCTGAACGTTCCGGTGCGGCCCTCGCGAAGATCCGAGACCAGGGTCTCGGCCACGCCGAGGCGTTCGAGGACGCCGTCCGCCTCGTTCGCCAGCGCGAGCCCGGCGGCCGTGGGCCGCAGCCCGCGACCGGCCTTGACCAGGAGCGTCAGGCCGGTTTCGCGTTGCAGCGCGGTGAGGTGCTGACTGACGGCCGACGACGTGTAGCCGAGGTTGGCGGCGGCCGCGGCGACCGAACCGCTGGCCACCACGGAGCGGAACACCCGGAGCCGGTGAACGTCGAGCATGGATCCATGCTACAGCGAGACTGAAGAGTTACATAGAAAGAATCGCTTGTGCTTGATGGTTGGCGCGGGTGAGGATCGTGCCATGACGACCGCCGATGCCCTGTCCGAAAACCGCCGGACACGCTCCGGGGACGTGAGTGATCCTCACGGCATGGACACCGCCACCACCCCGGAGCTCGGAGCCCCAGCGCCCGGCGCGCCCCGCATACCCGCCGCACCCGAGCAACGCTCCGGCCGCCTCGTCCCGCTGGCGGCCGCCGTGACCGTCGTGCTGTGGGCCTCGGCGTTCATCGGGATCCGGGCCGCCGGACACGACTACTCCCCCGGCGCGCTCACGCTCGGGCGGATCGCGGTGGGGACGCTCGCGCTCACCGTGCTGGCGGGCATGGCCGGAAAGCTGCGGCTCCCTCGCGGCCGCGTCCTCGGAGGCGTGATCGTGTGGGGCGTGCTGTGGTTCGGCGTCTACAACATCACGCTGAACGCCGCCGAGCGCACGCTCGATGCCGGCACCGCCGCACTCCTGGTGCAGCTCGCGCCGATCCTCACCGCCGTGGTGGCCGGTCTGGCGCTCGGCGAGGGTTTCCCGGCACGGCTGCTGACCGGGATCGGCATCGCCTTCACCGGCGTGGCCGTGATCGCGTGGGCGTCGTCGTCGGGCACCTCCGATCTCGGGGCCGTGCTGCTCGGCCTGGCCGCCGCCGTGCTGTACTCGACGGGCGCCGTCCTGCAGAAGCGGATGCTGCCGCGGATCGACGCCCTGACGATGACGTGGCTGGGCTGCCTCGCCGGCACCGTGGCGACGCTGCCGTTCGCGGGGACCCTGGTGGCCGAGTTGGCCGCGGCACCGGCGTCGGCCACGCTGGGAGTGATCTACCTCGGCGTCGCCCCGACCGCGATCGCGTTCGCCACCTGGGGATACGCACTGTCGCACACGACAGCGGGCCGGCTGTCGGCGACCACCTACGCGGTGCCGCCGATCGCGGTGCTGCTCTCCTGGTGGCTGCTCGGTGAGATCCCCGCGCCGATCACCCTGGCGGGTGGCCTGCTGTGCCTGGGCGGTGTCGTGCTGGCGACGCTCCGCCCGCGCGGCGCGCGCTGACCGCGGCATCGGGCCATCCCCTAAAGAAGTCAGACGCCTGACCCCATGGTTTGTCCAAGCCCATGAACGTGGGGAACCCTTGGGTCCATGACGACGGATTCACCCGACACCGCAGCTCCGCAGGCGGCCCGGCGGCACTCCACCGACGCCCTCAAGCGCCCGGTCAAGGGACACACCTCGAGCGACGGAGCGTCGCCCCAGGCGTGGGACTGGCGCAGCAAGTTCCCGTCGATCGCCGACTACGGGTTCCTCTCGGACTGCGAGGCGAACGCCCTCATCGCGCCCTCGGGCGCGGTGGAGTGGATGTGCGTGCCGCGCCCCGACTCGGCCAGCATCTTCTCCGCGCTCCTGGACCGCGGCGCAGGACGCTTCCGGCTCAGCCCCTACGGGGTGCGCGTGCCGGTCGCGCGCCGGTACATCCCCGGCACCCTCATCCTCGAGACCACCTGGCAGACCTCCACCGGCTGGCTCGTCGTGCGCGACGCGATGCTGATGGGGCCCTGGCACGACGTCGACAAGCGGTCCGGGACGCACCGGCGCACCCCCACCGACAACGACGCCGAGCACATCCTGCTGCGCACGGTGAAGTGCGTGTCGGGCACGGTGGACCTTGAGGTGATGTGCGAGCCGCGGCCCAACTACGCGCGCAACGAGCCGGCCTGGTCCTACGACAACAGCGGCTACTCGAACGTCACCGCGCGCCTCGGCAAGCACAACCCCGACATCAGCCTGACGTCGGACCTGCGGTTCGGCCTGGAGGGCCGGCGGGCCATCGCCCGCACCCGGATGACCGAGGGCACCACCCACTTCGTCGCGATGTCGTGGGGATCGCAGCCCGCCCCGAAGAGCTGGACCGATGCGACCGCCGCGATGTGGCGCACGGAGCAGTACTGGCGCGACTGGATCACCCAGGGCAAGTTCCCCGACCACCCGTGGCGGATCTACCTGCAGCGTTCCGCGCTCACGCTGAAGGGGCTGACCTACTCCCCCACCGGCGCGCTCATCGCGGCGGCCACGACGTCGCTCCCGGAGACCCCGGGCGGGGAACGCAACTGGGACTACCGCTACTCGTGGATCCGGGACTCGACGTTCGCCCTGTGGGGCCTGTACACGCTCGGCCTGGACCGTGAGGCGAACGACTTCTTCGCGTTCATCCACGACGTGTGCCGCGACAACAAGCAGCTCCAGATCATGTACGGCGTGGGCGGCGAGGAGACGCTGGAGGAGGCAGAGCTCTCGCACCTGTCCGGCTACGAGGGTGCCCGCCCGGTGCGGGTCGGCAACGGCGCCTACAACCAGAAGCAGCACGACGTCTGGGGCGCCGTGCTCGACTCCGTGTACCTGCACACGCGCTCGCGCGAGCAGCTCCCGGAGTCGCTCTGGCCGATCCTCAAGCGCCAGGTCGAGGAGGCCGCGAAGCACTGGCACAAGCCGGACCGCGGTATCTGGGAGGTGCGTGGCGAGCCGCAGCACTTCACGTCCTCGAAGCTGATGTGCTGGGTCGCGATGGACCGCGGCGCGAAGCTGGCGCGGCTGTACGACGAGCACGACTACGCCGAACAGTGGCAGAAGATCGCCGACGAGATCAAGGCGGACATCCTCGCCAAGGGCGTCGACGAGCGCGGCGTGTTCACCCAGCGCTACGGCGACCCGGCGCTGGACGCGTCCCTGCTGCTCGTGCCACTGCTGCGGTTCCTGCCGCCGGACCACGAGAGCGTGCGCGCCACCGTCCTGGCCATCGCCGACGAGCTCACCGTGGACGGGCTGGTGCTGCGCTACCGCATCGACGAGACCGACGACGGCCTCGCGGGTGAGGAGGGCACCTTCACGATCTGCTCGTTCTGGCTGGTGTCCGCGCTGGTGGAGATCGGGGAGCTGGAGCGGGCCAAGGCGCTGTGCGAGCGGCTGCTGTCGTTCGCCTCCTCGCTGAACCTGTACGCCGAGGAGATCGACCCGACCAGCGGCCGGCACCTGGGGAACTTCCCGCAGGCGTTCACCCACCTGGCGCTCATCAACGCGGTGATGCATGTCATCCGCGCCGAGCAGGGCGAGCACCAGAACCACTACTTCGGCGACCTCGACGAGAGCTGAGGGGCGGCCGGCCGCGACGGCCGTGCACGGGGCGGGTCGGCGGCTGAGTTCGGCGGGCGGCGAGCGGGTCAGCGGCTGAGCTCACCGGCCGGGCGCGGAGCCGTGTTCGACGGCCAGGCGGGCGGTCGGGCAGGCAGCCGAGTTCGGCGGTGGGACGACGACGGCCCGGGCTCCTTCAGGAAAGACGACGGCCCGGGCTCCTTCAGGAAAGGAGCCCGGGCCGTCGGCCGGTGACGATCGGCCGGTGATCGGTCCCTGCCGGTGAGACGCCCCCGGCCGGTGACCGGTCACCGGCCGGGGGCGTCTCACCGGCGGATGACGTCACCCGCCGCTCACGATCAGTCGCTGCTCACGATCAGTCGCTGCTCGCGAAGATCGCGGCCAGACGCAGGAACTCCAGGTACAGCCAGATGAGGGTGACGAGGAGCCCGAACGCCGCGGCCCACGCCATCTTGGCCGGCGCTCCGGCCTCGACGCCGCGCTTGATCGAGTCGAAGTCGACGATCAGGGAGGCCGCCGCGAGGCCGATCGCGATCAGGCCGATGACGATGCCGATCGGACCGCTGCGCAGGCCCCAGCCGTCGAGCACACCGAACGCCACCAGGACGAAGTTGATCAGCGCGAACGCGACGTAGCCGATCATCGCGATCATCAGCCAGCGCGTGAACTTCGCGGTGACGCGCACCTTCCCGCTCCGGAACAGGAGCAGCGCGCCGACGAACGTCACGAGGGTACCGATCACCGCCTGGGTGATCGCGCCCTCGGCGAAGCCGTTGTAGACGTACGAGATGCCGCCCACGAACATGCCCTGGAACACCGTGTAGGCGATGATGAGGAACGGCGACGGGTTCCTCTTGAAGGCGTTGACCAGGCCGAGGATCAGACCACCGATGAGGCCGATCCACATGAGGCCGGGCGCGAGAACGAAGGTCGCCGCGGCGACCACGACCAGCAGCGCCAGCAGCCCACCGGTCTTGACGATCACGTCGTCGTAGGTGAGTCGCTTGGTGTCGGCCGTGGTGGCCGACGGCGCGTCGTACATCGCGCCGAGCTGGGAGGCGTCCATCGACGCCGGGCCTGCCGTGCCGTACTGCGAGTAGGGGTTCGGGGCGGTGGCCGTACCACCGCGGGCGCCTCGCGGCGCCCCTGTGCGGCGTGGTTCGCCGAACACGTCGCTGTTCGAAAAGACGGGGTTGCTCATGTGCTCCTCCTGGTTGGCACCCATGCTAATGAACGTCAACGACACCGTGACAGTTCCCGGACGGTCCGGCCATGTGGTCTAGTCCTCAGGGATGACACCGATCATCCTGCGGGTTGATTCCCGGCGAATCAGGGATGATTCAGGGATACTTTCGATGACGGGTGCCGACAGGCCGCCCTAGTGTCGTGCGTACCTGGCGTCGTCGGACCCGACGACCCGACGCCCCGCACCCGGAGAGCGACAACCGCCACCATGACTCACCCCCGCAGGAGCGCATCATGATCGAGGCCCACGGTCTCGCCAAGAGATACGGCTCCAAAACCGCCGTCGACCACGTCACCTTCACCGTCCAGCCCGGCCGCGTCACCGGCTTCCTGGGCCCCAACGGGGCCGGGAAGTCCACCACGATGCGCATGATCATGGGCCTGGACAAGCCCACCGCCGGAACCGTCACCGTGAACGGCCGGCCGTACGCGAAGCTCGCACGCCCGCTGGCCGAGGTCGGCGCGCTGCTGGAGGCCAAGGCCGTGCACTCCGGCCGCTCGGCGTTCAACCATCTGCGTGCGCTGGCAGCGACGCACGCCATCCCCACCCAGCGCGTGCTCGACGTCATCGAGCTCACCGGCCTCGAGTCCGTCGCGAAGAAGCGTGTGGGCGGGTTCTCGCTCGGCATGGGACAGCGTCTCGGCATCGCGGCCGCGCTGCTGGGCGACCCCCAGACGCTCATCCTTGACGAACCGGTCAACGGCCTCGACCCCGAGGGCGTCATCTGGGTCCGCAACCTCGCCAAGCACCTCGCGTCCGAGGGCCGCACCGTCTTCCTGTCCAGCCACCTGATGAGCGAGGTTGCGCTCACGGCGGACCACGTCATCGTGATCGGCCGGGGACGCATCCTGGCCGACACGTCGGTCGAGGACCTCATCGCCGCCTCCGAGCGCAAGCACGTGCGCGTGCGCTCGCCGCAGGCCGGCGACCTGGCCGCGCTCCTGAAGGAGAAGGACGCGCAGGTCACCGCTCCGGAAGCGGACGTCCTGGAGGTCACGGGACCCGACGCGGCATCGGTGGGCGAGCTCGCCGCCGCGGGCCGGATCGTGCTGCACGAGCTCACCCCCATCCAATCGACGCTGGAAGAGGCGTACATGTCCCTCACCGCCGATGCGGTGGAGTACCGCTCGGAGAACCTGTCCGACGACGCGGGAGCCGAGCCGGCGGATCTCGCCGCGGCAGCGGTCGGCGCGCACCTCACCGACCCGTCGACGACGGCGCCCGCCGCGGGGCGGCCCGCCACCGGCACGGCTCCCGCGACCTCCTCGCAGGAGGTGAGCGACCGATGAGCACCACGACCCTCGACGCACCGGCCGGCCGGAAGCCGTCGCCCGGCGTGACGGTGAAGAAGGTGTCCTTCGGACGCCTGCTGCGCTCGGAGTGGATCAAGCTCTGGTCGCTGCGCTCCACCTGGTGGACGCTGGGTTCGACCGTGGTGGTCCTCGTCGGGACGGCACTGATGATCGCTGCCGCCGCGGTGTTCGTCGCCGGCCAGGACGCGGACGGCGGGGGCGGGGAAGCAGGCCAGCTCTTCCCTGCCAGCATGGTGGTCACCGTCGGCTATCAGTTCGGGGCGCTCGTGGTCGCGGTCCTGGGCTCCATGGTCATCACCGGCGAGTACTCGACCGGCATGATCCGGTCCACCTTCACCGTCGCGCCTCATCGGCTGGGCGCGTACACGGCCAAGGCGACCGTCCTCGCGGCCGTGACAGCAGTACTGGTGGCGGTGGCCGTCGGTCTGTCCTGGCTGACGACCTACCCGCTCCTGAAGCCCCACGGAATCACGGTCGACTGGTCCGACGCGGACCAGCTCCGGCCGCTCTACGGCGTCGTCCTGTACGTGGTGCTCGTGGCACTCTTCGCGATCGGCATCGGAACGCTGATCCGGCACACCGCCGGAGCGATCTTCACGATGGTCGCGGTCTTCCTGGTCATTCCCCTCCCGTTCGGCATCGCGAGCCAGTTCCCGGGCGCTCCTGCGTGGGTGGTCGAGATCAACAAGTTCCTCCCCAGCGTTGCCGGGTCCGCAATCACAGGTTCGGGTGGCGACTCGGTCGCGGCCGGCGGCCCCGAGATCCTGGAACCGTGGGTCGGCATGGGGGTCCTCGCGGCGTACACCGCGGCGCTGCTGATCGCCGGCGGCATCTCCCTCAAGACACGCGACGCCTGACCCCACGACGACGGCGGGGCGCGGCCCGGGAGTCCGGGCCGCGCCCCGCAGTCGTTCTGGCCTGGCGGCCGGCCTGGTCACGGTGACCGGGCCGCCCGCCTCGCTCACGGCTACCGGAGAGCGGAGGCCGCCAGGTCGGCGGCGGCCTGCGTCTGGCGGGCCCTGATCTCCTCCCTCGCGGCACGACGGCGGCGGCGCGCTTCCCGCTTCTCCGCGCGGCGGAGCTTGCCACGCTCGATGAGCGAGTAGAGCACCGGCACGATGAACAGCGTGAGCAGCGTGGATGAGACGAGCCCGCCGATCACCACGAGCGCCAGCGGCTGCGCGATGAAGGCACCACCACCGGTGACCCCGAGCGCCATCGGCGTCAGCGCGAACACCGTGGCCAGAGCCGTCATCACGATGGGCCGCAGGCGCTGGCGGGCACCCTCGCGCACCGCCTCCTCGAGGTCGCTGCCGCGCGAGCGGTACTGGTTGATCAGGTCGATGAGCACGATCGCGTTCGAGACCACGATCCCGACCAGCAGCAGCACGCCGATCAGTGCCGGCACGCCCAGCGGGGTGTTGCTGATCAGGAGGGCGCCCAGCGCGCCGGTCGCCGCGAACGGCACCGACACCAGCAGGATCAGCGGCTGCACCAGCGACCCGAACGTCGCCACCATCACGACGTACACGATGAAGATGGCGGCGATCAGCGCGAGGCCGAGATCGCTGAAGGCGTCGGCCTGCTCCGCGGCGGCGCCACCCACCACGACGGTCGCCCCGGCAGGCAGGGTCACGTCGGCGATCCGCGTGTTGAGCGCCGCCGTCAGGGCCCCGAGGTCTTCCTCGGCGGGCGTCACCGACACGGTGGCGGTGCGCTCCCCGTCGGTGCGGGTGATGGTGGTCGGCACGTCCTCGACCACCACGTCCGCCAGCTGCGTGAGCTTGACCGTGCCCGTCGCCGTCGGGATCTTCAGGTCCTCGAGTTCCGCCCGGGTCGCGGGTGCCTCACCCGTCGAGACGACCACGTCGAGGGAGCGCTCGTCGATGTCCACGGTGCCGAGCGTCTGCTCCGGCGACATCGCCGCCGCCACGATCCCGGACACCGCCGACTCGCTCAGCCCGGCCTCCGCCGCCTTCTCACGGTCGACGTCCACCTGCACGATCTGCTGGGCGGCGGCCAGGTTGTTCGAGACCTCCGCGGCCCCCTCGACGTCGGCAACCGCGTCCTCCACCTCGGTGGCCGCCTCCGCCAGCGTCTCGGAGTCGAGAGCGCTCACGACGAGGTCCACGGTGGATCCGCCGAAGCCGCTGTCCTGGGAGGACACCGTCACGTCGGTGGTCACGCCCGTGGCGAGCGGTTCGACGGCGTCGCGCACCTCGTCCGCGACGGCCGTGCCGTCCACGTCGTCGGCCAGGGTGACGGAGTACGTGGCCGAGTCACCGCCGCCGCCCATGAAGGCGACCTGCTCGGCCTCGCCCGTGCCCACGGTGGACTGCACGGTCTCGACGCCGTCGACCTCGCCCAGCACCTTCTCGGTCTCCTGAGCGGCCTCGTCCTGCGCCTCGAACGACGTACCGGGCTCGAAGGCCTGGGTCACCGTCAGCGTGTTCTGGCCGCTGTCACCGATGAAGTTGGTCTGCAGGCGCGGCACCAGGGCCAGCGTCCCGCCGAGCACCACCACGGCGATGAACAGGCTGACGACCGGGTGGCGTAGCGCGGCACCCAGGCTGGGCACGTACGCCCGCTGCCACAGGCCCCGGCGCTCCTTGGCCTCGGCGGCCTCACGCTCGGCGGCTCGTGCCGTCTCCCGCTCCTCCTCCGTCTCGCCCGGCACCTGCGGCGCCTTGACGAACCAGTACGCCAGCACAGGCACGATCGTGAGCGCCACGATCAGGGAGGCGCCCATCGCGATGGCCACGGTCAGCGCGAACGGGCGGAACAGCTCACCGGTCATCCCGCCCACCAGGGCGATCGGCGCGAACACGGCCACCGTGGAGATGGTCGAGGCGGCGATCGCGCCGCCCACCTCTCGCACGGCCCCGATGATCGCCGGCAGCTTCTCCTCGCCGTAGGACAGGTGTCTCTTGATGTTCTCGATGACCACGATCGCGTCGTCGACGACACGTCCGATGGAGATCGTCAGCGCGCCGAGGGTCAGGATGTTGAGGGTGTAGCCGGTGATGTTCATGATGATGAACGTCGCGGCCAGGGACAGCGGGATCGAGATCGCCGAGACCAGCGTGGACCGCAGCGACGCGAGGAAGACCAGGATCACGAGCACCGCGAACAGCAGGCCGAGCCCGCCCTCGGTGGACAGGCCCTGGATGGACTCCTCGATGAACGGCGCCTGGTCGAAGACGACGCCGACGGTGACGTTCCGCGCGTCGAGCGTGTCCGAGAGGTCGTCGAGCGTGTCCTGGACCGCGTGCGACACCTCCACGGTGTTGCCGTCGGGCTTCTTGGTGATCGCGATGCCGAGCGAGGGCTCGCCGTCGAGCCGCGACGCGGACGTGACGGGGACGGGCTCGCGCTCCACCGTGGCGACGTCGCCGAGGGCGACGGGCTCGATCGCCGTCGCGGCGGCGCCCGCCGACGCTCCGGTGCCCGACGACGGGTCCTGGGCTACCGCACCCCCAGCGGCGGAAGCACCCGTGGGCGCACCCGCGGCAGCGCCGGCACCGGCGGCACCGGCCGCGGCACCCGCGCCCGCCGCGGCGCCGGCCTGGCTTCCCCCGGCGGCCGGGATCAGCGGCAGCTCCCGGAGTGCCTTGACGTCCTGGAGGTCCGTGCCGAGTTCGACGGACCAGGTCCGGTCGCCCTCGGTGAGGGTGCCGCCGGGCATGACGACGCCGTTGTCCTGGAGGAGGGTGGAGAGCTGGTCGACGGTGAGCCCGGCGTCGGCGAGCTCGTCCTCGTCCGGCGTGACGACGATCCGGTCCTCCTGGATGCCGCTGACGTCGACGCTGCGCACGTCGGCCAGCTTCTCCAGCTCCGGGACGATCGCCGTCTCGACGGTGTCGGCCAGGGCGTCGTTCGACTCGTCGCCCGCGACGGCGAGCTGCACGACGGGCAGGTCGTCGAAGGATCCGGCGATCACCTGCGGGTCGACGCCGTCCGGGAGGACCTGGCCGATGCGCGTGACGGCGGCCTCGAGACGCTGGGTGACGCGTTCGATATCGGTGCCGTAGGCGAACTCGACGGTGGTGATCGACAGGCCCGTCGAGACGTCGGAGGTCACGGACTCGACACCGTCGATCGTCTCGGCGGCGGACTCGACGGGTTGGGTGACACGTTCCTCGACGACGGACGGGGACGATCCTGCGTACGGCGCGACGACGATACCCATGGGCAGCTGGAGCGAGGGGATCAGCTCTTGTTTGAGCTGACCCATGCTCAGCACGCCCAGGACCGCGACCGCGACCGTCGTCAGGGCGACGACGGCGCGATGCGCCAAGGACAGGCGGGCGAGACGGAACACGATGCCTCCACGAACGGGCGGGACTGGGGACGGCCACACGACTCCGTCGTCGTGGTGCATCCGGTCCAACGAGGGCCACGTCGACCGGAGTTCCCACTCTAAGGGCCTTTTTTGCAGTCGCTGCAACTTTGTTATCTGCCCGAGGCCGGGCGTCACGCACCTTCAGCCTAGGTCGGAACGGATCGCCAAGACTTCTTTGCAAATAGATGCTTGCAAAGAAGTCTTTGCAACTGTACGGTGGTGGCACAGCACGAGCCCGACACCTCGATCCCAGGGAGACTCGCCATGAGCACGCTCACCGTCTTCACCACCGCACACGCCGCCGGCCGGGCCCTCACAGGGAGCCGTCTCGCCGTCGCCGCCCGCCCGAGCGCACAGGCCGAGCACGACCGGGAGGCGAGCCGTGACGCCCGGCGCCGGCGGGCCGCCGAGCGCCGGGAGCGTGACGCGCTCCGGAACGAACGGCTGGAGCGGGCCAGGGACAACGCCGCGGCCCGACACCCGCTGGCTCTGCGGTGACGCCGTACTCCGCCGGTAGCTTCGTGCGGATCATCGCCCCACCCGGCGACGCGGCATCCCCCACGACGCCGGGGCAGCGCGGTGAGCACCGGGGCACCGCGGTGAGCACCGGGGCACCGCGGCGGAGCACCGGACAACCGGACAACCGGACAACGGAGCACCGGACAACGGAATGCCGGACGACGGAGTGCCTGACGATGAAGCGCCGGACGACGGCTGCCGGCCGGCGGACTGCCGGGCAGCGGAGTGCCAGCCGGCGGAGCACCGGGCAGCGGAAGCAGCGGAGGCGCGACTCACCGCGCCTCACGAAGTAACGTCTGGCCCATGACCGGAGCGAACGAGCAGAGCCGCACCACCGAAGCACCCGATTCCTCCGGCGCTCCCCCGGCACTCGGCCCCGCCGCGCTGCGTGCCCTCGCCCACCCCCTGCGGATGCGGATCCTCGACCTCCTGTCGACGCGAGGATCGCTCACGGCGAGCAAGCTCGGCGAGATCGTCGGGGAGTCGAGCGGGTCCACCAGCTACCACCTGCGCCAGCTCGCGAAGCACGGGCTCGTCCGGGAGGTCGAGGGCAAGGGCACGGCTCGCGAACGCTGGTGGGAACGGCCCCCGGGAGGCTATTCGGTCTCCTCCCTGGATCAGGACTCGCCGTCGGCGCGGGCCGCGGCCAACGCCGTGAACTACGAGGCCATACGGCTGCGCAACGACCGCTCCCTCAGGTTCGTCGAGAAGGGCGCGGCCGAGCCGGACGGCCGCTCGGACATCCGTGAGACCTGGCGGGACGCCGCCACCTTCACCACGATCAACAAGAGGGCCACGCCCGAACAGGTCGCCTCCGTGATCCGGGCGTGGAACCAGTTCATGGCCGAACACATCGACCCGCTCGAGAGCCGCCAGGACGCACCCGGCACGGTCCCCGTCGAGTTCCACTTCGACGCCTTCCCGCTCATCGACGGCCACGGCAACCCGCTCTGATCCCCCGGGCTCCGGCCCCCGTCAGCCGACCGGCCCTCATCTGCCCTCGGCAGATCTGCCGCAGGCCGAAGAACCTTCCCGCCCGGGACGGCGTCGGACACCGTGGTCAGCATGACCGACAACCGGACCATCCCCCTCGACGACCACCTCGCGACGCGCCTGCTGCACCAGCGGATCATCGTGATCGGGCAGGAGATCGACGACGCCCTGGCCAACCGCGTGACCGCACAGCTCCTGCTGCTGTCGTCCGAGGACCAGGACGCCGACATCGCCCTCTACCTCAACTCCCCCGGCGGCTCGATCACCGCCGGCATGGGGGTGTACGACACCATGCAGCTCCTGCCGAACGACGTCGCCACCGTGGCACTGGGATTCGCCGGGTCCATGGCGCAGGTCCTGCTCACCGCCGGTACCGCGGGCAAGCGGTACGCCCTGCCGCACACGCGCATCATGATGCACCAGCCCCTCGGCGGTATCGGCGGGACCGTCTCCGACATCACCACCCAGGCGGAGAACCTCAAGCACACCAAGCAGATCGTGACCCGGATCCTGGCCGACCACACCGGCCAGTCGCCCGAGACGATCGCCGCCGACTCGGATCGTGACCGCTGGTTCACCGCCGAACAGGCACAGGCCTACGGGATCGTGGACAAGGTGGTGGACCGGGTCAACGACGTACGGCCCGCCGACCACGGCCGGCGGGCCGGAATCTGATCAGGCCGCGAGCAGCAGGCCGTTCCGGGCGCCGCCCGGGCCGGGCCTGCGCTCCGGCGTGGCGAAGCCCGCCCTGCCCCGCCGGGCCCGCGAGGACAGCACCCGCACCCGGCGCTCGTCATCGGCCCGTGCCGAGGCCAGCGCCAGCTCCGCCCAGGCCTGCTCGATCAGGTCCGCCAGCGTCATCCCGAGGGCCCCGCACACGGCCGCCAGCACCTCCGACGAGGCCTCCTTGCGGCCGCGCTCCACCTCCGACAGGTACGCCGTGGACACCCGCGCCTCCACCGCCACCTGGGACAGCGTCCGGTGCTGTCTCATCCGCGTGCGCCGCAGGATGCCCCCCACGAGGTCACGCAGGAGCGGTTCCGCCGTGGTCCCGAATGCTCCCGGCGCTCCTGGTCGCTCTGCCTGCTGCGTCACGATGGTTACCGCCCTCCCCGTCGACTGCCACCACGGTAGCCCGGGACACCGACACGCCACCAGAATCGGCGGCGTTCCGGGCGCCGCCATACGCCACGGGCGTAACGCCGGCTGGACCAGGGGCCCTACGTCGACTGCCTCACGAAGTATCGGTCCAGGTCATCAAGCAGTTCGGCATCCTCGCCCGTGGCCGGCACGTGCATGTCCCGCCGCGTCCGCCTCGCCTGCCGCCAGTACTCCTCCGCCGTGGCCGGGTCCTCCAGCAGGATCGCGGCCCGCGCCAGGGTCTCGCAGGCACTGGCGACCGTGGGCCAGTCCCCCAGGTCCGTCGCCGCGGCGCGCGCGGCCCGGGAGTCCTCGGCCGCCTCGTCGGTGCGGCCACGCGCGAGCGCCAGCCGCGCCCGTTCGAGCCGCACGCGGACCTCCCCCTCGATCCACCCGACGCGGAGGTTCCACCGCAGCCATCGCTCCAGCCTGGCCGATGCCCGCAGGTAGTCCCCGCGCCGGCGTTCCACGGTTGCCAGACCGAGCTCGCACACCTGCTGCTGGGCCGGGGTGTCCTGCCGAACCGCCAGGTGCAGCGCCTCCTGGAACAAGGATTCCGCCTCGTCCGTCCGGCCCTCTCGCAGGGCCAGCTGGCCGAGCTCGCACATCAGGTGGCTGACCTTGGGCCAGAGTCCCAGGTGGGTGGCCACCGCCATGGACCGGCGGTGGAGCCGCTCGGCTGCCTCCAGGTCGCCGGAGATCGTGCTCAGCGCGGCGAGGCAGTCGGAGGCATGGATGACACCCCACTGGTCTCCCAGGTCGAGGAATCCCGCGACGCTCCGTTCGGCGTCGTCCCGTGCCTCGTCGAAGGCGCCGCGGCGCAGGTGGGCCAACGCCCGCGTGCTCAGCACCGCGGCCTCGCCCCACCGGTAGTCCAGCCGCCGGCACGTCGCCAGGGTCCGCTCCACCAGGTCGACATCGCTCCGTCCGGCCGGCAGCACGACGGCGAGGAGTCCCCGGGCACGCAGCAGCCCCAGCTCGGACCGGTCGCCGGGCCACCGGTCGAGGCGGAGCGCGCCGACGTCGCAGGCGATCCCGCGCAGCCGCTGCATCGCCGCCTCCCAGGTGGCCGCCTCCAGCGCGAGCTCCGGCCCGTCGCGGCCGGGGACGTCCTCGCTCACGTCCAGGGCGCGGCGCAGCCAGTCGGAGCCTTCGTCGAGCCGCCCCCGCTGCACCCAGTACCAGGCCATGCCCACGGCGATCCGGAGGCCCAGCGCGGGCTCGCCGCCGGTCACGGCCCATGCGAGGCTCTGGCGGATGTTGGCGGCGTCGAGGTCCAGCCGCCGGAACGCGTCCTCCTGCCCCGCGCCCCGCAGCTGCTCGTCCGTGCGCCGCACCTGCTCGGCGTAGAAGAGGGCCAGGGAACGCCGGGCGTCGGCGAGGTCCTTGGGCGCGAGCTTCTCGCGGCAGAACTGCCGCACCGGCTCCAGCACCACGTAGCGTCGCTGCGGGCCGGACACCGACACGGCCACGAGGGACCTGCTGACCAGCCGGGAGATCACGTTGACGACCTCGTCGCCGGCGGGGTCGACGACGCGGCAGCACGCCAGACCGGCGGCCGCCTCCCAGCTCCCGGCCTGCGTGGCGAGCCGGGCCAGGACCTCCTGCTCGCGCTCGGTGAGCATCCGCCAGCTCCACTCGATCGCGGCCCACATGCTCCGCTGCCGTTCCGGCAGGTGACTGAGCTCGACCCGGAGCAGCCACATCTCGTCGTCGAGCCAGCGGACCAGCTCCTCCGCGGCGACGGACCGCAGCCGCGGGGCCACGAGCTCGATCGCCAGGGGGATCCCGTCGAGCCGTCGGCAGATCTCCAGGAGCGCCTCCGGGGCCGTCGAACGGGGGTCGAAGGCGGGGTCGCTGTCCTGCGCACGGTCCACCAGGAGCCGGACGGCGGGCCATGCCAGCAGGTCGTCCTCCGCGGCGTCGGGCATGGCCAACGGGTCCACCGGACGGACCAGTTCACCGGACACGCCGAGCGGCTCCCGGCTGGTGGCGAGGATGCGGACCTGCGGGGTGTGCTCGACCAGCACCTGCGCGAGCTGGGCGCACGCGTCCCGGACCTGCTCGCAGTTGTCCAGCACCAGGAGCAGGTGGGAGTCGAACAGGGCGCCCGCGAGCCATTCGAGCGGCGGCGCACCGCGTTGCGGCTCGCCCAGTCCGAGAAGGCCTGCCAGGTGTCCGGTGATCCGCCGCACGGGGTCGCCGTCCGCGCCGTCGATGTGCGAGAGGTCCGCGAGCCACACCCCGTCCGGGTGGTCGCGCACCGCCCTCCCGGACGCCTCCACCGCCAGCCGCGTCTTTCCCACACCTCCCGGGCCGGTGAGCGTGACCAGGCGCCGGGCGCGCATCCCCGCGTGCACCCGGGACGCGTCCGCGTCCCGTCCCACCAGGGCGGTCATGTGTCGTGGCAGGTTGGTCCGGGCGGCCTGCCGCAGTGCCGGCCCGCGCTGCTGCCGGCCCGCGCCGACGCCGGCGTCCTGGCGCAGGATCGCCTCGTGCGTCCGGGTCATCTCGGCGCCCGGTTCGAGCCCGAGCTCGTCGCGGAGCCGCCCCGCCTGACGCCGGAACAGCTCCAGGGCCTCGGACTGCCTGCCGCACACGTGGAGCGCACCCATCAGCGAGACCGTGAGCCGCTCCCGCTCCGGATACCGGCTCACCA
This sequence comes from Myceligenerans indicum, assembly GCF_016742955.1. Lineage (GTDB taxonomy): Bacteria > Actinomycetota > Actinomycetes > Actinomycetales > Cellulomonadaceae > Myceligenerans > Myceligenerans indicum. Next base: position 170,286 of record NZ_JABBYC010000004.1, on the reverse strand, counting down.
GCGCGGGGGCCTCGGCCACCACCCGCTGCGGCGTGCCGGCCGCCAGCCAGGCGTCCAGCAGCTCCTCGGTGCCCTGCAGGCGCTGTGACTCCAGGCGCAGGATCAGCGCGTCGTACCCGCTTCCGGCCCAGCGGTACCGGTGCTCGTAGGAGCCGTCCCACAGCGCGAGCACGTCCTCGAGCGCGCGTGCGCGCGCGGCGGCGTCGTTCAGTGCGTAGGCGCTCTCCAGGCCCTCGTCGAACCGGTCCAGATCGACGGTTCCCGGCTCGGGATCCAGCACGTAGCCGCCGTGGTCCCCGACGACGAGGTCACCCGCTCCGGGTTCCGCCTGGGACAACGCCTTGCGCAGCTGTGACACCTTGCTCTGCAGCACGCGCAGGGGTCGCTGCGGCTCGTCCGCCTGCCACAGCTCCTGCACCAGGTCGGGTGCCGAGACCCGACGGCGCCGCGCGGACAGCAGTGCGACGAGCAACGCCCTGACCTTGGTTCCCGGGACGGCGACCTCGACGCCGGCGGCCGTGGTCACGCGCAGGGCGCCAAGCAGGTGGAAGTTCACCAGCCACCTCCGGACCGGACCGATCGAAGGCTCCGTCGTCCGAAACCATTCCGTAACAGACCCTCCGCAGCCTAGTGCACGTACCACCCGTTCGTTCTTCGAAGGAGTCCCGCATGGGCCGCAATCCCCGTCCCCGGATGGAGATCCCCCCGGAACTCGCAGCCGGCCGGCGTGAATGGCTGGGGCTGCTGGTCCTGGGCCTCGCCAACCTGGTGCTCTCGCTCGACCTCAGCATCCTCTACCTGGCACTTCCCACGATCTCGGCCAGCCTCGGCGCGAGCCAGGTCGAGGCCTTGTGGATGATCGACATCTACGGGTTCGTGATCGCGGGGCTGCTCATCACGATGGGCTCGCTCGGTGACCGGATCGGGCGGCGCAAGCTGCTCATGATCGGCGCGGTGATCTTCGCCGTCGGATCCGTGGCCGCCGCCATGTCCACCTCCGTCGCCATGCTGATCGGCGCCCGCGCCGCCATGGGTGTCGGAGCGGCGACGGTGATGCCCTCCGGCATGGCCATCATCGCCACGATGTTCCGGCACCCGGCCCAGCGCGGGATGGCGATCTCCACCTGGATGAGCACGTTCATGCTCGGCATGATCATCGGCCCGCCGCTCGGTGGCCTGCTCCTGAGGCTCTTCCCCTGGGGCTCGGTGTTCCTGCTCGGGGTCCCGGTCGCGGTCCTGCTCCTGGTGGTCGGTCCGCGGCTGCTGCCCGAGCAGCGCACTCCCGGATCGCGGGCCATGGACGTGCCCAGCGTCCTCCTCGCCCTGACCTCGGTCCTGGCCATCGCCTTCTCGGTGAAGGAGCTCGCGGCGAACGGCACCGACGGCACCCGGATCGCCATCGGGGTGACCGGTGTCGCCCTCGCGGGGCTCTTCGTCCTGCGCCAGCGGCGGCTCGAGCAGCCGATCATCGACCTGAAGCTGTTCGCCATCCCCGCCTTCGTCCTCTCCCTCTTCCTGGGCCTCATGGGCGGTGCCGTGCAGGGCGGCAGCTCGTACCTGATCAACGTGTTCGTGCAGCTCGTGCACGACCGGACGCCCCTGCAGGCCAGCCTGGTGCTGCTGCCGGCACTGGCGGCGATGATCGTCGGGCTCATGCTCGGTCCCGGCATCGCCAGCCGCGTACCGCCCGGCCGGGTCATCGCTTTCGGGCTGCCCATCGCCGCCGTCGGCTACGTCGTCATCACCCAGATCGGGCCGGACACCGGCCTTCCCGTGCTCGTGGCCGGGTACGCGACCGTCCTGTTCGGCGTCGGGATCCCCATGGGGCTCGGCACCGCGATCGGTCTGGGGGCCGTGGGGCCGCAGCGGGCGGCCGCCGCCTCCTCCCTCACGCAGACGGCCAACGAGCTCGGCGTCGCCTTCGGCATCGCCGGCCTGGGGAGCATCGGCCACCTCGTCTACCGCACGCAGCTCGCCGCGCAGGCGCCCCCGGGTGTCCCGGACGACGCGCTGGCCGGCGCCCAGTCCGGCATCGAGGCGGGGATCGAGACGGCGGCCGGGCTGCCGGCACCGCTGGACGAGCAGTTCCGCGCCGTCGTCGACACCGCGTTCACCGACGGCCTCAACATCGTGGCCGTCACCGCAACCGTCATCATGATCTGCCTGGCCGTCGCCGCGGGGATCATGCTGCGCAACCTCGCCCCGCTGCCGCCTCCCGGGCAGCCGCCGGCGGGTGCCGAAGCCGGGGCCGGCGCCGTCGGGCGAGGGGCCGACGACGCCGGTGCCCCCCAGGGCGGCGACTCCGTCCCGGATGCGGCCGCACTGCCGGCCGATGCGGGCAAGTAGCCGGCCCTGGCACGGCGGAGGGGGACGAGCAGGTCGCTCGTCCCCCTCCGTCTCGTCCGTTCGGCCGGCCGGCCGAGCGTCGGTCCGGGCCCGCGTCAGACCGGGCCCGCGTCAGACCGGGCCCGCGTCAGACCGGGCCCGCGTCAGTCCGAGCCGGGCTCCAGCACGACGGGAAGTGCCCGGTGCCCGTTCATGATGAACGTCGGCAGGGGCTGCAACGGTTCGTCCGTGGAGGCCAGCCGCATGCGCGGGAAGCGGTCGAACAGCCGCGACAGTCCCTCCGTGGCGACGGCACGCGCGATCCCCGCCCCGAGGCAGTAGTGAGGACCGTGCCCGAAGGACAGGTGCTCCTTGCTCTCCCGGCGGACGTCGAACTCGCACGCCGTGGCTCCGTTGAGCGCCGGATCCCGCCCCACCGCGCTGTAGTTGACCAGCAGGGCGTCGCCCTTCGGGATGACCACGCCGTCCACCTCGATGTCCTCGACCGCGTACCGCAGCGGGAGATGAGCCAGGGGCGACTCCACCCGCAGCGTCTCGTCGATGACGTCGGCCCAGGTCGCCTCGCCCGCCCGCACCGCCTCGAGCTGGTCCGGGTGGCTGAGCAGCGCCGAGATCGCGTTGTCGAAGAAGTTGATGGTCGTCTCCGAGCCCGCTCCGAGGATCGCGAAGACCGTGTCCATCAGCTCCAGCTCGGTCAACCGCGACCCGTCCTCGTCACGCGAGGCGAGCAGGTCGCTGGTGATGTCCGCGGCCGGGTTGCGGCGCTTCTCGGAGATCAGCTCCGTCATGGCGCCCCGCCAGCCCTGCAGGACGCCGGCCGCCTGCTCCGGAGTCACGGTGGTGTCGACCATCATGTCGATCACCTTGGCCGTCTCCGCCCGGGCCTCCTCCGACATGCCGATCATGTCGGCCACCAGCCGGGCCGGCAGCGGATAGGCGAACGTCTCCCGGAGGTCCACGACGGCGCCCGGCGGCGTCGCCGCGAGTCCGTCGAGCAGCTCGGTGACCAGCTCGCTGATGCGCGGGCGCATGGACTCCGTGCGCCGGCTCGTGAACGCGTTGGCCACCAGCCGGCGCAGGCGGCGATGATCGCTACCGAACGAGGTCACCATGTTGTCCATCGCGATCCAGCTGATGAGCTCCCAGTCCGGCGGGATCTTCCCGTCGCGGAAGGCCGCCCAGTGGTTGCGGGCGCTCTTGGTGACGCGACGGTCGGTGAGCACCTGCTGGATGGCGTCGTGCGAGTTCAGCGACCAGACGACGACACCGCCGGGCAGCTCCACCTGGGTGGGTCCCTGCTCACGCAGCGTGGCGGCCTCGGCGTGGATGTCGGTGCCGACCGGGTCGAGGGTGTACGGACAGGCGGTTGCGGTCATGACATTCCCATCGGGTTCGGCGCGAGGACGCGCTCGGCGATCTCGTCGGAGGCCAGCGTTCCGGGAGGGTCGACCAGCCCGGTGACGCGCATGAACGCGCGCGTCACGACCGGGTCGTGGGCCGCCGCCTCCTGCACCTGGGCGATGAAGGCGTTGGCCTCCTGGACCTCGGCGGGCAGCTCCGTCCCGAGGAAGGCGAAGTCGCCTCCGGTCGATGCCGCCCACGGGCCGTCCAGCAGCTCCGCGGCCCGGGCGAAGTACTCCTCGCCGGAGATCTCGCCCTCGCTCGCAAGCCGGCCGATCAGCTCGGACTCCAGGGCCGCGACGGTCATGCCCTGCCCGTAGACGGGGTTGAAGCTGCACATGGCGTCCCCGACGATCAGCAGGTGGGCCGGGAAGTCGCTCATCCGGTCGAAGCGGCGCCGGATGCTCTTCGGGAACCGGAACTGCACGGGATCGTCGACCGGACGCCCCGCGGCCATCACCTCGTGCACGTCGGGCACCTCCATGGAGCGCGCCCACGCCATGAAGCCGGCCTCGTCCGTGGTCGGATGATCGCCCATCACGCCCGTCAGGGAGACCAGTGAGCCTCCGTCCTGGACCCGCGAGAAGAAGGCGCCGCGCGGGAACTGCGGGCACGAGACCGGGTTGATCGACATGTCGCCCCGCAGCACCGACTCGTCGTCGAACTCGTAGTGCCGGCTGGTGTAGGACAGGTCGATCTTGACCGTCTCCTCCTCGGGACGGTCGTAGCCGGCGTCGTGCAGCCACCGGGCGACGGGTGACCCGCGTCCCAGGGCGTCCACGACGACGTCGGCCTGCACCATCGTGCACCGGTCCGTGCCACGGGGAGCCACCATGGCGCCCAGCACCGTCCGCCCGGCGTCGTCGAAGGCGAGCGACGACACCTCCTCGCCCTCGCGGAGCGTCACGTTGGGCACTGCCCGGACCCTCTCGCGGATGAGGTGCTCCAGGACCGGCCGGTCCGCCGAGACGCAGGTGAGCCCGGTGGTGGCCGGGGCCAGGCGCTTCCCGTTGAAGAACCAGCGCAGCTCGCCGAGATCCGCGGTCGGGACTCCCGCCGCCCGCGCCTCCTCGGTGAACCCGGGGAAGTAGTCCTCGAGCGACTGCTGGCCGCGGGCCAGCAGCCCGTGCACGTGGCTGCCCTGGGGCACGCCCTTGCGGACACCACGCACGCCCACGACGTCGTCCCGCTCCACGATCACGACCTCCTCGACGTGGTCGGCGAGCGCGCGGGCGGCGAGCAGGCCGGCGATGCTGCCGCCCAGGACGAGTGCCCGGCGGCTCATGGCGTGTCCCTCGGCGTGTTCTGGTAGGCGGCGAGCTGCCAGTCGCCGTCGACCCGCACCACCGTCCAGATGGCGCGTACCGCCCTGGCGTCGCTGACCTCCGACTCGCCGTGGCCGAGCACCCCGCCCTGGGTGTGCAGCACCACGACGGTGTCGCTGAGCACGGCGACGTTGAACGGCGTGCCGGTGACCTGCGTGCCGCGATAGGGGCCCTGGAACGCGCCGCTCATGAACCGGGCGATCTCACCACGCCCCTTCACGCACTGTCCCGGGAGGACCATGATCCCGTCCTCGGTGAAGATCTCGGCGAACCGCTCTCCGTCCTGGGCGGCCCACGCCGCCATGATGCGCTGGGGAACCTCCGTGACGGCGGCGATGTCCTCGGGGCTGGGTGCCGCCGTACCCGGCAGCTGATCAACCTGCATCGTGACCTCTCCTCTCGGTGGACCGATTGGCTCCACCCTGGCGGCCGCCGCCCGCCGCATCGTCTTCCCCCGTGCGGTCCGCCGCCGCCGCCGGCCCATCACGCCGTGACCGCCCGAGGAGCGCACGATCGAAGGCTCACCGGCGCCGCCGGCATGCCAACGTCGGGGACGTCGTCGTCCCGTTCTCGAAGGAGATCCGCCATGACCGATGTCGCCACGCCCCAGAGCCCCGCCGTCAGCCAGGAGCTGCGGGAGGTCATCCGGGCCCACACCGCCTGGCAGGAGGAGAACCGCCGTACGCATCCCGAGGTCCTCGAGGCGCTCCACGCCGGCGGGCACTTCGGGATGCGGGTGCCCACCCGCCACGGCGGCAGCGAGCTGAGCTACGGCGACGCCCTGGAGCGGGTCACCGCCCTGTCCCGGGTCGACGGAGCCACCGGCTGGGTCGTGGCGGTCTCGGCCATCACCTCCTGGATGGTCTCCACGCTGCCGGACGACGTGCAGGACGAGGTGTTCGCCCAGGGCCCGGTCCAGACGTGCGGGACCCTCAGCCCCGGCGGACAGGTCACGGAGGACGGTGACGACTACCTGCTCGACGGCCGGTGGCAGTTCATCAGCGGGGCGCCGAGCAGTGCGTGGCAGATGGTCATCGCCGTGGCGGGAACCCCGCAGGGCCCCCTGCCCGTGCTGGGTGCGGTGCCGATCGGCGACCTCGAACTCGTGGACGACTGGGACACCTCCGGGCTGCGGGGCAGCGGCAGCTTCACCACCCTCGCCCGCGGTGTCCGCGTCCCCCGGCGGAACTTCGTCCCCCTGCCGGCCATGCTCGCCGAGCAGTACGCCTCCGAGGCCAACGCCGCCACCCCGGTCTTCACCACTCCCCTCGTCCCGACCGCCGCCGCCCTGTCGGTGGGGGTCGCCGTCGGGCTGGCCGAGGCAGGGCTGGCCGCGTTCCTGGACCGCCTGCCGGGCCGCAAGATCACCTACACCGCCTACGACGACCAGGCCGAGGCACCGGTCACGCACCTGGCTCTGGGCGAGAGCGCGATGCTCGTCGACGAGAGCCGCTACCAGGCCCGGCGCCTCGCCGGCATGCTCGACGACGGCGGCTCCTGGGACGCCGGCGCCCGCGTCGTCGCGCGGGCCTGCCTGGGACGGGCCTGCGAGCTGGCGCACCACGGCGCCGACCTGCTCAACGCCAACAGCGGCGGCTCGTCGATCTACGCGGGGGTCCCGATCCAGCGCATCGCCCGGGACCTGCACGCCATGCGTATGCACGCCCTGATCCATCCGGCGACGAACCGGGAGCTGCACGGCCGCGTCCTGGCAGGTCTCGCGCCGCACACGCAGTATCTCTGAGGCCACCTCCCGCCAGGCTGAAAATACCCGTACACCAGGCCGGACAGGCCTTCTGGTTGCTATCGTCCCCGGCAGACGACCACCGCGACCCGCCGGCCACCGAGCACCGATCGCACCAGGCCGGAGCTTGGAGGAGCAATGCCCGGTGACCAGCTGTTCGACACCATCCGCGTCGAGCGGAGCCGCGTCAACAACCTGCGCGACGTCAGCGTGGAGATCCGCAAGCGCGCCATCACCGTCATCACCGGCGTGTCCGGATCCGGAAAGTCCTCGCTGGCGTTCGGCACGATCACGGCCGAGTCGCAGCGGCTCATGAACGACACCTACCCGGCGCACGTGCAGTCCGCGCTACCGCGGTACGCGCAACCGGACGTCGACGGGATCCACGGGCTCACCGCGTCGATGGTCGTGGACCAGAACCCGGTGCCCGCCGACAGCAGGTCGACCGTCGCGAGCGCCACCGACGTCTACGGCCTGCTCCGTCTCCTGTTCGCACGTACCTGCACGCCTCCCCTGGACGACCCTCGCGCGCTCTCCTACTCCGACCCGCGCGGCCGCTGCGAGCACTGCGAGGGCCAGGGCGAGGCCGTCGACATCGACGAGACCAAGCTGCTCGACGAGACGCGGTCCCTCAACGGAGGCGCCATCACGTTCCCGGCCTTCTCCGTGGGGTCGGCCAACTGGAACTTCTTCGCCAGCTCCGGCTTCTTCGACAACGACCTGCCCGTGGAGCGGTACACCGCCTCGAAGCGGGAGCTCCTGCTGCGCGGCGAGCGGAAGCGGATCGCCGTGCAGAACGGCTCCCGCACCGGGACGTTCACCTACGAGGGGCTGGTCCCCAAGTTCCGGCGGCTCTTCGTCGACAAGAAGCGCCGCGGCGTCCCCGCGGAGACGCAGGCCGCCCTGGACGCGATCATGACGCGCACCACCTGCCGCGAGTGCGGCGGCAGCCGGCTCAGTGCCCAGGCGCGGTCCTACACCGTGGCGGGGCGCACCATCGTCGACTGCATGACGGGGACGGTCGACGAGCTCGCCGCCTTCCTCACGGACGTCGAGGCCACCGAGAAGGGCCGGCGTGTCCGCCCCCTGGTCTCCGCCCTGCGGGGGCGGCTGGAGAACATCTCCCTCCTGGGCCTGACCTACATCGGTCTGGACCGCCGGACCCAGACCCTCTCGGGCGGCGAGTCCCAGCGGCTGAAGCTGGTGCGGCACCTGAGCTCCTCGCTCAGCGACCTCACCTACGTCTTCGACGAACCCACCAGCGGCCTCCACGCCCACGACGTCACGCGGCTGCTGGAGCTCTTCCGGTCGCTGCGCGACCGGGGCAACACCGTGCTGGTCGTCGAGCACGACCGCGCCGTCATCGAGGCGGCCGACGACGTCATCGACCTCGGCCCGGGCGCCGGCGACGCCGGGGGCAGGGTCGTCTACCAGGGATCCCTGGACGGCCTCCGGGACGCGGGGACGGCGACCGCCGACTACCTGGCCACCGGGCTGACCGTGGCGGAGCCCACGGAGACCGACACCCGCACCGTTGCCTTCACCGGCGCGCACAACGTCCCCGAGGGGGACGTCGAGCTGCCCGTCACGGGCCTGACCGTGGTGACCGGCGTCGCCGGAAGCGGCAAGTCGACCCTGGTGATGGACTGCCTGGCGCCGCACCTGAGCAAGCCGGTGATCGTGGACCAGAGCGTCCCGCGCGGGCACCGCCGTTCCAGCGTCGCCACCTATCTGGGCGTCGCGGAGGACATCCGGAAGTACTTCGCGCAGGCCACCGGCTCCAGCCCGGCCCTGTTCAGCGCGAACTCCCGGGGTGCCTGCCCCGAGTGCGAGGGGCTCGGCGCGATCTTCCTCGACCTGGCCCACCTGGATCCGGTCAGCTACACCTGCCCGGCGTGCGAGGGGCACCGGTTCGCGCCCCAGGTGCTGGAGAAGCGGGTCGACGGGCGCAACATCAGCGACGTCCTGCAGTCCTCGGTCGCCGCGGCGCAGGACCTCTTCGGCCCGGGCCGGATCCGCAAGCGCCTGACCACGCTGGCGGAGGTCGGCCTGGACTACCTCACGCTGGGGCAGCCGGTCGTCAGCCTCTCCGGGGGCGAACGGCAGCGGCTCAAGGTCGCGATGCGGACGGCCACCGGCGCGAGGACCTACATCCTGGACGAGCCGACCACCGGCCTGCACGGCACGGACGTCCCGCGCGTGCTCGCCGCCCTGCGCCACCTCGTGGACCAGGGGAACAACGTGATCGTGATCGAGCACGACCTGAGCGTCGCGCTGCAGGCCGACTGGGTGATCGACGTCGGCCCGGACGCCGGGGTCGGCGGCGGGCAGATCCTCTTCGCCGGTCCGCCGTCACTCCTGCTGGACCGCGACACCCATACCGCACGCCACCTGCGTCTCGCGCTGAAGGAGAAGTCCTCGTGACCGTCGACCCCGTCATCTCCACCCGGCCGGCATCCCCGTACGTGGGCTGGCGCAGGACGATCGGTGTCGAGGAGTTCCCGCTCGTCGCCGACAAGATCCCCACCACGCTGGAATGGCTGGCCGGGCAGGGGATCGCGGTCACCGGCACGCCGTTCTTCCGCTATCACGTCGTCAGCGCCCCCGACCGGCTCGACGTCTCCTGCTGCGTCCCGGTCGCCGGCCCGCCCCCGGTGGAGCCCGGCATGGTCGCGGACGTGCTCCCGGCCGGCCGGTACGCGGCCATCCGCCACGTGGGGCATCCCGACGAGCTGGTTCGGCTCACGGAGGACCTGATCGCGTGGGGGACCCGGACCGGCAGGGCCTGGGACGTCTCGCCCGACGGCTCCCGTGATGTCTGGGCCGGCCGGGTCGAGACCTATCTGTCGCCTCCCCACCTGCCCTTCGACCAGTGGGAGGCGGAGGTCGCCATCCGGCTCGCCGACTGAGAGGAACCACCGTGAGGATCCTGTTCATCGCTCCACCGGCACTGCGCTCGCACCTGTATCTCCAGGTACCGCTCGTCTGGGCTCTCCGAGGGGAGGGCCACGAGGTCGCCGTGGCGGTCCATCCCGACCTGGCCGACGCCCGGGCCGACGTCGGGCTCGCCGGGCCCACGGTCGGCATCGACATGCTCGAGACGCTGGGCCGGATCGACGCGAACGAGCCCGCGCACACCCGGACCGACGGCCCGGCCCCGCACCAGCGCGACTACGCGGCCGCCGACCCCGGTGCCGAGCTCGAGTACCTGAACACCCACTTCCTCTCCCAGCTCTGCGAGCCGCGGCTGCTCGCGGACCTGGTCGACTTCGGCCGCGCCTGGCGCCCCGACCTCATCGTGTGGGACCAGCTCTGCTACGCCGGGGGCGCTCTGGCGTCGATCCTGGGTGTCCCGCACGTCCGGCTGCTGTTCGGCACCGACGGGATCGGCCAGCTCGTCCAGGCGGCCGGCACCGGCTACGACCCGGTCCACGCCTGGCTCGACCCGCTCATCGAACGGCACGGCGGCCGGCCCGCCGCGGACCGCGCCACCGGCATGCTGGGCATCGACACGATGCCGCCGTGGACGTGGCGGCCCGAGGGCGACTACCTGCGCATGCGGCACCTGGCCTACAACGGCCCGAGCACCTGGACGCCGGAGCTGTTCCGGCAGCGGGAGCGCCCCCTCGTCCTGATCACGCTCGGCCTGTCGCACGAGCAGGCGGGGGTGGCGCACGCGTCGTCGACGGCGCTGCTCGACGGCGTCGCGGACCTCGACGCCGACGTCGTCGCCACGGTGGCCGACGACGGCCGCACCGCCGTCCCGGCGAACGTGACCCTGACGCGGTTCGTCCCGCTGGGCGCGGCGCTGCCGCACTGTGCCGCGCTCGTGCACCAGGGCGGCAGCGGCACGTTCGCCGCCGCCTACGAGGCAGGCACCCCGCAGCTCGTCGTCCCGAGCACCTACTGGAGCGACCGCTGGTTCGGGCCTGTCACCCAGACCCGCGGCCTCGTCGACGAGGGCGCCGGGGAGTTCGTGGCCGACTCCGACCACCTCGACGCCGACCGGCTGCACCAGGCGCTGCAACGGGTGCTGAAGGACACCGGCTACGCGGACAACGCGGCACGGCTGCGCGCGGACTACCAGGCCGTCCCGTCCCCCAACGCCACCGCGGCACGGCTGACCGAGATCGTCCGCGGGTGACGCCGCCCGGACCCGAGTGATCCCGCCGCCCCGCCCCGAGGCCCCGCGGGGCGGGGCGGCGGGAGGGACGGCGGGACCGGGCGTCCGGGCCGGCGACGCGACGGGACGGGACGGGACGGCCCGCGAGGGCGGCCGTCCGGTCCCGCCGGCGGAATCAGACGAAGGGGCGGGAGCTCAGGGCGTCCTCGATCTCCGCGTACTCGCGGAACAAGGTGCTGACCAGCTTCCAGTCGCCCTTGTTCCCGGCCTGGAGCGACTCCCCCATCAGACGGCCCTGGGTGAACTTCTGCTCCGCGAGCTCGCGGGCCCCGCCCTCGCGGAAGAACTGGGCGTAGTCCAGGCACCGGCGTGCCTGGGACGGCAGCAGGAAGATCGTCATGAACGACTGGCTCCGCGGTGTCAGCCGGTCCGCCTCCAGGTCATCGGCGTAGTCCTGGATCACCTCGGCGCCGTTGGGCGTGGACGTGCGGATCTCCTCGAACCAGTTCATCGCCCCCTCGAAGACCTCGCCGCCGGTGACGGACCGGCCGGTCCGGGCCTGCGTCCACAGGTGGAACGGCGGACCGGGGCACGGCAGGTCCTCGCCGCGCCATCCGTCGAGGAAGTGCTCCACGGAGACGGTCGCGAACGGGTAGCCCATCGGGTCGTGGACCCGGACAACGTCGCCGTCTACCGCGTACGCGACCAGGTAGTGGTCGGCACCCGTCGCGTGCTGGTGATAGGGGAAGTAGCGCAGCGCCCCCATGTCCATGGGCCCCACCAGGACGGGTCCGTGCTCCAGGCCGCGCCGGAGCACGTCGAGCGGTTCGGCCGCGTTCTCCCTCTCCACCTGGTGGCCCAGCAGCGAGAAGGCCTTGTCCAGCCGACTCGGGTCCGGCACGAGCGACAGGTACAGCTTCTCGCACTCCGGCTCGCTGAGCCGGTGCGCGCCCAGCAGCGCGATCCCGCTGAGCACCTCCAGCCGGCCGGACGACGCCTCGATGCCGTGTGCCGACAGGAACATCGAGGCGGCGTCGGCGTAGCAGTAGTTGATGAAGCCGTTGTAGGCCATGATGCCCGGGTTGGACATGGTTCTCCTCCTTCGCGCCGAGATGCTTGGAGCGTAGGTGTGGCCGTACCGCCGGCGGGAGGGCCGGGCACCCATGCCGCACGTTTCGACAACGCGGCGACGCGGCAGGCACCGGCAGCGCACCGGGGAAGAAGAGATCTCGCCGCCGTCCTCCGAGACTGGCGGTTGTGACCACCCATGACGTGTCCGGGGCCGACCCCGCCGTGACGGACCCCATCGTGACCGACGGCATCGTGACCGACGGCATCATGACCGACGGCATCGTGACCGACGGCATCGAGGCGGCCGTCGGCGAGTCCTGGGCCGAGGTGCTCGACATCGCACCCGGGACCCCGGGAACGTTCCTCTCGCTCGGCGGGCACTCGATCGCCGCCAACCGGCTCCGGACGCGCCTGGCCCGCCTCGGCCTGACGGTCACCCTCACCGACCTGTTCGACGACCCCAGCCTCGACGACCTCCTGCACACGCTCAGAGCGCGCGCCGACGCCGCCACCGACGACCCGGACGAGGGCAGCCGATGACCACCTTTCCCTTCACCTTCGAGCAGAACTTCCTGCGCGGCCAGCACGAGACCGACGGGAGCACCGCCGGATTCGGACAGCGCCCGATCTCCAGCGGCGCGCTGCGCGTACGCGGCCCGCTCGACCCGTCCCGCCTCGACGCCGCGATCCAGGACGCCGTCGGCCTCCATCCCCAGGCACGCGCGGCGGTCCGTCCCGAGGGACAGGAGATCCGCGCGTCGGCCACGGTCCGGGTCGAGGAGCTCGGGCTCGTCGCGGACGCCGACACGGTGCACGACGACACGATGCCCGACGACACGATGCCCGACGACGCGGCGGACGGCCGCGACCGCGCGGCCGAGGAGTTCGTCGCCGCCTGCGAGTCGCACCCCTTCTCCGAGCGGGACTTCCCGCCCCTGCGCGCCTACCTGGGCCGGTTCGACGACGACGACGCCGTGCTGGTGCTGGTCGGCTTCCTGCCTCTGATCGACGTGTGGTCGATCGAGCTGCTGCTGCGCGACATCACCCGCCTGTACGCGGGCGAGACCGTCGCCCCGCCCCCCTCGTACGCCGACTACGCGGCGCAGCAGAGCACGGCCTCGACCGGTTCCACCTGGGCGGACCGGCTCGCCGGAGCCGAGGCCCACGTCCTGGAGTCCGACCATCCGGCGGCCGAGCACCCCAGCGGGACGACACGCGTGGACCGGTTCCCGGTCGACGCCACGATCTCCGGCGGGATCCAGCGGCTCGCCGAGGAGAGCAGGTCGTCCGCCTACATGGTCCTGCTGGCCGCCCACGCGGTGGAGCTCGCGCGCACGACCGGCCGCCGCCGGGGGCTGGTCTGGATGCTGACCGCCGGACCGGGGCGGCGCGACGACAAGTGGACCGACACGGTCGGCTACTTCGCGAACATGTGCCCGCTCCCGGTCGGCCTCGACGGCTGCGACACCTTCCGCGACGCGGTCTCGGCGGTCCGGGCGGCGGCGCTGGAGTCCCTGACCCACGAGATCCCCTTCGTGGAGCTGCTGACGATCGCCGGCCCGCAGCTCGCGAAGCTCGAGCGCCCGGGGATGGTGGTGCCGGGGTTCGCGATGTTCCAGAGCCCGGCCGGCGCCCAGCTGGCCGAGGCGGGAGAGGTCCGCTTCGACGCCGTCCACCGGGTCCGCTCCCAGGACGCCGGGCCGGGCATCCCGGACGACGCCATCCTGTGGACCATCGAGCGCGGCTCCGACGGCACCGTCTACTACGCCCTCAGCTCGAGCGCGGACCGCTGGGAGGCGCCCTCCGTCCGTGCCATGGCCGAGGGGTTCGCCCGTTCCCTCAGCGCCCTGGTCACGGCACCCGATCAGCCCATCGACCTGTGATCGTTCCGGGAGGACACCATGCGCACCACCGTGAGATCCGACTACACCATGGTCGAGGGCCTGACCGACGAGGAGTACGGCCAGTGGCTCGACGCCTGGCAGGGCGCGTTCGGGTCGCCGCCCAGCGGTGACCCGGGGCTGGTCAGCTACTTCCGGGGCACGCATCCCCCGGAGCGCTGCCTGCTGATCAGCGACGATCGCGGGCCCGTGGCCACGAACACCTCGATGAACCGCGACTTCGTGCTTCCCGGCGGGGCCACCGTCCCGCTCGCGGGCTGCACCGGCGGCTCGTGCCACCAGACGCTGCGGCGCACGGGCCTGATGCGGGCGACCCTGGACCGCCTGCACGACCGGGCGGTGGAGGAGGACGTGCCGCTGGCGGCGGGAGGCGTCTCCGAGTGGCCCATCTACCGGCGGTTCGGCTACGGCCCCGCGACCTGGTACGACAGCGTTGAGATCGACATCCACCGCACCGGGTTCCGCGACGACGCGCCGGGCGACGCGGGCAGCCTCACGCGGCTGTCCGGACCGGAGGCCCGGGCCACGGCGATGTCCGTCTACGCGCAGGCGGCGTCGAGCACACCCGGCGAGGTCATTCCTCCCGACGCGGCGTGGGACCGGCTCCTGCTCGACCCGGAGGACGCCGGGCCCGAGTCGATGATGGCGCTCGGCATGCCGGGCGGCCCCCTGCACTGCGTGGGGATCGAGGGCCGCGCCTTCCTGTCCTACCGGCTGCTCCAGGACTGGACGGACCAGCAGGCGCCGCGCTACACGGCGCTCGTGGTCGACCTCGCCGCCACCGACACCGAGGCGGAGGCCTCGGTGTGGCGCTACCTGTTCTCCCTCGACATGGTCGCCGAGGTCCACGCGTGGCGGCTGCCGCAGGACAGCCCGCTGCGCTGGTGGGTCAAGGACGCGCGGTGGATCCGGACCGTGCCGAAGGACGGGCTCTGGCTGCGGCCGCTGGACGTGCCGCGCCTGCTCGAGGCACGCCTCTGGCAGGGCTCGCACCCGGGGATGTCGATCAAGATCCACGACCCGCAGGGCTACACCACGGGCACCTACCGGATGGAGGTCGTCGACGGGAAGGCCCGGTGCGACCGGACGCCGGGGGCGGAACCCGACCTCGTGATGGAGGTGGGCACCCTCGGGTCGATCTACCTCGGCGGCACGAGCGCCACCGGATGGGCCCGCGCCGGAGCGATCCGCTGCGCGACCCCTGAACTGGCCGTCCAGTGGGACATGCTCGCGACCCCGCCGCGTGCCCCCTTCATCAGCTACTGGTTCTGAGATGGGGGCCCGCATGCTCCGGGCGGTCGGCCCGGCCGCCGACGACCCGGTCCAGGCCGCGGCCGCCCTGGCCCGGACCGCTACCGGCGACTACGTCCTCATCGAGGGGCCGGACGGGATCCGGTTCGCCGAGGAGCCGGTCGCCACCGTCACCGCCACCCGTGAGGGCATCACCCTCACCGCGGCGCCGTCCCTGCTGCCCCAGGGGCAGCGCCACTGGGAAGGGTTCGATCTGGCCCGGCTCCCCGAGGTGTTCGGGACGGTGCCCGTCGACGGGCCCAACTGGTACGGCTGGTGCGGGTTCGCGGCCGCCCTGCCCTCGTCCGCGCGGGACGGCGAGACGCTGGTGCACGCCGCGACCCATCGCCGCGAGATCCATCTGACCACGGACAGCACGACCTTCCTGGGGCTCGGCCCCGATGATCTGGTCGCCGCCACGGAGAGGTTCAAGCAGACCGAGCCGGAGGAGCCCACCGGGACTGCCGCACCGGTGGACGTGCTCGGCGGCCGGGGTGCCTACGAGGCGACGGTCAAGCAGGCGCTGACCCGCATCTCAGGCACCGCGCTGCGCAAGGTCATCGTGTCCCGCAGGGTCGACCTGCCGTTCCGCGCCGACGTCCCGCGGACCTATCTGGCCGGCCGGCGCGTCAACACCCCGGCCCGCTCCTTCTGCCTGCGGACCGGGGAGCTGGAGGCGGCGGGGTTCCCCCCGGAGACCGTGGTGGAGGTGGACAGCGACGGAACGGTGCGCATCATGCCCCTGGCCGGAACCCGTGCGCTGACCGGTGACGCGGAACGGGACGAGGCCCTGCGCCGGGAGCTGCTCACCGACCCGAAGGAGGTCTACGAGCACGCCGTCTCCGTGCAGTCGGCACTCGACGACCTGTCGGCCGTGTGCCCGCCCGGGGACGTGGAGGTGCGTGAGTTCATGGCGGTCAAGCGCCGCGGGTCCGTGCAGCACCTCGGGTCGGTGGTGCGCGGACGGCTCGCCGCCGGCAGGACGCCGTGGGACGCCTTCAAGAGCGCCTTCCCCGCGGTGACGGCGAGCGGGATCCCGCGAGATCTCTCGCTCCGGACGATCGTCGAGCTCGAGGCGTCCTCCCGTGACCTGTACTCCGGCGCCGTCTTCGCGCAGCGGGAGGACGGCGGCCTCGACGCCGCCCTGGTCCTGCGCTCGGTGTACTCGGCGGGTGGCGGCTCCTGGATCCGCGCGGGCGCCGGCATCGTCCCCCAGTCCGATCCGCGCCGCGAGTTCGTCGAGACCTGCGAGAAGCTCGCGTCCGTGTCCACGTCCGTCGTGCCTGCGTGAAGGGTCCGCCATGCTGAACCTGGACATCGTGAAGTGGCCCGACGACGTCGCGGGTGCGTACCGCGCGGCGGGGCTGTGGCGCGGCGGCAACCTCGCCGACGCCGTCGACGACCACGCGGCCACGCGACCCGACGCCGTCGCGGTACGCGGTCCTGACACCGACCTGACCCATGTCGACCTGACCTACGGCGACCTGGTCGACCACGCCCGCACGACCGGCGCGAACCTGGTTGCCGCAGGCCTCCGGGCGGGTGACCGGGTGCTGGTCCAGGTGGCGAACACCTGGAGGTTCGTCCCGCTGCTCCTGGCCTGCCTGCGCCGCGGCGTCGTCCCGGTCATGTGCCTGACCGGGCACCGAGAACGTGAGCTGACGCACCTGGCCGACCTGACGCGGGCGCGCGCGATCCTGGTCACCGCCGACGTCCGCGGCGTCGACCACCTGGCCCTGGCGCGACGTGTCGTGGCGGGGTCCTGCCTGGAACAGGCGCTCGACATCGACGACGTCGTGCCCCGGGCCGGGTCCTCCGCCAGAGCGGTGACGGAGGGCGGTGCCGGACACGGTCCCGGTGGGGAGGACCCCGCGGTCCTCCTGCTGTCGGGCGGCACCGGCGGCCTGCCCAAGGCCATCTGCCGCACCCACGACGACTACGGGTACAACGCCCGCACGGCGGCCGGCGTCTGCGGGGTGTCCCGGTCCACCGTCTACCTGGCGGTCCTGCCGCTGGGCCACAACTTCCCGCTGGCCTGCCCCGGGATCCTGGGGGTCCTGGGCGCCGGGGGCACCGTCGTCGTCTCCCCCTCCCCGCGGCCGGAGGTGTGCTTTGAGCTGGTCCGGCGGTACGGGGTGACGATGACGGCGCTCGTCCCGACGGTCGCTCAGCGCTGGCTGGACCACGTGGGGCAGGATCCCGCGTCCCGCGGCGACCTGGACTCGCTCCGGCTGCTGCAGGTGGGCGGGTCGCGGCTGGCCGACAGCGTCGCGCGCCGCATCGGGCCCGAGCTCGGCTGCGCCCTGCAGCAGGTGTTCGGCATGGCGGAGGGGCTGATCAACATGACGCGCCTCGACGACCCGGACGACGTCGTGACCCGTACCCAGGGCCGCCCGATGAGCGGCCACGACGAGCTCCGGATCCTCGACGAGGACGGCGCGGCCGTCGCCGACGGCGCCCCCGGCCTCCTGCTCACCCGGGGCCCCTACACGCCCCGGGGCTACGTGAACGCCGCCGCGTACAACCGCGAGGCGTTCACGCCCGACGGCTGGTTCCGCACCGGGGACGTCGTCCGGCGCCGGCGCGACGGGAACCTCGTGGTCGAGGGCCGGGACAAGGACATCATCAACCGGGGCGGCGAGAAGATCTCCGCGGAGGACGTGGAGGATCTCGCCTACCGGTGCCCCGCGGTGCTGCACGCCGCCGCCGTCGCCGTCCCGGACGCGTCGCTCGGGGAGCGCGTCTGCCTCGCCGTCGTGCCCCGCGAGGGCAGGACTGTGACACTGGAGGACATCCACACCGAGATGCGCGCGGCAGGCGCCGCACGCACCAAGTATCCGGACAAACTCCACGTGGTCGATGCCTTTCCCCTGACCGGGGTGGGCAAGATCGACAAGAAGGCGCTGCGCCTTCGGTTCGCTCCCACGCGTGAAGAAGAGAGGTCGACACCATGAGCCACCCCCTGCCCGGCAACCTGGCGGCACCCGCGGTACGCGCCCTCACGGGCGAGGGCATCGCCACTCTCGAGGACGTGGCCGAGCGCGGCCTGGACGCGATCGGGGACCTCCACGGGGTCGGCCCCAACGCGATCTCGACGCTGCGCACGGCGCTGAGCGACGCCGGCCTGTCGTCCTGAGCGGTCCCCCGGGCAGGGGCACCTCGTCACAGGACCACGCACCCGGTGGTGAGGACCGCCAGCATGGTGCGCATCTGGACCGAGACGGTGTAGCTCCCCATGGTGAGCATCTGCGCCTGCGCGGGGGTGACCCACATGTAGCCGGCCGGCAGCGGTCGTCCCATCACCTCGTCCGGTACCCGCGCGATCGTGTACCGGGAGGTCGCGCCCAGGAACCTGCCCCCCTCCTCGGAGTGCAGGGTGCTGTAGACGATCTCGGCCTGCGACGACAGGGCGAGCTCCTGCAGCTCCTGGGACAGCGGCGAGTCCCGGCCGACGTGGGTCACGGAGGGGTAGGCCTCGAAGCCCGCCCGCGACCCCGCCTCGTGCCGCGCCTGGATGAGCAGGTGCGGCTCACCCTGGTGCTCCGCGACGAGGAGGATCTCCTCCCGGGTCGAGGTGTACTCGACCAGAGGCTGCGACCAGCCCACCACCTCCCGGTTGCCGCCGGAGACCTGCACCCCGACCACCCGGAAGTCGGCCGACGTGCGGATGACGCCCCGGTCGCCGCGGTACGGCACCTGGTCCAGGCCCACGAGCCGGGCCTCGGCCAGGTCCGTGGCGCGCAGACTGGTCAGCCACGACTGCACCTCCGCGTCGGTGTGCCGGGACGGCCCCACCGGGAGGGTGGGCAGGTGGGCGAGCACGCACCGGCTGTCCATGTTCAGCACGTGGTCCTGCCACATGCAGTCACGCAGCTCGGTCCGGGTCAGCCACCGGTGGCTCTCGGACTCCGGGACGTCCTGGTCGACGGACACCAGCATGTTCCGGTTGTGCTTGTGGAAGAACACCGCGCTGTGCTCCCCCTGCAGGGAGTCGGCCAGCACCTGGCCGCTGGGAGCGGGAAGGAACCAGTCCAGGTAGGCGGTCGCCCCTCCCCCGTGGGCCCGGTCGTAGTTGCTGCGCGTCGCCTGCACCGTCGGCGAGACCTGGACCTGGCCGGGGTTGCCCGGTTCGATCTTGGCCTGCATCAGGTAGTGCATCACCCCGCCGATGCGCCGGGTGATGATGCCCAGCACGCCGACGTCGCGCTGCAGGAGGATCGGGCCGCCGTCGATCACCTGCCGGCTGTCCACGTCGATCGTCTCCAGGCCCCGTACCGAGAAGAAGCGGCCGGTCTGGTGCACGAGGTTGCCCAGGTCGTCGAAGTGCCAGCCCGGCATCCCGTCGAGCAGGGTGCGCCGGATCTGCAGGCCGTGATCGGCGCGGTACTGCGCCAGCCAGGTCAGGACGCTCGCCGGGGCCTGCCGGCCCCGAGCGGCGACCGGTGAGCCTGCGACACTCACGATGCCGCCAGCTGCGGCGCCTTCCGCAGGTCACGGGCGAAGCTCCGCAGGTCCGCCGCGAGGGCCTGCGGGCACTCGAGCGCCGGGAAGTGGCCCCCGTGCTCGTGGTCGCGCCACTGCACGATGTTGCCGAGGTACCGGGAGGCGAGCGCCGGGATGGGCAGCATGATGTCGTGCGGGAACACGGACACCGCGGCTCGCGCCGGGTGCGGGCCCGGGACGTTCCCGCTGGTCAGCTCACGCATCGCGGGGGCGCCCTCGTAGTAGAAGTTGGCGGACGTCGCGGCGGTGTTCGTGAACCAGTACACCGACGCCACCGTGAGGATGTCGTCCCACGAGAGCGCCCCGCTCTCGATCGATGCGGGATCGGTCCACTCCAGGTACCGCTCCAGCAGCCAGGCCAGCAGGCCCACGGGCGAGTCGGACAGGCCGTAGGACAGGGTCAGCGGCCGGGTGGCCATCACCTGCATGTAGGCGCTGCGCCGGGTGCTGAACTCCTCGAGCGCGGCCAGCCTCTCCCGGTCGAGACGGTCGAACCCGCCCAGGTCCTCGTCCGCGGTCGGGAACGTCATCAGCATCGTCAGGTGGATCCCCAGCACGCGCTCCGGCGCGATCATCGCGAGCACCTGCGTGATCGGCGACCCGGCGTCGCCGCCGTGCGCCACGTACTGCTCGTAGCCGAGCCGGCTCATGAGCTCCGACCATGCCGTGGCGATCTTCGGCACGTCCCAGCCGCCGCTGTCACCCGTCGTCGAGAAGCCGAAGCCGGGCAGGCTGGGAACGACGACGTGGAAGGCGTCGCCCGGGTCGCCGCCGTGGGCGGCCGGATCGGTCAGGTGGGGGACGAGCCGTTCGAACTCGGCCACCGACCCGGGCCAGCCGTGGGTGAGCAGCAGCGGCGTGGCATCCGGATGCGGTGACCGCACGTGCTGGAAGTGGATCTGAGCGCCCTGGATCTCCTCCACGTGGTTGGGCAGCGCGTTCAGCCGCCGCTCGGTGGCCCGCCAGTCGTAGTCCTCCGCCCAGTAGCGGGCCATGTCCCGCAGGAGCGTGAGGTCCACGCCCCTGCCCGGGGCCACGTGGGCCCCCTCCCGCGGCCAGCGGGTGGCGCGGATCCGGTCGCGCAGGCCGGTCAGGTCTTCCTCGGGCACGGTGATCTCGTACGGCTTCATGGGTGCCTCCGTGTGGTGTGGTCCGGACGGGTCAGGCGATGACAGCGAGCGCGTCACGCACCGCGGCGATCGTGCGGTCCTGGTCATCGCGGGTGAGCGTCGCGTACATGGGCAGGGAGAAGACCTCGTCGGCCAGCCGCTCGGTCACGGGCAGGTCGCCGGCGCGGTAGCCGAGCTTGCCGAAACCACGCATGGTGTGGATCGGCCACGGATAGCTCACGTTCAGGCGTATCCCCTGGTCGGCCAGAAGCTTCAGCAGGTGGTCCCGCCGCGGGTGCCGCGCCACGAACAGGTAGTAGACGTGCTCGTTGCCGGGCCCGACCGCGGGCAGGGTCAGGCCCGTGTCGCCGAGCCCCTCGTGGTACCGCTGGGCGATCCGGCGCCGCGCCGCGATGTCCTCGTCCAGCCGGCGCAGCTTCACCCTCAGGATCTCCGCCTGGACCTCGTCGAGCCGGGCGTTGTGCCCGGGCGTCTTCTCGACGTAGTACCGCTCCTCCATGCCGTAGTAGCGCAGCCGGCGCAGCGTCCGCTCCGTCCCGACGTCCTGCGTCGTCACGGCACCACCGTCGCCGTAGGCTCCCAGCACCTTGGTGGGATAGAAGGAGAAGGCCGCCGCCTCCCCCGTCGCACCGGCCCGGCCGGCCGGCCCCGTGGCCCCGTGCGCCTGGGCGCAGTCCTCCACCACCGGCAGCGTCCCGGTCACCTGGCGCAGCCGCGAGACGTCGACGCACTGCCCGTACAGATGAACCGGCAGCACGCACCTGGTGCGCGGCGTGATGAGGTCCTCCACCGTGTCGACGTCCATGAGGTAGGTGTCCTCACGGACGTCGGCGAAGACCGGGACCGCGCCGATCTCGTCGATGGCCACGGCCGTCGGGGCGGCCGTGTTGGACACGGTGATGACCTCGTCACCGGGCCGCACCCCCACCGCCTGCAGGGCGAGCTTGATGGCGTTCGTCCCGTTGTCCACCCCGACGCAGTGCCCGACGCCGTGGTACGCGGCGAACTCCTCCTCGAAGCCGCGGACCGCGTCCCCGAGGACCAGCCGCCCCGACGAGAACACGCGGTCCACCGCCGCCAGGATCTCGTCGCGGTCACGCTCGTACTCGGCGAGATACCCCCACACGCCGATGGTCCTGCTCGCGCTGTCGCCCGGTGTACTCATGCCCGTGCTCCCTTCTCGGCGTAGGGCAGGAACAGCCTCCGCGTGGCCTCGTCCCGGAAGCGCAGGCCCCGCGTGTCCCGTGCGGACATCGCCGTGGGCGGCGACGGCCACGGCAACCCCAGATCCGGGTCGAGCGGGTCGACGGCGACCTCGCGTTCCGGGACGTACGGGTTGGAGAGCAGATAACAGATCACGGTGTCGTCGGCGAGCGCCATGTACGCGTGCCCGACACCGGGCGGGAAGTAGATCCCGGTGGTGCCGTCACCGACCAGCTCGACCGTCTCGTACCTGCCGAAGGCGGGGGAGCCCGGCCGCAGGTCCACCAGGACGTCGAGCGCCTCACCGCCCATGCAGAACACGATCTTCTCCGAACCCGCCGCGCCGCTGGTGAAGTGCAGCCCGCGCAGCACGCCGGCCCGCGAGCGCCCGTGGAACAGCTGCTCGATCCGGAACATCGGCCGGCCCGCCGCCGCCTCGAAGGCCTGGGTGTCCAGCAGCTGCGTGCTGGACCCGCGCGAGTCGGGGTCGGGGGTCGCCCGCAGGATCAGCGCGCCCGGGATGGAGGTCTCCTGCGCGATCATGCGTGGCACCCGCACGCCCGCTCGTCGGCCGTGTCGCAGGCCCCGTCATAGGAGTCGTGCGGACGCAGCCAGCCCATCGGGTCCTCCGGGTCCGTCTCCTGACGGCCCAGCGGAGTGATGTCCAGGTAGTTGTACGTGCCGTTGAGGATGTCGCTCCCGCGACGGAACGTGGAGTAGGCGTACAGGACCCGGCCCTCGTCGCGCAGGAACGCGCTGATTCCGGGCGCCTCCGGCTCCCCGCCGTCGTCGAGCACCTGATGCAGGTCGTCGTAGAAGTCGGAGTCCGCGCACGAGTACCAGGGGAGGGACCACCCCATGGCGTCCCGGTAGGCCAGACCGTCGGCCAGGTCCTCCGGGCTGACGACGACGATCTCGGTGTCCCTCGCCCGGAAGTGGGCCAGGTGCCCGATGTTGTCCACCCAGAAGGAGCAGATCGGGCACCACTCGGTCGGCGAGAACTTCGCCATGAAGTGGTACACGATCAGCTGCCGCCGACCGGCGAAGAGGTCCTCCAGGCCGACCGGGCCCTCGGGGCCCCGCAGCGTGTACGTCTTGGAGACCTCCGTCATCGGCAGTTCCCTGCGCCGGGCGCTCAGCCGGTCACGCGCCCGGGTGAACTCCTTCTCCTCGTCGAGGAACGCCCGCCGCGCCGTCCACCAGGTCTCGCGGTCCACCGTCGGGATCACGGCGCCACCTCCTCCAGCTCGACGCCGGCCCCGGACACGGCCGTGGCCAGCTCACCGCCGCGCAGCAGGTCACGCACGGCCTCCACGTCACCGCTCATGACCCGGTCCCGGTCGATGAAGGGGCTGCGCTCGCGGATCGCCTCGTAGGCGGCGCGGCCGGCGGTGCCGAGGCGTTCGCGGGTTCCGCCGAGGTCCACCGCCTGGGCCGCGGAGATCGCCTCGACGGCGAGGATGTAGTCGGTGTTGTCCATGATCCGGCGGCAGTTGCGGGCCGCGATGAGCCCCATGCTGACCACGTCCTGGTTGTCGCCGTTGCTGGGCACGCTCTGGGTGCTCGCGGTGCCGATCGTGCGGTTCTCGGCCACCAGTGCGGTGGCCGCGTACTGGGTTCCGGCCAGGCCGCTGTTCAGTCCTGGGTCGCCCGCGACGAGGAATTCCGGCAGGCCGCTGAGGTTGCGGTTGAGGAGCCGGTTGGTCCGCCGCTCCGACAGCACGCCCAGCTGGGTCAGCGACAGCCCGGTGAAGTCCATGGCGAAGGCGACCGGCTGGCCGTGGAAGTTGGCGCCGTGGAAGATCTCCTCGTCGTCGAAGACCAGAGGGTTGTCGTTGGCCGAGTTCAGCTCGATGCCCAGCGTGCGGTAGGCGTTGGCCAGGGTGTCGCGGACCGCGCCCACGACCTGTGGGACCGCCCGCAGGCTGTAGGCCTTCTGGAGGTAGACGCCGGTGCGGCTGACGCTGCCGCCGGAGAAGTCGCGCGAGTCGGCCGCCTCTCGGCGCAGCGACTCGTGGGACACGGCGGCCCCGCTGCCGTGCAGCAGGTTCCGCATCGTCCTGGCGGACGCGATCTGGCCGGGGGGGGGGCGGGCGATCTCGTGCCCGGGGGCCTCGAACGCCCCGGTCGACCCCTCCAGGGCCTCGATCGCCAGGGCGGCGATGATCTCGGCGTGCCAGACCTGAGTCCGTGCCCGGTGGAGCAGGATCGAGCCGACGCCGGTCATCGCCGAGGTGCCGTTGATGAGGGCGAGGCCTTCCTTGTAGCGCAGGTCGAAGTCGGGGTCGATGCCGCGCTCGACGAGGACCTCGCGGGTGGGGCGGACCCGGCCGTCGTCCAGCACGTGCCCCTCGCCGATCAGCGCGCTGGCCACGTGCGACAAGGGTGCGAGATCGCCGCTCGCGCCGAGGGAACCGAACTCGGGGATCGCCGGGGTGACGTGCCGTTCGAGGTAGGTCACCAGGCGCTCCAGGACCGCGGGCCGGACCGCGGAATGCCCCTTGGCCAGGGCGTTCGCCCGGGCGAGCATGATCGCTCGCGCCTCCGGCTCGGAGAAGTGGGGGCCGCAGCCGGCGGTGTGGCTGCGCACCAGGTTGTGCTGGAGGTTGCGCTCCTGGGCCGGGTCCACGTGCATGTAGATCATCTCGCCGTAGCCGGTGGTGACGCCGTACACCGGCTCCCCCGACGCGATCCGGTCCTCGAACTCCCGGCGCCGGCGCTCGAGCACCTCGGTGACCTCTGCGGGGACACGGCATGCGACGTCCTCGTGCGCGACCCTGCTGACCTCCTCCGGTGTGAGGGAGTGACCGTCCAGGCGGACCTCGGGTGTCGCGGTGACTGCCGGGGAGGCGAGAGCGTCCCGGCCTTGCAGTAGTGACATCGTGTCAACCTTTCCTCCGCGGCTACGCGGCAACGTGTCCCGTCGGACGAACTGGATCGGAGGTAGCCCGGTGCCGAGGCGTGCACGGCACCGGGCGCGAAGGTCCGCCGCCGTGGGTGACCCGGCGTCGTGGACCACGAAGGCGAGCAGGCGGGTGACGAGACCGGAGTCGTCCCTGACGGGAAGGACGCAGGCCGCCCTGACCCCGGGGGCCTCCTCGATGACGGCCTCGATGCCGCCAAGCTCGGTGCGTCGGCCGGCCGCCTTGACCTGGTCGTCGGCCCGTCCGGCGAAGTACAGGTCGCCGCCGGCCCGGCGGACCAGGTCGCCGGTGTGGACCAGGCCGTCGTCGGAGGTCCACGGCGCGCCGGTCAGGTCGGTTCCCGCGAACGGCGTCGCGATCGCGAGCTGGACGGCGTCGGGCCGGCCGTCGGGCCGGTCGTCGGGCCGGTCGTCGGGCCCAGCGCCGGACACGGCGCCGGAACCGGCGCCGCTGTCAGGCGCGAGCCGGAGCCGGCGCCCGGGAATGGCGGTGCCGATGGGCACCTCGCCGTCGTGCCCGTCGGGAACCCGGTACCAGGTGGCCAGGATGGTCTCCGACGGGCCGTACAGGTTGTACAGCTCCGCGCCCGGGGCGGCGCGGCGGATGCGCGGGACGAGCGCCGGCGGGATCCTCTCGCCGGCCAGGACCACCGTGCCGAGTCCGGTGAGCTCGCCGTCGCCCGCGGCGCGCACGAGCTGGCGCAGGTAGGAGGGAACGGTCTGGAACCAGGTGATCGACCGGTCGGACAGCCAGCCCAGCAGCGCCTCGGGATCCCCCCGGGTACCGGGATCGGGGATGTGCGCCGTGGCACCCGACAGCAGCGCCACCAGCAGTTCGACGACCGCGGCGTCATAGCCCGGTGCTGCCCACTGCGCGACCCGGTCGCCCGGACCGACACGCATCTCGCCGATCATCCAGCGCGCGAGCTGCGCCAGCGCGTGATGGCTGTGCACGATCGTCTTGGGTGCGCCGCTCGTGCCAGAGGTGAAGCACAACGAGGCCGGGGCGGCAAGGTCCCCGGCGGCCGGGCGAGCGTCCCCGGCGCGGGGCGCCGCGGCGTCGTCGGCTCCCAGCACGAGAGCGGCCGGTACCGGAGGGACCGCACCGTCCCCGCGGTGCGGACCACGGGGGCTGCCGGCGACGACGGTGACGGCCGGACCCACCCGCGCCAGCTCCGCACGGAGCGCCGTGCCGGGCTCACCCGGGCCCAGCGCCGCGACCATCGCCCCCGCCCGCCAGCTCCCCAGGGTGAGGGCGACGTGGTCGGCCCCGTTGTCGAGCTGGCTCACCACGCACGGGTTCGCCCCCGCCTGCGCCACCGGGGACCGCAGCGCGGCGGCCCGGGCGAGCGCGGCCTCGTGCAGCTCACGGTAGGTGTGCGAGCCCTGGGCGTCGGTGACCGCGACGGCGCCGGGACGTTCCCTGGCCACGGCCGTGAACGCTGACCAGAGGTCGAGGTGGGAGCAGGCCGGCACGTCGGGGCCGCACCCCGCTCGTGCGGTGTGACCTGTCGCAAGGACCGAGTGCATGGCGTTCCTCCTCCCTGGGGATGCGTGGAGGCCGACACCGGTGGGTGCTGCCTCCGCTCGACATCCTTCAGGTACAGGTCCGCCGTCCTCTTCTCCTTGCTTGCCGACGCCCCGGGAAGCGCATGACGAGAACACCTCCGCCCAGCCTCCCCTGACCCCACCGCAAACGCGCAGGTCAGAGGCGCTCGACGGAGTCGCAGGGCGCGTCCGGCCCTTGGAGGGCATAGCCGAAAGTGCGCCCATGAGGACGTTCCGGCGACGCGCGCGGTCGCTCTAGCTTCGTGGCCTCAGGACGCCTCGACTCCAGCCGAGTCACACCGGACGACGGAGGACTTCAATGCTGACCGATCAGGCACTCGCACTCACTCCGAACACCCCGTTCCTGACCAGGATCGACGACCTGGACATCGGGGAGCGCCACCTCAGCCCGGCCCAGCCCAGCCATGTGGTCGAGGCGGTCGAACGAGCCAAGGCACTGATGCACGACCGGTTCGCGGACGCCCTCACCGTGGACGACATGGCGGAGGCCGCCCTGTTCAGCAAGTACCACTTCACCCGCCTGTTCCGGGACGTCACCGGTGTCTCGCCCGGACGCTACCTCGCCGCCGTGCGCATGGCACACGCCAAGCACCTGCTGCGCACGACGGACATGAAGGTCGTGGACATCACCGTCGGCATCGGCTACTCCAGCGTCGGGACGTTCAGCTCGCGGTTCCGCCTCCACGTGGGGATCTCCCCGACGCAGTACCGGACCCAGGCACGTGGCGAGCAGCCGGCTCCCCTGCTCGAGGCCGCATGAGACCGGACGGCCGGGCCGCGGGGTCCGGCGCGGCGTCCGGGACCCGTCCCGGGCCGGAGGAGGAGCACGCCGGCTTCGTCCGGCGGCTCTTCGCCCAGCAGGAGGGGCACTGGCCCACGGATCCACGAGCCCTGGAGGAGCTGGCGGCCTCCCGCATCGGCGCGACCGCGGCCGCCTACGTGGCCGGATCGGCCGGTGCCGGGGCCACGGAGGCCGCCAACCGGGCGGCGCTCGACCGGTGGCGCCTCGTGCCCCGGATCCTGACCGGTTCGACCGTCCGGTCCCTGGCCGTCGACCTCCTCGGCACCCGGATGCCGGCGCCCGTGCTGGCCGCCCCCGTCGGCGTGCAGGGCATCGTGCACCCCGACGGGGAGCGAGCGACGGCACGGGCCTGCGCCGAGCTCGGCGTACCCATGGTGACCTCCACCATGAGCTCGACGCCGATCGAGGAGGTGGCGGCCGCCTCCGGGGACGGCCCGCGGTGGTTCCAGCTCTACTGGCCCAACAGCGACGAGATCGCCCGCAGCTTCCTCTCGCGCGCACGGGCCACGGGGCACACGGTCCTGGTGGTGACCGTGGACACCATGTCGCTCGGCTGGCGCCCGCCGATCCTGGACCAGTCCTTCCTCCCGATGCTCGACGGCGTCGGCACCGCCATGTTCACCTCGGACCCGGTCTTCCGGGCCGGGCTCTCCGCCACCCCCGAGGAGGACCCGCGGCAGGCGGTGGAGGCGTGGGACCGGGAGCTCGGCACGGCGGGGAGGACCTGGGACGACCTGGCGCGGCTGCGCGAGTGGTGGTCCGGCCCCCTTCTGGTGAAGGGTGTGCTGCATCCCGAGGACGCGCGGCGCGTGGTGGACACCGGCCTCGACGGGATCATCGTGTCCAACCACGGCGGACGGCAGGTCGACGGCTCCGTGGCGGCGCTCGACGCCCTGGTGTCGGTCTCGCGCGAGATCGGCGACGACGTCCCGCTGCTGTTCGACTCCGGGATCCGCAACGGCGCGGACGTGATCAAGGCTCTGGCGCTCGGCGCCCGGGCCGTACTGGTCGGACGCCCGTACGTGCACGGGCTGGGAGTGGGCGGCGCGGCCGGCGTCCGCCACGTCCTCGAGGCACTCCTGGCGGACCTCGACGTCACCCTGGGGCTGCTGGGCCTCCACGACGTCGGCCAGGTGGGACCCGATCTGGTGGTCCCGGCGCCGTGAGGTCGCGCGGCCGGCTCACGCGCGCGGGGCGGGGCTGATCACGCAGCGCCCCGTGCAGCGTGAGACCGGGTCGTGAACGGTCAGGGTCACGTCCTCCGTGGCCGGGAGCCTGCCCGCGAGGCGCGACCAGGCCCCGGTCGCCGGAGGGTCCGGCGGCGCCTCCGCCCCGGCGCCGTCCTCCCGCGTGACCGAGGCCTCCAGCCGGCCCAGCGGCGGCCCCTCACCGCCCAGCACGAGGGTGACCGCACGGGTCGCCCAGGTGGTGGGGTCGTCCGGCCGGGTGATCGGCCGGTCCTGGTCGAGCAGGACGACGACGGCGCGGTCGCACCGCATCGCGGTGGCGTAGACGCCCGCCAGTTCGAGCGCTGCGAACCCGCTTGCCGCGCCCAGCTCGGTCACGGCGAAGACCCTGCGGGCTCCCGGCAGCACGGCGCTGAGCACGGGCCCCGGCCACGACGCCTCCGCGTCGGTGCCGGCGTGCGCCAGCACCACGAGCTCCGTGGTGCGCTCCGACCGCAGAGGATGGCCCGGAAGGGCACGCAGGGTCCGCACCATCTCGGCGAAGGTCGTGCGCAGGCCCGTCGCGCTCGGTGCAGGCAGGCCGAACCGCTCCCCCAGGGCGGAGTAGAACCGGTCGGTGTGTGCCCGGAACTGCCGGCGGGGGAACACCGCGTCGGCGCGGATCCCGGTCAGCGGCAACGGCAGCCTCACGACGCCTCCTCCGGCCGCCGGGATCCGGCGTGCTCGAAGAGTGCCGCCGTCAGGGTCGCGCCGAGGCCCGCGGCGACGAGCAGGTACCGGTCACCGGGCCGCAGCCGCTCACGGTTCTCGTGCCAGGCGATGAACGGGTCCGCGCCGAAACAGTGCCCCCGCGTGGCCTGCCCGCCCAGCCGGATCACGTCGCCCAGCCCCAGCCGGCGCCGGACCCGGAGCCAGGACATCCGGTTCACGTTGTGCCCGAACACGTGGTCCACCTCGCCGGCGGCCAGCCCGGCGTCCTCCAGCGCGTCACCGATGACGCCGGCCAGCGCCTCGACGTAGGCGACCGTGAACGCCCGCTCGGCCTCCACCGCCAGGAACGGCGCCTCATGGAAGCCGCCCAGCGTCCGGGTCGCCGTGGTCAGCATCCGGTCGCCGGCTCCCCGGCCGACCAGGACGGCTGCCGTCCCCTCACCCATCACCGCCGACCCCTCGATGATCTCGCCCTCACCACGGAACGTCTTCTCCCCGGCCAGCACCAGCGCCTGACCACCGGGGCCCGCATGCTCCAGCAGCAGCCCGGCGGCCTCGACCGCGAGCAGCGCGGAGGCGCACGCGTGCTGCGACAGGGCGAGCGGCACGGCCCCGTCCAGCCCCAGCATGGCGGCGACCCGGGCCGTGACCGCCTCGGGGTACGGCGCCGTGAACTGGACCGTCGGCGCATGGATGACGTAGCGGATGCTCCCCGGCGTCGTCCGGTCCAGGAGCGGCCTCGCCGCGTCCGCCAGCTGCTCCTCCAGCGGCCGGCCCGGTTCCCGGCGGACCTCGCCGAACCCGAAGAAGGTGCGGTAGTTCGCGCGCTCCCGCTCGGGAACGCCGTTCCTGAGCAGCACCTCCTCGACGGGCTCGGAGGCCGCTGGCAGGTACGCACCGACGTCCAGGATCGCCGTCGTCGATGCCGGCAGGGCGAGGGTGACCATACCGGGACGCTAGAGGGACCTGGCGGGCCCGAGCCTCTCCCCGCGTGCGGCAGGTGTTCGCGACGTCCCGAGCACTCTCTCACCTGTCAGGACACCGCCAGGGACGACCGACATCTGACGGCCGGCCGGTGCTACCAAGGGATCCCGAACAACCGAAGGAGCGCACTGATGAACGCTGCACATCGGTCGGTAGACGCGTTGTCCGTGGAGGTCCGCGCCTTCACGGACCTGATCGACGACGTCGCGGGCGCCGACTGGGACACTCCCACCCCGGCGCCCGGATGGTCGGTCCGCCACCAGGTCGCCCACCTGGTGAGCGTGTTCACGATCGCCGGGAAGGCGGCTCGGGACCCCGAGGGGTTCCGGGCGATGCTCGCGTCGCTGTCGTCGGACTTCGAGCAGAACGTGGCCCACGCGATGGCACCCCTGCTGGAGCTGTCGAACGACGAGCTGATCCGCAGGTGGAAGGCGACCTCCGCGGCGACGGTCGACGCCCTCGCCGCACTCCCCGACGACCAGATCGTGCCCTGGCTGGTCAACGACCTTCCGTCGGCGGTGCTGTGCATGGCAGGCACCACCGAGGCGTTCGCCCACGGGCAGGACGTCCGTGACGCCTTCGACCGCCGTCGAGAGCCCTCGCCCCACGTCCGCAGCATCTGCGAGTTCGCCTACCACACCCGCACCTTCGGGTACCCCGGGCAGGGCCGGGAGATCCCCGAGGACACCAGCCTGCGCTTCGAGCTGACCGGCCCGACCGGCGAGAGCTGGGAGATCGGCGACGCCGGCACCGCCAACGTGGTCCGCGGCTCCGCCTGGGACCTCGCGCTGCTCGTGACGCGCCGCCGGCATCCTGCCGACCTCGACCTCCAGGCAGGCAACGACCACGTGCGCGACTGGATGTCCGTCGCCCAGGCGTACCGGGGAAGCGGCGGTCCCGGACGGCAGCCGCTCGGCCAGAAGGTGCGCTCGTGACCACGACGGCCGTCCCCGCGGCCCCCGCACGGGCCGTCCCCCGGCGTCGGCGGTCGACACCGCTCCCCGTCCGGAGCATCGCGACCGTGCTCCCCGCCTGAGGCACGCGGACCCGACGAGCCCGGCCACCGGAATCCGGTGGCCGGGCTCGTCGCGGTCTCACACGTGGGACCGGATGTGCTCGCGCCAGTGCTCGTAGACCGGCGCCGCGACGTCACCCAGTCCGGCGAAGCCGTCCGCGAGATCCACGGCCTGGCGCAGATCGCCTCCCGTGAGCGCCTGCACGGCGCGCTCGCAGTGTTCGGGAACGCAGTCCGCGGCGGCCCGCGCCCGGGCCGCGAAGACCGCCCCGACCGCCAGCTCGTCCTCGTGCCCGCGGGCACGCCGCGGCAGGGAGGCGACGTCGTCCCCGCCCGCGAAGGTCGCCGCGAGCCCCACCCCGCTCCACAGGTCCCCCCGCCGGTCGGGTCCGAACGAGTTGACCAGGGTCTCCGCGCCGGCCGCCACGCCGCCCGCGATGAACCACAGCGCGCGGCCGATTCCCTGGTCCACCGCCCGCCCGAAGTAGCCGGTGGTGTCGTCCAGCCAGGGGTAGGGGACGGGCCGGTGCTGATCGACGACGTACCGGCGGGGCCGGAAGTAGGCGAGATCGAACCCGTAGCCGTCGACCACCAGCCAGGAGAGCGCCGGGTGGAAGGACGAGACCGGAAGGTCGGGAAGCGCGTCACGCCAGGCCCTGCGCGGCAGCTTGGTCAGCGCGAAGCCGATGCCGATGTAGTTGAGGAGCAGGTACTTGCTCCCCGGACCCGTCATCACCGTCGCGGCGCGGCGTTTCGGGCCCGGTGTCATCACGTCGAGGAGCGTCGCGGCCATGGTGGCGCCCTCGTAGGCGTACCCGCGGTGCTCCGGACTGACCAGCGCCAGGCGGGTGTGGATCTGCTCGGCCCGCCGGCTGCCCATCAGTTGCTCGAAGCCGAGCACCACGGCCTGCGGGACCTTGCCCAGGCGCTCGACCGTCGTTCCGCGGAACCGTCCGAACCGTGCCACCGGTGCCACGGTCTCGATATCGGGGGCGACGACACCACTCAGCGCCAGACGCCCCATTCGTCCCAACATCACATGCCTCCGTAGGTGGACTTCCTCGTCAGCGGTGCGGCGGCCGCAGGAGCGGGCGCGGAGAGGCCCCGGCCGGCACCCCGCGCTCACGCCTCAGATGAACCCGTGACGCGAGGCCACCGCGATGGCCTCGCCCCTCGTGCCGACGCCCATCTTCCGGTAGAGGTCGGCGAGCCGCCGGTACATCGCCCGCTCGGAGTACGCCTCCGCGGTGGCCAGGTCGACCACGGGCGTTCCCCGGGCCAGTCCCCTCAGCCACCTCACCTCCGCCTCGGACAGATCGCCCGAGCGGTGGTCCGGCCGCGCCCGATCGGCCAGCCGCCGCGCGACCGCCTGGCTGAGCACGACCCGCCCCGCCAGCGCGGCACGGATCGCCACGGCGATCTCCGACGACGGCCCCTGGCAGTCGATCACCCCGTGGTAGCCCGCGGAGAGTGCCGACACCTCGAACTCGGGTGTCGGGCCCGGCTGCGCCGCCAGCACCGCACAACCCGAGTCCGCGTAGCCGCTGATGTCCCGGACCGTCTCGGTCCCCCGGTGCACGAGTACGACGACTCCCCCCGGGCCGGGCCGGGCCGACCCGCCGGCGGCGATGCCGTGCTCCCGCAGCACCTGGCGGAGCCCCGACGTGATGACCGGGCACTCCCCCGCCACGCCCACCCCGGTCACGGGCTCCGGCCGGACGCCGGGGTCCCGGAGGGACGGGACCGTCCCGGCGGGAGGGCGAGCGGGAGCGTCCACCGGCGGCCGAAGGGTCAGCATCAGTCGGTGACCTCTGCGGTCACGAGGAACATGCGCGGCACGTTCGCCACCGCGGGCGCCGACGTCGCCGTCCACCTCCCGAAGTTCGCCTCCTGGTCACCGGGCTCGACGTAGCGCGCACCGGGCCATCCGCACTCCCGCATGAAGGCGACCGGGTCGTCGTTCCCCCAGAGCCACGGGCTGTTCGCCGCGGAGAGCCGGTCGAGGAACTCCCGCATGTAGGAGAGCCGGAAGATCCCCTCACCGATCATGTCGAAGACGATCATGCTGCCCGGAGCCGAGTGCTGCCGCACCGTGCGGAGCACCTGCCGGGCCACGTCCTCGGGAAGGTAGTACGAGACGCCCTCCGCGAACCAGATCGTGGGCCGCTCCGGGTCGAACCCGGCGTCGAGAAGCTTGCGTTCCCATCCCGCGGACAGCTCGGTCGGAACCGTGGTGCGAGAACAGCGCAGCCGGGGACCGCCGGCCCGGGCGCCGCCGCCGTCGCCGCCGTCGTCGCCGTCGCCGTCGCTGTCGGCCCGCGCGGTCACGATCGGGTCCTTGTACGCGAAGACGCTGGGCTGGTCCACCTCGAACACCCGGACGTCGTCGGGCCAGTCGAGCCGGAACGGCCGCACGTCCAGGCCGGCGCCGATCCCGACCACCTGCATTCCCGCCCTGACGTTGCCCAGCAGGACGTCGTCGAAGTACCTGGTCCGCACCGGCAGGTACGGGTTGCCCAGGTCCGAGGCGTAGCGGGGGTGGAAGTGGAAGAGGAGATCGGGCCCGTCGTCGCCCGCGAGGTGCTCGGCGAACGGGTCGGCGAACAGCCGGTCGTCGCGCGCCGTCTCCCGGGCACGTGCCGCCGCCGTCCAGCGCGCGGTGGCCGCCACGGCCTCGAGTCGTGTCTGTGTCGACATGCTGGTCCTCCCGCCTGCTCTCAGTGGTTCTCGAACTCGGTGAGCACGGCGGCGAGCGCGCCCGGCGTGCCGTCGACGAACACGCTCTCCACGAGCCGGCTCTGTGCCTCGCTCGACCGGGCGAGCGGCAGCGACGGATGGGATCCGAGGCGGCTGATCATCTCCAGGGCACGCAGCGAGTCGCCGCCCTGGGCGAAGAAGTCCTCGTCCGCCCCGAGAGTGGCCACGCCGAGGACCTCCCCCATGGTCTCGCCGATCGCCGCCGACATCGAGTCCGGTTCGACACGCTGTTCCTTCTCGGCCTTCATCGCCCCTCCAGTGATTGGACCGGTTGCCAACTGCGACGACGATCGCAAGTGGCGGAGCGGGGCGCTTCCTCCCGTGTGCGCTGACGCGTGTGCGTCAACCCAGCGACCGCACCGCGCGGGCCGCCGACAGCTCCACCTCGCGCACCGCCGGGAGCAGGCTCCCGAGCCCGAACATCCCGTGCGACACCCCCGGACCCTCCACGAGTGCGACGTCCACGCCCTGTTCCCGCAGCGCCGCGAGCAGCCGCCGCCCCTCGGCGAGCAGCGGGTCGTGGGACACGAGCACCAGGACCACAGGAGGGAGACCCGCCAGGTCGGCGTACAGCGGGGACGCCCGCGGGTCGCGCGGGTCGGTGCCGGCCAGGTACAGGTCACGGAACCATCGCATGTGGGCCGCCGTGAGCAGCGACGGCGTCGCGTCCACCCAGGCCGCGCTCAGATCGGCGACGGGGTAGACGAGCAGCACGCCCGCGACGTCCACCGGCGCCGGCGGAACGCCGGCCCCGCCCGGCCTCCCGGCGCCGCCCGGCCTCCCGGCGCCGCCCGGCCTCCCGGCGCCGGACGGACCGCCGTCGCCGTCGCCGTCGCGGACGCAGGCCAGCAGGGCCAGCGCGCCGCCGGCGCTGTCGCCCCCGGCGATCACGCCGCGTGCTCCCCACTCGTCGCCGTGGTCGGACGCCCAGGCCAGGGCCTCGGTGGCGTCGTCGACGGCCGCGGGGAAGGGATGCTCGGGGGCCAGGCGGTAGGCGACCGACAGCACCGGCCGGCCGGTGTCGGCGGCCAGGACGCGGCACGCCGTGTCGTGGGTCTCCAGGCCGCCCACCACGAACCCGCCGCCGTGGAAGTAGACGATCGTGGGGGCGCCGGGCGTCCGGCCGCCGGGCAGGTAGAGGCGCGCATGCACCCCGTCGCCGACGAGCAGCTCACGCACGTCGTCCATGCGCGGGCCGGGCGGGTAGCGGGCCGCCTCCACGAGCTGCCGCGCGGGCACCGGGGACCGCACGTCACCACCGAGGTCCGGATAGGCACGCCGCATCCGCGCCAGGACGGTGGCCGTGAGCGGGTCCATCGCGTCCGGAGAGGGGACGGGGCGCGGGCCGGATGCGGGCAGCACGATCGGGACGCTACCCGGGCACCGCGTTCCGGTCTTCTTTGTATAGATCGCAACCTCGGAGTTTCCCACTCCGCTCACGGCCGACGACGCTGATGATGCTGTCGCCCACGAAGGAGCACAAGTGAGCACCTCACGCATTCGCCTGCACAGTCGATGGACCCGCCAGCAGTGGGACGAGGACCCCGCGCTCACCCTTGCCGGACCGCTGCTCAGCCTGCATCGCACCTCGGATGTGAACGACATCGACCACGAACAGATCCGGGACGCCCGCGCGGTGCTCGCAGCGCGGGCCGGTCTCGGCACGGCTCGCCTCACACCTGGGGACGGCGACGCCTGGCGGGACATCCGCACGACACAACGCCGCATCGTCGAGCGGTTCCTCGCGGAGCGTGCCCGCTACTACGGCGACGACCAGGTGTTGCCGTTCCCCGAGGCGCAGGCCATGGCCGCGGAGGGACGGGACACGTTCGTCGTCGTGAAGTTCATGGACGAGGCGCCCCATCTGGAGGCCACCCTGGACAGTCTGCTGCACCAGGACTACGACCTCTCCCGCCTGGTGCTGATCGCGGCGGACAACAACTCCACGGACGGCTCCACCCGGATCGTGCGGGACGTCGCCCGCCGCGGCGGCAGCGCGGCCCGGATCATCGAGCTCTCCCAGCCGGTGCCGGGTGCCGGCCACACCGCCCGTCTGGGCGTCGACCGGGCCATCGCCACCGTGCTGGCGATGTGCGACGCCGACGGCCGGTGGGAACGGCTCCAGACCGCGACCGTCGCGGTCTCCGACGGGGACACCGTGTACCACCCCGGGGTGCTGGGCGAGATCCGGGGCAAGCTGGACGATCATCCCGACGTCGACGGTGTCATGCCGTTCCTCACCTACAAGCTCACCGCCGGCCTGCGGCTCCTGCACGCCGGACCGGAGCAGGTCACGCTCGGGCAGCTGCGGGCCGCAGACGACCAGCGGCCCCGCGGTACGGTCCCGCACTCCCTGGCCACCGTCGCCGCCCACGACGCCTTCCCGCGCCACGGGCGCCGGCTGCAGGGGGCTACCGCCGTGCTGACGGACCACGACGGCGTCGTCCACGAGGCACCCGTGCGGCACGACGAGACCGTCGGGCGCTTCGCCGTGTTCGAGGACCCGGACGGCAAGGTCGCATACCTGCTGCCGGACCGGACCCTGCTGCTCGCGTCGGCCCCGGTCTCCGGTACGGACGCCGCGCTCCTGGCGCTGGAGAACGGCCTCGTCGGTGCCGACGAGGCCTGGAAGTGGCACACCGCCATCGGCCACGACATCTTCCTGCGGTGGGCGTTCCTGGGCATGGGCCTGCCCGAGGAGATCGTGTTCCCCGACACCAGCGACGCGCTCAAGACGTTCCGGGTGTGGGCGTTCGCCATCGGCGGCCAGCACCAGCTCAGACGGCCGGGCCTGCGGATCGCCACCGGGAGCGACTACCAGAGCGGGCGCGTCCTGCAGGCGGCCGGCTGCACCGTGGTGCTGGGCTCGGCGCACGCGCCCGCGGAGACGGAGATCGACCGGCTGATCAAGATGGTCCGGAACTTCGTCGACGAGAAGGCCGTCTTCTACGGCAACACGCGCAGCGAGATGCTCGAGCGCGCCACCGGCCTGTACGTCCACATGACCCGGATCCAGCCGCAGCTCGAGGCCGAGCTGCGCGACTACGAGGACTGGGTGTTCCGGGACGTCGCGCTTCCCGAGCGGCTCATCTTCCCGCTGCGCTGGATGTTCCAGAACGCCGTGCGCTACTACTGCCACGGCCCGGCCGAGGAGGAACTGGTACGGCGGCGGTTCCTGGCGGCGATCCTCGCCCCGGAGGAGGTCGAGGCCGTGTGCCGCGACCTCCTCGACCCCGAGCGAGAGGCCCTGG
Source organism: Myceligenerans indicum (assembly GCF_016742955.1). Lineage (GTDB taxonomy): Bacteria > Actinomycetota > Actinomycetes > Actinomycetales > Cellulomonadaceae > Myceligenerans > Myceligenerans indicum. The sequence continues at coordinate 133,050 of NZ_JABBYC010000004.1, read as the reverse complement.
CGGAGGCTCCGCTGCACGAGAAGCAGCGCCGCGCGGAGGCCGTGGCCGAGGCCGTCATCGTCGCCCACTACCCGCGGATCCTGGCGTTCTACGCGGACACGATCCGCTCGTTCATGCGCGCCCACGAGGTCGACGCCTCCGCCTACGAGTGGCTGCTGGCCGATGTCCCCGAGCTGCGCAACGCGCTCCGGGAGAGCCCGCCGCAGGTGGACCCCACCGCCGTCTGGTCATCGGCCGACTTCGACATCGACGTTGCCCGCGGCCAGGTCACCTCGGTGAAGGGGGCGTGATGAGCCAGGAGCGGACCGCAGCACGCGTCACCGTGTGCGGCCTCGGCTACGTGGGCCTGTCCGTCGCGGTCGCCGCCCACGACGCCGGGTACGCCGTCACCGCGTACGACGTCGACGAGGGCGTGCTGGCCCGCCTCAAGCGCGGGAACCCCGGTATCTCCAACGTCACCGCCGCGCAGGTCACCTCGCTGGCCGAGGATCCCACCACTGTCATGACCCACGACCTGGACCAGGCGCCCGTCGGCGACGTGGCCGTGGTCTGCGTGCCGACGCCCCTGACGCCGGGGGGTGCGCCGGACACGTCCGCGATCGTCGACGCCGCGAACGCCCTCGCCGGGCGGATCGCGCCGGGCACGCTGGTGACCCTGGAGTCGACCACGTGGCCGGGGACCACCGAGGAGCTGTTCGCGCCGCTGCTCGCCCGGGGCTCCGGCCTGGACCCCGGCACGGAGCTCAACGTCGCGTTCTCCCCGGAGCGGATCGACCCGGGAAACCGCACCCACACGTTCACGACGACGCCGAAGGTGGTGGGCGGCCTCACGGCCGGGTGCGCGCGGCGGGCCGCGGACTTCTACCGGTCGCTGGGGGTGCCCGTCGTGGTCGCGGCGGGCACCCGGGAGGCCGAGATGTCCAAGCTGCTGGAGAACACCTACCGGTTCGTCAACATCAGCTTCGTCAACGAGTTCGCCGCGGTCTGCGACGCGATGGACATCGACGCGATGGACGCCATCCGGTGCGCGTCGTCCAAGCCCTTCGGTTTCACGCCGTTCACTCCCGGTGCCGGCATCGGAGGACACTGCATCCCCGTCGATCCCTTCTACCTGACCCACAAGGCCGACGAGGTCGGGGCGAGGACCCCGATGATCTCGGCCGCCGACGCCGTGAACCGTTCCGTGCCCGACGCCGTCGCGGAGCAGGTGCGGACGTACCTGCTGGGCGAGGGGCTCCACCCGGGCGCGAAGGTCCTGCTCTGCGGCGTCAGCTACAAGCCCGACGTCGCGGACCTGCGCATGACGCCGGCGATCGGCGTGGTCCGGGCGTTGCGCGCCCGCGCCATCGAACCGAGCTTCGTCGACCCGTTCGTGCCGGAGTTCGTCGTCGACGACCGCCCGGTCGCGCCCTGGGCCGGCGACGTCGCCGACGTGGCCATCGTGCTGCAGAAGCACACGGGAGCGCCGCCGCCGGAAGAGCTGGCTCACGCCGTCTACGACCCGACGGGCGCACGCCGTCCCGTCCGTGCGCCGGGACTGCGCCGGGTTCCGTGACGTGGGCACCGGGATCCGCCCGGAGGATCCCGGTGCCCACGGTTCGAGGGCCGCTGGACGTCAGGACACGTGACCCGCCGCGTGCTTGGGCCCCGCCTGCCACGGGTAGCGGATGATCCCCATCTCGATCGCCCGCATCACGGCGCTCGTCCGGTTGCTCGCACCCAGTTTGAGCAGGGTGCTCGAGACGAGACGCTTGACGCCGTGCCGGGTGATCCCCAGCCGTGTGGCGATCTGGTCGTTGCTGAGCCCCGACGCCATCAGCTCCAGCGTGTCAGCTTCCCTGCTGGTCACGGCTGTCCGTACGACGGGCTTGTCCACGTGCGCCCTGGCCGCGAGCTCCCGAACGACCTCGCGAGGTGCCGGGAATCTCCCGCCCAGGCAGTCACCGATGGCCAGGTCGAGCTGGCCCACGGAGACCTCCTGCAGCAGGAAGTAGCCGTCGGGGACCCGGCGGCTCCTGAAGCACTCGCTCACATCGGGTGCGGACGACAGCGCCACCAGCACCCGCTCTGCGCCGTCCAGCGGTATCGACTCGAGGTCATGCACCGTTGTGACAACGATGTCGGCGCAGTCCGGACGCAGTACGTCACGCTCGTCGACGACGATCACCGACGAGACGCAGGTGGCCTCGTCCACCAGGGAGAACAAGCCCCGCCGCAGCACCAGACTCGAACTGAGAACCCCCACCGTGACCCGAGATCGCATCTCAATCCGCTCCTCCGTTTTGACGACATTTCATGCGATGCCCCCCGTCTATCTTTTGCCATTACCTCTCAATACCTACGGTTGCGCAGTGCTGTCAGCCGCCTGGTGCCCGCGCGACCTCCGCCGCCACGTCGAGAGCCTCCGCGATGACCTTTCCCAGGTGGTTGCGCGGCAGCTCGGGAAGCTCACGGAGTTCCGACGGGACCTCGTACGGCGCCAGTCCGCCGCCGCGCAGGGCGGTGAGCACGTCGCCCGGTGCGACGCCGTCGAGGACCACGTAGCCGACGAGCCGCTCGTCGCCGTCCGGCGCGGCGCGTGACCGCGCGGCCGCGTCCACCACGCCCGGACAGGCCCTCATGGCTTCCTCCACGAGGGCGAGGCCGACGCGCCGGCCCCCGATCTTGGCGAAGTGGCTCTTGCGGCCGGTGATTCGCAGCAGCCCGTCCTCGCCGAGCGATCCCAGGTCGCCGGTGGGCTGGAAGCCGTCCTCACGGCGGGGCGCCTCGTCCCCCAGATAGCCGCGCATCAGCGAGGGCGTCCGGACCAGCAGCTCACCGTCGCGCGCCACGCGGACGTCCACGCCCGGGGCCGGGGGACCGACCGCGTCCGGCGGGACGCCCGCCCGCCACACGGGGGTGCAGGCGATCAGGCCGGCCTCCGTGCTTCCGTAGATCTGGCGTATCACGACACCGGTCCTGTCCCGGAAGGTCTGGGCCACCTCGGCATCCAGCGGCGCCCCGGCGCTCACCGCGGCCCGCAGGGCGCCGGCCTCGCCCCGGCCCAGGAGCCCGACGGTCAGGTAGCGGTACATCAAGGGCGTGCCGAACAGCACGGTCGCGTCACGCAGTGCGGTCACGGCCCCGGCCGGGGTGAACGTCGGTACGGAGGTGACCGACCCACCCACGATCAGGGCGGACAGCATGCCTGCCATGCCGTAGGAGTGCGCCGCCGAGACGGGAAGCACGACGACGTCGTCGGCGGCGAGCTGGAACCGGTCGACGTAGGACAGCGCCGCCGCGACGGCGCCGGCGTGCGTCTGCCGGGCCAGCCGGGGGCGGCCCGAGGAGCCCGAGGTGAGCTGAAGCAGGTCCGCTTCTCCTGCCGGGTCCGTGACGCCGCCGGACGGCGTCGCCGCACCTGCCGCACCCCGCAGACCGGCCGGGTCCAGCACCGTGGCCCCCGGCCACGTCCCGGGCGCGTGCGCGGCAACCACGACGCCGACGTCGAGGTCGGCGAGCACGTCCCGAGCACCGGTCAGCGCCGGCGCACCGGCCTCCACGGCGACGACGTCGAGCCCGCACTCGAGAGCACCGACCAGGGAGGCGAGGGACGGCGGAGTGCCGTCGACGACGACCGCCACCGGGCCGTCGTGGGTGCCGGCGTCCCAGCAGCCCCGGATGGCCACGGCGGCGTGCCGGGCGGCGGCCGCGAACTCCGCCCGCGTCATCGGGCGAACGCCCTGCGACCGTACGGCAATCCTCTCGGGGGCCTCGCGTGAGAGGGCGTCCAACCGTTCCACCAGCATGGCTTCTCCCCGATCCGCTGAGATGATGCGGCACGGACCTGCTCGCGTCGCAGCCAGGTCCGCCGACCGCGTCCATCCAACCCCGGCGACGGCGCCGGCATTTACTCTCACTTGCCCTGTCGATCAACAGGGCATCACCGACAGGCGCGGAACGGGAGGGAAGTCTTGGTGCCCCCAACGGGATTCGAACCCGTACTGGGCCGGGTTTAAGCCGGCTGCCTCTACCAGTTGGGCTATGGGGGCGCAGATCAGAGCCTAGTCGGACGCGGGCTCCTCGGCGCCGCCAGGCGCCGCGGGCCCTCTCGGCGCCGCGTGGCGTCGCGGGCCTTCTCGGCGCCGCGTGGGCGTCACCATGACCGCCGTCGGCACCGCCACCGGCCGTCCACCACGGACACGACACAGCCCGCACGACGAGGTCGTGCGGGCTGTGCGTGAGAGCCTTCGGTGCGGGCCGCTCCCCCGCACCGGCCGGCTACTTGGCGGCGGCGCCGGACGCGGCGCGCGCCGCAGAGGACTCGGCCTTCTGCTCGACCTTCTCCGACGTGGGCTTCCCGGGAACGGCGGCGGCGCGGAACTCGTTGCGCGGGTCGTGCAGCGAGCCGAGGGAGACCAGCTCACGGCCCATGAGGAACTGACCCATCCAGCCGATCATGATGCGGATCTTCCGGTTGCCGGTCGGCATCGCCATGACGTGGTAGCCACGGTGCGCGATCCAGGCGAGCGGACCACGCAGCTTCAGCCAGCCGAACAGCTCCGCGACGCCCTTGTACAGGCCGAGCGATGCCACGACACCGACGTTCTTGTGCTCGTAGTCCTTCGCCGTGCCGCCCTTGTGCTGCGCGACGATGTTGTCGGCCAGGCGCTTCGCCTCACGGATCGCGTGCTGCGCGTTGGGCGGGCAGAAGGATCCGGGGTTGAGGACGTCGGGCACGGCGGCGCAGTCGCCCGCGGCCCAGGCACCCTCGACGACCTCGCCGTCCTCCGTCTCGACCTGCAGGGTCGGCTTGACGGTGACCCGGCCCATCCTGTCGGTGGGAAGGTCGGACGCGTCCTTGATCACGGGGTTCGCCTTGACGCCCGCGGTCCACACGATCGTGTCGGTGTCGAACTCGACACCCGTGGAGGTGACCACGTGACCGTCCTCGCAGGAGGAGAGGAACGTGTTGAGGTGGAACTCGATCCCGCGTTCCTTCATCGTGGCCAGGGCGTAGAGGCTCATCGGCTCCGTGACCTCGGGCAGGATGCGGCCCGAGCCCTCGATCATGACGAACCGCAGGTCCTCGGGCGAGATCGTGTCGTACTGGCGGGTCGCGTACCGCGCCATGTCCTCGATCTCGGCGAGCGCCTCGATGCCCGCGAAGCCTCCGCCGACGAACGTGAAGGTCAGCATCCGGGTGCGCAGCTCGGCGTCCCAGGTGGAGGACGCGACGTCGAGACGGTTGATCACGTGGTTACGGACCGCGATGGCCTCTTCCACGTTCTTGAAGCCGATGGCGGTCTCTGCCAGGCCCGGGATCGGCAGCGTCCGGGAGACGGAGCCGAGCCCGACGACGAGCTCGTCGTAGGAGACCTCGTAGGCCTCGCCCTCCTCGGGCGTGATCGTGACGTGCTTGCGTCCGTGCTCGATCGCCGTGACCTTGCCCTGCAGCACGTCGATGCCCTTGAGGGCACGACGGTGCGGCGCGACGACGTCGCGGGCGTCGATGGAGCCGGCGCCGGCCTCGGGCAGGAAGGGGGCGTACGTCATGTACGGCCGCGGGTCGACGACGACGATCGCCGCCTCCCGCTTCTTCAACTTCCTGCGCAGGCGGCGCGCCACATAGAGGCCGACGGACCCGCCGCCGAGCACCAGGATCCGCGGCACCTTGCGCGGACGGGGCGAGGCTGCCGCGGTCTGGGCATGGCTGACCGAGGTCAGGTCGTTCTGAGGCATGATTCTCAGACTACCGCGCCCCGGCAGGCCCACATGCCGGGTGTTCGGCGGCTCACGCCGTGACGCGCACCACTGTGCGGACAAGGAAACCTCAACCGAGGGCCAGCGCGATCCCGTCCAGGATGTCGTGCTCGCTCGTCACGACCTCGGTCAGCGCACCGCCGGCCGCCGAGACGTCGTGCGCGACCCGCTCGACCACCTCGGACCAGACCAGTGCCCCCGCAGCGATGACGTCCACGCGCCCGGGGTGGAGGAATCCCATCTCCAGCCGCTCCTGACGGGAAGAGGCCAGCAACGCCTGGCACGAGGCGAGCACCGCTTCGACAGGCAGTTCGGCGCCGCCCACCCGGTCGCGGTCGTACGCCGGCAGGCCCAGTGCGTGCGCCGTGATCGTGGTGACCGATCCGGCGAGCCCCACCAGCGTGCGGGCCTTGCCGAACGGGACCGCACGAGCGGCGTCGTCCAGGGCCGCCCGGACGTCGGCCCGGGCCTCTGCCACGGCCTCCGGCGACGGCGGTGCTTCCGGCGGCACGTCCCCGGGGTGATTCCCCGGGGACGTGTCCGCGCCGCCGTGCGACGCGCGGAAGTGTCGTTCCGTCATCCGGACCGAACCCACGTCGATCGAGCGCGCCGCCTCCACCGACTCGGTACCGAGCACGAGCTCGGTCGAGCCGCCGCCGAGGTCCACCACGAGGAACGGACCCGGATGGGTCTGCGCCACGGCGCTGGTGGCGCCACGGAAGGACAACGCCGCCTCCTCGTCGCCCGAGATCACCTCGACCCCCACCCCCAGGACGTCGTGCACCCGGGAGAAGAACTCGTCCCGGTTGCGGGCGTCCCGCGTGGCCGACGTCGCCACGAACCGCACCGTGGTGGCCCCCAGTGACTCGATGACCTGCGCGTACTGCCGCGTGGCCGCCAGCGTCCGGTCCAGCGCCTCCGGGTGCAGCTCACCGGTGCGATCGACGCCCTGCCCGAGCCGGACGATCTCCATCCTGCGGTCGAGCTCCGTCAGCCCTCCGGCGTCGTCGACGTCGGCGACGAGAAGACGGATGGAGTTGGTGCCGCAGTCGATGGCGGCCACGCGGGAGGTCATGGTGGGCTCCTCGGGAATCGCCCGACGAACAGCGCCGGGCGGCAGGTCGGGAAGGGACGGAAGGCCGGGACGGGAACGCCGGGCTGTCCCGCGCGGGACCGGTCGCGGACCGGGTGACACGCCCACGCGGCCCGCACGGCCGGGTCGGTTCAGCAGGTGCAGCGATCAGGGCGCCAGTCGTCCCGCACGAGCTCCAGCGCCTCGTCCCCCAGCGGGTTCACCCCCGGGCCGGCCGCGAGCGCGTGCGCCATGAGCGCGTGCAGGCACTTCACCCGCGTGGGCATGCCACCGGCGGAGATCCCGTCGATCTCGTCGACGTGGCCGAGCTCCTCACGCCGGGCGATGTAGTGCTCGTGCGCCGCGCGGTAGCGGGCGGCCAGCTCCTCGTCCTCACCCAGCCGGGCATTCATCTCCTTCATGACGCCGTTCGCCTCGAGGCGCGACGCCGCCGCGACCGCTCCCGGGTGCGACAGGTAGAAGGTGGTGGGGAACGGCGCCCCGTCCGGCAGACGCGGCGCGGTCCGCGCGACCAGCGGGCGCCCGCACACGCAGCGCGCGGCGATCCCGACGACGCCGCGTGGCACCCGCCCGAGCTGTTCCCGCAGCACCGCGAGGTCCTGCGGATCGACGGTCTCGGGGCTCACGGCGGCTGGTTCACTCACGCGCCCATTCTCCCTCAGGCCTTCGGCGCCACACCGCATCGGCAGGGTGGCGGGTCACACACCGACGCCACCGACGCGGGCGCGGGCGCGGGCGTGGATCGGGTGCGCAGGTCACTCGATGACGCCTCGAGGCGGCTACTCCGAGTCGGCGATGCGGAGCGAGTCCCACAGCTTCGCGAACCAGGGAGTGTCGCCGTCCGCGTCCTCGCGCGGGGTCTGGACCGGACCGGGCTCCGGCTCCTCCTTCTGCACCGAGTCGCTGTCGAGCGTTCGCCACGGGGTATCTCCGGGCATGACGAACCGCAGCCTGGTCCTGGCCTGCTCGATGACGTACGACCGGTCGTCCCAGCGCCCCAGCTCGTTCTCCAGGGCGGCCTTCTGCTCCTGCTGCTCGGACAGCTCCAGCCGCAGGTCCGACAGCTGCGCCTGCTGCGCCACCACCGCGCGGACCGTCGGCAGCAGCAGCACCAGGGCCAGCAGCACGACCACCGACAGCACCAGCGCCCGGACGGTCAGCACCTCCGGTACGGCGAACCCGTACGAGGACCTCTTCCGCTCCGAGCGGGACGGCCGGACCTTGCTGCCCTCGGTGCCTTTGCCGCCCCCCGCCGCCTTTCCGGTTCCGACCGCCGCCTGCCGCGGTCGTGGCTGCGGCGGCCGCTTGGCGTTCCCCGGTCCCCGCTGACCACTCTTCGGAGTGCCCGACGACGGCCGTCGCATCGCCCCGGACGCACCGGAGCCGGTAACCGCCGCGGACCTGGACGTGACCGACCTGGAACCGCTGGAGGCGGGACGGGACGTCGTCGAACGCGCGGCCTTGGCGCCCGCGGCACCGGTGTCGCCCGACGTCACGCCGCCCGAGCTCCCACCGGCCGACTTCGCACCGGCCGACTTCCCCGATGCGGGCTTCCCGCCGGCCTGGCTCGCACCGGCCGATTTCCCGGCATCAGGCTTCCCGCCGGCCGCGTTCCCGCGAGCAGACTTCCCCGGGGTCGCGTTCCCGCCGGCCGACTTCCCCGATGCGGGCTTCCCTTCCCCGCTGGACGCCCGCGGCTGCCCGCTCTGACGACGCCGCTCGGAGGCGGACGGCGACATGGGGCGGCGAGACGAGGACACGCCTTGATTGTGCCGACGGTGGCGTCGATGATCACGACATTTCGAACGGCGCGCCGCTCACAAGACCCGACCGGCTTGCCGCCCCTGCCGGAAACGGCGTGTGGTCGGTCGTTCGGCGTGTGGTCGGTCAATCACTTGACCGACCACACGCCGAACGACCGACCACACGCCGTACGACCGACCACGCACCGTCCGGCCAGGCCGAACCGCCCGGGAGTCAGGGAAGCCCGGGGAAGCGTGCCGGTGTCAGCCCTGGAAGCGGGGGAACGCCGTGCGGCCGGCGTACTGGCCGGCGTCGTCCAGGGCGTCCTCGATACGCAGGAGCTGGTTGTACTTGTTGATGCGCTCGCCGCGGGCGGTCGCACCGGTCTTGATCTGTCCGGCGTTCGTGGCCACGGACAGGTCCGCGATGGTGGTGTCCTCGGTCTCACCGGAGCGGTGGGAGGTCATCGTGGTGAAGCCGTTGCGCTGCGCGAGCGTGACGGCGTCGAGCGTCTCGGTCAGCGTGCCGATCTGGTTGAGCTTGACCAGCAGCGAGTTGGCCGACTTCTCGGCGATGCCGCGCGCGAGGCGCTCCGGGTTGGTGACGAACAGGTCGTCGCCCACGATCTGCACCTTGTCGCCCACCGACTCCATGAGGGCCGACCAGGCACCCCACTCGTCCTCGCTCAGCGGGTCCTCGATGGAGACGAGCGGGTAGTCCGCCACGAGCTGCTCGTAGTAGGACACCATCTCCTCGGTCGACTTCTTGCCGCCCTCGAAGGAGTACGAGCCCTCGGAGAAGAACTCCGTGGAGGCCACGTCGAGCGCGAGCGCCACGTCGGAGCCCGGCGTGTAGCCGGCCTTCTCGATCGCGACGAGGATCAGGTCCAGCGCCTCGCGGTTGCTCGCGAGGTTCGGCGCGAAGCCGCCCTCGTCGCCGAGGCCCGTGGCAAGGCTCTTCTCCTTCAGCACGGACTTGAGGGCGTGGTACACCTCGGCGCCGGTGCGCAGCGCCTCCTTGAACGTGGGGGCACCGATCGGCGCGATCATGAACTCCTGGATGTCCACGTTCGAGTCCGCGTGCGACCCGCCGTTCAGGATGTTCATCATCGGGACGGGCAGCACGTGCGCGTTCGGGCCGCCGATGTAGCGGAACAGGTCCAGGCCGGCGGACTTCGCGGCGGCCTTCGCGACGGCGAGCGACACGCCCAGCACCGCGTTGGCGCCCAGGTTGGCCTTGTTCGGGGTGCCGTCCAGCTCCAGCATCGTCGCGTCGACGATGCGCTGCTCCTCGGCGTCGTACCCGATGAGCTCGGGGGCGATCTGCTCGTTCACCGCGGCGACGGCCTGCTCCGTGCCCTTGCCCAGGTAGCGGCTCTTGTCGCCGTCGCGCTTCTCGACGGCCTCGAACGCGCCCGTCGACGCGCCGGACGGCACGCCGGCGCGGGCGTAGGTGCCGTCGTCCAGGACGATCTCGACCTCGACGGTCGGGTTGCCGCGCGAGTCCAAGATCTCGCGTGCTCCAACGGCTTCGATGCTAGCCACGGGTTCTCCTCGATCAGGTTGTTGCTCGGAGGTTACGGCCCCCAGCCTATGGCCAAGGCCCGCCCCTCGTGATCCCCGGGACCGACCAGCGGACACCCCACGCACCGCAGGTGCCGACCACCCGCACGGCCGGCACGGGATGAGTCCGCACGGGGCGGACTTCGGCGCCGGGTGAGCAACACCGGCAGCACAACACCCGCACGGCAGATCCGGCACAGCAGATCCGGCAGAGCAGATCCCAGCAGAACAGATCCCGGCAGAGCAGACCGGCAGAGCAGCACCCCGGGCAGCGCCAGCCGGGCAGCGCCGGCAGAGCAGCACGCCGGGCAGCACCGGCAGAGCAGCGCCGGCAGGGCAGCACCGACGGAACCGAACCTGCACGGGCCCATGCGGACCGGCGGCGCGCCTCAGGCGGTCGGCGCGGACTCCGCGGCGCGCACCTGCTCCTCCAGGGCGCGGCTCGCCGCACGCATCGCCTGCTCGGCGTCCACGCCGTCGGCCTGGGCCCGCCGGACGACGTCGAGCAGCTCGGCGCCGTAGCGCTCCGCGAGGGTGTACGACGCCGGCTCTTCGTTCTCCCGCGCGGGTCCCGGCTCACCGGCACCCGGGACCGCGGCACCGGGCGCCACCTCGTGAACCGTGCCGGCGATCCCGGCCTTGGCGGCGCGCGACACGACCTTCTGCGCACGGGCGAGCGCGCCCTGGGCCAGCGGGATGCCCTCCAGCACGGAGGTGCGCTGCTTCTCCGCCTGCTTGATGTCCTCCCATCCGGCGAGCACGTCGTCGGCGGACCGTTCCTGGCCGTCGGGCACGAACACGTGCGGGTGACGCCTCACGAGCTTGTCGGCGAGATCGCGGGCGACGTCGCCCACCGCGAACGGCTCGGGTTCCTCCGCCGCGATCCGCGCGTGGAACAGCACCTGGAGCAGCACGTCGCCGAGTTCCTCGCGCATGTGGTCGCGGTCGCCGGACTCGATGGCCTCGGCCAGCTCGTGCGCCTCCTCCAGGAGGTACGGCACGAGCGAGGTGTGGGTCTGCTTCCGGTCCCACGGGCATCCGCCGGGCGAGTAGAGACGGTCCATGACGTCGACGGCGCGGCGCAGCTCATCCATGCGCCGATGCTCCCACGTCCCGCCGGGTCCGCGGGCAGGCAGACTCATAGCGTCACCACAGCATCGCGCCAGGACCGCCCCAGCGGTTCGCGCGAGCCTCGGCGCCATGTTCCTCACGTACTTGCGCAGGGAGCTGCGCAACAGACGCAAGCAGACGGCCGTGGTCGCGATCGGGCTGGCCGTTGCGATCGCACTGGTCATGGTGGTCTCGTCCGTGTCCGCCGGCGTTCGCGACGCGCAGGCCGACGTCCTGGAGTCGGTCTACGGCGTCGGCACCGACATCACCGTGACGCAGAACGCCCAGCCCGGTGAGGGTGGCGGGTTCGGCCCGGGCCGCTTCGACTTCGACGCGGAGGACGGGGAGGCGACCGACGACGGCACGCGGGAGATCGCGCAGGAGCGCCTGCGCACGAGCCCCGGGACGACGGCGTTCGACGCGAGCGCACTCGACACCGTCGCCGGCCTCGACGACGTGACCGGCGTGGCCGCCACGCTGGAGCTGACCAGCACCAGCTTCTCGGGTGAGATGCCCGACTTCGACCAGCTGAGCGAGGCCGGGGAGCCCGGCGCGGCTCCCGGCCAGGCCGGCGACGGCGACGGACAAGGCCGCGGTCAGGGCGGCCCGTCCTCCTTCGAGATCGACCAGCAGACCATCACCGGGATCAACCCGGCCGCGGACGCCGTCGGGCCGCTCACCACCACCGAGGTGGCCGACGGACGGACCTTCGAGGCGTCCGACACCGGCGCGGACGTGGCCGTGCTCGACGCCGTCTACGCGGAGCAGGAGGAGATCGCGGTGGGCGACACGATCACCGTGGGCGGCACCGACCTCGAGGTGATCGGCACCGTGGCGTCGACCACCGGCGAGGGCGTGGAGACGGCGGCGAACGTCTACCTCCCGATCGACGTGGCCGCGACGCTCGCCGACATGGAGGGCCAGGTCACGACGTTGTACGTGCAGGTCGACTCGTCGTCGAACGTGGAGGCCGTCTCCACCGCGATCGGTGCGCAACTGCCGGACGCGACGGTCTCCACCCAGGCCGATCTCGCCGAGGGCGTGTCCGGCTCGCTGTCCACGGCGGCGTCCCTGGTCTCGACGCTGGGCAGGTGGTTGTCGGTGATCGTCCTGCTCGCGGCCTTCGGGCTGGCGATCCTGTTCACCGTCTCCGGGGTGAACCGCCGCACGCGCGAGCTCGGCACGCTCAAGGCGCTCGGGTGGCCGCAGCGCCGCGTGGTGGGGCAGATCGCGGGCGAGTCCGTCGCCCAGGGTCTGATCGGCGGCGTCGCGGGCGTGGCGCTGGGCGGGCTGGCCGTCCTGGCGGTGAACCTCTCCGGCATCACGCTGAGCGGGTCCGCCGGGGCCCAGATCGGGGGGTTCGGCGGCAGGGGCGGCGGGCCGCAGATGGGCCAGGCGATGCAGGACGCCGCGGGTGAGGCTGCGGGAGGCGGCCCGGCCGGGTTCGGCGGCGGCGGTGGCGGCGGGCTGACCGGGACCGTGTCCGACGTCGTGCTGCACGCGCCGGTCTCCCTGTGGATCGTCGTCGCCGCGGTGGGCCTGGCGGTGCTGGGCGGTCTCGTCGCGGGCGTCGTCGGCGGGCAGCGCGCGGCTCGCCTGCGCCCCGCCGAGGCGTTCCGCTCCCTCGCCTGAGCCACCAGGCGGCCGCCGCGTGGAGCACACCGCGCGTCACCGCTCCACGCGCCGTCGTCGTACACCGAGAGAAGGCATGTCATGTACCAGATCGAGAACGTGAGCAAGACCTACACCCAGGGCAAGCGGACCGTGCACGCGCTGCGCGACGTCTCCCTGCGCATCGCGGACGGCGAGCTGCTGTCCGTCCAGGGCCCGACCGGAGGCGGGAAGTCCACGCTGCTCCAGGCGCTGGGCGGGCTGGACCGGCCGACGTCGGGCAGCATCATGCTGGACGGGAAGGACCTGGCCACCATGAACGACGCCGGACTCACCCGGGTCCGCGCGGAGACCGTGGGCTTCGTGTTCCAGAACTTCAACCTCATCCCCACCCTGACCGCGCAGGAGAACGTGGAGACGGCGCTCGTGCCCATGGGTGTGACGAAGGCTGACCGGGCGCGGCGTGCCCTGGAGGCGCTGGAGTCCGTGGGGCTGGGCGAGCGGGCCGACCACCTGCCGGGCGAGCTGTCGGGCGGGCAGCAGCAGCGGGTCGCGATCGCGCGGGCGCTGGTGAAGAACCCGACCGTGCTGCTGGCCGACGAGCCCACGGGAAACCTCGACGAGGAGACCCGGGACGAGATCATCGACCTGCTGGAAGGCCTGTGGAAGGAACAGGGCCTGACGCTGGTCATGGTCACGCACGACTCGGCGGTGGCGGCCCGGACGCCGCGCCGCATTCGCATCGCGAAGGGCCGGCTCAAGGAACTGACCGGCAGCTGAGGCCCCCGCGACTCCTCGCCGAACAGCGACCACGCGATCCTCGGCGACCACGCCATTCCTGCGGGCCACCCGGCGACCACACCATTCCGGATGATGGGTGCGCCCCGGAGTGGCGTGGTCGCCGGGTGGGGCGCGGCGAGGCCGATCGCCCGGTTGCGGCTGGCCTTCGCTCCCGGGGTGTGGCTACCATCACGCCCAAAGCACCCGGACTGCGCAAGGGAGCGCCTCTGATGTTTGATCGAAATCGTTTCCCATCGAGAAATCGTTTTACACACGCCCGTCCGCCCACTCCCCCCGGCGGCCGCGCGACCGCCGCCGTCGTGACCGCCTCACTGGCCCTGACCGGCTCCGTCGCGACAACCGTCGCCCTGACGGCACCTGCAGCGGCCGACCCCGTCGTCGTCACCGCGGTCGACTTCGCCGACGGCACCACCGGTGCCTGGACCGCGTCAGGAGGCGCCACGCTGGACGTGGTCCCCGACCCGGACGACGCCGCCGACAACGTCCTGTCCATCACCCGCGCCGCCGACTACGAGGGCATCCAGTCCCCCACCGGCATCTTCGAGGCCGGCGCCACGTACGACTTCTCGATGCGTGCCCGCCTCGCCCCCGCCGCCGCGGGTGAGACCCAGCCCGCCTCCACCGGCGTCCGCTTCGTGATGAAGCCGGACTACGACTGGATCGGCAACACCACCATCACGTCCGAGTGGACCACCGTGACCGGCTCGTTCACCGCTCCGGCCGACGCCGACCCGAGCGCCCTGCAGGCCTACCTCGGCACCACCGACCAGGAGGGGCCGTACACCATCATGGTCGACGACATCCTCGTGACCAGCGAGAACAGCCCGGATCCGGGCACCGCGCCGGGCGGCGCGATCAACCCCGTCCCCACCCCGGCGTATCTCGCCGACGGGAGCGGCGACGTCTCCGCCCTCACGTTCGACGACGGGCCGAACCCCGGCACCACGCCCGCCCTGCTGGACTTCCTCGCGGAGAACCATCTGCACGCCGTGTTCTGCGTGATCGGACAGAACATCCAGGCCGACGGCGGCGCCCAGCTCCTGCGCCGGATCGTCGACGAGGGCCACGTGCTGTGCAACCACTCGACCGGCTACGCCGACATGGGCGGCTGGACGTCCGAGCAGGTGCGCGCGGACATGGTCGACAACCTGCGGATCATCCGCGAGGCGCTCGGCGACCCGAACCAGAAGGTCCCGTTCTGGCGTGCGCCGAACGGCTCGTGGGGCGTGACGTCCGACGTCGCCGTCGAACTGGGCATGCAGCCGCTGGACGTGCGCAACACCATCGCGGACTGGGAGACGCAGGACGAGGCAACCCTCACCGACAACCTGCGCGCCGCGATGGTGCCCGGCCAGCTCGTGCTCGCCCACGACGGCGGCGGCGACCGCTCCGGCACCCTCGCCGCGGTACGCACGGTGGTCACCGAGCGCCTCGCCGACGGCTGGGAGTTCGTGTTCCCGCAGGGCACTCCCCCGGCATCGGGCACCGTGCTGACCACGGACTTCGAGGACGGCACGCTCGGGGGCTGGGGCCCCCGCAACGGCGCGGACGGCAGCGGCTTCACGGTCGCCGCCACCGACGCCCAGGCCCACGAGTCCGTCTACTCCGCCGGGATCACGAACCGCGAGAACACCGGCGACGGCATCGGCCTCGACGTCACCGACACGCTGCGGGCCGGTGTCACGTACGAGGTGTCCGCCTGGGTCCGGTTCGCCGACGGCGCCACGCCGGGCAACGTCTGGCTCAGCCTCGCCCACACCAGCGGGGGCGAGACCAGCTACGACACCGTGGGCCAGTTCGACGGCATGTCGAGTTCCGCGTGGCGGCAGGTCACCGCGAGCTTCACGATGCCGCCGGCCGACGACGCGCTGCTCTACCTGGAGACCGCCTACAACGGCGAGAACCTCAGCGACTGGTACGTCGACGACATCGAGATCTCGGTCCCGAGGCCCCCGGTCGTCGAGGACCTCACGCCGATCCGCGCGACGACGGACTTCCCGGTCGGCGTGGCGATCGACTCCCGCGAGACCAGCAGCCCGGCGTCGGACCTCCTGACCCGGCACTTCGGCCAGATCACGCCCGAGAACCACATGAAGCCGGAGGCCTGGTACGACGACGAGGGCACGTTCCGCCGTCACCCCGAGGCCACGGCCCTCATGGACTTCGCCGCCGCGAACGACCTGCGCGTCTACGGCCACGTCCTGGCGTGGCACAGCCAGACGCCGGACTGGTTCTTCCAGGACGACGCCGGGGAGCCGCTGACCGCGGACGCCGCAGGGCAGGCGATCCTGCGCCAGCGCCTGCACGACCACATCTTCGCGATCGCGCAGAACCTGTCGGACGACTACGGGCTCTTCGGTTCCGACACCAACCCGCTGGTCGCGTGGGACGTGGTCAACGAGGTGGTCTCGGACGGCGGGGACCACGCCGACGGACTGCGCCGGTCGGAGTGGTACCGGATCCTCGGCGAGGACTTCATCGACCTGGCCTTCGAGTACGCCGACGAGGCGTTCAACGAGACCTACGCGGCGCCGCCGTCGGACACGGTCGCCGAGCGGCCGGTGACGCTGTTCATCAACGACTACAACACCGAGCAGTCCGGCAAGCAGGACCGCTACCACGCGCTGGTGGAGCGGCTGCTGGCTCGCGGGGTCCCGGTGGACGGCGTCGGGCACCAGTTCCACGTGAATCTGTCGATGCCGGTCAGTGCGCTGGAGGGCGCCCTGGACCGGTTCTCCGACCTGCCCGTCACGCAGGCGGTGACCGAGCTGGACGTCACCACGGGCACCCCGGTCACGCAGGCGAACCTCATCGAGCAGGGCTACTACTACCGGGACGCCTTCCGCGCGTTCCGGGACCGCTCGGACGAGTTGTTCAGCGTCACCGTGTGGGGCCTGACGGACGGCCGCTCCTGGCGGGTCGACAGCGGCGCCCCGCTCGTGTTCGACGACGCCTATCAGGCCAAGCCCGCCTACACCGGCGTGGTCGACGGCGACCTGCCCGCCACGCTGCGCGCCGCGGACGTCTTCGCCGGCGACGTACCGCTGGACGACGCCGCGACCGCGTCCCCGGAGTGGCGCAAGCTCCCGCTGCACACGTTCGCCGCGGCAGGCGGGCAGGCCGCGTTCCAGCTGCGCTGGGCACCGGACCATCTGACCGCCTACGTGTCCGTCGACGACCCAGCGGCCGACGGCGGCGACGCGCTCACGCTGGCGATGGACGACACGACCTACGCGGTCGGCCGGGACGGGACGGGCGACGTGCCCGCCGTGGTGTCCGAGCGTGAGGGCGGGTACGACGTCGTCGTCCACCTCCCGCTCGACGCGGCCGTCGAGGGCGCCACCGCCGGGTTCGACGTGCGGGTGACCGACGGCGGCGAGGCAGCCGGGGCGTGGAACTCGCCGGGAGCTCTCGGGACGCTGACGTTCGTCGAGGAGCTGTCCTTCCTGGAGATCCCCGAGGTGCGCAACGCCCGGAAGGTCCCGGTGATCGACGGCGTGGCGGACAAGGCGTACCGGAAGGCCACGCCCGTCACCACCGCCAGGAGGATCGACGGCGAGACGGGCGCCGAGGCCACGGTGCGGAGCGTGTGGTCCGGAAGCACGCTGTACGTGCTGGCCGAGGTGACCGACCCGGTGGTCGACGTGTCCGGCTCGGACCCGTGGATCCAGGACTCGGTGGAGATCTACGTCGACGCCGGCAACGCGAAGAACGGCGCGTACCGCGCGGACGACACGCAGATCCGGATCTCGGCCGAGAACGCGGTCTCCTTCGGGACGGGCGACGAGGCCGACCAGGCGGCACGGGTGACGTCGGCGGTGCGGCAGGTCGAGGGCGGCTACGTGGTCGAGGCTGCGATCGACCTGCTCTCGTACGGCGGCACGGGCACGTTCCACGGCGTCGACTTCCAGGTCAACGACGCCGCCGACGGCGCCCGCACCGCGATCCGCAACTGGGCGGACCCGACGGGCGCCGGCTATCAGTCCACGGCGCACTGGGGTGTGGCCCAGCTCGTCAAGAAGTGCGGGAAGGCCGCCAAGCGGCGGTAGAGCGCTCCGCCTCGGAGGATCCTGGTCGGCGGCCCCTCGGCATCCGCCGAGGAGCCGCCGCCGGGAACCTGCGCCGGTCACGACGTCGGCGGCAACGGAAACCTCCGTCGCCGACGTCGTCACCGGTAGGGAGGCGCGGCCCCTGGCGCCCGCCTCCGGCGATGCCGTTCCGACACAGACCGGATGCCGCATCTTTTACTACGCATTTACTTGCATTAATCCGGAGTCGTGCCAAAGTTGCGTCATGGCGCAGATCACCTCCAGGATCACCGCGACCGCCGGCGTGGCCGCCGTCGCACTCACCCTTGCCGCCTGCAGCCCGAGCGACGTCGAGGGCGCCACTGACGGGCCGGTCACCGTGGAGACCTGGATCAGCCAGGACATGGAGACCCTGTTCCCCGGCGACGCGGGGAGCTACGACAACATCAGCGTGCTCGACGTCGTCTACGACGGCCTGGTCCGGTACGACCCGGAGACCACCGAGCCCTACAACTACGTCGCCGAGTCCATCGAACCCGGCGCCGAGAACCTGGTCTGGACGATCACCATCAAGCCCGGCCTGACGTTCCAGAACGGCGAGCCGGTCGATGCCGAGGCGTTCGCCCGAGCGTGGAACTACACGGCCGACGGCGACAACGGGCTGTACTCCAACTACTTCTTCAGCATCATCGAGGGCTACGACGACATGCAGCCCGAGACCGGCGACGACGGCGAGATCGTCGCGCCGGGCGCGGTGGACGAGCTGGCGGGCCTGGAGGTCGTGGACGACCTGACCCTCCGGGTCACCCTGAACAAGCCGTTCGCGGGCTTCGCGACCGTGCTCGGCTACACGGGCTTCTTCCCCGTCGCGCAGGAATGCCTGGACGACGTCGAGGCCTGCGCGACAGAGCCCATCGGGAACGGCCCCTTCCAGGTCACCGAGTGGACCCAGAGCCAGGAGCTCACGGCCGAGAAGTGGGCGGACTACCCGCTGGACGAGACCCCGGACTACGACGCGATCCACTGGACCGAGTACGCCACGGGTGAGACGTCGAGCTGGGCCGACTTCCAGGCCGGGCAGCTCGACCTGTCGTTCCCGCCGACGGCGGAGGTGGAGGCGGCCCGGAACGACCCGGAGCTGTCCCAGCGGTACGTGGAACGGCCGGGTTCGGCGCTCACCTACCTCGGCTTTTCCCTGTACGACGACGGCCCCTGGCAGAACGTCGAGTTCCGCAAGGCGATCTCGATGGCGATCGACCGTGAGGGCATCATCTCCTCGCTCGGCAGCGGCAGCGCCACGCCGGCCGACTCCTGGGTGGTGCCGGGCGGCGTGCCCGGCGGCGAGGCCGGGACCTGCGAGTGGTGCACCTACGACCCGGACGCCGCCGAGGAGGCGCTGAGGAGGGCCGGCGGCTGGCCCGAGGGCGAGAAGCTGCAGATCAGCCTGGGCGACGATGCCGCCGAGGTGGAGTACTTCACCGCGATCGGCAACTCGATCGAGACGGTGCTCGGCATCCCGTACGAGCTGAACATCGATCCGGACTACTTCAGTACGCGCGCGGCGCAGGGCTACGACGGCATGTTCCGCAACAACTGGTTCCCGGACTACCCGCTGAACGAGAACTACCTCAGCTTCTACGCCTCGGGCGAGCCGGGCGCGGGGCACTTCGGCTGGTACAGCAAGGCGTTCGAGGACAAGCTCGACGAGGCCGCGCAGGCCCCCACCCTGGACGAGTCCATCGATCTCTACCAGGAGGCGGAGGGCATCCTGGCCGAGGAGTTCCCGACCATCCCGTTCCGCTGGAGCTTCAGCGCCACCTACTACAGCGAGCGGCTGGACAACGTGGTCCTCAACCCGTTCTCCGGGGCTCCGATGCTCCGCGCGGTCGAGGTCACGGACGCCTGAGGAGCCGATGACCCGCTACATCGCGAGACGCCTGCTGCAGGGGGCCGGGACGCTGCTGCTGGTGATGTTCGTGCTGCACCTGCTCACGACCGTCGCCATCCAGCTGAACGGCAACCCCGCGCAGGCGTTCTTCGGGGACAAGGTCGCGACGCCGGCACAGGTGGCAGCGGTCGAGGAGCGCTTCGGACTGGACGACCCGTGCTTCGACCAGCCCGGGAACCCCTGCCTCGGGCCGTTCGCCGAACGGCTCGGCCAGTACGCCCGCGGAGACCTCGGCACGAACCTGCGCGGCCGTGAGGTGGCCGACATCGTGGGTGCCGCCGCGCCCAACACGCTGCGGCTGTTCTGCGTCGTGGTGGTCACGTGGCTGGCCCTCGGGATGGTGCTGGGCTCGGTGGCCGCCCGCTGGCGTGGATCGGCCGGTGACCACGGCATCCGGCTCACGTCCGTGCTGATCGACGCGTTCCCGGTCTTCGTGCTGCTGATCGTGTACCGCTACGTCGTGGCCGTGCCGCTGAACCGGTGGTCCAAGGAGACCTTCGGCGAGGACAGCTGGCCCCCGTACTGGTTCCGGCCCTCGTTCGACCCGGCGCACCCGTGGGCGACGGTCCTCGTCCCCGGGATCCTGCTCGGCCTGGCGGGCTCGGCGGCGTTCATCCGGCTGGTGCGGGCCAGTCAGCTCGAGTCGTACGCCGGCGAGCACGTCCGCACGGCCCGGTCCAAGGGGCTGAGCGAGCCGCGCGTCGTCGTGCACCATGTGGTCCGCAACTCGTCCGTGCCGGTGGTCACGGCCGTCGGCCTCACGTTCGCCGAGGCCCTGGGCGGCGCGGTCATCACGGAGGGGCTGATGAACATCTACGGCATGGGTGGCGTGCTGTGGGAGGCGGTCCGGAACGACGACGTCGGTCTCGTGCTGGGCATCGTGACGCTCCTGACCACCGTGACCGTGCTGGTGATGATCGCGGTCGACATCGCCTACGCCCTCCTCGACCCGAGGATCCGCCTTGGAACGGATGACTGACATGGACCGTACCCTCACCCCGCGCCCGCTCGCCGGCGCCTGGCGCGCGCTGCGGCGCCGGCCTGATGCGGTGATCGCGGCCGTCGTCCTGGTGCTCTTCACGACGATGGCGCTCGCCCCCCGGCTGTTCACCCGCACGAGCCCGCGATCCTGCGACATCCGCGAGGCGCGGGTCGACCCGCAGTGGGCGGGTGGCGCGCACCCCCTGGGCACCGACTCGCTGGGTTGTGACGTGCTCGCGACGCTGGTGCACGGCGTCCGCCCGTCGCTGCTGCTCGCGGTGGTGGTCGTGGGTGTGGCGCTGGTCGTCGGCGTCACGCTCGGCCTGCTCGCCGGGTACTACCTGGGCTGGGTGGACTATCTGGTGTCGCGCACCGTCGAGGTGTTTCTCGTGATCCCGTTGCTGCTGGCCGCTCTCCTGATCCTGTCCCTGTTCCAGGGGGTCGACCTCGGCGGTGGGACGTTCGACGTGATCCTGCTGCCCGCGATCGTGCTCATCCTGTTCAGCTGGATGCCCTATGCCCGGTACGTCCGCGCGAGCGTGCTGGAGACCAAGAACCTGGACTACGTGACCGCGGCCCGTTCGCTGGGCGCCTCCGACCTGCGGATCATGGTGCGACACGTGCTCCCCAACGCCGTCGGCCCGGTGACCGCGATCCTCCCGACGTCGGTGGCGGGGATCATCAGCTGGGAAGCGGTGCTGTCGTTCCTCGGGATCGGCGTGCGGCCGCCCGCGACGAGCTGGGGGATCCAGATCGAGCAGGGGTCCGAGTGGGTGACGGGCGGCGCCCCGCACATCCTGCTCGCGCCGCTGGTCTGCCTGGTCGCGACCGTCCTGGCGCTCGTGGTCCTGGGCGACGCCCTCCGCGACGCCCTCGATCCGAGGCTGGCCCGATGAGCGCCGGGACGTCGCCGTCGGACGTTCCCCTGCTGGAGGTGCGTGATCTGGCCGTGGAGTTCCGCACGCCCGAGGGCTTCGTGCGGGCGGTGGACGGGTTGTCGTACCGGGTGGAGGCGGGCCGCACGCTCGCGGTGGTGGGCGAGTCCGGGTCGGGGAAGTCGGTGTCGTCGCTCGCGGTGATGGGGCTGCTGCCCGACGCCGCGCGGGTGGCACGCGGGTCGGTCCGCCTGGCGGGTGAGGATCTGCTGGGGCTGAGCCGGCGCGAGCACCGCCGCCGGTGCGGTGACCGGGTCGCGATGGTGTTCCAGGACGCGCTGGCCGCGCTCAACCCGGTGCACACGGTGGGCCGGCAGCTGACCGAGGCCCTTCGTGCCCGGCGCGGCATGTCTCGGGCCGATGCGCGGCTCCGGGCCGTGGAGCTGCTGGACCTGGTCCAGGTGCCGAACGCCCGGGACCGGGTGAGGGACTACCCGCACCAGTTCTCGGGCGGCATGCGGCAGCGGGTCATGATTGCGACGGCACTGGCCATGGAGCCGGACGTGCTCATCGCGGACGAGCCGACCACCGCGCTCGACGTCACGGTCCAGGCCCAGGTGCTGAGGCTGCTCGCCGAGATCCAGGCCGAACGGCGCATGGGGCTGGTGCTCATCACGCACGACCTGGGCGTGGTGGCCGGCATGGCGGACGACGTCACCGTCATGTACGCGGGGACGGTCGTGGAACGGGCTCCGGTCCGCGAGACCTTCCGGTCGCCCGCGCACCCGTACACGCGGGCGCTGTTGCGGTCGATCCCGTCGGCCGTGGACCGGTCCACCGCCGACGCGTCCGGAGCCGACCGGTCCACGGCCGGCTCCGGGAGGCGCCGCCTCCCCGTCATCCCCGGCCGGCCGCCGGGCCTCGGTGCGTCGCCGGCCGGGTGCGCCTTCCATCCGCGCTGTGACCTGGCCCGGGACCTGTGCCGCACGCAGTCGCCGGTCCTGGCGGCGGTCGACGGGATGCCGACGGCCGACCGCGGAGGGCCGGGCGACGGGCACGGCGACGGCACCGTCGTGGCCGCCGCGCGCACCGGCACCGACGCGTACAGCGGCGCAGGCCCCCGCAACGCCACGGCCGCGCGCACCGGCACCGACGCGGTCATCGAAGCGCGCGGCCCGGAAGGCTCGCCTTCGACCCGTGCGTCGGCCTGCCATTTCGCCGCCGAGGTGCTGGCGTCCTCCGCCGCGGCGGTACCGACGTCACCCGACAGGGCGGTACCCGCGTCACCCGACAGGGCGATTCCCACACCCCGGGCCGGTGCGGCACCCGCATCCCGCGCCGGGGAGATACCCGCCGAACCCTGGGACGATCCCGGGACCAGCACCCCGGAGAACCAGGAGGCCGCTGATGACTGAACCGGTCCTCGAGGTCCGTGACCTCGTCAAGCACTTCCCGGTGCGCCGCGGCCTCCGGCGCCGCACCACGGATGCCGTGAGGGCCGTCGACGGGGTCTCCTTCACGATCCGCGCGGGCCGCACCCTCGGGGTGGTCGGTGAGTCCGGGTCGGGCAAGTCGACGCTCGCCCGCACTCTCCTGGGGATCGAGCGCCCGACGTCTGGCCAGGTGCTCGTGGACGGCGAGGACGTGGCTCACCTGTCCCGGGCCGGGCGCAGGCAGTTGCGTCGCGACGTGCAGATGGTGTTCCAGGACCCGTACACGGCGCTGAACCCGCGGATGTCCGTGGGCCAGATCGTGGGCGAGCCGTTCGCCGTCCACCGCGTGCGGCCGCCGCGCGGCCGGACGTCCGCCGTCGGCGAGCTGCTGGAACTGGTGGGGCTCGATCCCGGACAGGTGAACCGCTACCCGCACCAGTTCTCGGGCGGGCAGAGGCAGCGCATCGGCATCGCCCGGGCGCTCGCGCTGCGCCCCCGGATCCTGGTGTGCGACGAGCCGGTCTCCGCCCTCGACGTGTCCGTCCAGGGCCAGGTGGTCAACCTGTTGCAGGACCTGCAGGACGAGCTCGGGCTCGCGTACCTGTTCATCGCGCACGACCTGGGCGTGGTCCGCCACGTGGCCGACGAGATCGCGGTGATGTACCTGGGCCGCCTGGTGGAGCAGGGTCCGCCCGGCGACGTCTACGACAGAGCCCTCCATCCCTACACCCAGGCGCTCCTGTCGGCGCTCCCGGTTCCCGACCCGGCGGTGCGGCTGACCGACTCCCGGGCCATCATGGTGGAGGGCGAACCGCCGTCACCGGTCGATCCCCCGGCGGGCTGCGCCTTCCACACCCGGTGCCCGCTGGCACGGCAGCTCGGGGAGGGCGCCAGGGCTGACGGGGGAACCGGAGCGGGCAGGTGTGCGAGCACGCCACCCTCCCTGGAGCCGCATGGAGCCGGCGCGGCTCACGACGGCACCGCTCCGTCACACCGGGCGGCGTGTCATTTCGCGCGCACGCTCCCCACCCCGGCGACAGTGGAGGCATGATGCAGGTCCTGGTGGTGCAGAACTCGACGAGCTCGGGTCCCGGACGGCTCGGGGGCTGGCTGACGGAGGCGGGCGCGACGGCCGACGTCGTCCGGGCGCCGGAGGGCCTGCCGGACAGCCTGGACGGGTACGACGGCGTCGTCCTGCTCGGCGGCGGCTACCTGCCGGACGACGACGCCGAGCATCCCTGGCTGCCACGCGAACGCTCGCTCACCGCGGAGGCACTGGACCGTGACGTGCCGCTGCTGGGAATCTGCCTGGGTGAGCAACTGCTCGCCCAGGTCGCGGGCGGCAAGGTGACGGCGCGGTCGGGCGAGACCGAACGGGGGATGTGCACACTGGAGGTGCTGCCGGCGGCGGCCGGGGACCCGGTACTGGGACAGTTCGTCGCGGAGCCGCTGTGGATGGTGGAGAACCACGAGGATTCCGTGACGACGCTGCCGCCGGACGCGACGCTGCTGGTCACGTCTTCGGGGTGCCGGGTACAGGCGTTCCGTGTCGGGCGGGCCGCCTGGGGCCTGCAGTTTCATCCGGAGGCTTCCCCGGACGCGATCCTCCGCTGGGACGAGGCAGCCCTGGCAGACCAGGGTCTCGACAGAGCGGTCCTGGCGGCGGCCGCCAAGGAGCACGCGGAGGAGAACGAGGCCCAGTCGCGCTCCCTGGTCCGACGGTGGGCCCAGTTCCTGAGGAACGTTCGGTAAGGACGGAGGAATCTCATGGTGCGGACCGGGACACACAGCGACGGGGTGCCGTTCATCGCCTTCCATGTCGCACGGGCGTCCGGTGAGGTGCTCGCGGCACGCGAGGACGACGTCGTCGTCTACGCCGCGTCGACGGTGAAACTCGCGGTGCTCGTCGCCGCGGCTCGCGAGCTGGACGCCGGGACCGCGTCGCCCGGCGAGGAGCTGATCGCCACCAGGACGTTCACCTCACGGGTGCCGGGTGCGGGCACGTTCACGATCGAGCCCGACGACGCCGACGCGGGCCTCCCGCCGGACGGCACGCCGATGGCGCTGGCCGACGTCGTCGAACGGATGATCGTGGTCTCCTCCAACGAGGCCACCAACATGATGATCGAACGGGTGGGCTTCGAGGCGCCCAACCAGGCCCTCTCGGACGCGGGCTGCGAGAACTCGATGCTGAGCCGGCTGTACGCCGACCTCGTCGCGGCGGGCACCGGCGAACCGTCTCATCTGGTCACCGCCCGGGACCTCGCCCGGCTGATGGCGGCGATCGTGACCGGCAGGCTTGCGGGTCCGGAGCGGACGGCCTGGATGCTGGACCTGCTGTCCCGGCAGACGGACCGCCAGCTCACGGCGTCGTTCCCCCACGACGTCCCGTTCGGGTCCAAGTCCGGCTGGGTCGACGGGATCCGGCACGACGTGGCCTTCCTCGGCGGCCCGGGGCCGGACGCCCTGGTGGTCGCCGTGTGCACACGCGGCTACGAGGAGGCGGACGCGGAAGAGGCTCTCAAGGCGCTCGGCGCGATGGCCGTGGCGCTGAGAGGGCTGCCGCCCGCGAGCTGAAGGCGGCCTCTCACGCGATCACCCGCTTAACGAACAGCACACTATCCCTTAGAGGCGACGACGGCTATCCTGGTAGCCACAGTCCAAGCGGCGCGCCCAGACCGCCGTCGTCCAGAAAGTCCGACACCATGGCCCGCGCGTCCCAACGAACTCACCGAGATCTCGCCTCGATCGGCGAGCATGTCCGCAACTGGCGCAAGATCCACGGCCTCACCGCACAGCTCGTGGCAGATCGCGCCGGCATCACCCGCACCACCCTGCGCAGCATCGAGAACGGCACCGGTACCGCCAGCCTGGAGAACACCCTCGCGGTGCTTCGGGTCCTGGGGGTCGCCGACGCCGTGGTCGGTGCGACAGACCCGTTGACCACCGAGATCGGGCGCTTCCACGCGGAGCGCACCCTCCCGCAGCGTGTGAGGATTCCCGGCTGACACGCACCCAGCGCATCGAAGGAGTTGAGCCGCCGTGGCGATCCGTGTCGAGGTCCATCTGCCCGGCGGCCGTCAGGTTCACGCCGGCGAGCTGGACCTGCATCTCAACACCGGTGGGGCGCTGGTCGGCAGCACGTTCCGGTACGACGACGCCTACCTGCGCGCGCCGGGCGCGTACGCGCTGTGCCCGGAACTGCCGCTGACGCCCGGGCCGATCCCGTCGGCGGGTGACCGGCCGATGTTCGGCACGTTCGCCGACTGCCAGCCGGACCAGTGGGGGCGCACCCTGCTGTTCCACGCGGAACGGAACAGCGCACGCGCCCAGGACCGGGCGTCGGTGCGGCTCACCGAGAAGGACTTCCTGCTCGGGGTGCAGGACGAGACCCGGCTCGGAGCGTTGCGGCTCTCGCTCGACGGCGGTGAGACCTACCTGGCACCGCCGCGCGCGGACGTACCGGAACTCGTGGAACTGCCGTCGCTGACGGAGGCGGCGGACGCCGTCGCCGAGCATCGCGGGTCGGACCAGGACCTGCGGCTGCTGGTCGCCGCCGGCACGTCGATGGGCGGCGCCCGGCCGAAGGTCACCGTGCGCGACGCGGACGACGAGCTGTGGATGGCCAAGCTTCCGCTGCGCACCGACCGCTGGGACGTCCAGGCCTGGGAGTACCTCACGCTGCGGCTCGCGTCGCGGGCCGGGATCGAGATCCCCGTGGCCAGACTGCACCGGGTGGACGGGGCGAACGGACGCCACAGCATCCTGCTGACCCGGCGGTTCGACCGACTGCCCGCCGGCGGGCGGATCGGGTTCCTGTCGGCGGAGTCGCTGGTGCAGAAGGCGTTCTTCGAGACGATCGACTACCGCACGCTCGCGGAGACGCTCGCGGACCACTCCGGACGGCCGAGCGCGGACGGGCACGACCTGTTCCGGCGCGTCGCGTTCACCCTGCTCGTGCGCAACGTGGACGACCACCTGAAGAACCACGGGTTCCTGCGCCGTAACGACGGCTGGTCGATGGCGCCGCTGTTCGACGTGAACCCGGACCCGTTCTCGGTGGCGGAGTCCACGCCGCTGCGACCGATGGGGAACCAGATCGACCGTGAGGTCCGCGTGCTGCTGGAGACCTGCGGCTCCTACGGCCTGCGGCCCGAGGACGCGCGCCAGGTGGTCGCCGAGGTCTCCGCCGCCACCGCGGGCTGGGCGGACCTGGCCCGCGACCTGTCACTGCCCGAGGGCGAGATCAGTCTCATGGCCGAGGCCTTCGAGAACCCGAACCGCAGCGAGGCCCAGGGCCTGGCGGCCTAGCCCCGGTGGCCCGGCGTGGCCCGCCCCGGCCCGGGGCGTGTCAGTGGCGAGCGCTACGCTGTTCTCAGCCCATCCGCCCCTCCGCAGGAGGAAAGTGGGCCAGTTGTCGTGTGCCCACCCGGTCTCGGGGCGCGTGTCATCGCTCCACGTCGCCGCACCCCACCTCCACGCCCCACCTCCACACCCTGCTGTAAGGACCCTGATGCATCTCACCGGTCTGCTCCCGCTCCTGCTCGACGATCCGGGTGCCGCGGCCGCCGTCGAGCACGTCGGCACACGCGGCGAGGCCGACGTCGTCGGACCCGTCGGGGTGCGGCCGCCCCTCCTGGCGTCCGCCTCCGAGAGGCGGCCGCTGGTCGTGGTCACCGCGACCGGGCGCGAGGCCGACGAGCTCGCCGCAGCCGTCCGCGTCTATCTGCCCGAGGGGCGTGAGGACGACGTCGCGGTCCTGCCTGCCTGGGAGACGCTGCCGCACGAGCGGCTCAGCCCGCGCGCCGACACCGTGGCGCGGCGCCTGGCGGTCTTCCGACGGCTTGCCCACCCCACCGAGGAGTCCGGCATCGCGGGGCCGGTCCGCGTGCTCGTCATGCCGGTCCGTGCCCTGCTCCAGCCCGTCGTCGGGGGGCTGGGTGAGCTCGCCCCGGTGTCACTGGCAGACGGTGACACGGCTGACCTCACCGACATCGCCCAGCGCCTTACCGACGCCGCCTACACGCGCGTGGACATGGTCGAGCGCCGCGGCGAGTTCGCCGTGCGCGGCGGCATCCTCGACGTCTTCCCGCCCACCGAGGACCACCCGCTGCGATGCGAGTTCTGGGGCGACGAGATCACCGAGATCCGCTGGTTCGCCGTCGCGGACCAGCGCTCGCTGGAGATCGCCGAGCGCGGCCTGTGGGCGCCGCCGTGCCGCGAGATCCTGCTGACCGACGCCGTCCGCGAGCGCGCGGCACGCCTCGTCGAGTCCCTTCCGGGTGCCGCCGAGATGCTGGAGAAGGTGGCGGACGGATCGCCCGCGGAGGGGATGGAGTCGCTGGCACCCCTGCTGGTGGACCGCATGGTGCCCGTGCTCGACCTGGTGCCCGACGACACATTGCTGGTGCTCAACGAGTCGGAGCGCGTGCGGCGCCGCGCCCACGACCTCGTGGCGACCACCCAGGAGTTTCTCGAGGCCGCGTGGGTGGGGGCGGCCGCGGGAGGTTCGGTCCCGCTGTCGGGCGATGGTGGGGCGGACCTGTCGGCGGCGTCGTTCACGACCCTCGCCGAGGCCCGCACCATCGCTGCCCGCCGTGGGCTGGGCTGGTGGACGCTGTCGTCGTTCGGCCAGGACACGGAGCTCGCACAGCTGTCCGGCGACGCCACGGCCGCCGTGGACGCGTCCTCCGCCAGGGAGGGCCGTCCCGGGTCCCCCGACCCGTCGGCGGCCACCGGGGCGGGTGCGCCTTCCTCCGCGCCGTCTGACCACGATGCGAGCGGGTATCTCCCGAGCTGGCTGGCCGGTGCGCAGTCCGCGGGCGGTCCTGCGCAAGGGTTGGCGGATGGTGGATCAGGGTCCGCGATCGCCTCGGGCGGAGAGGTGTTCACCGTCGGCGCGCGTGACGTCGAGTCCTACCGCGGCGACTTCGCACGAGCGCTGCGCGAGGTCGACGCCCTGCAGAAGTCCGGCTGGACGCTCGTGCTCACCACGGAGGGGCACGGCCCCGCCAAGCGCATGAGCGAGCAGCTCTCGGATGCGGGTACCGCGGCCCGCCTGGAGTCCTCCTTGCCGACCGCGCCGGAGGCCGCCGTCGTCCACGTCGTGGCAGGCGGGGTCGGCCGGGGCTTCGTGGTGCCGGAGCTGCGGATCGCCGTCTTCTCCGACCAGGACCTCACCGGGAGGGCCGGCGGGACCGGCACCCGGGACATGCGCAAGATGCCGAGCCGGCGCCGGAACGTCGTCGACCCGCTGCAGCTGCGGGCGGGCGACTACGTGGTGCACGAACAGCACGGGGTCGGGCGGTTCATCGAGATGGTGCAGCGCAGCCTCGGCGGGGGTGCGAACGGTGCCACGCGGGAGTACCTGGTCATCGAGTACGCGTCCTCCAAGCGTGGCCAGCCGGGCGACCGGCTGTTCGTGCCGACGGACCAGCTCGACCAGGTCACCAAGTACGTCGGCGGCGAGGCACCCAGCCTGAACAAGATGGGCGGCGCCGACTGGAAGAACACCAAGGCGCGGGCCCGCAAGCACGTCAAGGAGATCGCGAGCGAACTCATCCGGCTGTACTCCGCGCGCATGGCCACCCAGGGTCATGCCTTCGGCCCGGACACCCCCTGGCAGCGCGAGCTGGAGGACGCGTTCGCCTACGTCGAGACGCCGGACCAGCTCGCCTCCATCGACGAGGTCAAGGCGGACATGGAGAAGCCCGTCCCGATGGACCGGCTGATCTGCGGTGACGTCGGCTACGGCAAGACCGAGATCGCCCTGCGCGCCGCGTTCAAGGCGGTGCAGGACGGCAAGCAGGTCGCCGTGCTCGTGCCGACCACCCTGCTGGTGCAGCAGCACTTCGAGACCTTCTCCGAGCGGTACGCCGGGTTCCCCGTCACCGTGAAGGCGCTCAGCCGCTTCCAGTCCGACAAGGAGTCCGAGGCGGTCGCGGACGGGCTGGCCAAGGGCACCGTCGACATCGTCATCGGTACGCACCGGCTGATCACCGGGTCGGTCCGGTTCAAGGACCTCGGGCTGGTGATCGTCGACGAGGAGCAGCGGTTCGGCGTCGAGCACAAGGAGACGCTCAAGCAGCTGCGCACCAACGTGGACGTGCTGGCCATGTCGGCCACCCCGATCCCGCGCACGCTGGAGATGGCGGTCACCGGGATCCGTGAGATGTCCACCCTGGCGACGCCGCCCGAGGAACGGCATCCTGTCCTCACGTACGTGGGTGCCTACGAGGAGAAGCAGATCGCCGCCGCGCTGCGCCGCGAGCTGCTGCGCGAGGGCCAGGTCTTCTATGTGCACAACCGGGTCGAGTCGATCGGCCGGACGGCCGCGCGCCTGAACGAGCTCGTGCCTGAGGCACGGATCGGCGTCGCGCACGGCAAGATGGGCGAGCACCAGCTCGACCAGGTCATCCGGGCCTTCTGGGAGAAGGAGCTCGACGTGCTGGTCTGCACCACGATCGTCGAGACCGGCCTGGACATCTCCAACGCGAACACCCTCGTCCTGGAGCGCGCCGACGTGCTCGGGCTCTCCCAGCTGCACCAGCTCCGGGGGCGCGTGGGGCGCGGACGGGAGCGCGCGTACGCGTACTTCCTGTACCCGCCGGAGAAGCCCCTCACCGAGCAGGCCCACGACCGTCTGGCCACCATGGCGGCACACACGGACCTCGGCGCCGGCATGCAGATCGCCATGAAGGACCTGGAGATCCGCGGTGCCGGCAACCTGCTGGGCGGTGAGCAGTCGGGCCACATCGCGGGCGTCGGGTTCGACCTCTACGTGCGGATGGTCGGCGAGGCGGTCGCCGCCTTCCGCGGCGACCGCGAGGAGGAGGTGCCCGACGTCACCATCGAGCTGCCGGTCGACGCCCACCTGCCGGAGGCCTACATCGCCACCGAGCGTCTGCGGCTGGAGGCCTACAAGAAGATCGCCGCCGCTCACGACGACGCGGCGCTCGGCGAGGTGCGGGCGGAGCTCACGGACCGCTACGGCGAGCTGCCGGAGGTCGCCGCCGCGTTGTTCGACGTGGCCGAGTTCCGTAACCACGCCCGTGATGCCGGTCTCACCGACGTGACCGCCCAGGGCAAGTACATCCGGTTCGCGCCGGTGGAGCTGGCGGAGTCCCAGACGCTCCGGCTCAAGCGCCTCTATCCCGGCACGATCCTCAAGCCGGGCATCCGCGCGATCCTCGTCCCGTTCCCGACGACCGCGCGCCTGGGCGGGCGCCCCCTCCGCGGCGCGGAGATCCTCAACTGGGCGAAGCAACTGGTCGACGCAGTAATCCTGGGCGAGGTCGCTGCGGCAGCGAAGGCGGGGACGGCTCGCTGACGTCAGGTCGCCGATGCGGTCACGACCGCATTGCCGGAGAATCCGTTTCGCGCACAGAAGTCGGCGACAAAGCCGGCCAGCCATCCGACACCTTCAAACGTCCAGCCCTGAAATTCGCACCGGATACTGACTGCACCTCGTGACGGACCGTCCCAGAAGTGATCGGCGACCAAGACCGGGACCTCGACTGAATCCACCTCCGTCACCAGAGCTTCGCGGAGAAGCGGCGCGGCGAGCTCGTGAACGCTTTCGGCCATGTTCCGCGCGAAGTTTCGGGGCATCTCGGCCGGAAGACTGATCTCGATCTTCGCCGGGACAGGATCGGACTGCGCCAGCACCTCACTCATGGCGAGCCAGCCCATACCTTCAACGCTGGGCGCGAGCGCCATATCGCGCCGACGCCCGACATCGAGAAGCTGAGTGGGCAGGACGAACTGAACCGCCCGAAGCCGGAACTCACTCTGCCGCATCGCGACGACGTCACCGATGCAGCGGAGCAGCGCTTGAGTGGGCAGCGCACCACCAACGGGAAGAGGTTCGACGCCGACATGGAACCAGTAGTCAGCAGGAGGCCCGGCCACCCCCTCGGTGACCGAACCAGTGCCGGCATCGTGGAGCGCCCAGAGGCCTCGCGTCCCGACGTGCTCCTCGAAGCCGTCACGCCATTCGATCACTCCGCGGGTGTCGAGCCACCCCATGGACTCCGAACGCCTGTGAAAGAGGGAATACTCGTCCTCGTCGCCGGCCGAGGGCGCACGACCGCCGGGATCGCCGAACAGCGCCACGACCACCGAACCGGGGGCTTCAGGTTCGGTGGTCGTAGCGCCGCATGATGGAGCAAAGTCTTTCGTCAACCCGACCGGTCCAGTTCTTGGTTTACGCGGCAAGCAACGTCATTCGTCCTACGCGCGACCTCCGGCGTATCGACTTCCCAATCGACATCGACACTGACGTGAGCCCGCCAAGACACCCTCTCACGCGTATCGCAGTCCTCGTGTGCCGTCACCCGGTTTCCGCTGCCACCCCCAGGCCTCAACTTCGTGTTGGGCGAGCAATCCTTCCGCTCCCAGTACCCCTCAGTCCCACTTGCGTTTCTGTAGTACTCGTACAGGCAGACGATTACATGAGCAGTGTCACCAACGTGGCCGAGTTCCGTAACCACGCCCGTGATGCCGGTCTCACCGACGTCACGGCACAGGGCAAGTACATCCGGTTCGCGCCGGTGGAGCTGGCGGAGTCCCAGACGCTCCGGCTCAAGCGCCTCTATCCCGGCACGATCCTCAAGCCGGGCATCCGCGCGGTCCTCGTCCCGTTCCCGACGACCGCGCGCCTGGGCGGGCGTCCTCTGCGCGGCGCGGAGATCCTGAACTGGGCGAAGCAGCTGGTCGACGCAGTAATCCTGGGCGAGGTCGGCGCGGCAGCGAAGGCCGGCACGGCGCGGTAGAGGCGTGACGCCCCGCGCGCGACCGCGGCGCGGGGCGTCGTCGGGCGGCATCACCAGGTGGTGTCACCCGCGCCTCATCCCTGGGTGGCGTACCCGCGCGATGCGCCGCGACGAGCAACGGGCACCCGGCCGGGTCGCGAGAGCCCGTGGGCGTCCCCTCGCTCGGCAAGGGGGACTTTTCCCCTCGATACGATCACGGACGATGTTCACTGCGGCTCCCCACTCGGCATCCAGGTCCGACACCGCCCGTGCCGCGCGTTCACGCCTCGCGTGGGCCGACGCCGCACGCGGTCTGGCGATCTGTCTCGTGGTGCTGTACCACTCGACCAACTGGACCGCGGCCACCGGCTACGACGTCAGCTTCCTGCGGGAGTTCGACGAGCCGCTGCGCAGCCTGCGCATGCCACTCTTCTTCATGGTGGCGGGCATGTTCGCCACGAAGTGGGTCGCGGCCTCGTGGTCCACGCTGCTGCGCGGCAAGATCTTCTGGTTTGCCTGGGTCTTCGTGCTCTGGGAGCCGGTCAGCCTCGTGATCCGGTTGTCCACCGGGTACTACGAGGTGGCCGGCGCCGACTGGTCGACCCTGGCCGGGGACCTGGCCTGGTCGCTGCTCATCCCCCGCTCGGAGCTCTGGTTCATCTGGACGCTGGCAGCCTTCTTCGTCCTGGCCCGGCTCCTACGACCCGTCCCGGTCCGGGTGCAGCTGCTCGCGGCCGCCGTCGTCAGCGCCTGGGCCCTGGCCGGCTGGGAACCCGAGAGCATCGCCTACCGCGGCACGGCGCAGTTCGCACTGTTCTTCCTGGCCGGGCTGCATCTGCGCCCGCTGGTCGAGGCCTACGCCGACCGGCTGCGGTGGTGGTCAGGACTGCTGACCGTCTGCGCCTGGTACGGCGTGACCTGGATGGTGCAGGCCGCCGGCCTGGAGTCGGTCCCGGGTCCCTACCTGGTGGCCAACCTCGCCGGAGCGCTGGCGGGGATCGCGATCAGCGTGGCGCTCGCCCGCTACGTGCCCGGGCTCGGCTGGGTCGGCACGCGGACCCTGCCCATGTACGTCACCCACACTCCGTTGATCCACACGATCCTGTGGGTCTACTGGTCGAACGGGATCTGGATCCCCGCCCCGCAGTCGCAGTGGATACCGGTCTTCATGTCGATGACCGTCGCCGCCGCCGCGCTCACACTGGACGCTCTCACGCAGCGCATCGGCCTGGGCTGGGTGTGGGGCCCACCCCGCCGCTGGCTCAGCGCCCCGTGAGGCACGAACCCGACGACAACCGGGCTTACAGGGGTCAATGACATGACTCTTCCGATACACCCCTTTTCTTGTTAAAGTCGGAGTCAATTGCGGGGTCGTGCTCGCGCGGCCTCCCGGGCGCCGACAACGCCGTCGGAACCCGTTCCGACCGCAGGAGGCGACGTGCGACGTCCACGACGAACGGCAGCACTGACCGTCACAGCTCTGATGACCGGCCTCGCCACGACGGTGGCGGCGCCCGCCACGGGCGCCGTCCCGGATCCCGTGCTCCCCACCCCCGAGTCCGAGGTCAACATCACCGGGCTGCCCTTCACCGGCACCACGCCGGACGGCTCCGTGCGCGGCTACATCGACGCCCACAGCCACCTGTTCATGGAGGACGGCATCGGCGGCGCAGCCGTCTGCGGCAGCGTGTTCTCCGAGAACGGCATCGCCGACGCCCTCCAGGACTGCACCGCGCACGGGCCCCACGGCGGCACGGCCCTGCTGGAGAACCTCACACGCAACGGTTCCCCGTTCGGCACGCACGACACCACCGGCTGGCCGACCTTCGCCGACTGGCCCGCCTACGACTCCCTCACCCACCAGCAGATGTACTACCGCTGGGTGGAGCGCTCCTGGCGAGCCGGACAGCGGGTGCTCGTGAACCAGCTGACCAGCAACGGCCTGTTGTGCTCCATCAACCCGGGCACCTATCAGGACTGCGACGAGATGGCGGCGATCCGCCTGCAGATCGCCGACGCGTACGCGCTCCAGGACTTCGTCGACGCGCAGTACGGCGGACCAGGCGAGGGCTGGTTCCGCATCGTCACGGACAGCGACCAGGCACGCGACGTGATCGCCGAGGGGAAGCTCGCGGTGGTGCTCGGCGTGGAGACGTCCGAGCCGTTCGGGTGCAAGCAGACGCTGCGGGTCTTCGACGGGTGCAGCCGCTCGGACATCACCGCCGGCCTCGACGAGCTGTACGGGCTGGGCGTGCGGTCCATGTTCGTATGCCACAAGTTCGACAACGCGCTGTGCGGGGTGCGCTTCGACTCCGGGTCCACCGGCACGATCGTCAATGCCGGCCAGTTCCTCAGCACCGGCACCTTCTGGAACGCGAGATCGTGCCCGGCGGACGAGCCGCACGACAACAATCCCGGCAACGTCGAGCTGCCCGACGAACTGGACTGGTTGCCGGTCCCGCCGCGCTACCCGTCCGGCACCGTGTGCAACGCCTACGGGCTGACCTCGAAGGGCGAGTTCCTCGTCGAGGAGATGATGCGGCGCGGCATGCTGATCGAGGTGGACCACATGTCCGCCAAGGCGGCCGACCGCACGCTGGAGATCCTCGAGGAGGCCGGCTACGGCGGCGTGCTGTCCACCCACTCCTGGACGGACGAACGGTACCTGGACCGCATCTATGCCCTGGGCGGGTTCGTGACCATGTACGGGCACGACACCGAGGATCTGATCGCGGAGTACCGGCGCACGGCCGACGTGCGGGCCCGGTACGACATCACGGGGGTCGGGTTCGGCTTCGACATGAACGGCTTCGGCGGCACACCGGACCCGTCGGACGGCCGCGTCACCTACCCGTTCACCTCGCTCGACGGCGGCTCGACGCTGGACCGCCAGGTCACGGGTGACCGGGTGTGGGACGTCAACGCCGACGGCGTCGCCCACTACGGCCTGGTGCCCGACTACCTGGAGGACCTCCGCGTCACGGGCGGAGAACCCCTGGCGGACGACATCCTCCGGGGTGCGGAGTCCTACCTCCGCACCTGGGCGACGGCGGAGTCGGACGCCACCTCCTGAACCGCCGGACCAACACCTGCGCCCGGATCGTCCCGGTCCGGGCGCTCGGCCGGTCCGCTCAGGCCCTGGCCGGGTGGAACTTGCCCTGAGCTGTCAGAAGTCCCTCCGTGACCAGGAGCTCCACCGCGTCCGCGGCGTCGTCCACGAAGATCGGGAGGTCCTTACGCTCCGTGGCGGTGAAGTCCCGCAGCACGTAGTCGGCGGTGTCCATCCGGCCCGGCGGACGGCCCACGCCCACGCGGACGCGGTGGTAGTCGCGGGTGCCGAGCGCCTTGGTGATGTCGCGCAGCCCGTTGTGCCCGCCTTCGCCGCCGCCGATCTTCAGCTTGATCGTGTCGAACGGGATGTCGACCTCGTCGTGCACGACGGCGACCTGGCCGGGCTCGATCCCGTAGTACTGGGCGAGCGCGCTCACCGGGCCGCCCGACACGTTCATGTACGTGGACGGCTTCGCCAGGATCACCCGAGGTCCTGGCCGTCCACCGGGCAGCATCCCGAGCCGCACCTCGGCGACGGCAGCCTGCGCCCGCCCGTGCCGCGCGAACGAACCACCCGTCCGCTCGGCCAGCAGGTCCAGGACCATGTGGCCCACGTTGTGCCGGTTCCCGGCGTACTTGGGCCCGGGGTTCCCGAGCCCGACGACGAGCCATGGCTGGTCGGTCATCGATTCCTCCGTCCGGGGCGGCGGTCCGCCGGGTAGGGACTCACACCGGCCGACGACGGGGCTCGCGCGCGAAGAACGCCGAGGTAGCAGGTGGTGCGGCAAACCTACTACCTCGGCGTTCCGGCACAGGGCGGTGCGAGGTCACGCGGTGCACGGCCTCACGGCGGCGGCACCCACCCACGACCCGACGTCCGGTGTGATCGGAAGTGCCGGGAGGATCAGCCCTCGGAGGAGCCCTCGGCGCCCTCGGCCGCCTCGCCCTCGCCTTCCTCGGCGGCGGCCTCGCCACGCGGCTCGGTGATCAGGACGACGGCCTGCTCCGGGTCCGTCAGCAGCGACGAACCGGCGGGCAGCACGATGTCCTTGGCGAACACGTGGGAACCGGCCTCGAGGCCGTCGATCGACACGTCCACGGACTCCGGCAGGTGCGTCGCCTCAGCCTCGACCGACAGCGTCTGGGACTCCACCAGGTGGATGGTGCCCGGGGCGGACTCGCCGGTGAGGTTCACGGTGATGTCGACGGCGATCTTCTCGCCGGCCGCCACGACCAGCAGGTCGATGTGCTCGATGATGTTGCGGACCGGGTCGCGCTGCACGTCCTTGGCGACGGCGAGCTGGCCCTTGCCGTCCAGCTCGATGCTGAGCAGGGCGTTCGAGTGGCGCAGCGCCAGCATGGAGTCATGCCCCGGCAGCGTCACGTGGACCGGGTCGGTGCCGTGGCCGTACAGCACGGCGGGAATCTTGTTGTCGCGGCGGATACGGCGCGCGGCGCCCTTACCGAACTCGGTGCGGGTCTCGGCGACGAGCTTGATCTCGGACACGGCAGTTACTCCTGAAGGTGATGTCGGACTATCTCGGGTGGGCGGCTGCGTCGGCGTGGGACATGTGACGGACGCAATGCGCGCGAACTCGCTGCGTAGCGGTTGGCCCTGTGGGTCACCGACTCACCGCCCAGTCGATCACGGACTGCGGCGCGTGCGGAAGATGAAGATACCGTCGCGGCCGTCCGACGTCCCTCGCCGAGGCAACCTGACTACTGTACCCGCTCGTCGGCACCGGACGCACCGAGAACGTCGTTCCCGGGCTGTGAGGAAGGCAGCGAGGAGTCCCCCAGCAACGGCTGGGTCCGCCGTGGGCGGTACACCACCTGTGCGTGGAAGACGAACCGCAGCAGGAACGCCACCACCAGCATGAGCGCCTGCACCAGCACCGGCCAGAGGCCCGAGACCTCCACGACCCACCACAGGATCGGCAGCCGGACGGCCGCCTCGGTCCCGTTGAAGGCGAACGAGTGCGCCAGGCGCGACCAGAACCCGTGGCGCCCCTCGGCACGCAGGTCGCGGAACACATACCGCTCCTGGAGGGCGAAGTTCACGCTGATCGTGACGACGGCGGCGATGACGGCGGCAGTCAGGTAGTACACGCCGAGCGTCGTCAGGGCCCACAGGATCAGCACGTTCCACACCGCGCCCATCCCGCCGATGATCGCGAACCGCGACATCCGCCCGAAGCGCAGTGACGCGAGCTGTTCCAGGTACCGCATGCCCATCCGCAGGGTCGCCTTCGAGCTGCCGGCGTACCGCTCGCCGAACACGAATGGTTCCTCGCCGACGGCGAGCGTCCGCTTGCCGCGCGCCAGCACCTCGAGCAGGATCTTGAAGCCGCGCGGCCGCAGGCCGTCCAGGTCGAGCGCGGCCAGCCGCACCGCGAAGAACCCGGTGAGCGGGTCGGTCACGTTCCGCAGCCGCAGCGGGAACATGGAGCGGGCGAGCAGGGCCGACGTGGAGGAGACGGCCCGCCGCCAGTACCCGTCGAGCCCGCCGGCGTCCCCGCCGCCGATGTATCGCGACGCGACGACGACGTCGAGCCCGCCCTCCTGCCCCCGGCTCGCGAGCACCGATGCCAGCTCGGGCGGATGCTGGAGATCACCGTCCATCACGACGGCCCACTCGGTCCGGACGGACCGCAGCCCCTCGACCACGGCGCCGCTCAGGCCGCCGTCTGCCTTCTCACGGTGGATCAGGCGGACCGGGAGACCGCCGTGGGCCGCCTGCTCGCCGGCGACCCGCTCGATGATCGACGGCGTGTCGTCCTTGGAGTCGTCGACGAAGAGGACACAGGAGCCGGGAGAGCCCGCCAGCGCCTCGTCCAGGCGCCGGACGAGCTCGGCGACGTTCGGCCCCTCGTTGAACGTGGGGACCACGACAGTGATGGCCACGGCGCCTCCTGGGCAGGTCTGTGTCATAGAACAGTCCACCCTCTACCAGGTTCGAGTCAACTCCCGAGGAGGACTGAACCCTTTAACACGTCCGCCCGTCAGGCGTTCCCGTCGAACAGGCTCGTCACGGACCCGTCCGTGAAGACCTCCTTGATGGCGGTGGCGATCAGCGGAGCGATCGACAGGACGGTCAGGGACTCGAACCGCTTGGACGCCTCGATCGGCAGGGTGTCGGTGACCACGATCTCCGTGGCACCGCAGTCCGCCAGACGCTGCGGCGCCGGGCCGGACAGCACGCCGTGCGTGGCCGCGACGGTCACCGACCGCGCGCCCGCCGCCATGATGACCTTGACCGCCTCGGCGATCGTGCCGCCGGTGTCGATGAGGTCGTCGACCAGGACACAGTCCTTGCCCTCGACGTCGCCCACGACGCGGTTCGCCACGGCCTGGTTGGGGCGCGTCACGTCGCGCGTCTTGTGCACGAAGGCCAGGGGCCCTCCGCCCAGCTTGCTCGCCCAGATCTCCGCGACCCGGATGCGGCCGGCGTCCGGGGACACGACGGTCACGTTGTCCACGTCCACGCGTGTGCGCACGTAGTCGACGAGGATCGGCATCGCCCACAGGTGGTCGACCGGCCCGTCGAAGAACCCCTGGATCTGCGCGGTGTGCAGGTCCACGGACATGAGCCGGTCCGCACCCGCGGTGGCCAGCATGTCGGTCATGAGACGCGCCGAGATGGGCTCGCGGCCCCGTCCCTTCTTGTCCTGCCGGGCGTACCCGAGGAACGGCGCCACGGCCGTGATGGTGTGCGCGGAGGCCCGCTTCGCGGCGTCGACCATGAGCAGGTGCTCCATGATCCACTGGTTGATCGGCGCGGTGTGGGACTGGAGCAGGAAGATGTCGGCCCCGCGGATGGACTCGCTGAACCGCACGTAGGTCTCGGTGTTGGCGAAGTCGTAGGCGCTGACCGGAAGCAGGTCGACGCCGAGCTCCTTGGCCACGTCCTGCGCCAGCTCGGGGTGCGCGCGCCCGGACGCGACGACGAGCGGGCGCTGGATCTGGCGGAGGGCGGTGCTCATATCAGTGGGCCTTTCGTTCCTGATCAGGGTGTCCGACGCCGGACGTGGTGCTGTGGTCTGTCGCGCCGGGATCGGCGGCCGCCGCGGCCTCCGCCGCGGCGGTGCCGGGCCGCCTGCGCGCCACCCAGCCCTCGATGTTGCGTTGTTCGGAGCGCCCGACGCCCAGCGCGCCCGGCGGCACGTCCTTGACGATCACCGAGCCGGCCGCCGTGTAGGCGCCGTCGCCCACGGTGACGGGCGCGACGAACATGTTGTCCGCCCCGGTGCGCGCGTGCGCGCCGATGACGGTGCGGTGCTTGTGCACGCCGTCGTAGTTCACGGTGACCGACGCCGCTCCGATGTTGGTGTGCTCGCCGATCTCGGCGTCGCCCACGTAGCTGAGGTGCGGCACCTTGGCGCCCTCGCCGATCCGGGCGTTCTTCGTCTCGACGAACCCGCCGATCTTGCCCTTCGGGCCGAGCACGGTGCCGGGACGCAGGTAGGAGTACGGGCCGACCTTCGCGCCGGCACCGATGACGGCGAGCTCGGCGTGCGTGCGCACCACGGTGGCGCCGTCGTGCACCTCCGTGTCGCGCAGCGTGGTGTCGGGGCCGATCGTGGCTCCCTCCCCGACCGTCGTGGCACCGTGGAGCTGGACGCCGGGCAGGAGCGTCACGTCCGGGGCGAGCTCGACGTCGACGTCGACCCACGTCGTTCCCGGGTCCACCACCGTGACCCCCTCACGCATCCAGTGCTCGAGGGTGCGCCGGTTCAGCTCGGCGCCGAGCGTCGCGAGCTGAACCCGGTCGTTGACGCCCTCGACGGACATGGTGTCGTCCGTCATGACCGCGCGGACCCCACCGCCCTCCTTGCGGGCGAAGGCGATCACGTCGGTCAGGTACACCTCGCCCTGCGCGTTCGCGCGGTCCAGGCTCGCGAGCCCGCGCCGGAGGGTCGCCGCGTCGAAGACATAGGTGGAGGTGTTGATCTCGCGCACCTCGAGCTGCGCGGGCGTCGCGTCCTTGTGCTCGACGATCGCCTCCACGGCGCCGTCCGCCCCCCGGACGATCCGTCCGTAGCCCGTCGCGTCGGGGACCTGCGTGGACAGGATCGTGACGGCGTCGCCCTGGGCGTGGTGCGTCGCCAGCATCTGGGCCAGCGTGCCGCCGTCGAGCAGCGGCACGTCGCCGGCGAGCACGACCACCGCTCCGTCGATCTCGCCCAGCGCCTCCATCGCGCACTCGACCGCGCGGCCGGTGCCGGGGACCTCGTCCTGGTCCACGACGCGCGCCGCGGGGTCGAGCTCCGCGATCGTGGCGGCCACGAGGTCGCGCTCGTGCCGCACGACGACGGCCAGCTCCGCGGGGTCCAGCTCCCGTGCGGCGGCGATCGCGTGCCCGACCATCGGCCGCCCACCCACGGGATGGAGGACCTTCGGGAGGCGGGACTTCATCCGTGTGCCCTGCCCGGCGGCAAGAACGACGACGGCGGCCGGACGGTGTGTTTCCGTGCTCACGCTCCGCCCCCAGGGCTCGAACCTGGACCATGGGCACCAAAAACCCGTGTGCTGCCGATTACACCAAGGCGGACCGGTGCACCGGACGACGCGCCCGGCCGCCGCCAGGATGCGGGCTCACCGACCTCTGACAGCATGCAACACCACTATCAGGGAAATGCGAGGCCCGCTCCCCGAGCACGGGGGCCGCCGTCGTGCACCGTGCCCTAGTCTGCCAGGTCGCCAGGGGTGGGTGCGGCTGCGGGCCGTGTCGCACGGGACACACGGCACAATGTTCACCATGGCACCCGACTCCCGACGCACGCCGCGACCCCGCATGACCGCGAGTCAGCGTCGCGAGCAGCTCCTGTCCGTGGCACGCGAGCTGTTCGCCTCCAAGGGGTTCGACGGTACGAGCGTCGAGGAGATCGCGGCACGCGCGCAGGTGTCCAAGCCCGTGGTGTACGAGCACTTCGGCGGCAAGGAGGGGATGTACGCGGTGATCGTGGACCGCGAGGTCCAGGAGCTGACGGCGGCTCTGACCGGCGCCCTCGATTCCCGCGGACACCCCAAGGTGCTGGTGGAGCGCACCGCGCTCGCCCTGCTGGACTACATCGAGGAGAGCGAGGACGGGTTCCGGATCCTCGTGCGCGACTCGCCGGTGGCGCAGGCGACGGGAACCTTCTCGAGCCTGATCGGCGACGTCGCCACGCAGGTGGAGCACAAGCTGACCAAGCAGTTCCGGATCAACCGGCTCGATCCGCGCACGGCTCCCCTGTACGCGAACATGCTGGTCGGCATGATCGCGCTGACCGGCCAGTACTGGCTGGACAACCGTGCCACGAAGAAGTCCGAGGTCGCGGCGCACCTGGTGAACCTGGCGTGGAACGGGCTGAGCCGCATGGAGAAGAAGCCGGCGCTGCTGCAGACGCGGTAGCGGACGGAGCACGCTCCACACCGGGCATCACCTAGCACATCCAGCAGCACGACACGCGCAGAACGTGACCGTTGCATCCTTGATCGTCCCCTCAATACCATGCGGATACGGCCTGCGGGATAGAGGTGGGCCGGTCGACGATGCCTGCCCCACTTCGAGAGGGACTCCAGACACATGGCCCGCGAGAACCGTGCGACGCTCGCCGCCGAGCTGATGGACGCTTCGGCTGCACACCTCGTGTTCCCGGGGGGTGACGAGCCAGGCGAAACCGCGCGGGTGCGCGACGGCGCGGCCCCGGTGCCGCGCCGGTGAGCGGCGGATTCACCGGCACCGATGGCCTGATCGACGCGTCCGCGTTCCCGATCGCTTCGGGTGACCTCGACCTCGACTGGCTCGTGGACCAGGCCGCCCACCTCCGACGGATCGGCGCCGCGACCGGAGAGGCCGCGCGCCGTGTCGCCGTCCTGTGGGGTGGTGTGGCAGACCACTACTCCGCGCCCGAGGCTCCGCGCATGTACCGGGCGATGGATCCGGTCGAAGCCCGCGGTGAGCACGAGCAGCAGGTACACCTCGCCGGGGCGAGGCACATCGATCACCTCGCCCACGAGCTGCGGCCGCTCAAGCAGAAGCTGCAACGCATCGAGTTCGAGGCCGACACGTTCCGCAACCAGGTTGTCTCGGGAGTGTGGGTCGGAGCGGACGACGTGGCACGTGGGCTGGTTCTCCTGGAACCGGCCGAGCTGGCCGGCTGGTACGACGGGGCCCGGACCGGGGCCTGGGTGACCTGGGCGAAGCACCGGCCCTCGATCGAGCGCAACGAGGAGCTGATCGCGGACGGCGCCCACGTGACCGGACAGATCCGCGCCGCGGCCGAGGACCTCGAGCGCCGGCTACGTGAGCTGACACCCGGGGATGCGGGCCAAGGCATGGTCGGGCGCGGCTCACGCCACGGCGGTTCGCTCGCGGCTTCCGGCACCGACCCCGCGGACATCTCGTGGTTCGTCCCCGACCAGGAATGGGTCGACGGGGCCACCCCCGCCGAGATCCGCGGATGGTGGGACGGCCTGGATCCCTGGCAGCGGCGGGCGCTGATCGCAGGGATCCCGCTTCTCGTCGGCAATCTGAACGGGATTCCGATGGGGTCCCGCGCCGAGGCGAACGAGATCAACCTGCGCAACGAGATCGCGCGGCTCGAAGGGGAGCTCGCGCGGCTCGACGACGTGCCCTCCCCGGCCGTCGGCGAATCGCTGGGTGGATGGCTGGGGCGCGTGTTCGCGATGAAGCGACAGCGCGACGATCTTCGTGCGGCAATCGACTCCTATGCCACGTACCTCGACCTGCCGGAGCCCAGGGACCGGTACGGGTACGACGCCGACGGCGAGTACGCCAAGATCGGCACGACCACGCGTGCGCAGGTGATCGCGTTCGACCCGGCGAAGGACGCGATCGCGACATACAACGGCCCGCTCGACGAGCACGGCGACATCCCCGGCTGGGTCAAGAACATCGCGATCCATGTGCCCGGCACCACCACCAAGGTGGAGTCGTACGACGGTACCGACCTGCGGGGGTACCAGATGTACGACGCGGCGAACAGGGCCAAGCTCGGTGCGGAGCCAACGGCGATCATCACGTGGGCCGGTGGCCGTCTCCCACAGCACGTGGACGCCGCCTGGGACGGGTACTCGCGCGACCTGGGTCCGAAGCTGGCCGATTTCGCCGCGGGTGTCCGCCGGTCCGAGGACTCGACGCTCACCGTCACCGGGCATTCGTACGGCGCCGCGGTGGTGGGCCATGCCGAGGCCGCCGGCCTCGAGGCCGACCGGATCCTGTACGTCGCGGGAGCGGGCCTGGGCAACGACGACGAGGCCGTGGCCGACTTCCCGCGCACCGGCGACAAGCCGCACTACTCGATGATCGCCCGGAACGACCTGGTCACCGGTTCCTCGCAGAACGCCGATCTGGGACACCTGGGTCACGGCGCCTCCCCGCAGGACGACCCGGACGTGGTGCGCCTGGAGACCGGGTTCCAGGAGGCCGGGGACGAGGACAGCGGAACCATCGAGGACCTGAACCCGATCGGCGCCCACTCGGGCGTGTACACGGTCGGTTCGACGTCGTTCGCGAACATCGTTGGCGTCATCACCGGCACACAGGTCGAGCTGTACGCGCCTGATCGGGTGATCGGCACGACCTACGACAGCCAACCCATCGTCGTCGACGGGACCCTGGACCCCGGCTACGAGCCGAACACGGTCGACGTCACCGAACTCGAGGAACGGCAGGCCACCCCATGACCCCATCAGTCCGGAGCCGGCGGACCGGCCTCGCCGTCCTGATCGCCACCGTCCTGACCCTGACCACGGCCTGCGGCGCGTTCGGCCCGAGGAGCGGCGTGACCATCGAAGAATACGAAGCCCAGACCGAGGCACTCGCCGCCACTCTCGCCGCCACCATCGACGACGTGCCACGCGACCCCGACGGACCTGACGGCCCCAACGACATCATCAGTAACCAGGTGACCCTCGTCGATGCCGAAGGCGGGGCCCGGAAGGAACACCCCTGGAAGTACTGTGTGCTGGACGGCACCTTCACCTTCGCCAAGGACAGTGGAACGAGT
Source organism: Myceligenerans indicum (assembly GCF_016742955.1). GTDB lineage: Bacteria > Actinomycetota > Actinomycetes > Actinomycetales > Cellulomonadaceae > Myceligenerans > Myceligenerans indicum. The sequence continues at coordinate 88,306 of NZ_JABBYC010000004.1, read as the reverse complement.
TCCGAACAAGCCGCCGACTCCATGGCGGAGGTTCTGCGGGCTGACGGCTGGAACGAGGACGAGCACACGGTTCACGAATCGGGCGGCGGATACGAGTTCCGCCGCCCGGACGATGACAACTCCACCGGCTGGTATGTCGAACTCAGCTTCGGGCGGGGCGACCGCGGGACGCGGCAACTCACGATCACGATCGCCAGCCCCTCGACCGACGCCAGTGACGGCAGCGCGGCGGCCGCCGCCGAGTTCGAGGACGCCGCGACGCGCCTGGAGCTGGCCCTGGACGGCCTCGACGACCAGGTACGGGCCGCCCGGCTTCCCGCGTTCCTGGCCGGGGACAAGGCCGCCTACCTCGACGGCCTCGAGCGCTGGAAGGCAGCAGCCACCGAGGTCCGCACCGTGATCCGGCTCGTGCGGGCGTCCCTGCACTCGGAGTCCGGCGTCGGCGTCGGCGTCGGCGTCGGCGTCGCCCATGGTTCGCCCGGTGGTCGGCGATGACCGGCTGGAGCATCGAGCCAGGCCCCGTCCGCAAGGTTCTCGAAGAGGTCGAGGCCGAGCAACAAGCATTACGGAGAATCATCCGGAGCGCCGAGGCGCACGACACCACCAGCACCACTCCCGGAGCGGAGGCGATCGCCGAATTCCTCCGAGGCCGGGTGCCTGGCCTGGAATGGGTCGACACGCAGATCACCAGAGTCGTCGACGCGACGTCGGGCGCGCTCCAGGCCTACGACGCCGGCGACGAGACGGCGGCCGGCATCTACCAGCGCGCGGCGTCCACCGTCGGCGCGCCGACGCCCCAGCCGCACCCGCACGCACAGGCACCGCTCGGGCCGCCAACGCCCCAGTGATGAGCGGGTCCGCCGGTCCCGACACCTGTCCGGCGCACGCCGATGCCGCGCATCGACGGTCAAGACTCTTGATATCAAGACACTTCGGGGTAGTCTCTCGCCATGGAGGAGTCCACCAGCGGGCCGATGCCGGCGTCGCACGACGACGGCCCTCGGGGTGCCGGACCCGGTGCGGCCGAGCCGGTCACCGCGGAGTTCGACGTCACCCCGCACGACGAGGTCGACCGCATTGTCGCGGCCTGGCTGCAGGAGAGGCCCGACCTCGACCTGGAGCCGCTGACGGTGTTCAGCCGGATCTCGCGGCTGGCCCGCCACCTCGACCTGGCCCGCCGTCGCGCGTTCGCCCGGCGCGACCTGGAGACCTGGGAGTTCGACGTGCTCTCCGCGCTGCGTCGCGCCGGCGAGCCCTACCGTCTCTCCCCCGGCGCGCTCGTCCAGCAGACCCTCGTCACCAGCGGCACGATGACGAACCGCATCGACCGCCTCACCGGCCGCGGCTTCGTGGAGCGCCACCGCTCCCCCGACGACCGCCGCGGCGTCCAAGTGGAGCTCACGCCTGCCGGCCTGAAACAGGTCGACGCCGCGATGGCCGATCTCCTCGCCGTCGAGGCGCAGGTCCTCGGCGCCCTGGACAAGGACCACCGTCCGCTCCTCGCCGGCCTGCTGCGTACCCTGTCGACGCAGTTCGAGAAGTAGGAACGAGCGGCCAGGCAGTTTCGGCCGGACGGGTCACTCACGCCGCGCCGCGGGACGACGGGAACGAACCAGCCGCCCGTTCGGGAGCGCCGCCTCCGGTGCGATGCCGCCCGGGCAGCGTCGCCACCGCCAGGATCACTCCCATGAGCGTGAGCACGGCGAGGACGAGCGCCAGCGGCGCGTTCCAGCCGCCCGTGGCGTCGTGCACGGCGAACATGACGGACGGGCCGGTGAACGCGATGACGTACCCGATCGCCTGAACGGTCGCGGCCATCCGCCGGGCAGCGACCGGGCTCCCCGCCCGCTGCGCGACCAGCGTGAAGATCACCGCGAAGTTCCCGCCCTGCGCGAGCCCGGCGAGGGAGCACCACACGGCCCACCCTCCCGGCGCGAACAGCAGCCCGAGAGGCAACGACAGCCAGCAGGCCGTCACGATCCCGGACGCCACCCCGAGCGGGAGCCGCAAGGCGTGCGTGACGGGCAGCACCAGTGACCCGAGGATCGCCAGCCCCTGGAACAGCGACGCCGCCACGCCGGCTTCGGCGGGAGTGAACCCGATCCGGTCGCCGAGCAGCTCAGGCAGTGCGCCGGTCACCGCGAAGTAGGAGAACGACTGTCCGACGAACGCCATGGCCAGCAACCAGGTGATGGGCCGGCCCCACACACGCTCGGTCGGACGCGCCGACGTCTCCCGGGAAGCCTCCGCCGCGTCGGCGGCCTGCGCCCCCGGGGCCGCCGCGTCCCGACGCGATGCGGGGCGGTCGCCGTCGGACACGCCGTCGCCGGTTCTGCCCCTGATCACCCATGCCCAGTGGATCAGCGCGACCACGGCCAGGACCGACCAGGCCGCGAGCGCCGCCTGCCAGCCGAGCCAGGCGGCGAGCGGCACGGTCAGGGTCGTGGTGAACACGGAGCCCAGGTTCATCGAGGCCGTGTAGAGGCCGGTGGCGACGGCGGCGCGGCCGGCGAAGTCGTGGACGACGATCACCGGCGCGGCGACGTTGCCGATGGTGATCGCCGAGCCGATGACGACGGTCCCGGCCACGGCGACCCATACGCCGGCCGGCCCGGTGGCGGCGGAGCGCAGCAAGGTTCCGGCCAGCACGCCGCCGACGGCGAGGGTCATCGCCCGGTAGGGGCCGATCCGGCCGATGATCCAGGAGGCCACGGGCGCGAACGCGGCGAAGCACAGGATCGGCACCCCGGTGAGCAGTCCCGCCTCGACCGCGGACATCCCGAGCCCGGCGGCGACGTCGGACAGGACGGGCGGGACCGCGGTGATCGGCGCGCGGAAGTTCAGTCCGACGACGAGCAGCGCGACGAGCAGCGCGCTGGTCGAGACGACACGACGCGAGACGTCCGGGGAACGCGAGACGTCCGGGGAAGGGGTGGTGCTCACGTCGAGCCATTGTGTCCGACGGCGGCTGTGTCCGGGCACGGCGTCCGGGGAGGGCCTCCGGGCGCGATGCCCGGGCATGGCGCCCGGACGCGGTGGCGCGGCGACGCGGCGCGGCGTCGCTAGTTCGCGACCTGGGGTGTGAAGATCGTGCCCAGTTCCGTGTGGGAGGCGAGCCAGCCCTGGTAGACGTCCTGCCGGGCTCCGGGGGCGGAGTCGTCCAGGGTGCGCTCGACCACGTCGGGAGGTGTGGCTCCCGAGAGTTCCGAGACCGCCTGGGCCGAGTGGGCTCCCCAGGCCGCGAAGATCTCCGGTGTTCCGGTCCCGGGGCCGAGCAGCACCGGCGTGGAGGCACGTCGCGCGAACGCGCGGAGTCCGGCGGCGTGCGGCTCGGCGAACGGTGCCTCGGCGATCACGCAGGCGATGTCGGGCAGGAGTCCGGCCGCGGCGACGGCCGCGCAGCCTGCTCCGGCACGGCCCAGCACGGCGACGCGCGACGGGTCCACGCCTGGCAGGGATCGGACCTCCTGCACGGCGCGGACGGCGTCGGCGGCGATCTCCCGGTTGTACGGGTCCTGCAGGTCGCCGTCGTGCCGCATCTCGATGACGAGGTGCACGTAGCCGGCGGAGGCCGGCCAGGTGTGGTCGCGGGCCTCGCCGCGGCCGCCCGGCGGGACGAGCTCCACGACGCCCGGAAGCGTCCCTGACGTCTCGGCCGGGGTGACGAACCAGCCGTGCAGCGGATGGTCGCCGAACCCGGGCAGGGTGACCGCGTCGATCGTCAGGCTTCCGATGTCCGAGCTCTCGGGGTCGCGCTGCGTGGCGGCCTTGCTGCGTGATCGGACGAGCAGGTCGGACCGGAAATCATCGAACTGGGGCGGCTCGTCGACGGCCGGGGGCGCGGCAGGCGCGAGTGCGACCGGGGGGATGTCGAACTCGGACACGGTGGGAGTCCCTCCGTTGGGTGTGAGGTGCGCCTGGCAGCGTACTGCTGGTTCGTTGCACGCCCCACCCGAGCCGCGTCTATTTCAGGTGCTCGCGGAGGAATTCGAGGTGTCGCGCGAAGCGATGGCCCTCGCCTCCCTCGTGTCCGTTGTACGGGTAGACGTCGATCTCGGGAGTCCCGGGTGCCGCGCTCCCGGCCGAGCCCCAGTTGTTGCGGGCCGCGTAGACGGTGGACGGCGGGCAGACGTCGTCCATGAGGGCGGTGGAGAAGAGGGCCGGCGCGTTCGCCCGGCGGGCGAAGGAGATGCCGTCGAGGTAGGAGAAGGTGCGCCAGGTGCGCGCCTCGACCTCGGGCCCACGATGGGTGTGCAGGTACTGCCGGATCTCGCCGTAGGGCATGGAGTCGGAGATCTCCACGGCTCGCCGGTAGTGGCACAGGAAGGGGACGTCGGGGACCGCGGCGGCCAGGTCGTCGAGCAGGCCGGCGACGGCGATGGCGATGCCGCCGCCCTGGCTGGTGCCCAGGACGGCCACGCGCTCGGGGTCGATGCCGTCGATGGAGCGGACGGCGTCCACCGCGCGCACGCCGTCGGTGAACAGCCGGCGGTAGTAGTGGTCGTGCGGGTCCTCGATGCCGCGAGTCATCACGCCGGGAACCGCGGGGCCCGCGCCTACCGGGTCCGGGGTGCTGCCGCCGCCCCAGGTCGAGCCCTGGCCGCGTGTGTCCATCATGAGGTGCGCGTAGCCCGCAGCGGCGTAGGCGAGGTGCTCGTGCGGCAGTCCGCGGCCGCCGCCGTAGCCCTGGTACTGGACGACGGCGGGCAGCGGGCCCTCGGCGTGCGCGGGGCGCGTGAGCCAGGCCCTGACCGGGTGGGCGCCGAAGCCGAGGAAGGTGACGTCGTCGACCGTGACCTGGGTCAGCCCGATGTCGAGGCGCTCCAGCAGCGGGGCGCCGCCGCCGGGGAACGCGGCGCCGGCCGCGCGGGCCTCCGCGATGGTGCGGGCCCAGAACTCGTCGAAGTCGTCGGGCTCGTCGACCTCGGGCAGATACTGCTCGAGCTCGCCGCGGGACATGTCGAAGTAGGCCACCTGAATCCTCCTGCGTCGTTGCGGAAAGCGCTGTCATGCCGATCCTGCGGGAGAGCATATACACGGTAGGGCTCATGGCGTGCCGCCGTCCGCGGCACACCGGAGTCACCGTCGCGAGTCACCGTCCGGGCGGTCCCGGGGATCTTCGCGGGGATCTTCCCGGGAATCCGTGCAGCGCCGGACACCACCGGGACAGGGCATCCGGCGCGGGCGCATAACCTTGCGGGGTGGCTCATCTCCTCGGCGCCGACGGCATCTCCCTCCGGATCGCTACCCGCACCCTGCTGTCCGACGTCTCCCTCGGGCTGGACGACGGCGACCGCATCGGCGTGGTCGGCCCCAACGGCGCGGGCAAGTCCACGCTGCTGCGGATCCTGGGCGGGATGTCCGACGCGGACGCCGGGCGCGTCACCCGTGTGGGCGGCTCCACGGTCGGGATGCTCGACCAGCGGGACGACATGCCCGCCGGCGCGACGGTGCTCGATCTGGTGCACGGCAGCGCGGACACGCACGAGTGGGCGTCCGACGCCCGCATCCGGGCCATCCACCAGGGCCTGCTGGCCGATCTCGACCTCGACTCACCCGCCACCACGCTGTCCGGCGGCCAGCGCCGCCGGGTCGCGCTCGCCGGCCTGCTCGCCGACGATCCGGACGTGCTCCTGCTGGACGAGCCCACCAACCATCTCGACGTCGAGGGCGTGGCCTGGCTGGCCGAGCATCTCGCCGACAGGTACGGGCGCCCGGGCGCGCGCGGCGCGCTGGTCGTCGTGACGCACGACCGGTGGTTCCTCGACGCGGTCTGCACGCGAACCTGGGAGGTGCGCGGTGACGGATCGGGCGCCGTCGACGGGTACGAGGGCGGGTACGGGGCCTACATCCTCGCCCGCGCCGAGCGCGCCCGGCTCGAGGCCGCGGCCGCCGAGAAGCGGGACAACCTGCTGCGCAAGGAACTGGCCTGGCTGCACCGTGGTGCCAAGGCCCGGTCCTCCAAGCCCAAGTTCCGGCTCGACGCCGCGGCAGCTCTCATCGCGAACGAGCCGCCGCCGCGAGACGCGATGGAGCTCACGCAGATGGCGACCCGGCGGCTGGGCAAGGACGTGCTGGACCTGGAGGACGTGACGGTCGTCCTCCCGCCACGAGGGGACGAGCCCGGAGACGGCACCGGGCGGGTGTTGTTCGACCACGTGACCTGGCGGCTCGGGCCCGGCGACCGGTACGGCGTCGTCGGCGTGAACGGGGCGGGCAAGACCACGCTGCTCGCGCTGCTCACGGGGCGCCGCGCGCCTGACGGCGGCCGGGTCCGGCGCGGCAAGACGATCGAGGTGGCGCAGCTCAGCCAGGAGGTGCACGAGCTCGACCAGGTGGGGCACCTCACGGCGGTCCAGGTGGTCGAGCAGGAACGCGGCCGGATCGAGATCGACGGCAAGGAGCTCACCGCCGCACAGCTCACCGAGCGTCTCGGGTTCACCCGCGAGCGCGCCTACACGAAGGTGGAGAGCCTGTCGGGCGGTGAGCGGCGGCGGCTCCAGCTGCTGCGGCTGCTCGTCGCCGAGCCGAACGTGCTGCTGCTGGACGAGCCGACGAACGATCTGGACACCGACACGCTCGCCGCGCTGGAGGACCTGCTCGACGGCTGGCCGGGGACGCTGATCGTCGTGTCCCACGACCGGTACCTCCTGGAGCGCGTCGCCGACCGGCAGATCGCGCTTCTCGGGGACGGGAAGATCCGCGATCTCCCGGGCGGTGTGGAGGAATATCTGTCGCTGCGCCGCGCGACCGGGGCGACGGGGTCCGCCGCGACGGTCCCGGCGGCGTCGGCGGGCTCGGCCGCATCGGTGGACGCGGCCGGGCAGGGGGCGGCGGCCTCGCACTCCCAGGCCGACATCCGGGCCGCCAGGAAGGCGATTTCTCGGATCGAGCGGCAGTTGGAGAGAATCGCAGAGGAAGAGACCACGCTGCACCAGGACATGGCGACCCGTGCGACGGACTTCGAGGCCGTCGGCAGACTCGACGCGCGGCTCAAGGAGCTTGCCGCGGAGAAGGGAGAGCTCGAGATGGCCTGGCTCGAGGCTGCGGAGGTAGCCGGATGACCCTGGAAGACGACGTAGACCGCACGATCGTCAGTGCGCTGCGGGCCGATGGCCGCACCACGCTCGCCGCACTCTCCGAGGCGACCGGGCTGTCGCTCTCGGCGGTGCAGGTCCGCGTGCGGAAACTGGAGTCGCGAGGAGTGATCTCCGGGTACCGCGCGGTGGTGGACCCGGAGGCGATCGGCCTGCCGCTTACGGCGTTCATCGAGATCACGCCGCTGGACCAGGCGCAGGAGGACGACGCGCCCATGCGTCTGAAGGATCTGCCCGGGATCGAGGCGTGCTACTCCGTGGCGGGCAACGCGAACTACCTGCTGCTCGTCCGCGTCGCCTCACCCCGCGAGCTCGAGGGCCTGCTGGGCCAGATCCGCCGTACGGCGCAGGTCAGCACGCGCAGCACGGTGGTGCTGCAGACCTACTTCGAGGGCCGGCCGGTCGAGAGTTCCTGAGCCGGCCCGCGGCCGCACCGCGCGCCAACTCCTCCTGGTCCGAGAGGATTGTTAGTCTCACCACGACATCTCGGTATTTTTGAGGAAACCGGACATGGTGAGCACGAGGACCTGGCTGCAGGTCGCGGGTGGAGTCGTCCTGGGCGCGCTCGTCACTGCCGCATTCCTGCAGGGACGCGCCGCGGAGGACACGTGGACCGCGAACGATCCCGTGGGCGAGTGCGGCACCGGCGCCCTGGGCGGCGAGATCGGGCACCAGCGCGGCGGTGAGGTGCTCGCGGTGCAGAACGTGTTGTCCGCGACGCACGGCCTGAGTCCCGCGAACAGCATCTGGGACGCGGACGCCGACAACGCCTCCCGGGCGTTCCAGGCATGGACCGGGCTTCCGGTGGACGGCTGCGTGAACACGAACACCTGGGTGACGATGCGCGCGCTCGTCATTCCGGTGTGCGCTCCCGAATACCAGTGCCAGGGCCCCGACCAGCTCCTGCACTGGGGGCCGGCCCAGGACGCGCACGACGCCTGGTTCCTCGACGCGAACTGCGACTGGGCCACGTGGGTGCTGCCCGGCGTCGCGGAGAGCCCGGTCGCCTCCAGGACGCCGTACGAGTTCGCGCGCGAGGAGCTCACCAAGCTCCGGTGCGAGGGATGACAGGAGCCGCACCATGGCGATGATCACCGACTACCGCAGGGCGACCCGGCGCAACGAGCTGATCCTCGGCGGCGCGGTGGGACTCGTCGTCGTGCTCGCGGTGGTGGCCGTGACGCTCCTGATCACGTTGCGCCACGACGCGGAACCGCCTCCCGAGGGGGCTCCCGACGCCCGCGAGCTGACGGCGGAGAGCTGCGCGGCGGACCAGCGCCAGCCGGCGTGGGTCCCCGACGGTGTCACGCGCGCGGACGCCGCGTGCCCCGAGGACATCGCGCGCCGGCTGAGCGACAGCATGTCGCCGGACCGCCTCGGCACCTGGATCGTCTACGACCTGCACGGCGCGGCGAACGAGGACACCATCCCCCGGGCCGCGCCGGGCTCCTGGCCCCAGGCCGAGGTCGAGTCCGGCGCCATCCACCCGGCCACGACGATCACGTACGTCACCTACCCCGGGTCGGAGGAGCTCACCGACGAGCTCGACGGCGACACGGTGTCCGTCGAGCGGCTGGACTTCCCGCAGGGTGGCGGCGATGCCCGGGTCACCCGGGTGGAGAACAACGGCTTCGGGCCGGTCCGCGTGGAGTGGACCGACGATGCCGGCTCGTACCTCCTGCTGACCGTGCTGGGCCGCACCCCGGACGGCCGCTCCGGGGTCGAGGTGGACGACCTCCTCCGCATGGCGGGCAGCCTCACCGGCTGACGGTGGCGCACGGCGCATGGCGCATGGCGCATGGCGCAAAATTCTCCCGCCGAACCCTGTACGGACAGAAACTTCTCCCGTACCGTGGCGAGCATGACTGAGACGATCCTCTCTCCCTCCGAGGCGCTCCCCACCCTTCGCGAGCACCTCCTGGTCGACGGGTTCGACCTTGTCCTCGACCTCGAGAAGTCCCACGGCTCCACGCTCGTCGACGCGCGTGACGGCCGCGAGTGGACCGACCTGTTCACGTTCTTCGCCTCCTCGGCGCTGGGCATGAACCACCCCGCCCTGGCCGAGGACCCGGAGTTCCTGAGCGACCTGACCCGCGCTGCCCTCAACAAGCCCTCCAACTCCGACATCTACAGCGTCGAGATGGCGCGGTTCGTCGAGACCTTCGCCCGCGTCCTCGGTGACCCCGGACTCCCCCACCTGTTCTTCGTCGACGGTGGAGCCCTGGCCGTCGAGAACGCGCTGAAGACCGCGTTCGACTGGAAGTCACGCCAGAACGAGGCCAACGGGCGCTCCCCCGAGCTCGGCACCAAGGTGATGCACCTCGAGCACGCCTTCCACGGCCGGTCCGGCTACACGATGTCGCTGACGAACACCGAGCCGGGCAAGGTCGCCCGCTTCCCCAAGTTCGACTGGCCGCGTATCCCCTCGCCCTACATCGCCGAGGGCCGCGACATGGACGCCGTCGAGGCCACCGCGCTCGATGCCGCACGCGCCGCGTTCGAGGCGAACCCGCACGACATCGCCTGCTTCATCATGGAGCCCATCCAGGGCGAGGGCGGCGACCACCACTTCCGCCCCTCGTTCCTCGCCGGCATGCAGGCCCTCTGCCACGAGTTCGACGCCCTGTTCATCCTCGACGAGGTGCAGACCGGCGTCGGCATGACCGGCACCGCCTGGGCCTTCCAGCAGCTCGGCGTGCAGCCCGACGTCGTCGCGTTCGGCAAGAAGGCTCAGGTCTGCGGGATCATGGCCGGCGGTCGCGTCGACGACGTGCCGGACAACGTGTTCGCGGTCTCCAGCCGGATCAACTCCACCTGGGGCGGCAGCCTGACGGACATGGTGCGGTCCCGCCGCATCCTGGAGGTGATCGAGGCCGAGGGGCTCGTCGAGCGCGCGGCGCAGATGGGCGAGTCGCTCATGACCCGGCTGCGGGACCTGGCCCGGCGTCACCCCGGCCTGGTGTCGGACGTCCGCGGCCGTGGTCTCATGTGCGCGCTCAGCCTGCCCTCGCGTGAGGTGCGCGACGCCGTGCTGGCCTCCGTGGCCGACGAGGGCGTCCTCCTGCTGGGCTGCGGCACCCGCTCGGTGCGGTTCCGTCCGGCTCTGACGGTGGACGAGACCGTTCTGGCCCGCGGCGTCGAGGTGCTCGACAAGGCCCTGGCCGCTCAGGCGTCCTGAGCTCCGGACCCCGGGCGCGGTGCCCTTGCCGACGGCACCGCGCCCGGGTCGGCATGACGCCGCGCGACACCTGAGGTCCGGCCCGGCGACACGAGGCCAGGGACCGGCGTCAGCCAGTGATGCGGGCACCCGGGGCCGGGCCCGTGGCCGTCCAGACGGAGGCGACGACGTCCGCCGTGGTCCACGCGGCGGCGACAGCCAGGGCGTGGCGGCGGGAACGGGCCAGGGCCGCGATCGTCGGACCGGAACCCGATACGAGCGTGCCGAGCGCTCCCGCCTCCCGTGCGACCTCCAGCACCTGACCCAGCTCGGGCCGCAGATCCAGCGCGGCAGCCTGCAGGTCGTTGTGCAGCGCCTCGCCCAGCGCGGTCGGGTCGCCCGCACGCAGGGCTGCCATGAGTTCGGCGTCGTCCCCGGGGTCCGGGCTGCGGCCTGGATCGACACCGCCTGCCATCTCACCGTCGAGTGGCGTCGGGCCGGCGGCCCGGTCCGCGCCGGCCGCCGACACGCCCGCCGCCGAGAGCTCGTCGAAGCGGGCGAAGACCGACGGCGTCGACAGCCCCTCGGCCTGGACGGCGAACGCCCAGTGGAACTCGCCGCGGGTCAGGACCGGAGTCAGCACATCCCCACGGCCGGTACCGACCGCTGTGTGACCGAGCAGCGCGAACGGCACGTCAGCGCCGAGCCCGGCCGCCAGCACCGTCAGGTCGTGCCGGGACAGTCCCGCGCCCCACAGCGCGTCGCAGGCCACGAGGGCGGCGGCGGCGTCCGCGGAGCCGCCCGCCATCCCGCCCGCGACGGGCACGCCCTTGTGGAGGTGCAGGGCGACATCGGCGTCCAGGCCGGTGTGGTCCGCGACGGCGAGAGCAGCGCGCCAGGCGAGGTTGGTCTCGTCGAGCGGGACGACGTCGGCCTGCGGGCCGCTCACCGTCAGGGAGATCCCCGCCCCCGGCGCCACGTGTGTCGCCGTGACCTCCTCGAACAGGGAGACCGCCTGGAAGACGGTCGACAGCGGGTGGTAGCCGTCGTCGCGCACCGCGCCCGAACGGAGCACGAGGTTGACCTTGCCCGGCGTGCGCACCGTCACCGACGGCTCGGGCGCCGCGTGCAGGTGCCCGCTCATGCGAGATGCTCCGCGATCCTGGCGAACTCCTCCACCGTCAGGGTCTCGCCGCGCGCTGAAGGATCCACGCCGGCGGCGCGCAGGGCGCTCTCCGCCGCGGCGCCGGACCCGGCCAGGGCGCTCAGTGCCGCGCGCAGGGTCTTGCGGCGCTGCGCGAAGGCGGCGTCGACCACCCGGAACACCGCCTCGCGCGACGTCGCCGCCGGCGGCGGGTTCCGGCGCCGGAGCGCGACGAGCGCCGAGTCCACGTTCGGCACCGGCCAGAAGACGTTCCGGCTGATCGCCAGAGAACGCCGCGCGTCGGCATACCAGGCGGCCTTCACCGAAGGTATGCCGTAGACCTTGCTGCCCGGCTCGGCCGCGATCCGGTCGGCGACCTCGGCCTGCACCATGACGAGCAGATGCTCCAGGGACTCGAAGCGCTCCAGGAAGTTCAGGAGGATGGGAACCGCGACGTTGTACGGAAGGTTTGCGACGAGCGCCGTCGGCGGGGGGCCGGGCAGCTCGGTGACGCCCATCGCGTCGGCATGGACGACGTCGAGAGCCGCTCCGGGCAGATGCGCCTCGACGGTCTCGGGGAGCTGCCCCGCGAGCACCGGGTCGATCTCGACGGCGACCACCGACGCGCCCGCATCGAGCAGCCCGAGGGTCAGCGAGCCCAGCCCGGGGCCGATCTCCACCACGCGCTCGCCGGGACGCAGGTTCGCGGCACGGACGATCTTGCGGACGGTGCCGCCGTCGTGCACGAAGTTCTGCCCGAGCGTCTTGGTCGGGCGAACACCAAGGCGCCCTGCCAGGTCGCGGATCTCCGCGGGGCCCAGCAGGGCGCCTTGACGTGTATTCACGTGGATGAGCCTAACCGGTCGGCACTCGGCCGCCAGCTGTCCACAGCCTGTCGGCCGTGGGTGCTCGGTCACTCCCGGACCGCCGGAACCGTGGCCCGGACCGAGGACGTGACACAGGGGTGTCCTCGGTCCGTGCCCGGCTGCTCCGGACGGGTCAGCTTCGGAAGGGTCAGCTTCGGGAGGGTCAGTACCAGCCGACCGACTGCGAGTGGCCCCAGGCGCCGCACGGCGTGCCGTAGCGGCCCGCGATGTAGCCGAGGCCCCAGGAGATCTGGGTGGCCGGGTTGGTCGCCCAGTCGGAACCTGCCGTGCCCATCTTCGACCCCGGCAGGGCCTGCGGGATGCCGTAGGCACCCGAGGACGGGTTCTGCGCGAGGTGGTTCCAGTTGGATTCCCTGGTCCACAGCGCCTCGAGACAGGTCCACTGCGAACCGGTCCAGCCCCGCGCCGCGGCCATGCGCTGGCCGATCTCGCGGTTCGATCCGGCGGGCACGGATGTCGTCGTCGTGGTCGACGAGCTCGACGAGGACGTCGAGGAGGACGAAGACGTCGACGACTTGGTCGGCGCGGGCGCGGGCTTCGGAGCGGGACGCTCCTTGGTGCCCTTGGCGACGACCTTGGTGACCGGCTTGGCCGTCACCTTGTTCGACACCAGCTCGCGGTTCTCCACGACACCGTCGACGGTGGTCACCCTGTACTTCTTGGTGCGTTCACCGTTCTTTCCGGCGGTCTTGACCGTCGGAGCGAGATCCTTGTACCGCGAGGAGTCCTCAACGGTCTTCGACTTGTGCTTGATGGTGCTGGTCTTGGTGACCGTCTTGGTCGCGACACGCTGCACCTGCAGCGCGACGTCGACGTCGGACGCCTTGGCCACCTTGGCGACCTTGGCCTTCTCGACGGCCTTGCCGCCGTTCGCGGTCAGGTCCTCGACGGAGACGACGCTCACGCGGTCGTCCTTGTCGAGGTCGATGTTCAGGCGGTCCAGCACCTCGCTGACGCCGTCCCCACCACCGTCGACCACGCGGGTCGAGCCGTCGGCGACGACGGCGATCGGGCCGTTGTCACGCAGACGCAGCGGGAAGTCCGCACGCGCCCCGTTACGGGAGGCCACGAGCCGCACGTCCGAGCCGCGCGAGGCGAGGACTTCCAGCGCCTCACCGGAGTCGGTGACGTTGAGCCAGACATCGGACTCCTTGCCGTCGGCCGCGACCGTCACCTGACGGCCGTAGCGGACCACGACGTCGGAGCCGTCGCGAAGCGACGTGTCGAGACCGGGTGCTACCTCGTCCTGGTCGTCGAGCCGGACGCCCTGCGCGGCGAGGAGACCCTCGACATCGCCGGCGAACGTGCTCACCGAGGTAGTGGTGCCGTCCACGTCGAGCGTGACGGTCTTGTGCGCCTTGGCGAACGCGACCGAACCGGACGCGACGACCGCGGCAGCCACGACGCCGGCCACGAGGGGCCAGCGACGGGCGGAACGTTGGGTTCTGGGCTTGCTGGGAAGGTTCGAGCCGGAGCTCAGTTCAGAAACGGTGTTCACTCGCGTCCAGTCTTCGGACTTCCCGGGCACGGACGGCGAGAACGGATCACCCGCGTTCGCGGGCACCCCCTCGACGATCGCCATGTCACGGGCCGCAGGGGCCTGGCGGACCACCCGCGCACGCGCGAGAGGACGTCGAGGTCTCGACCGGCCGATCCGGCGGTCTGGCGCGGTCCACACTCCTGGGGGAGCACACCGGGACTGCACCGTCCTGCCGCTGGGCGAACCGGACACTTACACCAATCCGACCCGCCATAGCAAGCGAGGACACTAGACCGTAACCGATCCGTTATTCATCGACCTAATTCATCGCCTGTGTTTCGGGTCACGGGTGAAAAATGTGCGTGACCTGTGCGTCCTGCTGCGGGGCCGGTGCTGGGCGTTGCCGGACGCACAACTCCGCAGGCACCGCAACTTGAACGGCCTCGCGGGCAACCGGGTTGCGAGCGGGACCGGCGCGGGTGCGCCGGGCAGAAGGGATGGCCCGCTCCGACCCGGTACGGAGGACGGTCGGGTACGGCCATCGACTCGGTGCGGAGGCCGACCCGGCGCTGAGGACGGGCGGCCGTCAGGGGCAGGCGGCCTGTGGAGACGTCAGCCCGACACGACCGGACGCACCGGGCCTTCGTGCGTCTCGCGTGGTCGACCACGCCAGGGTGGCATCCCGGCCGGACGGCTCAGTACCAGCCCACGGACTCCGAGTGGGCCCAGGCGCCGCACGGGGTGCCGTAGCGGCCCGCGATGTACTCCAGGCCCCACGCGATCTGCGTGGCCGGGTTGGTCAGCCAGTCGGAGCCGTACGTGGCCATCTTGGACCCGGGCAGGGCCTGCGGAATGCCGTAGGCGCTCGACGACGGGTTGTCGGCGTTCCAGCGCCAGCCGGACTCACGCGTCCACAGCAGGTCGAGGCACGTCCACTCCTCGCCGGTCCAGCCGCGCTCGGCCGCCATCGACTTGCCGATGGACCGGGCCGCGTTCGGATCGGCCTGCGCCTGGGAGATCTTCATGGTGCCGACCGCAACCACCTGGGTGACGGGCTCCCGCAGGACCTCGCGGTCCAGCACGGTCTTCTCGACGACGGCGCCACCGAGCTCGGTGATCGCGTACTTGATCCGCGCCTCACCGGCCACACCGGCGGTCTGCACGACCTCCTCGCCCTCCAGGAGATCGGGTGCGGCGACGGTCTTGGTCTCGAACGGGATCGTCTCGGTGACGGTCGTCCTGGACGACGCGTCCCGGCTGATCATGACAACCATGCCGTCCACGGCGGCAGCTCCCAGCGGGACGGACGCCACGTCCTTGTCCTTGAGCACGATGCCGGCCTCGGCGAGAACTCCGCCGACGGTGGGCTGGGTGGACTTGACCGGAAGCGTCTCACCGTCCACGGAGACATGGACGGTCTTCATCGTGGAGACGCGGATGGGTTCACGACCGAGCGGTTCGGAACGCGACGCCGACGCGACGGCGCCCTTCCCACGCTCTCCGATCAGCGCGAGGAGCTCGCCGACGGTACCGGCCGTCGTCTCCATCTTCGTGGTCTCGCCGTCGATCTCGACGTCCACGGTCCGCATGGTGCGCACGACGATCACGGAGCCGTCCCTGGCATCCGCCTCGACCGCCGGGGTGACGACATCGGCACGCCCCGGGGTGATGTGCTGCGACTTCAGGATCTCGGCAACCGACGTGCCATAGGCGTCGACCGTCTTCACGTCGCCGTTGTAGTCGATCGTGACGGTCTTGGCCTGGGCAGCGTACGTGCCGGTGACCGCGACGAGGCTGCCGAGCACGGCGGTCTGGACGCCGATGCGGACCGGTGCCTTGGCGAGCCACTCCGGCGGCTTGATGCTGAGCGGCTCGGCAGGCGCCGCGTGCGCGCCCTTGGAGCGGCGGCGGGGGCTGTCGGACTGGCGCGGCTTGTCGGCCGGGAAGGGACTGCCGTCGTTCTCGGCAGGTCGCCTGGGGGCCGTGGCCGGGTCCGCGAAGCGCGCTGCGCCGAGCTCCCGCCGCGATCTCACGGTCGTATGGTCTGCCACGAACACAAGACGGTAACGGAACCCGGGCCGTCTGGAAAGCCCGCCGAGAGGGACATGTCCCCCTGTCACCATTTGCCGTAGACAGCCTCCGAGTTGGCACTGATCTCCGAGCAAAGTTTCCCAAGGTCGGAGCCGAGAAATTCAGCCATGAAACGCACGGTGTGAGCCGCAGCGAACGGAGCGTTCGGCCGGCCCCGGAATGGGTGCGGGGTGAGGTACGGCGCGTCGGTCTCCAGCAGGATCCTGTCGCGGGACGTCTCGGTGAGCGCCGCCCGCAGCTCGTCGTTCGGCTTGAAGGTGACGGGCCCGGCGAAGGAGAGGTACCAGCCGTGCTCGGCGCACACCCGCGCCATCTCGGCGTCGCCCGAGAAGCAGTGGAAGACGGTGCGTTCGGGCGCGCCGTCCGCCAGGAGGACCTCGATGACCTGGGCGTGGGCGTCACGGTCATGGATCTGCAGGGCGAGGTCGAGCTCCTTGGCGAGGGCGATGTGCGCCCGGAAGGACTCGCGCTGAGCCTCCTCACCCCGAGGACCGGTCCGGAACAGGTCCATGCCCGTCTCACCGATCGCGCGGATCCGTTCGTGAGCTCGGGCAAGATCCGCGACCTCGGCGATCGCATCGTCGAGGGACGCCGCGTGGCGCGGCTCCGGCTCGGGTTCCAGCCCGTCGGGCCCCACCTCGTCGATGCCGGCGTGCAGGGTGGCCTCGTTGGGGTGGATCGCGACGGCCCCGAGCACGCGGTCGCGCTCGGCCACGTCATCCTGCGTGGTGGAAGCCGTCCCGCCGAGCACGGTGTAGTCGACTCCGGGCCGGGCCGGGGCCGCGGACAGGAGGGACGCCGTCCAGCGTGCCGACTCCAGGTCGCAGCCGACCTGCACCACGCGGTCCACCCCCGCGGCCGCAGCGCGGGCGAGGTGCTCGGTGGGTGTCGGTGCGGGCATGTCGCTCGGCAGCACAGCGCCGATGTGGTCCAGGTGGGTGTGGTTGTCGACGACGGGTACGGGCAGCGGTTCGGGATCTGCGGGAAAGCCCCGCTCGCGCTTGCGGGCCATCAGTTCTCCTCGCTCTACGGTGCCCGCAAGGCCGTCGGCCCCATGGGTCTCGTTCGGCACAAGACTTCGTCCTGCGCCATGGTTGTCCGGTGTCGCCGGTGGTCCGGATCTACGACCTACCAGTGCGTCCCCCTATGGGCCGTCCGGCGCCCCAGGGGTCCGATCCGCGGCCGTCCGGCATCGCAGGTCACCTGACACGAGCCGTTCGGTGCCGCGGCGTCGCATACGCCGCGGCACCGGATGGTCAGGCCGCGCCCGCGCCGCCGAAGCGTTCCACGTACGCGGCGACGTCGTCGTCGGTCAGCTTCGCGAAGAGGACGGGCGGGACGGTCACGGAGACGCCGGCCGGAACCGCGTCGAGCGCGCGTGCCCGCTCGGGAGTGACCCAGGTGGCCCCGTCCTCGACACCGAACACGCCGCGCAGAGCCGCCGCCGTGGTGGGGACGAACGGCTCGGACACCACCGCGTAGAGACGGATCAGGTTCATCGCCGTCCGCAGCGAGAGTGCCGCCGCGTCCGGGTCGGTCTTGACCTGCTTCCAGGGCTCCTTCTCGACCAGGTACGCGTTGCCGGCCGACCACAGCGCACGAAGAGCGGAGGCCGCCTTGCGGTATTCGAGCGCCTCCATGTGCTCCTCGAGCTCGGCGAGCAGCCTGACGACCTCGGCGCCGAGCTTCTCCTCGGCCTCGCCCGGGGTGCCGCCGGCCGGGACCGTGTCACCGAACTTCTTGACCGAGAACGTCAGCACGCGGTTGACGAAGTTGCCGAGGGTGTCGGCCAGGTCCTTGTTGACCGTGGAGGCGAAGTGCTCCCACGTGAACGAGGAGTCGTCGGACTCGGGCGCGTTGGCGATCAGGAAGTACCGCCAGTAGTCACTGGGCAGGATCTCCAGTGCGGCGTCGGTGAAGATGCCGCGCTGCTGCGACGTGGAGAACTTGCCGCCGTAGTACGTGAGCCACGAGAAGCCCTTGACGTAGTCCGTCATGGTCCACGGCTCGCGCACACCGAGCTGGGTGGCGGGGAACATCACCGTGTGGAATGGGACGTTGTCCTTGGCCATGAACTGCGTGTAGCGCACATCGTCGGCCTCGTACCACCAGGACTTCCAGTCCCGGGTCTCGCCGTCGGCCGCGGCGTCGGACCACTCCTTGGTGGCGCCGATGTACTCGATCGGGGCGTCGAACCAGACGTAGAAGACCTTGCCGTCGGCCGCCAGCTCGGGCCAGGTGTCGGCCGGGACGGGGACACCCCAGTCCAGGTCGCGCGTGATCGCACGGTCCTGCAGGCCCTCG
Organism: Myceligenerans indicum; assembly: GCF_016742955.1. GTDB lineage: Bacteria > Actinomycetota > Actinomycetes > Actinomycetales > Cellulomonadaceae > Myceligenerans > Myceligenerans indicum. The sequence continues at coordinate 70,146 of NZ_JABBYC010000004.1, read as the reverse complement.
GCGAGCCACTTGCGGGCGATCGATGTCGACAGCAGCGGCCACTCCTTGCTGTGCTCGTCCAGCCACGCCTCGACCTCGCCCTGAAGCTTCGACTGCAGGAGGAAGAGGTGCGTGGTCTCGCGGATCTCCAGGTCCGTGGAGCCGCTGATCGCCGAACGCGGGTTGATCAGGTCCGTCGGGTCCAGGACGCGCGTGCAGTTCTCGCACTGGTCGCCGCGTGCCTTGTCGTAGCCGCAGTGGGGGCAGGTGCCCTCGACGTAGCGGTCCGGCAGGAAGCGACCGTCCTCCGGCGAGTACACCTGGCGGATGGCCCGCTCCTCGATGAACCCGTTCTCGTGCAGCTTGCGGGCGAAGTGCTGGGTGATCTCCGCGTTCTGCGCGGACGAGCTGCGGCCGAAGTAGTCGAACTGCAGGTTGAAGCCCTCGTAGATGGCCTTCTGCGTGTCGTGCGCCTGGGCGCAGAACTCCGCGACCGGCATGCCGGCCTTGGCCGCGGCCAGCTCGGCGGGCGTGCCGTGCTCGTCGGTGGCGCAGATGTACAGGACGTCATGGCCGCGCTGGCGGAGGTACCGGGAGTACACGTCCGCCGGGAGCATCGAGCCGACCATGTTCCCCAGATGCTTGACGCCGTTGATGTACGGAAGCGCACTGGTCACAAGGTGGCGAGCCATCGCTGGAAGCTCCAATTCGTTCAGGCGGGACAGCCGGAATCGGCCTCGCCCATCCTATGGCCTGCGCCGCCCGGACCCCGCCGGTTTTCCACAGGCGGGACGGCGCCCACGAAGACATGACAGGTCAATGCCTGCCGGGCACACGAGACCACGGCATCGTTGCTGCGCGTCACGGATCGGGCACCAGCATCAGGGCAACAGTGAGCGAGGTCGCTCACCGGTCACTGCTCCGCCGGGGGGAGCACGTACAAGTCCTACGCGCCCGGAGGTGTTGTTCCATATCTGGCGAGCGCCACGGCCCGGCCGCACACCCTCAGAGGAACGACCACCGCGTCCGCACCCGCAGCTCGGCGAAGTGGGACTCCCACTCCTGCCGGCACTCCTGGGGCAGGTTGAGCACCGGCCACATCCGGACGAGGACCTCCTTGTTCAGCAACTCCCGCTGATCGCGGACGGTGCCGTCGCGCACGGTGACGGAGTACAGGTCCCAGAGCTGGGACTCGTCCTCGACGTCGAACGACATGAATCTGGTCCCCGTGATGTGGGACCCGGCCTTGACGGTGCCCGACGCCGGCCCGGCGAGCTCGTCCAGCGAGCCCGGGCGCGCGTAGGGGGATTCGTAGGAGAAGCCCGCTGCTGCCAGGGAATATCCGGGGTGACCATCCATGGTCCGACGCTAGGACGGTACGCGTGGATTACCTACGTATGGCTGTGATAAAACTTCACCCATACTTCACAAGGACTGACCGGTATCGCGCAAAAAACGCGCGACCTAGCTGGTCAAGCGGCCTTTGCAGACCATCGCCGCAGCAGGTGCCGAGAACCACCGCGGCGCCCACCGGCGCACCCGGAGGCTCACCGCGCGTCCAGGGCCGCGGCGTACAGCTCGCGCTTCGGCACCCCGGCCGCCTCGGCGACCTCCGCCACCACCGTCTTGAGCCGCTCACCGCCCGCCACCCGGTCCAGGACCTCGCCGACGACGTCGTCCACGCTCGCGGGGGGCGCGGGCGGCGCCCCCGCCACCACCACGCAGATCTCGCCGCGCAGGTGCTCCTCCGAGGCTCGCGCGGCGAGTTCGCCCAGTCCGCCACGCAGCACCTCCTCATAGGTCTTGGTGAGCTCCCGGCAGACCGCCCCGTGCCGGTCGTCGCCGAAGGCCTGCGCCATGGCTGCGAGCGTCTCGGCGATCCGGTGCGGCGCCTCGAAGAAGACCATGGTGCGTGGCTCGGTCGCCAGGGCGACCAGGCTGCGGGCCCGCTCTCCCGGCTTGCGCGGCGGGAAGCCCTCGAAGGTGAAACGGTCCGTCGGAAGGCCGGACAGGGCCAGCGCGGTCAGCACGGCCGAGGGCCCGGGGGCGGCCGTGACGCGCAGTCCGCGCTCGACGGCACGCGTGACCACCCGGTAGCCGGGGTCACTCACGGACGGCATGCCGGCGTCCGTCACCACGGCGACGGTGCCGCCGGATGCGACGGTGTCGAGCAGCTCGTCGGCGCGGGCGGTCTCGTTGTGCTCGTGGTAGCTCACGACACGGCCGCCGACCGTCACTCCCAGCCGGGCGGCGAGGGCATGCAGGCGGCGGGTGTCCTCGGCGGCGACGATGTCGGCGTCGGCCAGGAGCCGCAGCAGGTGGCCGGAGGCGTCGTCGGAGTTGCCGATCGGGGTGGCCGCGAGGACGAGAGCGCCGCCGTCCGGCGTCGTACCGCGCGGACCTGTCGAAGTTGTCACGGTTCCCACGATCCCACGCCCTATGCTGGCCCGGTGCCCCAGCACAACGTGAACAGGGATCCGCAGGACGTTCCCGCCGAGACGACCGACGCCCCGCCCACCGACACCCCGTCCGCCCACGCCCCGCCCGCAGGCACCACACCCGGGACGACGGCGGAGGTGGCTCTCCTCGCTGCGCCGGTCGGCGACGCCCGGACCACGCGTGAGCGCCTGCTGACCGATCTGCTCGGCGCCCGCCGCCTCCGTCTGGGCGCGACGTTCCGGGATCGCTTCTGGGGCTGGGCCGGGACGCTGGCCGTCGTCCTCGTCGCGGCCGTCGCGCGGCTGTGGGATCTGGGGCGGCCGGCGAAGCTTGTCTTCGACGAGACGTACTACGTCAAGGAGGGCTGGTCGCTGGCGAGCCTCGGGTACGAGGCCGCCTGGCCCGAGGACCCGAACGCCGCGTTCGAGGCGGGAGACGTCACCTCCTACCTGACGGACAAGGCCGAGTACGTGGTCCATCCCCCGGTCGGCAAGTGGATGATCGCCCTCGGGATGCGGCTGGCCGGCGGCGCGACCGAGTCGTGGCAGTGGCGGGTCGCGAGCGCGGTGATCGGCATCGTCGCGGTGCTGCTGATCGTGCGGATCGCGCGGCGGCTGTTCGCCTCCTCGACGCTCGGGGTGCTGGCGGGCCTGTTGTTCGCCGTCGACGGCGAGGCGATCGTGCACTCACGCACGGGCCTGCTGGACCAGTTCCTCATGTTCTGGGTGCTGGTGGCGTTCGGCTGCCTCCTGATGGACCGCGAGTGGGGGCGACGGCGGCTGGCCGAACGGGTGTCGCACCTCGTGGACGCGGGGAACGACGTGGGCCTGTACGCACCGTGGATCGGGTTCCGGTGGTGGCGGCTCGCGGCCGCGGTCTCGCTCGGGCTGGCGTGCGGGGTGAAGTGGTCCGGGCTGTGGTTCGTGGCAGCGTTCGGGCTGCTCGTCGTCTTCTGGGACCTGGGGGCGCGGCGTACCGCGGGAATCCGGCGGTGGTGGGAGGACGCGATCCTGTCCGACGTCATGCCCACCCTGCTGATCATGCTGCCCACCGTCGTGGTCGTGTACGTCGCCACGTGGACCGGCTGGTTCGCCAGCCGCATGTCGTACATGCGCGACTGGGCCGCCGCGAACGGGCACGAGGCGCCCGGGTGGTGGCCGGGCCAGGCCGACGGCGTCTGGCTGGCCGGACGGTCGCTCGGGCAGTACCACCGGCAGATGTGGGACTTCCACACGTCGCTCGACTCCGAGCACAACTACGCGGCGCACCCGCTGGGGTGGATCGTGCAGTCGCGGCCGACGTCGTTCTTCTGGGAGAAGTACTCCCCCGGCCAGGGGCCGTGCCCGGCGAGCGCGACGCATGACTGCGCCACGGCCGTGACGTCGCTGGGCAACCCGATCATCTGGTGGCTCGGCGCGGTCGCGCTCCTCGTCTCGCTGGTGCTCGCGATCATGCAGCGGGACTGGCGGGCGTCCGGCCCGCTGACCGGGGTCGCGGCGGGCTGGCTGCCGTGGTTCTTGTACTCCTCCCCGATCGCCGAACTCCTCGGCGGGGTGGACCGGACCATCTTCACCTTCTACACGATCGCGTTCGCGCCGTTCCTGATCCTGGTCATCGTGCACGTGGTCGCGGCACTGCTGGACCTGACCGAGGACGACCCGCCCGCGCGGCGGGCGGTCGGCTGGGTGACGGGAGCTGTGGCGGCGGTGATCGTGGGGGTGAGCGTGCTTTTTTACCCGATCTGGACCGCTATGCCGGTTTCGTACGACTACTGGCATAGCCTGATGTGGCTGCCGAGCTGGATCTGACCTGCTCATCGGGGCTACCGAACAGGGTCTCGGCGGTGGCAGGCTAGGTACATGGACGACATTCGGCCCCAGACCAGCCGCTTCGTGACAAGCAGGCCCAGGCGGGCGCTCGTCGTGGTGGACGTGCAGCCCACGTTCTGCGAGGGCGGCGAGCTCGGCGTCGAGGGCGGCAACGCCGTGGCGGACCGCGTGGCCACCTACATCAAGGAGCATCGCGACCGCTACGACGTCATTCTGACGACCCAGGACTGGCACATCGACCCGGGCGAGCACTTCAGCGACGCGCCGGACTTCGTCGACTCGTGGCCGACGCACGGGGTCGCGGACACGCCGAGCGCGATGCTCCACCCCGCACTCGCCGACATCGACGCCGATGCCTCCGTGAAGAAGGGCCAGTACGGCCACGGCTACTCCGGCTTCGACGGCGTCGACGACGCCGGGCGCTCGCTCGAGACCATCCTGACCGACGCGGGTATCGGCGCGATCGACGTGGTGGGCCTGGCCGAGTCGCACTGCGTGAAGCACACGGCGCTGGACGCGCGCCGCAACGGCCTGGCGACGCGCGTGATCACCGACCTCACGGCACCGGTGTCGGCCGGGCAGGGCGAGCAGGCGCGGGCGGAGATGCGGGACGCGGGCGTGGTGCTGTTGTCGACCGCGGATTTGTAAAGACTGCTTCCAGTATTCGGCGCTATGCTCGCCGCCTATGACGGCCAACGACGTCGCCGCGGCGATCACTCCAGCCCCTGTCCGCATCGAACCAGGCTCCGGCGTGGTGAACCTCGAACGGGTCCGGATGATCGTCCCGGACGTCGTACCGGGCACCGACGACGCGGCCGGTCCCGGCCTGCACGCCCTCGCCGCCGAGTTGCTCGAGCCGGCCGGCCTCACACTCGTGGAGGCCCCGCAGGCCGGACCACCCGCCGGCACGCCGCTCGAGTTGCGCGTCGACCCCTCCGCCGGACCGGAGGCGTCGTCGAACCCCGAGCGGTACACGCTGTCCGTGACCCCCGACGGCGTCGTCGTGGGCGCGCCCGAGCGTTCCGGTCTGCTCCACGGCCTACGGAGCCTGCGCCAGCTCGCCGACGCCGCCCAGGCGGCCGGGCGTCCCGGCGAGGTGGCCACCGTCGTCGTGCACGACGAGCCGCGGTACGCGTGGCGGGGGCTGTCCCTCGACATCGCCCGGCACTTCTTCGGGCCGGCGGACCTGCGTGCCGTCGTCGACCTGATCGCGCGGTACAAGATGAACCGTCTCGGGCTGCACCTCACCGACGACCAGGGCTGGCGCCTGGAGATCCCGTCCCGGCCGGAGCTCGTGACGCGGTCCTCGGCCGGTGCCGTGAACGGCGACCCGGGCGGATACCTCGGCGTGGACGACTACGCGGACCTTCAGGAGTACGCGGCGGCGCGCGGGATCGTCGTGGTCCCCGAGATCGATCTGCCCGGCCACGTCAACGCCGCCACGCACGCCTACGGCGAGCTGACCCCGGACGGACGACCGACCGACACCTACGAGGGGATCGACGTCGGATTCTCCCGTCTCCACCTCGATCTGCCGGCCACGGAACCGTTCCTGCGGGACGTCCTGGGCGACGTCGCACGGATGACCCACGGCGAGTGGGTGCACTTCGGCGGCGACGAGGTCCACCGGATGGAGACCACGGAGTACCTGGGGTTCGTCGAACTGTGCCAGGAGATCGTGACCGCCTCCGGGAAGACGCCGGCGGCCTGGCAGGAGGCGGCCGGAGCAGGGCACGGGGACGCCGGCGTGGCCGCGGCAGCCCTGGCGGCCGCCACGGTCGGCGCCGCGGCGGCGGGAACACCGGCCGGGTCGGCGGCGGGCACGGCCACGACCGCGTCCGCGGCCGGGGCGTCCGCGACGGGCCGGTCGGCAGCCGTCCCGGCCGGGACGACGCCGGCCCCGGGCCCCGGCACGGGCTCGCCCGTGCACCCCGGGACCGTCCTGCACTACTGGGACACGCGCGCGGAGGCCGACGCGTTCGTGCGCGCCGCCGAGGCCGGCGGCAGGTTCGTCATGGCCCCGGCATCGCGCACCTACCTGGACATGAAGTACACGCCCGAGCACCCGCTGGGCCTGGACTGGGCGGGCTGCGTCGAGCTGCGTGACTCCTACGAGTGGGACCCGGACGCGATGATCCAGGGGCTGCCCGCCGAGGCGGTCGACGGCGTGTCCGCGTGCGTGTGGACCGAGACGCTGGTGACGCGCGACCACTTGTTCTCGATGCTGCTGCCCCGGCTCGCGGCCGTGGCCGAGGCGGCGTGGACGCCGCAGGAGGGCAAGGACTGGCAGGTGTTCCGGCGGCGGATCGCCGTCGAGGCCGGCGCCTGGCGTCGCGACGGGGCGGCGTACCACCCCACACCGCAGGTGGAGTGGTAGCCGGAACCGTCGCGGCCTCAGCCGACCGTGATCAGGAGGGGCTGCACCGGGACCGAGGGCGGGAGGGCGCCCGCCGGCGGCCCGGCCCAGCCGGCGTCGGTACGCGCCGGGAGCTCGGAGGCGACGTCGGACCACACGAGACCGTCCGTGGGCATGCCGTGGGCCGGACCCGCCGCCGCGAACACCGTGGCCACCTCCGGGCGCGGGTGCAGCGCGCCCCGGTCCACGACGGACGACGCCCGCGACTGATGGACGACGACCATCGTCTGGGGCAGCCCGTGCTCGGCGACGATCCCGGCCACCCGGTCCACCACGGCCTGCAGTTCCGTGACCGCGACCTGTCCCTCGATCTCGGCGCCGTTGCCCGCCACCCGGAACTCGGGATGCAGCGCGACACCGACCCCGGGCATGCTGAGCAGCGGCTCGAGCCTGTCGAGCGGGCCAGCCAACGGCAGGTTTCCCGGGACGACGTCGAGCAGCACGACGATCCCCTCCTTGCGGAGGGCGGTCACCGCCGCCGTCAGGTCCTCGATCGGCATCGGGTCGGCGTAGTCGCCGTCCTCGCCGGGCCCCGGCGACTTCACGCTCGCGCGCACGGCGACCACCGGCACGCCGCCGTAGGCGTCCGCCACCGCGTGCGCCTCGGCGGCTGCCGCGGCGGTCTCGGCGGGATCCGCCCCGGCCGGAACGGTGAACGGGATCGCGACGTAGGTCTCTCCGGCCAGGCGCTGCGTGCCGTGCGGGTAGGTGACCCCTCGACGCGCGGCATCGACCTGCCACGCCAGCCGGTCGCTGTCGGTGAAGCCGGGCCCGATGGCGACGACGCCGAGCGGGTCGGCGGTGGTGAGCCGGCTGATCACGTCCTTGCGCGCGCCGGGGTCACCGCCCGGGACGACGAGCGGGACGGCGCCCGCGGCCCGCGCGGTCCCGATGGCGGCCTCCTGACCGTCCGCCGGATCGATCAGGAGCATGACCTCCGAGAGCTGGTCCGGTTCCTCCACGGCGGGGACCTGGTCACGCAGGGACCGGAGCCTCGTCGGGTCGATCATCCCGGCCTCGGGAAGCGTGATCTCCGCCCCGACCGCCGACGACTTCCTGTCGACGCCCGTTCCGACGGACGCACCCTTCCCGCCACCGTTCACGGACTCGACGGCGTCCTCCGCCGCCTCGTTGACGGCGTCCGGGTCGAAGCGGACGACGTCGAGGCCTCCGGCCAGCTCGGTCGCGTCCGAGACCTCCTCCTCGTCACCGACGACGACGATCGACTCGGCACCCAGCCGCTCCAGTTCCTTGAGCAGTCCGGCGTCGTCGATGACGCCGCCGTTGAGCAGCACGGGAGCGGCGAGCGCCTCGCCGGTCGCGCCCGCGGTCATGCGGTCGCGTGCATCGCCGGCGCCGGCGAGCACGACCACGGGCGAGTGGTCGAAGAGTGCCTGGCTGGCGTGGAGGGCGAGTTCGGCGGAGTCGTCGGAGACGAGTGTGAGGACGCCGCCCTCGGGTGCGCGCACCGCGGCGGGAGCCTCGGCCGAGACGTCGGTGCCCTCGGCGGCAGGAACCGAGCAGCCGGTGAGTGAGCTTGCCGTCAGAACGGTGACCAGGGCGGAGGCCGCGATGCGAGTAGTGACGAATCGGGCTTTCCGGTGATCCACGCGACACATCTTCGCGCACTCCACGCCAAGCTGGTCCCCAGGTAGGTGAATTGTGAGTGAAAGTTCGCGCGGATCGACCGGTTCGGGCCTCAGCGCCGCAGGGTCAGGTGGGTGACCTCAGGCGTGTGCCGGACGACGGACTCCGAGAACTCGATCGGCGGGACGCCGTCGAACACGCGAGTTCCCTCCCCGAGGGTGAACGGGACCACGTGCAGGCGGAGCTCGTCGACATAGCCCGCGGCGAGGTACTCGTTCAGGGTGGTGGCGCCTCCCGCGATCGAGACGTTCCGGTCCCCGGCGGCGGCACGTGCACCGGCGAGGGCTGACTCGATCCCGCCGGTGACGAAGTGGAAGGTGGTGCCGACCATCTCCAGCGGCTCGCGCTCGTGATGGGTCAGGACGAACACCGGTGCGTGGTAGGGCGGTTCCTCACCCCACCAGCCCCTCCAGCCGAGGTCCCACTCCCCTCGCCCCGGTGTGAACATGTTGCGGCCCATGATGAACGCCCCGGCGTCGAGGATCGCGTCGACCTCGGCACGGTGATCGTCACCGTGCTCGAACATCCAGGTGTGCAGCCGCTCGCCGGCGAGCTTGCCGAACGGGTGGTCGAGCGACTGGTCGTGCCCGGAGGAGATGAGGTCTGCGGACACTGCCATGTCTGCGGTGATGATTCCCATGGAAGGTCTGACGACCGCCGCTGCGGGGACTCATCGGCGAATCCCGCGGAGGATCGATCCCACCCGCTGCTCGCGGTGGCATGGCGCATCCGTCGCCGAGGTACCGCCCGGCGTCGTGCGGCCGGGCACCGAGGTGTCACCCGGGCCTACGCTGAGCCCGGTCGGGAGAGGTCGTCAGGACGTCGCGAGGAGAGGATGCGCAGATGAGCACCACCGAGCAGGCAGAGGTTGTCGTCGTCGGGCTGGGAGTCGGCGGGGAGGCCGTCGGGGGAGCGCTCGCGAAGGCGGGCGTGGACGTGGTGGGCATCGAGGCGGAGCTGGTGGGTGGTGAGTGTCCCTACTGGGGCTGCATCCCGTCCAAGATGATGATCCGCGCCGGCAACCTGCTCGCGGAGGCCCGGCGCGTTCCCGGGACCGCCGGGGAGGCGTCGGTGACGCCGGACTGGGCTCCCGTGGCCCGGCGGATCCGCGAGGAGGCCACCGCCGACTGGGACGACGCGATCGCCGTCGACCGGTTCACCGCGGCCGGCGGGCGGTTCGTCCGGGGCCGGGCGGAGATCCTCGGACCGGACCGTGTGCGGGTCGGCGAGTCCGAGTACGTGGCGTCCCGTGGCCTGGTGGTCGCCACGGGTACGGAGCCGGTGGCCCCGCCGATCGACGGGCTCTCCGAGACGCCGTTCTGGACCAACCGCGACGTGATCAGGGCCGAGACACTTCCCGAGTCCCTGCTCGTGCTCGGCGGCGGTGCGATCGGCCTGGAGATCGCGCAGATCTACGCGCGTTTCGGCGTGAGGGTCACGGTGGTCGAGGCCGCGCCCCGCATCCTGCCGATGGAGGAGCCCGAGGCGTCCGAGCTGATCGGGGGCGTCCTGGAGGCCGAGGGCCTGACCGTGCACGCGGGCACCCCGGTCACGCACGTCTCGTACGACGACGGCCGGGGGTTCACCGTCACCGCCGACGGCCTGCCGGGCGAGCTGCACGCCGAGAAGCTGCTGGTGGCCACCGGCCGGCGACCGCGCCTGACACCCGGGACCCGCGCGGTGCTCGGCGCCGCACCCGACGGGGACCTGGTCGACGACCGGCTCCGGGTGGCCGAGCGCGTGTGGGCGATCGGCGATGTCGCCGGCAAGGGCGCGTTCACCCACGTGGCCACGTATCATGCCGAGATCGTGGTGCGGGAGATCCTGGGCCAGGCCGGACCGGCCGCCGACCATCATGCGCTTCCCCGCGTGACCTTCACCGATCCGGAGGTCGGCGCGGTCGGCCTGACGGAGTCCGCCGCTCGCGAGGCGGGACTCACTGTCGCGACCGGCATCCAGCAGGTCCCGTCCACCACCCGGGGCTGGATCCACGGGACGGGCAACGAGGGCTTCATCAAGCTGGTCGCCGACGCCGACGCCGGGTACCTGGTCGGCGCGACGTCCGCCGGCCCGCACGGCGGTGAGGTCCTGGGTGCGCTGGCGGTCGCGGTGCACGCGCGTGTCCCGATCAGCCGGCTGGAGTCCATGATCTACGCCTACCCGACCTTCCACCGGGGCATCCAGGATGCTCTGAGGGACCTGCGGTCGGCCGACTGAGCCGACGCCGGGCGGTCGCCGACGTCCGGCGGCCGTCACGGCCGGGTACGTCACGGCCCGGAGGCCGACGTCACAAGACCGTAAGGGCTCGCGCCGGAGAGAACGCCGATTCCGGGCGCACACTGGTCGCATGCGACGGATACTCGCCCCCTTGATCGCCGGCGTCCTGCTCCTCGCCGGCTGCGCCGCCGGCGACACCACTGGTACGGAGACCGGGGACACCGCCGGCTCAAGCGTGCAGGCCGGCACCGGCACGGAGTTGGGCGGCGCCGCCACCTGGGACTTCTCCGCCGAGACGCTCGAAGGCGGGACCTTCGACGGCGCCTCCGTCGCCGGCACGCCCACCGTGATCTGGTTCTGGGCGCCGTGGTGCCCCACCTGCCGGTCGCAGATCCCGACCGTGACCCGGCTCGCGGAGGAGTACGACGGCGAGGTCGAGTTCATCGGGGCCGGGAGCCTCGCCTCCGACGCCGAGATCCGTGAACTGGCCGAGACGATCCCGCACGTCACCCACTTGATCGACGTCGACGGCACGGTGTGGACGAAGTTCGGTGTCACCGCGCAGTCGACCTTCGCCGTGATCGACGAGAACGGCGACGTCGTCGCGGACGGCTATCTCGACACGGGCGCTCTCGAGGACGCCGTCGCGGACGTGGCCGGCTGACATGCCCAGCGCTGACGCCTTCGCCCTGGCCTTCGGTGCGGGAGTCGTGGCGGCGGTCAATCCCTGCGGGTTCGCACTGCTTCCCGCGTATCTCTCGCTCTTCGTCCTCGGTGAACGGCGGTCACGACCTGCGGCCGTCGGACGCGCGCTGCGGGCCACGCTCGCGCTGACGCTGGGGTTCGCCGGGGTGTTCCTCGTGTTCGGGCTCGCCGTGGCTCCCGTCGCCGCCGCCGTGCAGGCCTACCTCCCCGCGTTCACCGTGGTGCTCGGGCTGGCCGTCGCTGCGGCGGGCGGCTGGCTGCTGGCGGGACGCAGCCTGCCGTCGTTCAGCCTCGGGCGCCGCACGGGCAGGACGGGGGCGCCGACGGCGGAGTTCGGCTCGATGGCCGGGTTCGGCGCTTCGTACGCGATCGCCTCGCTGGGGTGCACCGTCGCTCCCTTCCTGGCCGTGGTGGTCACGGCGTTCCGGGTCGACTCCCCGCCGGCCGGCGTGCTGTTGTTCCTCACCTACGCCGGCGCGATGGGCCTCATGGTGGGTACGGCCGCCGTGGGGGTCGCCCTGGCCCGGGACGGCCTCGTCACCCGGGTGCGCCGGGCGGGCGGATGGCTCCCGAGGGCCGGTGGCGCGCTCCTGCTGCTCTCGGGCCTGTATGTGTCCTGGTACGGCTTCTGGGAACTGCGTGTGCTGCACGGTGGTGCGGGGACGGACCCGGTGGTGGAGGCCGCCGCGGCCCTCCAGCGCTTCTTCTCCGGGATCGCTCCGTGGATCGCCTGGGCGGGAGCAGGGCTCGCCGTGACCGCCGTCGCCGTCCTCGCGGTCCGCCGTGTCCGCGGCCGCTCGCGGCCCGGCCTCCACCAAGAGTCGTAAAGCCGATCTCCGACCTCCGCCGGTCACCGCCCTGACCGAGCGGGAGACGGACGGTGGTGTGGGCCTACCGCCACGGACCGGCCGAGCCGTGACGAGCCCGCCGCCCGCATGTGCGGACGGCGGGCTCGGAGGGGCAGGGTGCCACGAGCCGGTGGCGCTCGTGTCCGGCTCATCACCGGACACGAGCGCCACCGGCTCAGGGCCGGGTCACGGGAACTCGACCACCTTCGAGGGGACCGTGTCGGTGCCCGACGTCGGGCCGCCGGTGTCGTTGATGACGTGGGCGTACTGCCCCATGCCACCCAGGGAGATCACCTGGACGTGGTGGAACGACACGCCCGGGCGCACCGGTGTGGCGAACCCGTGGTCCTGCACGATGGTGGGGTCGGCCGTGTAGTTGCAGTAGGAGCCGAGCGCCCAGGCCTCGTGCGAGGTGACGTCGTCCGCCACCTTGTAGGCCGCGTAGCCGACGATCCCGTCGTGCGTGATCGCCGCCTCGTTCGGCGCGTCGTACGCCTTCTCGTTCTGCAGGAAGATCGTGCGGCCGCCGTTGCCGTTCCAGAGCACGTCGTACTTGTTGAAGTGCTCCACGAACAGGCCGGTCGCCAGGACGTCGTCGCCGTTCACGACGAACCCGTAGTCGGACCGGTTGGTCTCCCAGCCCACCCCGGCGCCGTGGTCCGCACGCCAGATCCAGGTGTGGTCCACGAGAACGTCGTCACTGTTCACGACGACGGCGTTGGTGGCCAGGCCGGGTCCGGCCCCGCCCACGCGGGCGAACACGTCCTGCACGGTGGTGCGGTCGGCGCTGTGGTCGGCGGATGCCCCGGGCTCACCGATCCGCAGGAGGTTCTCGGAGTTCTGCGGGCCGGCGTCGACGAGGAAGCTCGCCAGGCGCACGCCGTCGACGTCGGCGACGTGCATCGCGTCGACACCGCCCACCGGGACGAGCGTCGCGTAGCCGAGTCCGAGCACGACCGTGTCGGGGTTGTTCACCTCGATGGTCTGGTCGACCTGGTAGACCCCGGGCGTGATCAGCAGGTTGAGCCCCTGGGCGAGCGCCGCGTTCATGTCGGCGGCCGTGTCGCCCTCGCGCACCACGAAGAACTCGCTCAGCGGGATGGACTCGCCCCCGGTGTTCTGCGGCCAGGACACGCCGCGGCTTCCGGTCCGCTCGGCAGGGTTCCACACGGCGTACTCGTCGCCGTCGAGGTAGAGGAACGGCTTCTCCCGGGAGATCGGGGTGGTGTCGAGCGTGGTGTACGGCCCGTCGGCGAAGTTGGTGGCCGGTGCCCCCTCGACGCCGGTGAACGTCATGTTCCAGACCCCGTTGGTCCAGCCCCCGACGGCGGAGTCGCGGGTGAACCACTGCTGCTGCGAGTACGGCCCCACCTCTCCGTCGATCCGGCTGTCGGCGATGTACCCGCCGGACGCCCACCCGTAGCCGCTCGGCGCCAGGTTGAGCCCTCCGAGGACGTGAATCCTGCGGAACGGCGCTGCCTGCGCGACCGCCCAGCGGTCGGTGCCGCTGACCGGGTTGATCGAGAGGTTCTCGGCCGAGCGCCAGAAGTTCTGGGTCGCGTTGCCGTTGAACCAGCCCGCGTCCACGGTGACGTCGCCGTTGATCCGCACGTCGTCGGGGTTCAGGCCGAGCCCGGAGATCGAGGTGTAGAACCCGAGCTGCGCGTTGATGCCGTCGTACGTCCCGGGCTTGAGCAGGAACTGGTGGCGCTCGGTGCCGAACTGGTTCGACTCCATCTGGGCGAACACCTGGTCGAACTGCGCCTGGACGTCACCCGTCGACGGGTCCAGGACATGGACGTTCGGGCCGAGGTCGCCGCCGCCCTCCACCGGCGGCTGCCCGTCGTCGGTCAGGTGCACGGCGACCTCCCACAGGGACACGCCCCACTGCGTGGCGCGCTGCTCGCCCACGATCCGTACGTAGCGGCCCGAACCGGAGACGGCGTGGGACACGTCCCCGCCGGTCCCGTCCTCCACCCGCACAAGGGTGCTCCAGTCCGCGCCGTTGTCGGACACCTGGATCTCGTAGACGCTCGCGTATGCGGCCTCCCAGTTCAGGTCGACGCCGCAGACCTGCTGCGACGACCCGAGGTCGACCTGGACCCACTGCCCGTCGTCGAACGACGACGACCAGCGGGTTCCCGCGTCCCCGTCGAACGCGGCGGATGCCGCGAGGGCCGGGTTCTCGACGGACGACGCGGACGCGGGCCGGGACTCGGCCGCGTTCGTCCCGGAGCAGACGGCCGCTGCGGCACCGGTGGCTCCCGGGACCAGGAGAGCGGGTGCGGAGACCAGCGCGGCCGCCAGGGCGAGCGCGATCCCCCGTGATCTGTACCTCATGGCAACTCCTCGAGCCCGCAGCGCTGCGGGCCATTAGGTTACTTACCTGTCAGTTTGCAAACTGTAACGGAACTGCTCCACGAGCAACACCCCTGGTCGGAAACCTGACACCCGGTGCCCGCGCGACGATCCGGCAACGGTCGGCTCCCGTGGCTTGACCACAGGCCTGCAGGTTCCTACAGTTGCCTCGTTCTTGAAACGATTCATGGCCGTCATGCTCGGCCTGGCTCACCTCGATGAGGAGGTACCCACGTGCAGCCGGACACCCCATCGGCACCCCCGGCCCTGGAACTGGCCGGGGTCGCGAAGTCGTTCGGTTCCGTCGTCGCCCTGAAGTCGGCGGACCTGCGCGTCGAGAAGGGCTCGATCCACGCGTTGATCGGTGAGAACGGCGCGGGCAAGTCCACGCTCGTCAAGATCGTCGCGGGGCTCTACCGGCGCGACGACGGCACGCTGGCCCTCGACGGCGAGCCCGTCGACTTCCACACCACCGCGGAGTCCAAGGCCGCCGGCATCGCCGTCATCTACCAGGAGCCCACGCTCTTCCCCGACCTGTCGGTCACCGAGAACATCTTCATGGGCCGTCAGCCCACCCGCCGGTTCGGGCGGATCGACCGCCGGGCCATGCGGGAGGAAGCCTGCGCGCTCTTCGACCGGCTCGGCGTGCGGATCGACCCGGACCGGCCCACCGACGGCCTGTCGATCGCGGACCAGCAGATCATCGAGATCGCCAAGGCGATCTCCCTGGACGCCCGCGTCCTCATCATGGACGAGCCGACGGCGGCGCTCAGCGGCGTCGAGGTGGACCGGCTCTTCGCCGTCGCCCGCGCCCTGCGTGACGAGGGCCGCGCGCTGGTGTTCATCTCGCACCGCTTCGACGAGATCTTCGACCTGTGCGACACGGTCACGGTCATGCGCGACGGCGCCTACGTCGACACCCTGCCCGTCGCCGACACGACGGTGGACGGCCTCGTGCGGATGATGGTCGGCCGCGACGTGGCCGAACTGTTCCCCAAGCTCCCCGCCGAGATCGGCGACGACGTGCTCGTCGTCGACGGGCTCAGCCAGCCGGGCGTGTTCCACGACGTGTCGTTCACGGTCCGCGCCGGGGAGATCGTGGGCCTGGCGGGCCTGGTCGGCGCGGGACGGAGCGAGGTCGCACGCGCCGTGTTCGGCGTCGACCCCTACGCCTCCGGGTCGGTCCGGGTCGACGGCGAACCGCTGCCCCCGGGCAGCCCCCGCGCGGCGATCGGCCGCGGCCTCGCCCTCGTCCCCGAGGACCGGCGCAAGCAGGGCCTCGTGCTGGACCAGACCGTCGCGCGCAACGTCACCCTCGCCATCCGCGAGCGCCTGTCCCGCTGGGGGCTGGTCTGGGACGGCCTGGAGAACGCGGCGGCGCGCACGTGGGCGAGCCGGCTCGAGGTGAAGACCGCCGCGCTGGACGCGGAGACCGGGACCCTCAGCGGTGGCAACCAGCAGAAGGTGGTGCTCGGCAAGTGGCTGGCGTCCGATCCGAAGGTGCTGATCGTGGACGAGCCGACGCGCGGGATCGACGTCGGCACCAAGGCGGAGGTGCACCGGCTGCTGTCGCGGCTGGCGCAGCAAGGAGTGGCTGTCCTGATGATCTCGTCCGAACTGCCCGAGGTGCTCGGGATGGCCGATCGGGTACTCGTCATGCGTGAGGGGCGCCTGACCGGCGAGCTGGACCGCGCCGATGCCACGCCCGAGGCCGTGATGCACGCCGCGACCGCCGAGGAGGCCCTCCGATGACCGCCGGTACCGCACCCGCTCCCTCTCTCGTGGCGGGCGCCGCGCATCTGCTCAAGGCACGCGAGACCGGTATCGGGATCGCCCTCGTGGCCGTCGTCGTCGTGGCCACGGTGCTCAACCCGGCGTTCGTGTTCTCCTCCGACGGGTTCCGGGACCTGCTGCTGACGCCGTCGATCCTCATGGTGGTCGCGGTGGGGCAGGCGGCCGTGATCGTGACCCGGAACGTCGACCTGTCGGTCGGCTCCGTGGTCGGGCTCGTCGCGTATCTCACGGGAACGCTGCTGCGCGACGTGCCGGGGATCCCGATCGTCGTCGTGGTTCTCGCGGGCATCGGGTTCGGCGCGGCGCTCGGCCTGGTCAACGGGGCGCTCGTCGCCTACGCCAAGGTTCCGGCGCTCGTCATCACGCTGGGCACGATGTACGTGTACCGGGGCATCAACGTGGCGTGGACCGGGTCGGACCGGATCAACGCGTCCGACCTGCCGGGGGCCTTCCGGGCCCTGGGGACGGGGAAGCTGCTCGGCATACCGCTCCTGACGATCCTCGCGGTCGCCGTCCTGGTGGCCGCCGCCTGGTATCTGCGCAACCTGCGCGGCGGGCGGGAGCTGTACGCGATCGGGTCCGACCCCGCGGCGGCGCAGCTCTACGGCCTGCGCGTCACGCGGCGCGTGCTCGCGGCGTTCGTCGCCTGCGGAGCCCTCGCCGGGCTGGCGGGCGTGCTGTTCGCGGCACGGTACGGGACGGTCAGCTCGAACGCCGGGTTCGGCTGGGAGCTCCAGGCGATCGGCGCGGCGGTCATCGGCGGCGTCGCGATCTCGGGCGGCGTCGGCACCGTGTGGGGCGCGGCCCTCGGGGCCTATCTGCTGCTCACCATCAACCGCGCGCTGCCGATCATCGGCGTGGACGACTTCTGGCAGCGCGCCGTCGTCGGTGCGCTCATCATCGGCGCGATCGTGCTGGACCGGGTCCTCGCGGTGCGGCAGCACCGCCGGCTCGTCGGCCAGCGGGAAGCAGAACGGGAGGTTACGGCATGACCAGGGTCTCGACAGGCTCGACCGGCGAGGTCGCGGCCGGCACGGCCGGACAGTCGGCAGCCGGACAGGCGGCAGCCGGGCAGGGCATGGCCGCCGACGCCGCCGGCCGCGTGTACACGGCTCACTCCCGACCGCTGTGGCGGCGGGTTCTCCTGACGCGGGAGGCGTCGATCATCGGGCTGCTGCTCGCGGTCCTCGCGGTCGCCACGCTGACGGTGCCCAACTTCGACAGTCCCCTGACCACGACGTTCCTCCTGCGGGAGATCACACCCATTCTCCTGGTGGCGCTCCCGATGACGCTGGTCATCATCACCGAGGAGATCGACCTCTCGGTCGCCAGCGTCATCGGCCTGTCCAGCGTCGTCGTCGGCCTGTGCGTGCAGGCCGGGTGGCCGTTCCCGTCGGCGATGGCTCTGGCCGTGGCGGTCGGTGCCGTCGCGGGGGCGGTCAACGGCGCGCTGGTGACGTTCGTCGGGCTGCCGTCGCTCGCGGTCACGATCGGGACGCTGGCCCTGTTCCGCGGGATCGCGGTGGGCCTGCTGGGGACGACGGCGATCAGCGACCTGCCGGAGTTCTGGACCGGGCTGACCCGCCAGAACATCCCGGGGACACCGGTCCCGCTGGTCATGATCCTGTTCGTGGTGCTGGCACTGGCCTGCGCGGTGGTGCTGCACTTCACGCCCGTGGGCCGGTCGCTGTACGCGATCGGGCTCAACAAGGAGGCGGCGGCCTTCTCGGGGATCGACGTGGGGCTGACGAAGTTCTGGCTCTTCGTCACCTCCGGAGCGGTGTCCGGGTTCGCGGGCGTCTACTTCACCCTGCTGTACAGCAACGCCCGCGGAGACAACGCGATCGGGATGGAGCTGCAGGTCATCGCGGCAGTGCTGCTCGGCGGCGTGTCCATCTTCGGCGGCCGGGGCGCCCTGCACGGCGTGATCGCCGGCGTGCTGCTCATCGGCGTGCTGGGCAGCGCACTGCGGCTGTCGGGCGTGACGAGCGACCTCATCACGATCGTGACGGGCCTGCTGCTCATCGCGTCGGTCACGTCGGCGAGGGCGCTGACCTGGCTGCATCAACGGCGGGCCCGGCCCGGGCGCCGCTGAAGAACCTGAACCACCGGACCGGGCGGACCGCCGTCGTCGGCCGACGCCCGGAGACAGAAGTACTGCGAAAGGAAACGATGATGTTCTCCATGAGAAGGAATGCCCGCATCGGCGCGGTGGCGACGGCGGCGGCTACCGCCCTGCTGCTGGCCGCCTGTGGTGGCGGGAGCGGCGGGGGTGAGGACACCGCCGACGGTGGCGACCTGTCCGTCACCTTCCTGCCCAAGAACCTGGGCAACCCCTACTTCGACACGTCGAACGCGGGTGGGGAGGCGGCCGTCGGCGAGTTCGGCGGCACGTTCGCCGAGGTCGGTCCGACGGAGGCGAGCCCGACGTCGCAGGTCAGCTTCATCGAGACGGCCGCCCAGCAGGCCGTGGACGCGCTCGTCGTCTCCGCCAACGACCCGGAGGCGATCTGCGACGCGCTGAACGAGGCCTCGGGTGTCGGCGTCAAGATCGTCACGTTCGACTCCGACACGAACCCCGACTGCCGCGACGTCTTCGTCAACCAGGCCACGGCCGAAGGCATCGCCACGGCGCAGGTCGACCTCATCACCGAGCAGATCGGCGACGAGGGGCAGATCGCGGTGCTGTCGGCGTCGGCCAACGCGACCAACCAGAACGCGTGGATCGAGCTGATGAAGGCCGACCTCGCGGCGAACCACCCGGACGTCGAGCTGGTCGAGGTCGCCTACGGGGACGACGACGACCAGACGTCGTTCGACAAGACCGCCGCGCTGCTGCAGACCTATCCCGACCTGAAGGGGATCGTGTCGCCGACCACGGTCGGCATCGCCGCCGCGGCGCGCTACCTGTCCACGTCGGAGTACCAGGGCAAGGTCGCGCTGACCGGCCTGGGCACTCCCAACCAGATGCGCGAGTACGTCAAGGACGGCACCGTCGAGGCGTTCGCGCTGTGGAACCCGGAGGACCTCGGCTACCTGGCCGCGTACGCCGCGAACGCGCTGGCCACCGGTGAGGCGTCCGGCCCGGGCGACTCGTTCGAGGCGGGCAAGCTCGGCACGTTCGAGATCGACGACGACGGCGTGGTCCTGCTGGGCGACCCGTACGTGTTCGACGCCGACAACATCGACAACTTCGACTTCTGACATCAGACCGCGCACGACGCCGGAGCCCCGCGAGGATCTGCCCTCGCGGGGCTCCGGCATGTCCGGCGTGCGACGCGATCGAGTTCAGTAGACTGACGTTTAAGAGCTTAAGAGTCATTACACTGAGCGTCTGGGGGATGGATGTCACGACGACCGCACACCCTGTCACCGACAACCCGCGATGCGCTCGCGACGCTTGGCCTGCAGATCGCCGCTGGACGCCGAGAACGAGGGTGGACGGTAGCAGAGTGCGCGGAACGGGCCGGGCTTTCACCGAACACGCTTCGGAATGTCGAGCGCGGTGTCCCGACCGTGGCCGTCGGCACGGTTCTGGAACTCGCGGTGCTCACGGGCGTGCGCCTCTTCGGCGTGCCGCCGCAGGACCTTCCTGCGGTGAGGGCGAGGACGCGCGACCGTTTGGCCCTCCTCCCGTCCAGGGTTCGCAGGCGCACGGAGCCGGCCGATGACAACTTCTGACACATCACCAGACCACGCTTTCGTCTGGATCTGGCTCCCTGCCGCGGACGAGCCGGTGGTCGCGGGTCGCATCGACGCTCGCGGTCCGGTCCACGAATTCACCTACGGTCGGTCCTACCTGGAGCGGACGGACGCGATTTCACTGTATGAGCCGGAGCTCCCACTGATTCGTGGCAGACAGGTACCCGGCGCCGGGCTGGACATCGCGGGCTGTCTGGCGGACGCGGGCCCGGATTCATGGGGACAGCGGGTCATTCTGGCTCGACATCTGGGCAGGTTGAACAGAACGAGCGATACGGCAGATCTGACACCGATGACGTATTTCCTCGAGTCTGGTTCGGACCGGATCGGCGGTCTCGACTTCCAGGCGTCGGCGACGGAGTACCAGCCACGAAGCGCCGGGCACGCGGCGACGCTCGACGAGCTCGTACGGGCGGTGGACCGGCTGCAGTCCGGCGAAGTCCTCCCGCCGGCTCTGGCCGATGCGCTGGTCCGCGGAACGTCGATCGGAGGCGCACGGCCCAAGGCACTCCTGGACGACGGTGACCGGCGGCTCATCGCCAAGTTCTCGTCCACCACCGATCCGTACCCTGTCGTGAAAGCTGAGGCCGTGGCGATGAACCTGGCGAGAAGAGTCGGGATCGATGTGCCCGGCTCGTGGGTCGTCAGCGCGGCGGGGAAGGACGTCCTGGTGGTCGAGCGCTTCGACCGACCCGGCGGTGGACGGCGTCGGCTGATGGTCTCCCTGCTGACGATGCTTGGGCTCAGCGAGATGACGGGGCGGTATGCGACATATCCTCAGCTAGCTGACTTGGTGAGAGAACGGTTCGAACGACCGGGGGCGACTCTGCACGAGATCTTCCGGAGGATCGTCTTCAACATCGCGACGGGGAACACGGACGATCACGCCCGGAACCATGCCGCGTTCTGGGATGGGTCGTCGCTTGCCCTCACGCCCGCCTATGACCTGTGTCCCCAGGTGCGTAGCGGGAACGAGACGTCACAAGCGCTGGCGATCGGGCGCGATGGTGACCGCAGATCCCGCTTCGCGACGTGCATCGCCGCTGCCGAGATCTACCACCTGACGCGGGCCGAGGCCCAGGACATCGTCGAGAAGCAGGTCACGGTGATCGAGGAGGACTGGGAGACGGCGGCCGACGAGGAACACCTGACCGAACTCGACCGGAAGCAGCTCTGGCACCGCCAGATTCTGAACGAGTCGGTCTTCTACCGCGACTGATCACGCGTGCCACAGCTCATGCATGCTCGTCATGAGACATCCTGCCTGCGGGGTGGGCCGTGTTCGACGCCGACAACATCGACGACTTCGACTTCTGACATCAGACCGCGCACGACGCCGGAGCCCCGCGAGGATCTGCCCTCGCGGGGCTCCGGCATGTCCGGAGCGGTCGTCACGCCACCGCGGCCTGCTCGCGCGGCCCTTCGTACGCCCCGGGGTCGAACCCCCTGACGAGCAGCCACCCGGCCAGTCCGATCTCGAAGAGGCCGCCGGGGATCAGGAGCACGAGGCTGATCGGGACGCCGAAGAGCTCCGCGGCGGCGCCGGCCGCGTGCGCGACATAGCCGAGCAGGCCGAGACCGGCAAGCGGGCGCGGCACCAGACGGGTTCGGTAGAGCAGCGCCACCAGGACGAAGGCGCCGACGGCCAGGGCCAGCTGACCTGCCTGGTAGCCGAGCGCGTTGGCGTCGAGAGCCAGGCTCCCGAGGGCGGCCGCCCAGCCGTCGGCCACGTCTCCGGCGGCCGCGGTCTCCCGCGCCAGGGGGATCAGCATCAGCACGGCGAGAGCGCCCACCGCCATGAGGATCACCTGGATGATCATCGCCGCGAGGTAGGCCAGCGCGGTCCTCCGGCCGTGCTGCTCCACCACCGGGAAGAACAGGATCGCCTTGCCGATGTCGACCGCGGTGTTGAGCAGCATCAGGAAGGCGCCGAGCGTCAGCACCGTGGCGTGCGCGGCCACCGAGACGAGGAGGTCCTCCCCGCTCGCGACCGAGTTCACGAGCGCGTTGCCCGTCCCGTAGGTGAGGAACCCGGCGAGGAACAAGCCCCCGATCAGCCGGGAAACGAGCATGCGCCCGTCCAGGCGCGGTGGTGTGGTCAGGGTCGTCATGTCTGAGTCCTTCTCCGGGTGGACGGCGGGCCCGCGCGCGTCGTCGTACCCGAGCGCGCGCAGGTTTCGTACTTAGTACGACTGCTACCGTACACAGTACGAACACCTGCGTGAAGCCCTGAGAGAAGGACGATGACGGAATCACCGAGCTCCTCGGCGCCCGCGGCACCGACCCGGAAGCGGCTGACCCGCGAGCGCGTTCTGAACGCGGCGCTGGACATCGCCGACCGCGGGGGGCTCCAGCGGCTCACCATCCGCTCCCTCGCGAGCGAGCTGGGCGCCCGGCCGATGTCCGTGTACCACTACGTCTCCGGCAAGGACGAGCTGCTCGACGCCCTGGTCGACGCCGTCTTCGACGCGATCGACTCCCCGGACCCCGACGGCGACTGGCGCGAGGAGATCCGCCGGAGCGCGCACTCGGCCCGCGCCGTCCTACGGAAGCACAGCTGGGCGATCGGCCTGCTGGAGTCCCGTACGTCCCCCGGGCCCGCGACCCTGCGACACCACGACCGCGTCCTCGCATGCCTGCTGCGCTCGGGATTCTCCGCCGAGCTGACCGCACACGCCTACGCCCTCGTCGACAGCTACGTCTACGGCTTCGCCCTGCAGGAGGCGTCGCTCCCGTTCGAGGGCCCCGACGCCGTCGGCGGCGTCGCCGAGCCGATCCTGGAGCGAATGGGAGCCGGCGAGTACCCGGCGATGGTGGAGATGGCCACGAACCACTACCTCCAGCCCGGCTACGACTGGGCGGACGAGTTCGGCTTCGGGCTCGACCTCATCCTCGACGGCCTGGAGCAGCGGCGAGGGTGAAGGCACCAGCGACTCGGCCAGCGGCGCAGGCGCCGCCCGCGGGGTCAGCGGCGCAGGCGCCGCTCCCGGTGTCAGCGGCGCAGGCGCCGCTCCAGGCCGTCGAGGACGACGTCGAGCCCGAACTCGAACTCGGCCTGGTCGTCGCACCAGCCGAGGGTCGTGGACGCCTCGTGGGAGAGATGCTGCGCCATCCGCGCGAGGAAGGGCAGCGTCTCGGAGAGCGCGGTCAGGTCGGAGAGCGCCGCCTGCTCGTCCACGCCGGCCTCGGTCACCGCCGGGGCCCCCGGCTCGAAGAGTTCGGGTGAGAAGCCCAGCGCGCGCGGCCCGAACGTGTGCAGGGCGTGGTGCGCGAGGTCGAGGCTGAACCCGCCGTCGACCAGGATCGAGCCGAACTCGTCGAAGTAGCGCAGCATCGCGGGCCCGATCGTGCCGTGCGAGGCGATGAGGGCGGGCGCCCAGCGATGCCGCAACAGCGTGGCGCGGGCGGTGAGGACGCGTCGGCGCAGGTTGGTGCGCCAGTCGGCCGGGTCCCGAGGCGCGGGGAGCGCGTCGCAGGCGTCGTTGACCTCGGCGACGACGACCTCCACGAGGGAGTCGAGCAGGTCGTTCTTGCCGGAGACATGCCGGTACAGCGCCATCGCCTCGACCCCGAGCAGGTCGGCGACGGACCGCATGGTGACGCCCTTCAAGCCTTCGCGGTCCGCGACCTCCACGGCGGCCGCCCGCACGCGGTCGCGGTTCAGGGGACGACGCCGGTTCCGTGTCTCGGTCACGACCGCATTCTCTCCGATCGTTCACCCTTCCCCAGGGTTGTCACACTCACGCTTACAAGGTAAACATGTTTACAAGATAAACTTCGAGGTGAGGATCGATCACGATGGCCACATCCGTCTTGTCCCTGCTCGCGGTTCTCGCCGGGGTGGTGGTTCTCGTCCCCGCGGTGGCGCTGGCGCTCCTGGTGACAGGCATCCGCACGCAGAACCCGCGGATCCTGGGAGCGGTGCGGCGCTTCAACCGGTCCTACGGCAACCGCGCGCCGCTGCGTGTCGCCGGCAAGGAGGGCTCCGCGACGGGACTGCTGTACCACCGCGGCCGCACGAGCGGCCGCGAGTACGCCACGCCCATCGGCCCCGGTGCCGAGCCCGGCGGCTTCGCCGTCATGCTCCCCTACGGCCCCGGCACCGACTGGCTGCGGAACCTCCGCGCGGCAGGGTCCGCCGTCCTGCGGTTCGACGGCCGCACCTACCGCGTGGACCGGCCGGAGGTGGTACCGGTCGCGAACACCGTCCTCGCCGAGCGGGAGGCGACGATGATCCGGATCTTCGGGGCCAGGACCGCCCTGCGCCTGCGCGCCACCGAGATCAGCAGCGAGGAGACCACGCAGGGACCCGCGCGACCCACCACCTCCTGACACCCTGCGATGGCAGGGAGACCGTGGCGCCAGCATGCTGAGGGCAGGCGGACGGGGGGAACCGGTGGACGAACAGAGCTTGATGATGCTGACGCTGATCACGCTTGCCGCCGTCACCGCTCCTTTTCTGGCGGATCGCATCGAGCCGTGGCTGAAGGTCCCGTCGGTGGTCTTCGAGATCCTCCTGGGCGTCCTGCTGGGGCCCGCGCTTCTCGGCCTCGTGGAGAGGACGGACGTCGTCGACGCGCTGAGCGATCTCGGACTCGCGTTCCTGATGTTCCTGGCCGGGTACGAGATCGAGGTCGGGCGCATCGCCGGAGGGCCTCTACGGCGCGCGACGTGGAGCTGGCTGACCTCGCTCGGGATCGGCCTCGCCCTCGGGCTCGCCGTGGGCGGGACGGACACGGGTCTCGTGGTGGGGCTCGCACTGACCACCACCGCGCTCGGCGTGGTCCTTCCGCTCGTGAAGGACGCCGGCCTCGACGGCACGCGATTCGGTGGCCGCGTCCTCGCGGTCGGGACCATCGGCGAGTTCGGCCCGATCCTCGCCATCGCCTTCGTCCTCAGCGGTCGCCGGCCGGCACACACGCTCGCCGTGCTCGTCCTGTTCACCGCGCTCGCCCTGGCCGGGGCCTGGATCGCCCGGAAGCCCCGGCGCCCCCGGCTGGGCCGTCTCGTCACCGCCACGCTGGGGACGAGCTCCCAGGTGGCGGTGCGGCTGTGCGTCTTCCTGGTGATCCTGCTGTTCGCGATCGCGGAGTGGCTGGGGCTCGATCCGGTGCTCGGCGCGTTCACGGCGGGACTGCTCGTGCACATCTTCCTCGAGTCGAGCGACGCCACGGAGACGCGGATCGTGGGGTCCCGGCTGGAGGGGATCGGGTTCGGTTTCCTCATCCCGATCTTCTACGTCGTCACCGGAGTCGGTCTGGACGTCAGGTCGCTGTTCTCCGACCCGCGGGTCCTGGTCACGATTCCCGTCTTCCTCGTGCTCCTCCTGGTGGTCAGAGGCGTTCCCACCTACCTGTTCCACCGGCAGGTCCTTCCGCGCCGTGAGGTGCTGGCCCTGTCCACCATGGCCGCCACCGGGCTCCCGCTCATCGTGGTCATCACGACGGCGGGCGTCGCGGGCGGCGCTCTCGAGAAGGCGCAGGCCGCCGCGCTGGTCTTCTCGGGGGTGCTGTCGGTGCTGGTCTTCCCGGTCCTCGCGCAGCGGATCGGTGAGACCGCCCGCCGTGGCACGACGGCGGGCGAACGTTCGGAGGAGCCGGACGACCGCCTCTAGGGCACCCGGCGTGATCCCGGCCCGGCCCGCGAACCTGTGTCCGTTCCTCCGGCCGAGCGCTTAGTGTGTCTGACCATGGACGACGAGATCGTGGCCGAGACCCCCGCAGCCCCGACACCACGGCAGACCAGCCGCGCCCTCGCACGCGCCGAGAGGGGCGTCGCGCTGGACGTGGAGGAGACCGCCGCGCTGCTTGCCGCCACGGGCGAGGAGCTGGACCGGCTGTGCACGGTCGCGGCCCGCGTCCGGGACGCCGGCCTCGTGGAGGCAGGGCGCCCCGGAACGACCACCTACTCGCCGAAGGTCTTCATCCCCGTCACCCGCCTGTGCCGCGACCGCTGCCACTACTGCACCTTCGTGGAGACGCCCGGCCAGGCCGCCCGCGAGGGACGCGAACCGTACCTGTCGCCGGACGAGATCCTGGCCATCGCCGCGCAGGGCGCGGAGCTGGGCTGTCTGGAGGCGCTCTTCACGCTCGGCGACCGCCCGGAGGACCGCTGGCCCGAGGCCCGGCAGTGGCTCGACTCGCGGGGCTACGACTCCACGCTGGCCTACGTCCGCGCGATGGCCGTGCGGGTCCTGGAGGAGACCGGCCTGCTCCCCCATCTCAACCCCGGGGTGATGAGCTGGGAGGAGCTGAACCGGCTCAAGCCGGTGGCGCCGTCCATGGGAATGATGCTGGAGACCACCTCCCGGCGGCTGCACGAGACCAAGGGCCTGGCGCACTACGGCTCACCGGACAAGGACCCGCAGGTGCGGCTCCGCGTCCTGGAGGACGCCGGGCGGCTCTCGATCCCGTTCACGTCCGGCCTGCTGGTCGGCATCGGCGAGACCCTCACCGAGCGCGCCGAGACGATCTTCGCGCTGCGTACGAACCTGCGCCGCTACGGCGCGCTCCAGGAGACCATCGTCCAGAACTTCCGGGCCAAGCCGGACACGGCGATGCGGCACACCGACGACCTCCCGCTCGACGAGTACCGCGCCGCCATCGCGGTCACCCGCGTCGTGCTCGGCCCCAAGGCGCGCATCCAGGCGCCGCCGAACCTCGTCGACCTGGCCGAGTGCACCGCCCTGCTGGACGCCGGCATCGACGACTGGGGCGGCGTCTCGCCGCTCACCCCCGATCACGTCAACCCGGAACGCCCCTGGCCCTCGCTGGACCGCCTGCGCGAGACGGTCGAGGCGCACGGCTTCACCCTGCGCCCGCGCCTCACGGTCCACCCGCAGTACGTGCTCCAGGGCGAGCCGTGGCTGGACCCGCGGGTCAGCGCCCACGTCGCAGCCCTGGCCGACGACGACGGCCTGGCGCGGCCGGGCGTCAAGCCGTCCGGCATCCCCTGGCAGGAGCCCGACGACGGCTTCACCGCTGCGGGCCGCACGGACCTGCACGAGACGGTCGACACGGAGGGCCGGACAGCGGACCGCCGCACGGACTTCGACGCGGTCTACGGCGACTGGCAGGGCCTCCGCGACGAGGTGGCCCACCGCAACGAGGCACCCCCGGCCGTCGACCACGACGTCTTGGATGATGGAAACGCGACCACCATCGAGGACGTCGTGGCCGGCACCGAGGCGACGGCGGAGCCGGCCGCGGGCGGCGCCGCGATCGGTGCCGAGGGGAGGGCCGCACTGGCAGCGGCCGAGCGGGATCCGGGTGGGCTGTCCGACGAGCACGCGCTGACCCTCATGACCGCCGAGGGCGAGCTGCTGGACCGCGTGTGCGAGCTCGCCGACCACCTGCGGCACGAGACCGTCGGCGACGACGTCACCTATGTGGTGAACCGGAACATCAACTTCACCAACGTCTGCTACGTGGGGTGCCGGTTCTGCGCGTTCGCCCAGCGCCGCAGCGACGCCGACGCGTACTCGCTGTCGCTGGACCAGGTCGCGGAGCGGGCCGAGGAGGCCTGGAACCTCGGCGCCACCGAGGTGTGCATGCAGGGCGGCATCGACCCGCAGCTGCCCGCCACGGGGTACTTCGACCTGGTGAGTGCGATCAAGAAGCGGGTGCCTGGCATGCACGTGCACGCGTTCAGCCCCATGGAGATCGTCAACGGCGCCTCGCGCACCGGGCTGAGCTTCGAGGACTTCCTGATCAAGGCCCGCGAGTCGGGCCTGGACACCGTCCCGGGCACGGCCGCGGAGATCCTGGACGACGACGTGCGGTGGATCCTCACGAAGGGGAAGCTGCCCACGAGCACGTGGATCGACGTCATCTCCACGGCGCACCGGGTCGGGCTGCGGTCCAGCTCGACGATGATGTACGGGCACGTCGACCACCCGCGGCACTGGGTGAAGCACCTGCGCGTGATCTCCCGCCTCCAGGACGAGACCGGCGGGTTCACCGAGTTCGTACCGCTGCCGTTCGTGCACAACAGCTCGCCGATCTACCTCGCGGGCGTGGCACGCCCCGGGCCGAGCGCTCGCGACAACCTGGCGGTCCACGCGATGGCCCGGATCATGCTGCACGGACGCATCGACAACATCCAGACGAGCTGGGTGAAGCTCGGGGTGGACGGCACGCGCCGCATGCTGCGGGCCGGGGTGAACGACCTGGGCGGCACCCTGATGGAGGAGACGATCTCCCGCATGGCCGGCTCGGAGCACGGATCGGCCAAGACGGTCGCGGAGCTGGAGGAGATCGCCGCGGGGATCGGCCGGCCGGTCCGTCAGCGCACGACGACGTACGGCCGGCCCTGACAGGGGCCTTCCCCGGTCCTGGGGACGGCCCCCCGTGCGCACGCCCGTCCTAGGGACGGCCCGTGCGCACGCCGTCGACGTACAGCTCCAGGTCGCTGCTCTTCTCCGGCCAGAAGCAGAGCAGGCCGGCGATCCGCATCGACTCCGCCAGCGGCGTCTCGTACGTCCAGACCGTGTCGGTGAGTTCCGCGTCTGCGGCATCGATGGTCCAGTACGACGCCGCCCCCTTGTAGGGGCAGTGGGTCGTGGTACCGGTGGGGGTGAGCAGATCCATGCGCACGTCGACCCGCGGCAGGTAGTAGCGGGGCTCCAGGCCGGTCTCCGTCAGGACGACCGGCCGCCGCGACTCGGCGACCACCTGGCCACCCACGACGACACGGACGTGGCGGCTGGACGCCAGCGCGTCCACCCGCACGTACGGGCTGCGGGGATGGGTGTGCAGGACCTCGTCCTCCTCGAGCCAGGTGTCGAAGGACGACCAGGTCAGGGTGTACCGGTCGCGCATGGCCTCGACCGGGGCCTCGGGGTAGCGCTGCGCGGCACCCGGCAGCGTGCGGTCGCCGACGACGACGTCGAACAGCTCGCTGCGCCCGAGCACCTTCGACCGTGGCGCCCGGGCTGCGGCCGGGCGCGGCACGGCCCGGAGATCCTCGGGGGCGAAGAACAGCCGGGGGTAGTAGGGATGCTCCCAGACGAGCAGCGGGGCGTCGGAGTCGACGACGACGTCCCCCTCACTGAGAGCGCGGATCCTGGTCCGGCCTCGCTGCACCGTCCCCGGCGTGATCATGAACGGGTTGTCGACGACGTCGGGCATCTCAGGCACCTCTCGCTGCGGGTCACGGACCGGGCGGGGCGCACGGAGCCGCTGGACGACCCTTCCTCCGGACAACCGGAGGAGCCCGCACCGTTGTTCCCACCACGGGCCGGGAAATGCCCGGTTCGTCAGCCGCGCGCCGCCGCCGGCAGCATGGCGGGGTCGTGGGCGCAGACCACGTCGACCGAGCCGCGATGGCTCCGGGCGAGGTCCGCGAGCCGGATGTGCTGGGCACGAGCCCGGGCGGCGTCGGCCGTGACGAAGCGCTGGTGGAAGCGGAACAGCGGCGGGACGAAGCCCCCGGTCAGGTAGGCGTGATGGTTGAAGGCGTCACCCGCGTGCAGGATCCAGCGCTTCCCCACGTCCGCAGCCGCGCCGTCCGCAGCCCCGCCGCCCGTCGCCCCGCCGTCCGTCGTCGCGTCGACGGCGACGCCCGCGTGCCCGCGGGTGTGTCCCGCCAGGGGAACCAGCAGCACCCCGGGCACGATCTCGGAGACGCCCGGAAGCCCCCTCCACGTGGCCCGTCCGGGCGGGTGCGCCACGACGTCCGGCCGGTGCGCCCATTGCGCGGCCAGGTACCGCCGTCGTTCCATCCGATCCGGGCGCCGCAGGGCATCCGCCTCCGCCGCGGTGAGGTGCACGCGGGCGCGCGGGAAGTCGGCGATGCCGCCCGCGTGGTCGAGATCGGCGTGGGTCAGTACCACGTGCCGGACATCGGCGGCCGAGAATCCCAGGGCCTCCACCTGGCGCAGCGCGGTCCGGGCCTCGTCGAGCACGGGCCGCATCACGAAGCGCACCGGGCCGAGCCGTGCCGGGTCGCGGACGTCTGCCAGGCCGAACCCCGAGTCGACCAGGACCAGCCCGTCGTCGGACTCGCACACGAGCACGTGCGAGACGATCGGCGCGCCGGGAATGCGCATCGTTCCTGCGTCGAGGTGGTGTACCCGCATGCCGGGACCGTACCCCGGCCGGGCTCGTCACCCCAGGCCCCCGAGGTCTCGGACGCGGCGGCGGAATACGCCAGAATGAGTGTTCTACGCCATATGGCCAGTAGGAGGTAGTGGTGGAGGAGTCACGGACCGAACGACTCGCGGGCGCCGTGGCCATGATCGGCCGCGGCGCGTCACCGGAGGTCCCGGCGTCGCTCGGCGACTGGAGCACCGAGCACTGGCGTGACGCGCTGCTCGGGATCCCCGTCGACGAACGCACCTACGAGGACCGTTTCGGCAGAACGCGGCGGCACGACGTCGAGCGGCTCTGGTCCTGGTGGACGAGCCGGGGAACCACGCGAGGCCCGGCGGCGCGAACCACCGGCCGCCTCGGCTTCCTCCTCCTGACCCTGGCCTCGATGTACTGCTCGGACCGCGTCCGCTTCCACGGGGAGCAGGGTGAGGAGGTGCGGGTCGCGGGCACGACGTCCGCCGAGATCTGCCGCCGGATGGTCGACGACCCCCAGGTCCGCGCGTCGCTGCTGGACCTGTACGCCCCGGGCCTGGCGGTCCCGTCCGGTGACCGCCCGAGCCCTGCCGCGCGGTCCGAGTGGGCGACGGTGGAAGGAGCACGGCTGCAGTTCCACCACCACGGCACGACGTCGTTCATCCTGCGCGGAAGGGCAGCGCACTCCTCGCAGGGGCGGACCCCGACCTTCGCGCTGAAGTGCGTCATCTACCCATATCTCACGATCCCCGCGATCGCCGCGGCGACGCGCGACTATCTCGAGGACTACGGCACGCTCGACGAGGACTCGGCACCCGTGCCGCACGTGTGGGCGAGCCACGGCAGCTGGATCCTCATGGACTTCCTCCCGGGCCGGACGCTCGCCGAGCACCTGAGGGGTCGCGCGGCGGAGCGGCCCGCCCCGCGGCGCGAGATCCTGCGGGAGCTCGACGTCGAGGCGCTCGAGACGTACGGCGCGGCCGTGGTCCGCGCACTGGCGGAGCTGCAGCGGCTCGGGCGACGGCACAACGACCTCACGCCGTCGAACGTCATCGTGCAGGAGGACGAGGTCACGGGCGTGCGGGCTCGGTTCGTCGATCTGGGGGTCAACCACCTGCACACCCGCTCGGTCCCGGGGGTGCCGCCGGGCGAGACCGTCTACGTGGCGCCCGAGGTGCGGCGCGAGGGCGCCGGCGACGGCAACCTGTCGGACCTGTACTCGCTGGGCATGCTGCTCGTCGCCGTCGCCGGTGCACCGCACACGCCCGACGGGACGGTGCCGGACGCGTTCTACGTCGCCTCGACCGGCATGGCCCGGCTGCTGGAGGATCTGGTCGACGCCGAACCCGGCCGCCGGCTGGCCGTGTGCGGCGCGCACCGGTCGCGGGAGGGTGCCGGGTCACCGGCGGGCATGCTGCGGAGGCTGTACGACGACGAGGTCGAGGTGCTGTCGGCGAACAGGAGCGTCGACGCGGAACGCGACCTGCTCGACCGGGTCAGGGAGCGCGTTCCCGGCGCCGAGGCGGTGGCACGCCAGCGGCGGATCCTGAAGGTCCTCGCCCGGCAGGCGGGAAGCGGCCGCGCGGCTCGGGGACGGATGCGCCCGGGAAGCACGGCACCCCTGGGCGGCGCGGCGCTCCCGCCGTTGCACGCGAGCCAGCTCCGGCGGTCTCGCTACCTGCGGCGCTGGTCGCTGGTGTGCACGGTCGCGCTCTGGGCGGCGACGGCGCTGCTGCTCACGCTGTGGAGCCGCGATGCCGGTATCGGCTGGCAGGCCCGCTGGCTGGACGTGGCGACACGCCTCCCGGGCGTCGTCACCGACCCGCTCTCGGTACTCGACGGCCTGCGGCTGGACGGCCATCACGGCGCGGACTTCTGGGGAAACCTCCCCTCACGTCTGGTCGCCTTCACGTTCGCCCTGGTGGGCCTCCGGATGTATCTGGAGATCTTCGCCGCGCTGACTCCGCTTCCCCTCGGATCACGGCGCGGGATGCTGCGTGCGCGGACGGTGACCGCCGAGGTGGCGCTCCGCGTGCTCGCCGTCTCCCCCGCCGTGTACGTCCTGGCGCCCACGCTCCTGTCGCGGGAGTGGTGGCCGGCCCTGACGGCGATCGGGCTGTGGACGTTCTGCCTCGCCTTCTGGGCCTGTCTCTGGTTCGCGCGGGACGCGCTCCGGCGTGCCCGCCGGATCGGCCTCTCGACGGTGCCGGCCGGTGAGATCCCCACCCTCGGCAGGTTCGAGCAGTGGATACCGACGCTCCTGCTGTACGCGTCGGCAGTTCTGGTCATCGGCACGCTCCTGATGACCGGAGTGCTGCACGACGAACTGGCGTACGCCGCGTTCGCGAGCGTCATAAACATCGCCATCTTCTACGTGAAGAACGCGGGGACGGACGCGCCGCTGGTGCGCGTCGGGCTGAGCAGGGCGGTCCTCGCGGCCGAACGGCTGGACCGGACGGCTGCGACGACACCCGCCGGAGACACCCCGGCCCGAGGCGCGGGCGCGGTGGACGGCACCGGCCGGCCCGAACGGTGAGACGCACTCCCTACGATGGGCCCATGTCTGACACCCCCATCGCCGTCGTCGGCCCCGGCGCGATCGGCGGCCTGGTCGCCGCCATGCTCCAGCAGGCCGGGCACGACGTGACCGTGATCGCCCGCGAGAGGACCGCGGCCCAGATCACCGACCACGGTCTCGACATCGAGACCGACGAGTACGGCACCTGGCACGCGCCGTTGCCCGCGACCACGACCGTCCCGCCGGGCGCTCGGGTGATCGTGGCGGTGAAGGCCGAGGGCGTCTCGGCCGCTGCCGAGCTGCTCGCCGACGCCCGCCCGGTCGAGGTCCTCTCCCTGCTGAACGGCCTGGACCACCTGGACGTGCTGCGTACGGCCCTGCCCGGTGCGCGTGTCGTCGGCGGCACGATCGCCGGCGAAGCACTCCGCACGGGAGCCGGAGAGCCCCGCGCGCCCCGGGTCCGGCACCGCGGCGCGCTGCTGCGCGTGGTCGTGCCCGACGACGCGTGGGGGCTGGGCGTCGTGACCGCGCTGCGCGACACGCCGATCGACGTGCTCACCGGCGGCACGGACGGCGAGGTGCTGTGGAAGAAGCTGCGCTTCCTCGCCCCGCTCGCGCTGCTGACCTCCGCCTGGGGAACGAGCATCGGGGAGGCCCTGGCGAGCGACCCCGGGCTGACGGCCGGCCTGCTCGGCGAGGTCGCAGCCGTCGCCACCGCCGAGGGTGTCCCGACCACCGGGGAACAGCTGCGCGAGGTTCTCGCCGGCTTCCCCGCGACGATGCGCTCCTCCCTCCAGGCCGACATCGAGACCGGCAGGCCGGGCGAGCTCGACGCCATCGGCGGGGCCGTGCGGCGCCGGGCCGTGTTCCACGGCATCGGGACCCCGGCGCTGGACGACCTGGTGGCCCGCATCGGCGCGCGGCTCCCGGCGACCGCCTGATCACACCCGTGACCCGGGTCGGCGACGGTCCCGGGTCACGGTCCCGGGTCACGGTCACGGGTCACGGGTCACGGGTCACGCAGCGGGCAGCACCGGCCCGGAGCTCGATCCGGCCCCTGCGCGGAACGTCACCGGCCTCCACACGGGATCATCCGCACAGCACCTCGGTGCACAGTTCGTCGACGACGTCCCGCACCGCCTCCCGCGCGGGCGCCAGGTACTTGCGCGGGTCGGTCACCGACCCGTCGGCGTCGAGGAACCGACGCACCTGGGCCGTGTACCCGAGATTGAGCGCGGTCCCGACGTTGATCTTGCGGATGCCGTTCGCGACGGCGGCCCGGAGGGCAGGGAGGGGCACGCCGGACGAGCCGTGCAGCACCAGCGGCACCGGGACCAGATCGGTGAGACGGGCGATCAGCCCCAGGTCGAGCTCCGCGGTCGCGGTGGTCATCGCGTGCGAGCTGCCGACCGCGACGGCGAGACCGTCGACACCCGTACGGGCCACGAACGACGCCGCCTCACCGGGATCGGTGCGCACTCCGGGCGCGTGCGCACCGTCCTTGCCGCCGATCTCACCCAGTTCGGCCTCGATCCACAGGGACGCGCGGTGCCCCGCCTCGGCGATGTCACCCGTGGTCACGACGTTCTCCTCGTACTCCAGGTGCGCGGCATCCACCATGAGGGAGGAGATGCCGAGTCGCTCCGCGTCCCCGACGACCGTGCGGGCCAGGCCAAGATCCTGCACGTGGTCGAGGTGCACGGAGACCGGGACACCGGCCGACGCCGCGATCTCGCGGCACGCCGCGACCACGGGCGGCATCCGCCCGCCGTGGAACCGCACGGCGTTCTCGCTCACCTGGAGGATTCCCGACAGCCCGGCGGCCTCGAGTCCCAGGACGATGCCCTCGGCATGCTCCAGCGTGATGACGTTGAACGCGAGGACCGCACCTCCGGATCGCGCGGCGTCCGCGACAAGGGTGCCCGTCTCCGTGAGGCTCACAGCGCACCCGCCGGGACGGCGGCGCGCAGCGCCTCGGGCAGCAGGTCACCGTGGGCGGCCGTCAGCTCGTCGCAGACGGCCCAGATCTGCTCGGGTGTCAGGGTGGAGGCCGTGTTGGGGTCCATGAGCGCGGCCTGCCGGACCAGGAGCGGATCACCCGTGCGTGCCGCCTCCACGGTCAGCCGGCCGACGGAGACGTACGCCTGGTTGACCGCCGCGCACTGGACGGGCAGCGCACCCATCGCCAGCGGTGTGACGCCCGAGCCGTCCACGACGGCCGGAACCTCGACGACCGCGTCCTGCGCCAGGTTGTCGATCAGCCCGAGGTTGGGCACGTTGACGTGCACCTCGCGCCGGGCGCCGGTGACGATCGAGTGGATGATCTGCGGCGCGTACTCGCTCGCTCCCTCCTCGAGTTCGAGCTCGCCGCCGGCGGCCAGGGTCCGCTTCGCCCGGTCGAGCTCGGCCAGGTTCTCCCGGCTGATGCCGATGTACTCCAGCGGCTCGATCCGGTAGCGCGCGATCTGCGCGTCGGACCGCAGGAACCACGACAGGTACTCCGAGGAGTGCTCGCTGGTCTCCGTGGGGTAGTAGCCGATGCGGCGGAAGATCTCCACGCGCACCCGGCGCGCGAGCTCGGGATCGTCGCGGATGCGGTCCCGCAGCGCCGGGTAGAGATCCTGGCCGTGGTGCTCCCACCGCAACAGCCAGGCCTGATGGTTGACGCCGGCCGCGCGGAACCGGGTCTCCTCCACCGGCACGCCCACGAGCTCCGCCAGGTCGTGTGCCGTCCAGTACACGCTGTGGCAGAGCCCGGCGGCCTTGAGCCCGGGGGCAACGGCCGACAGCCACCAGACGTTCATCGCCATGGGGTTGGTGTAGTTGAGGAGCCACGCGTCGGGGCACAGCTCGCGCAGGTCCGCGGCCAGCTCCGTGAGCACCGGGAAGGTCCGCAGCGCGCGGAAGATCCCGCCCACCCCGGTCGTGTCGCCGATCGTCTGGCGCAGGCCGTGGCGTGCCGGGATCTCCAGGTCGGCGATCGTCGCGTCGACACCGCCGACCTGGATCATGTTGACGACGAAGTCCGCGCCGTCGAGCGCGGCCCGGCGGTCCGTCGTGGCCACGATCGCCGCCCGGCCTCCGAGCCGGCCGTCGACGTGGCGGGCGGTCGCCTCGGCGACGGCCAGGCGTTCGGGGTCGATGTCGTGGAGCACGAGGCGGGCGTCCACGAGCTCGGGGAAGCGGAGGATGTCGGCGACGAGCTGCCGGGTGAAGACGACGCTCCCGGCGCCGATGAACGCGATGCTGACCATGGCCCGATCATCGACCGGCTCGCGCAAGATGTGCAAGAATACGATCAGAATCCGCGATAATCAATCAGTCTGTATGAGCGGTTCGGGAAGGCCGGGACACCGGACAGCCATCCCCGCACCCGGAAGGACCTCATGGCGACCACCACCGAGGCGACACCGCGCGCCATCTCGCACAAGCGCACCGACCGCATGATGCGGACCCTGACATACGTCAACGAGCACGGCACCGCCCGCCTCACAGACCTTGTCCGGGAGCTCGGCGTCTCCTCGGCGACCATGCGACGCGACCTCGCCGCCATGGAGGACCAGGGCCTGCTCGTCCGCACGCACGGAGGCGTCCGCGCGCTCGACCCCACCACCGAGGTACCCGTGCTGCTGCGGGACAACCGGTTCCGGGACGCCAAGTCGCGGATCGCCGAGCACGCGGCCGGCCTCCTGCCGGCCGGGCGGTACTCGGTCGCCATCAGCGGCGGCACCACCGCGGCCGCCGTCGCCCGGGCGCTCGCCACCCGTCCCGACCTCGCGATCGTCACCAACGCGCTGACCACCGCCACGGAGCTGGCGTCCCGGAGCAACCTGAAGGTGATCATGACCGGCGGGTTCGTCCGGTCCAGCTCGTTCGAGGCCGTCGGGGCACTGGCCGAGAACACGTTCAACGCCATCAACGTCGGCACGGCGTTCCTCGGCACGGACGGCATCAGCGCCCGCGGCGGCGCGACGACCCACGACGAGACCGAGGCACGCACCAACCACGCGATGCTCGCCCACGCCGAACACGTGGTCGTCGTGGCGGACGGCTCCAAGGTGGGCCGGGTGACCCTCGCCAAGGTGGCCGATCTCCCGGAGATCGACGTGCTGGTGACCGACACCTCGGCCGACCCCGAGGCGCTTGCCGCGATCGCGGCCGACGGCGTCGACGTCCACGTGGTCCCTGACTGAGCCACGGCTCCCGGGGCAGCGACGCCACCCTGGTTCCCGCGCGTCGGCCGGACCTAGACGGCGCTCACCTCGACCTCTCGCGCGAGGCGGCGTGCCAGCTCCGGGTCCACCACCGCCGCGCCTGGGACCTGCGCGTTCGCGGTACCGGTTGCCGTCGCGAGCGCCAGCGCCGCGGCGAGATCGCCGCCGCCGTCGAGCACGAGGAGCAGGCCGCCCAGGAACGAGTCGCCGCTGCCCACCGGGAACGTCCCGGTGTGCCCGGCCAGCCGGGCGCGCAGTACCCCGTCGCCGTCGGTCGCCCAGGCCCCGGCCGCGCCGTCCGTCACGACGACGAGCCCGCGGGTCAGCGCGTGCACGGCGGTGAGCAGTTCCGGGACGGTGGTGCCGGCGTCGCCGCCGACCAGTTCCTGCGCCTCCGCCCGGTTGATCTTGACCAGGTCCGGGCCGGCTTCGACGGCGCTCCGCAGCGCCGCTCCGTGCGTGTCGACGGCGACCCGGACCCCGGCGTCGTGCAGCCTGCGCACGGCGTCGGCGAGCAGGCCGGCGGGGATCGAGTCCGGGAGGCCGCCCGAGACGAACCACCATCCCGGCCGGGAGGCCGCCAGGCCGACGGCGGTGTCCACGGCGGCGGACGCGGTGCGCGCGGAAACGGGAACGGAGCGCTCGTAGATCTCGGTGAGTCGTTCCGTGTCGCGGGCGAAGATCGAGACACAGCTCCGGGTCGGCTCCGTGCCGGGTACGACGTGCACCTCGACGCCGTGGGCCTGGGCGCCGTCGGCGACGTCCTGCCCGACGCCCGCGCCGAGAACGGCGACGGCGGACACGGGCGCGCCGAGCGCGGCGGCCGCGCGGGCCGCGTTGAGCGCCTTGCCGCCGGGCACGCGGTGGATGGAGTGCGGGCGCTGGATTCCGGCGAGCCGGTCGACGACGTAGGTGACGTCGAGCGAGGGGCTGAGCGCGATCGCCGAGATCACGGCGCGAGCACCCGTTCCAGCTCGTCGAGCGTGGCCTGGCGCCCGGTCCCGCCCGCGCCCAGGGTGGACAACGAGCCCGCGACGGCCGCCCATCGCACCCGCTCCCGCTCGCGGGGGACCCCGTGTGCGACGGCGCTCAGGTAGCCCGCGTCGAAGCTGTCCCCCGCGCCCGTGGTGTCGACGACGTCCACGGCGAGCCCCGGGGCCCTCGCGACGTCGCCGTCGGCCCCCACGGACCATCCGCCGGCGGCGCCGTCCTTGACCACCACGCGGGGGCCGCGGCGGGCGATCCGGACCGCGAGGGCCGTGTCGTCCAGATCTGCGGGCTCGCCGAGCGCGCCCGCGACGGCGCGCAGCTCGTTGCGGTTGGGCAGGAGGAGGTTCAGGTGGGGCAGGACGTCGCCGAGCCCGGTCCACCGCTCACCGGGGTCCCAGTTGGTGTCCAGGCTCGTGGTCCAGCCCTGGGCCCTGGCGCGCGCGAGCACGCCGGGCAGCGCCGCGGACAGGCCGGGCTGGAGGAAGTAGGAGGCGACGTGCAGGATGCCGGGGTGCGCCGCGCGCGCGTCCAGTTCCTGGGTGACACGCGCTCCGGTGAGCGTGGGGATGGTTCCCGGTACGGTCAGGATCGCCCGGTCCGCCGGGGTCGAGAGGATCACCGAGAGCCCGGTGGGCTCGTCGGGGGCCGTCTCGACGCTCGCGACGTCGACGCCGTAGCCGCGCAGCGCGTCGAGCGTGAACGCGCCGAACGTGTCGGCGCCGACCCTTGCGACGAGGGACGTCGGCACCCCCAGCCGCGCGAGGCCGGACGCCGCGATGCAGGCCGATCCGCCGAGCACGAGGTCGCCCGAGTCGGCGAGCTGCTCGGCCTGGCCGAACCGGGGAACGACGTCCCCGCGCAGGACGAGGTCGACGTTCGCGTCGCCGGCCACGACGACGGGCAGCGGGGCGCGGGGCACGGGCCGGGTGGCGGTCATCCCTTGACTCCTGTGAAGGTCATGGTGGCGATGAACTGCTTCTGCGCGAACACGAAGAAGAGGATCAGGGGCAGTGTCGCCACGACGTTGCTCGCCATGAGGAGCGACCAGTCGGTGCGCCGGGCGCCCTGGAAGTTGGTGATACCGAGCTGCAGGGTGAAGGCGTTCGGGTCGTTGATCGCGATCAGCGGCCAGACCAGGTCGTTCCAGGAACTCAGCAGAGTGAAGATCGCCAGGGTGGCGAGGGCCGGCCGGGCGAGGGGCAGGATGATCCGCCAGAACGTGCCCCAGCGGGAGCAGCCGTCCAGCACGGCGGCCTCCTCCAGCTCCGCGGGCAGCGACAGGAAGAACTGGCGCATCAGGAAGATCCCGAACACCGAGGCGAGCCAGGGCACCATGGCCGCGGCGAGGGTGTCGATGAGTCCGACCCTCGCGAACATGACATAGGTGGGCACCATGAGGAGCTGCGTCGGGATCATGATCGTCGCGAGGATCAGGCCGAATCCGACGTGGCGTCCCGGGAACTTCAGCCGTGCGAACCCGTAGCCGGCGAGCGAGCACAGGATCAGGTGCGAGCCCACCGCGACCACGCTGACCAGGATCGTGTTGCCGGTCCACAGCAGGATGTCGGTCTCGCCGAACAGCTTGGCGTACCCGTCCAGGGTGATCGACGACGGGACGAAGCGCGGCGGAAACCGGTTGATCTCCGACTCCGGCGTCAGGGAGGTGAGGAGCATCTGCACGAACGGCGTCGCGAACAGGACGGCGACGGGCACGAGCACGAGATGCCACCAGGCCGTGCGGCGCCGGCGGCGCGGTGGCCGCTCCTCGGGCCGATGCGCGGGGCGGGCGGGTGTGGCAAGCAGTGTCATCGGGGTCCACCTACCGTGCTGCGGCGCGAGTAGACCGTCACGCCGATGGTGATCGCGAGGGTGACGGCGAACAGCCCGTAGGCGACCGCCGACGCATAGCCGAACTCGAGCTCCCGGAAGGCCAGGGTCCACAGGTAGTAGACGATCGTCTCCGTGGCCTGGAGCGGCCCGCCTCGCGTGGTCGTGTACACCAGGTCGAAGAGCTGAATCGCCTGGATCGACTGCCAGATCGCGACGAACACGGTCACGGGTGCGAGCTGCGGGAAGGTGACGTGCCAGAAGGACTGCCAGGGGTTGGCGCCGTCGACGCGGGCCGCCTCGGACAGCTCGGCCGGGATGTCCTGGAGCGCGGCGAGATAGATGACGGTCGTGAACGCCGCCTGGCCCCACAGCGACATGATCGCGATGACCACCATCGCCTGGTGCGGGTCCTCCAGCCAGCCCTGCTGCGGCAGGCCGACGACGCGCAGCACGTTGTTGACCAGACCGAACTGCGGGTTGAACAGGTAGGTCGTCAGGATGCCCGTGGCCGCTGCCGACACGACGAACGGCAGGAAGATCAAGGTCCGGTACACCCCGACCAGGACGATGCGCCGGTTGAGCGTGACGGCGAGGCCAAGGCCGAGCAGGACGGAGGCCGGCACGAACAAGGCCGTGTAGAGCAGGGTGTGCAGCGCGGCGGCGGCAAGGTCCGGGTCGGCCGCCATCTCGCGGTAGTTGTCGAGCCCGACCGGCTCGGCCGCCGAGAACCCGTTCCAGTCCTGCAGGGAGAGCAGGAACGCCCAGACGGCGGGGAAGATCGACAGGCCCAGCACGATGAGGGTCGCCGGGGCGACGAACCCCCACCCGGTGAGCCCGTCGGGCACCCGGCCGCCCCTGCGGGCCCGGACGGCCCGGACGGGCGGCCGGGCCCGCACGCGTTGTCGCGCCTCGACGGCGGTCCCGGTCACTTCTCCGCCAGGCTGGCCGTGGCCTCGTCCGCGGCGCGCGACAGGGCCTCGCCGGGGTCGCCCTCGCCCTGCAGCACCTCGGAGATCGCGGTGCCGATCGCCTCGGAGAGGTTCACGTAGCCGGGGACGGTCGGGCGGGGAATGGTCGCGTTCGCGCTGTTCTCGGCCATGACGTCGAGGCCGGGCATCTGCGTCACCTGCTCCTGGAACTCGGGCGAGTCGATCTCGCTCTCCCGCAGCGGCAGGTTGCCGTAGGCGACGTTCCAGCGCAGGTCCTGCTCGGGGTCGGTGAGCCACCTGGTGAACTCGTACGACCAGTACTCACGGTTCGCGTCCTGGTGGTCGAACAGCACCCACAGGTCCGCGCCGGAGATCGTCGTGTGCCTGCCGTCGGTCCCCGGCAGCGGCACGACGCCGTAGTCGGTGCCCGCCACCTGGAGGTCGTACAACGACCACGGGCCGGAGGTGATCATCCCGATCTGGTCGCTCGCGAAGATCTGGCCGAACTTGGTGTCGGTCTGGTCGAGGTACACGGACTTGTCCTCGACGGCCATGTCTCGCAGCAGCGTCAGCGCGTCGATCCCGGCCTGGGAGTCGAACGTCGCCTCCGTGCCGGAGTCGTCGAGGATCTCCCCGCCGTTCTGCCACAGGTGCGGCCAGAACTGCCACGTCGTCTCCTCCGACCCGGACACCGAGTAGCCGTACCCGTAGGTGCTGGTGTCGGGGTCCGCGAGCTCGGCGGCCGCCGTGCGGAAGTCGTCCCAGGTCCAGTCGGCCGTGGGGTGGTCGATCCCGGCGGCGTCGAAGACCGTCTTGTTGTAGATGAGAGACAGGTTGTCGACGACGGCGGGGAACCCGATGACGGCGTCGCCGGTGGGTTGCGCGGTCTGCCGTGCTGCCCCGGAGAACTCGTCCCAGCCGACGGCGGGGTCGGAGACCTGGTCGGTGATGTCGAGCGTCCGTTCGGAGTCGGCCAGCTCGCTCGCCCACGATCCGAACGCGTAGGAGATGTCCGGGTAGGTTCCGCCGGCGAACGACGACGACAGCTTCTGCAGCAGGTCCTCGGTCGACGGCGCACCCGAGGAGACCTCGATGGTGACGTTGGGGTGGTCCTTCTCGAACTCCTCGGCGAGTCCGGTGAGGATGGTCTGGGCCTGGTCCGCCTGGCCCGTCCACCACGTGAGGGTCACGTCGGCGTCCTTGTCGAGCGTCGTCGCTCCCTGGACGCCGGACGAGCACGAGGCGAGCAGTGCCGTCGTGACGAGGAGGGTGGCGGCGCCCAGGGCGCCCCGTCCACGGGCGGTTCGGAGATGGTGCGGCATGATGTCCTCGTCTTTCCTGCGTGTTTCTCGGGGGGGTTCAGGCGGGTGGTGCCGTCTGAGGTTCGTCCGGGGCCTCGGGGGACCGGGTGGTCTCGGTCAGTTGAGCACGACCGAGCGGGTGAGATGGCGGGGCGCGTCCGGGTCGAGTTCCCGCGCCACGGCGAGCTCGACGGCGAGGCGCTGGGCCTGCACGAGCTGGACCAGGGGGTCGAGGTCCTGGTGGTGCACCGTCGCCCCCGTGGCCCCGATGTCGGCCGCGAGTACCGGATCGGCCGCGCCGAAGAGCGTCACCAGGCTGGTTTCCCGAGCCACGGCGACGGGACCATGCCGGTAGTCGAGGGCCGGGTAGGACTCCGACCATGCCTGCGCGGCCTCGCGGATCTTGAGCGCGGCCTCCTGCGCCAGGCCGTAGCTCCATGCCCTGCCGAGGAACACGAAGTGGTCGAACCGCGACGGGTCGACGGGCAGCGGGGCGTCGAGCACCCCGGCGGCCTGTTCCAGGACGCTCGTGAGGTCCTCCCCCAGGCCGGCACGGGCCAGCGCCAGAACCGACGTGGGAAACCGCGTCTGGACGACGGATTCCTCGTCCGCGAAGTCCAGCACGAGGGTCTCGTCCGCCGCCTCGGCGACCGGCGTGCCGGCCACGCCCACCACGGCCGCCTTCACCGTTCCCTCAGGAACCGAACTGAGCGCTTCGAGCACCTCACTCGTGGTGCCCGAGCGGCTGATCGCGACGACACGGTCGTACGGGCGTCCCGGCGTCCACTCCGACGCATAGGCGGCATCGGTCCTGCCGTGCCCGGCACGCTCCCGCAGGACCGCCAGCGATTCGGCGACGAACGCGCTGGTACCGCAGCCGAGCACCACAACCTGCTCGCCCGGGCGCCCGAGCACCGAGGCGCCGTCGGCGGCTGCGCCGATGGCACGTGCCCACACCTCGGGCTGGCTGCGGATCTCATGCTCGGTGGTGGTGCTGATGCTCACAGTGCGACTTCCTGTCGTCGTCCGGTGCGCCCTCGGTCGGGCGCTGGGTGCCTGGCGGCTTCTGGCTGCTGGCCGGTCGCCGCTGCCGCCCATCGTGCTCGACAGTTGCGCACGAGTCACCAAGACTGGTGGATTCACTCACTCTGACTGATTGAATCGCGTAACAAGTCGGCAATCTGCTCACGCTTGCTCGATCCTCGGCGAGAACACGCATACGTCGAGCGCTTCGCGCTCCATCGCCGAGGAGGCCGTCATGAGCCAGACCCCCGATCCCCTGGGAGCCGCGGGCTCCACACCCACGACGGCCCCGGACCTCCGGCTGGTGGACTGGGCT
Source organism: Myceligenerans indicum (assembly GCF_016742955.1). GTDB lineage: Bacteria > Actinomycetota > Actinomycetes > Actinomycetales > Cellulomonadaceae > Myceligenerans > Myceligenerans indicum. The sequence goes on along the minus strand of NZ_JABBYC010000004.1, from coordinate 27,027 downwards.
CCACGGCCCCGCATCTCGGTGTCCGCGACCCGGGTCACCCGGGCGGCGGTCCCCGCGGTCGACGTGCACAACCACCTCGGGCGGTGGCTCACTCGCGACTGGTGCGCGCCTGACGTGCCGGAGCTGCTCGCGATGATGGACGACGCCGGCATCGAGACCGTCGTCAACCTCGACGGCCTGTGGGGCGAAGAGCTGACGGCCAATCTGGATCGGTACGACCGCGCCCATCCGGGCCGCTTCGTCACGTTCTGCCAGGTCGACTGGTCCCTGCTGCACCGCCCGGGCGGCGAACGCGAGATCCGGGAACAACTCCGCGAGAGCGCCGCCCGCGGCGCCCGCGGCATCAAGGTGTGGAAGAACCTCGGCCTCGCGGTGACGGACCACGACGACGAACTCGTGCTGCCGGACGATCCGCGTGTGGTCGGCGTGCTCGCCCTGGCCGGAGAACTCGGTCTACCCGCTCTGGTCCACGTCGCCGACCCGAAGGCGTTCTTCGATCCCATGGATCCGCACAACGAGCGGTTCGACGAGCTCGCCGGACGGCCCGACTGGTCGTTCGCCGACCGGAACCGCTACCCGTCCTTCGAGCGACTGCTCGGCGCGTTCGAACGGCTGCTCGTGGCGACGCCGGGCACCCGCTACATCGGAGCACACGTCGGCTGCGTCGCCGAGGACCTCGACCATGTCGAACGCCTGCTGCGCACGGCGCCCCACCTCGTGATCGACATCGCCGGCCGGCTCGGAGAACTGGGCCGCCAGCCGCGCCGGTTCCGCCGGCTCGTGGAGAGCTACCCGGACCGCGTGCTCTTCGGCACGGACGCCTTCCCCGCTTCCCGTGCACAGTTCGAGGCCCATTTCCGCTTCCTGGAGACCGACGACGAGTGCTTCGACTACGCACCGGGCGAGCCCGTGCCGCCCCAGGGCAGGTGGCAGATCGCCGGCGCCGCGCTACCCGCTCACCTGCTGCCCGCCCTGTACAGGGACAACGCCCGTCGGGTGCTGGGGCTCACCGGCGACGAGTAGCCGCTCGCCCTCGCACCGCGACACCATCATCCGTCGAGCCCGCTCGTCACGCCGCCGTCGGTGCTCAGCGCCCTGTACGTCGCCCAGGCCACCGCACCGACCAGGGCGAGGAGGGCTGTCACGATCACCGCGGCGAGAGCGGTCGTGCCCTTCTCCCTCCCGGTCCGCCTCCGACGCGTCACGGAGGTGGACATGAGCCGGGCCAGCCCCCACACGGCGACCGCGATCAGCACGATCCAGACGGCCACCATGATGATCCATCCGGACCCGAAACCCATCATTGCTCTGGTCCCCTCGGACGACGGATCGGAGACACTCCGAGTCACCTCTCCCGCTGGTGTCAAGCCTCGTCACCCGCACCGCACGGAGGGCAGGGGCTTTGGTCCCGAGCCCCCGGGCCCTGCGTCGGCGAGCGCCGGGGAGCATTTGAGGTGACACTGATCCTGGGCCGTAGATGTCCTGAACTTTGATGATCCGGATCCAATCGGAGATATGGCATGGCCACTGAACGAACGATCGTCCGCGCACTGGCCGCGTTCACCGGCAGCCTCGCGCTCCTGCTCGTCGGGCTCGTCACACCCGCGTCGGCCGAACCGGAGACGCCGGTGGCGTATCCCTCCGGCTCGACGGCGACCCGAGCCAATCGGCTCGGCTTCGACGCCTGTACCGCGCCGTCGCTCACGGCGTTGAAGGCATGGAAGGGGACCTCGCCGTACACGGCGGTGAACGTCTACTTCGGCGGCAGGAACCGCGCCTGCGCGCAGCCGAACCTGAGCAAGTCATGGGTGCGTGGCGCCACCAAGGCGGGCTGGAAGCTGCTGCCCACCTATGTCGGGTACCAGCCGTACTGCATACTCGGCGGCAAGCACTACCACTTCCGGGCGTCCAACGCGACCTCACGAGGCACTTCGGACGCCACGGACGCGGTCGCGCGCGCCAAGGCCCTGAGCCTGCGTCCGGGGAGCGCGCTGTACGCGGACATCGAGCACTACGACCGCTCCAAGTCCTCGTGCCGTACGGCCGTGCGCCGGTACGTCTCCGCCTGGACCAAGACCCTGCACGCGAAGGGGTACCTGGCCGGCGTGTACGTCCATCAGAACTCCGGACTGCGAGACCTGTCCGACGTCTACAACTCGACCAAGGTCGCCCGGCCGGACGCGGTGTGGATGGCCCGTTGGGACGGGTCGGAGTCGCTCACCGGCTGGCCGACCGCGCCGAACTGGCAGTGGTCGGTCTACCAGCGGGCGAAGCAGTACCGCGGTGGCCACCGGGAGACATGGGGCGGGGTCACGATCAACATCGACTCCGACAGGATCAAGGCGCCGGTCGCCACGGTCACCCGCACCTACAAGGTGACCAGTACCGTGTCGCTGAACGCGCGCAAGGGCCCCTCCACCTCCTACCCCGTGGTACGCAAGTACGCGCCGGGCGCCTCGCTGCGGGTGGTGTGCCAGTCCCGCGGAAAGAAGATCGGCTCCACGCGGGTGTGGGACCGGCTGAGCAACGGGGCGTGGGTCACCGACCGCTACGTCTCGACCCCGTCTCGCACAGGTTTCACCCGCGCCGTTCCGCGTTGCACCTACCCCGGGCAGGTGACGGCCAGCGCGCTCAACACCCGCACCGGCCCCGGGACGTCGTACCCGACCACGGGAAGCCCCCTGCCTCGAGGCTCGCTGGCCTTGGTGATCTGCCAGAAGAAGGGCAGCAACGTCCGGACCACCTCCGTGTGGAACAAGCTGCGTGACGGACGCTGGGTCAGCGACTACTACGTCTCGAACCGGTCCAACACGACATGGAGCCGGCCGGTTCCCCGCTGCCGGTGAGCCCGTCCGGGCGGAGGGGCGCGTCGCGTGCGCGCCCCTCCTCGGTCAGGACCCCTGACCGTCCGCTCCTGCCGGTGTGACCGCGAGCCGGGTGCCCCAGGGGTCGGCGAACCGGAGCGCCCGCCCGTCGTCGGCCGCCTCGATCCTGTGATGGCGCAGGCGGTCGGCGAGCGCTTCGACGTCCTCGCGGGTGGGCACGAGAATGCGGACGTCGCCGAGGCCGAGGGTCGCGGCCCGGGGCCCCGCACCGGCGCTGTGCCACGTGTTCAGACCGATGTGGTGGTGGTATCCGCCCGCGGACAGGAACAGGGCGCTGTCCATGGCCCAGGTGACGTCGAAGCCCAGGACTCCCTCGTAGAAGCGGCGCGCCGTGGGGATGTCGCCCACCTGGAGATGGATGTGGCCGATCGCCGCGGACGCGCCGTCGTCAGGGGCGGACGGGTCGTACCACCGGGACAGGAACCGTTGGGGGTCGAGGAGTTCGGCACCCATGCGGATGGTTCCGTTCGAGCCGATCTGCCACTGTTCCCGTGGCCGGTCCCGGTAGAGCTCGAGGCCGTTGCCCTCGGGGTCGGCGAAGTAGAACGCCTCGCTGACCAGGTGGTCGGCGCTGCCCTGGTACAGGTGTCCGGCCCGTTGCGCCATCGACGCGAGCGCGCCCGCCAGCCGGCGCTCGTCCTGGAACAGGATCGCCGTGTGGTACAGGCCCGCACCGTGGCGGTCCTGTCCTGGCAGTTCCTTCTCCTGGCGCAGCACCATGGACGCCACGCCGCCGCGGCCGAGGGTCGTGGTCGGTCCGGACTGGTCGAGCACGTCCAGGGTGACCGCCTGCTGGTAGAAGGCGGTCATCGCGTCCAGGTCGTGCACCAGCAGCTGCACGGTGTCCATGCGTGTGCCGTCGGGTGCCGCCCCCGAGGTGGGGACGGCGGCCGGCGTCCAGGTGGGTACGGTCATGAGACTCTCCTCCGCGTGCGGCCCGGCGTCAGTCGGCGAGGACGAAGCCGCCGGTCCACGTGGTCTTCTCGCCCGCGGCGAGGGTGATGGCGAGGAATCCGAGAGCCTCCAGCTCCCGGGCCCGCTTCAGTGCGCCGGCGTCCACGGCCCGGAGACCGGCACCCTTGGCGAGGTCGGCGACGGTCTGCTTGGCGTCCGCGTCGTCACCCGCGATCAGGACGGTGGCGGTCTGCGAACCCGCGGTCCCGGTGGCCAGGGTCGCGCCGAAGTTCGTGTTGAACGCCTTGACGACGCGGGCCTCGGGCGCCGCGTCCTGGATGACCTGGGCGGCGGAGGAGTCGGCCGGGACGACCAGGTCGTCGAAGGTGGCGAAGTCGACCGGGTTGGTGACATCCACCACGGCCTTGCCCGCCAGGCCTCCGGCGTAGGCGTCGAGGATCTCCGCCACGGCCGGGTAGGGCACCGCGAGGACCACGAGGTCACCCGTGATCGGCTCGCCCAGGCTGCCCGACGCCGCACCCAGCGGCGCGGCCACGGCGTTCGCCTTCCCGGCGTCGCGCGCCAGGATCTGCACTCCCGCGCCGGCCTTCGTCGCCAGGGCCGCGACGGCGCCTGCCTGGTTGCCCGCACCGATGATCGTCACTGTCGTCATGTCGTCCACTCCTTGTTGGTTGTTGCGACAACTGAGTGATCTCAGCATGCCACGCTTTGGTTGTCGCTACAAGTAACGTACGGTAGTGCCATGACATTCCAGGTTGCTCGGATGAACGAGCAGGAGTCCGCGGCATGGCTCGGCCTGATCACGGTGTGCCAGCTGCTGCCGGCCGCCCTGGACTCACAGCTCAAGCAGGACTCGGGCATGACCCACTTCGAGTTCTTCGTGCTCAGCGTGCTGCGGTTCGCGCCGGAGCAGACGATGCGCATGACGGCGCTGGCGGAGACCACGAGCTCCACGCTGCCGCGCCTGTCGCACGTGTGCTCACGGCTGGAGAAGCGCGGGCTGGCGGACCGCTTCCCGTGCCCGGAGGACGGGCGTGCGACGAACGTGCGCCTGACACCGGAGGGCAGGAGCGCCCTGGTGCGCGCCATGCCGGGACACCTGGCCACCGCCCGCCGGCTCGTGATCGACGCGCTCAGCCCGGAGCAGCTCGACGCCCTGGCTCAGGTGACGGAGGTCATCCGGGGCCGGCTGGACGGTGACGGGCAGCCCGCGCGCGCCACCCCCTTCGGATAACGCCCGGTCCACCCCCCGGCGCATCCGCGGACGCGCCAGGCGGGAGGACGAGCGCGGCGCGGCTCAGAGCGCGGTCAGCCGCAGCCGCATCAGCACGGGCGCCGCGTGAAGCTGCGCGTTCGGCAGGACACCGGGCCCGCAGGCGGCGCTGCCGACGCCGTGCTGGGCGGCGTCGAGGTGCAGCCGGAGCAGGCCGTCGGGCATGAGCTCGTGCGGGTGCGCCGCGCGGTCCAGCGCGTCGTCGGACCACGGGCGCAGCGACAGCTCGACCCCGTCCTGAGGCCGTGCGCCGACGGTCACCTCTCCGGCGTCGACCCGCAGTCCGGAGCCGTCCGCGAAGGACAGGACGGCGCTCGTGACGCCGCGCCGCGCGCCGTTCTCCTGCGGGTGGGTGTAGCGGGTCTGCCAGTCCGCGACGGTGTGTCGCCAGGCGCCCCCGAGGGCGGCCGTGCGGGAGTCCGCGTACGACTCGTCGGGACCGAGCCCGGTCCAGCGCACCCCCGCGTCCATGGCCCGCGGCTCGTCGAGGACCAGCACCACCCCGAGACGGGCGACGCTCTGCGGCCACCGGCCCTCCGGCCGGACGTCGATCAGCAGGTCGACGGCGTCAGGCGTGTCGGTGACCGGCTGCCAGCGGTACCGGGCGGCGAAGCCCGCACGCGTCGTCGGGCCGGCGACACGTGCGTCGATCTCGAGCGCCCCGTCCTCGCCGACGTGGACTCCGGCCTTGCGCTCGGCGAGCAGGTGCAGGCCCGCGTGGCGCCAGTTCTCCAGGTCGGAGCGCTCCTGCCCGCCGCCCGCGGCACGGTCGTTGTCGGTGGGTGCCCGCCAGGCGTCCACCCGGAAGGTGTGCACCGCGCGGCCCGCGAGGGCGACGAGGTCGCCCCGCGCGTCGAAGCGGGCCGGGCCGGCCTGGTAGCCGCCCTCGGGGTGGGCGGTGACCCGGCCTGCCGGGGCAGGCAGCGGCGCCCGATCCACCACCCGGAGCTGCCCGGCACCGAGCACGAACCCGGGCTCGAGCCAGGACTCCTCGAACGTGTCCGGGCTCTGCTGGACGGCGCGCAGGGTCCACCAGACGGGAGCTTCGCCCGGCTCCGGCAGCGGCAGGTCCGCGGGCGGACGCACCACCGCCTCGTCGCCGGCGTCGAGCACCAGGTCGAGTTTTCCGGTGGCGAGCTCGTCCTCGCCGCGGTGCAGCGTCCAGCGCAGCTCGGCGTGGCTCGTGTCCCGGAAGGCGTACCGGTTGCGCACCAGCAGGGTGCCGTCGGGCCGGGCGTCGATGCGCACCGGCGCGAACACCGCCGCCGTCTCGCGCAGCCCCGGCGAGGGCGTGCGGTCCGGGAGAAGCAGGCCGTCGGCGATGAACGTGCCGTCGTGGATCCGCTCGCCGAAGTCGCCGCCGTACGCCGCGAACAGCGTGCCGTCGGCGTCGGCCCGCGTCAGGCCGTGGTCGATCCACTCCCAGACGAACCCGCCGAGCAGCCGCGGGTACCGGTCGAAGAGCGCGTCGTAGTCGGCGAGGCCACCCGGGCCGTTGCCCATCGCGTGCGCGTACTCGCACAGGACGAACGGCATGGCCCGACGCCGGGCGTCCGCGTTCGCCCGTTCGAGCGGAGGCTCGACGCCCTGGCCGATGAGGGCCACCTCCTCGGTGGGGGCGTACATCCGCGAGTACACGTCGACGTGGTCGCTCGACCAGTCGCCCTCGTAGTGGACGGGACGGCTCGGGTCGAGCCCGCGGACGGCGTCGGCCATCGCGCGGACGTTGCGCCCGCCGCCCGCCTCGTTGCCGAGCGACCACAGGATGATGCTCGCGTGGTGGCCGTCGCGGCGCACCATCCTGGTGACGCGGTCGACGAGCACGTCGGTCCACTCCGGGTCGTCCACCGGGTTGCCGGACCAGCCCTCGTCGAGGAAGCCGTGCGTCTCCAGGTCGTTCTCGTCGACGACGTAGAGGCCGTACCGGTCGCACAGGTCCAGGAAGTGCGGGTGCGGCGGGTAGTGGCTGGTGCGGACCGCGTTGAGGTGATGCCGCTTCATGAGCAGCACGTCCTCGAGCATCCGCTCCGGGGTCACCGCGCGCCCCCGAAGCGGGTCGAACTCGTGCCGGTTGGCACCCCGCAGCTTCACCGGACGGCCGTTGACGAGGAACACCCCGTCGGTGATCGAGACCGTGCGGAACCCGACGGCGAGGGTCACCGTCTCCGTACCGGTCTCCACGACGACGTCGTAGAGCCGTGGCCGCTCGGCACTCCACGGCTCGACGGGCACCCGCAGCTCCTCGCCGGCCACTGCCTCGACGCCCAGCTCCGGCACCGCCACGCGCGCCGCGACCGCGCCCGGTGCGGCCACGACCGCCGCGGTGTCCACCCGCAGGGTGCCGACGCCGGTGGTGTGGTCGTAGTCCGCGCGGACCCGGACGTCGTCGATGCCGCCGTCCGGACGGTGCTCCAGCGTCACGCCGCGGAAGATGCCCGAGAGCCACCACTGGTCCTGGTCCTCGACGTACGACATCGCCGACCACTTGGTGACGCGGACCGCCAGGAGGTGGTCACCCGGGCCGAGGCGTCCCGTGAGGTCCACCTCGGTGGGCAGACGGGAGCCGTGCGACGTGGCCAGGAGCTCGCCGTCGAGCGCCACCTGGAACCAGGAGTCCACCCCCTCGAAGCGCAGCACGGTGCGGCCGCCGTCCGGCCATTCCGCGGGCAGGCTGAACGTCGTGCGGTACTCGCCCGTGGGGTTGTCGTCGGGCACATGGGGCGGCTCGACCGGGAACGGGTACAACACGTTGGTGTACTCGGGTACGCCGTACGGCCAGGAGTGCGGGGCTCCCGCGAGCTGCCAGTGGCCTGGCACCGCCAGACGGTCCCAGCCGTCGCCGGGCTCCGCACGGTCCACCCCGGTGTCGGGGTGCGGGAACAGGCGGAACCGCCACTCGCCGTCGAGGGACACCGCGGCGGCGCTGGAGGCGCCGGCGGGCGGACGGAAGCGCGGGGCGACGACACCGTCCGGCGGGGCGACGGACTCGTGGTCGAGGGGCATGACTCCTCCAGGTGGCGGGCGGACGGCGAGGCGGGCGCGGCCACGGACGGGACGCACCAGTCGAGACCGTACACCGGCCGTTCAACGTTGAACGAAGGGAATTCGACCACTGGATGGTCGATCGGCCCGTGCCTCGCGGCCGGGCGGCGCCGGGCGAGGGCCCGGGCAAGAATGGCCGGATGGCCAGGCTCCTGCACGCAGCCCGCTCCGCGATCGCCCCGCTGACGCACACGCGGGCGTTCCGCTCCGCCGGTCCCGTGCTGCTGCCGCCCGCCGAGCGGCTGACCGCGTGGCTCTCCGGCGGCCGCCTCCAGCTCAGCGCGCTGCTGGTGCCGTCGCTCGTCCTGTACTCGACGGGCGCCAGGTCGGACGAGCCACGCACGACGTACCTGATGTACACGCCCGACGGGCACGGCCGCGCGATCGTGGCCGGCACAGCGTTCGCCCAGCGCAGGCACCCCGCATGGACCTACAACCTCCTGGCCCACCCGGACGCAACGATCAGCGTGCGCGGCCGGCGGATGCCGGTCCGAGCCACGCTCGTCGAGGACGACGAGCGGGACGCCGTCTGGGCCCGCATCGAGTCGCAGTGGCCCGGCTACCGGTCCTACGAACGGGAGTCGGGGCGGGTGGTGCGCCTCTTCCGGTTGCAGCCCCTCACCGACACGGCCGCACCGGACCGCCGTCGTCCCGCGGCAGGTCAGCGGTGACGACTGCCGTGTCAGTACCGTGTCAGCGCCGTGTTCGCCGGCCCGGCCAGCATCTGCGGCATGACGAACACACCGAGCCCCCTGACCACCACCGCAGGCCGCCGGATCCACCCGGTCGCCGAGCTACTGCTCCGTGAACGCCACCCGCTGGTGCTGTCCCTCGCGCTGCACCTCGTCCCCGGCGCCCTGATCACCGCCGTCTACCTGCTCTTCGCCGAGCCGTTCGTCCTGTCCGTCGGCTATCCGCCGTTCCTGGCGTGGGCCATCGCGCTCACGGCCGTGCTCGGCCCTCTCCTGCTCGGCCTGTACTGGCTGGGCCACCAGCGCAACGGCCGCCTCTCGCTGCGCGGGGTCCTGCACTACACGGGCAGGCCGATCTCCCGAGGCAAGCTCACCGCCCTGATCGCCGCGCTCATCGTCTGGATGACCGTGGTGTCGCTGGCCCTGGTCCCGATGGACAACTGGTTCTACGACCAGTTCTTCACGTGGATCCAGTACAAGGGCGCCGGCGGCAGCGCCACCACCTACCTCGACGGCTACTCCCGGACCGCCGTCCTCGTGACCCTGGTGGTGTGCCTGCCGTTCACCGGATTCTCCCTGCCGCTCGTCGAGGAGCTCTACTTCCGCGGCTTCCTGCTCCCCCGCCTTCCGCAGCTCGGCAGGTGGGCGCCGCTGGTCAACACGGTCCTGTTCACCGTGTACCACTTCTGGTCGCCCTGGACGTACCTGTCGAAGGTGATCTTCCTGTTCCCGGCGGTCTGGCTCGTCTGGCGCAAGCACGACCTCCGGATCTCGATCGGCATGCACCCCGGCACGGCCCTGCTGATGGCCTCCGCCGGCATCATCGCCCTGGCACTGGGCGTGATCTAGCGTCGATCCCGAACCCCGACCAGGGCGCCGTCCACCCGGGCGGCGCCCTTCGTCGTCGGCGCTCGCCCGCCCGCTCGGCCGGCTCTGCCGCCTCCGCTCCGACACCGTCCTGACCTGCCACGAGACCGCAGCCCGCCCGGCGTCAGCACCGTGTCAGGGGCGTGTCAGCGCCCCCGCCGACAGTGGTCGCATGACAACCTCAGCGATCGCGGTCACGGGACTGCGCAAGACGTTCAAGGACAGGACCGTGCTCGACGGCGTCGATCTCGACGTCGGCTCGGGCACCGTCTTCTCCCTCCTCGGCCCCAACGGAGCGGGCAAGACGACGACGGTCAACCTGCTCACCACGCTGTTGCGGGCCGACGGCGGGACGGCACGTGTCGCCGGGCACGACCTCGAGACCGAGGCGAAGGCGGTGCGCGCCGCGATCGGCGTGACAGGCCAGTTCGCGGCGGTGGACGAGCTGCTCACCGGGCAGGAGAACCTCCAGCTCATGGTGGATCTGCACGGGGCGTCCGCGGGCGACGGCCGTCGGCGCGTCACCGAGCTCCTGGAGCGCTTCGAGCTGACGGAGTTCGCGCAGAAGCCGGCCTCGACCTATTCGGGCGGCATGCGCCGCAAGCTCGACCTGGCGATGACGCTTGTCGGTGACCCGCGGATCGTCTTCCTCGACGAGCCGACGACGGGGCTGGACCCGCGCAGCCGGCGCACGATGTGGTCGATCATCCGCGAACTGGTGGCGGACGGCGTCACCATCTTCCTCACCACCCAGTACCTGGAGGAGGCCGACCAGCTCGCCGACCGGATCGCGGTGCTCGACCAGGGCCGCATCGTCGCCCAAGGCACCCCGGACGAGCTCAAGCGGCAGCTTCCCGGAACCCACATCAGGCTCCGGTTCGCCGGCACGGCCGAGCTCGACGCCGCCGCACAGGTGCTCGCCGACGCCACGCGGGACGACGACGGCCTGACCCTGCGGGTTCCCGGCGACGGCGGCACCGCATCGCTGCGAGCCCTGCTGGACCGGCTCGACGAGTACTCCCTGACCGCGGACGAGCTCTCCGTCCACACCCCCGACCTCGACGACGTCTTCCTCGCCCTGACGGGCCACACCACGGAGGCCACGAAGTGAACACCACACCGCACGCGATCGTGATGCTGCGCCGCAACTTCAAGCACATCGCCCGGAACCCGACGACGGTCTTCAACGCCGTCCTGATGCCGGTCATCATCATGCTGATGTTCGTGTACATGTTCGGCGACGCCTTCGACGTCGGCGTCGACTACATCGACTACGCGACGCCGGGGCTCGTCCTGCTGGCCGTCTGCTACGGGCTGGGCTCCACGGCCACCGCGGTGAACTCCGACATGACCACGGGAATCATCAACCGGTTCAAGGTCATGGACGTCTCCCGCAGCGCGGTCCTGACCGGGCACGTCGTCGCCAGCCTGCTCACCAACGTGATCGCCGTCGCCGTACTGCTCGGCGTGGCCTTCCTGCTCGGGTTCGGCCCGTCGGCGAGCGCGCTGGACTGGCTCGGCGTGGCGGGCATGGTCGTCCTGCTCGGGTTCTCGACCGGCTGGCTCACGATCGCCCTGGGCCTGGCGGCCAAGTCTCCGGAGACCGCTGGGCTGGCCTCCGTGCCGCTGGTCATGCTGCCGTTCTTCAGCAGCGCGATCGTGCCGGCGGACACCATGGGGCCGGGCCTGGCGCAGTTCGCGCAATACCAGCCCTTCACCCCGATCATCGAGACCATGCGCGGGCTGCTCGCCGGCACGCCGTCGGCCGGCGACGCGATCCTCGCCGTCGGCTGGTGCGTCGCGATCGCCCTGGCCGGTTACCTGTGGGCGGCAGCGACGTTCACAAAGCGAGCGTGACCGCGACGACCTGATCCGGGGCGGTCTCCCGGCCCTCGCGGACGGCCTCGGCGAACCCTGTGTCGCCGAGGCTGTCCCGTGCCGTCCGCTCGATCCGGGCGACGTCCGCGAGGCGCTGGAGGTCCGGCCGCTCGTGCACCCCGGCACTCGCCCCGAGCAGGCGCGCGGCCTGCTCCGGGTCGCCCCGGCGCAGGGCCAGGTCCGCGACACCGACGAGCGCGACCGCGACCGCAGGCGGATACCCCGTCTCGCACGCGGCGTGGTAGGCCGCCGCGTGGTGCCCGGCGGCCTCGCCGAGATCGTCCGCGAGGTACCCGAGCAGGTCGTTCCGTACCGCGCGGAGGTAGGTCCCGTCGGCGTCGCCGCCCCACAGGGTGGTGGCTGCCTCCAGGTGCCGGGTCGCTTCGCCGACGTCCCCGCGCCACCTCGCCAGCTCCGCGGTGACGAGGGCGAGCGAGGCCAGCGTGCCCGGCCACGTGACCCGTTCCGCGAGGCGGCGGGCCTCCGCCAGGGCTGCCGCGCTCGCCTCCTCGTCACCCAGGAGCCAGTGGAGCTGGGCCTGCCGCGAGCGCAGCTGGATCAGGTCGTCGGCGGCGCCGACCTCGGTGACGACCGCGACCGCCTGATCGTAGTGCTCGCAGGCGGCGGCCAGCTCACCGCGCGAGGCGATCAGGCCGCCGAGCTCGGACAGGGCGAACGAGATCCCGAACCGTTCGCCGAGCGCCTGGAACTCCGCCAGTGCGCGCTGCAGATCCGCCTCCCCTTCGGCCTCGTCCGTGCCGGCGGTCAGGCGCGTCCTGCCGAGGTGCAGCCGGGCGAGCGCGTGCACCCACGGGTCCTCGGCGTCCAGCAGCGACTCCCACGCGGCCACCGCCTCGCCGGGCGCCTCGAGCATGCGCACCAGCGGGACGGTCAGCGAGAGCGCCGGGTGCGGGTGCTCGCTGCGCCCCCTGAACCGGTAGGCCTGCCGGATCCAGTCGGAGGCCGTGTGCTCGTCGCCCATCCCCGAGGTCACGAACATCGACACGAGGGCGTACACCCAGGCGCGGGTCTCGTCGGTCACGTCGCCGGGCGTCCGGGTGGCGGCCACGATCAGGTCCATGCCCTCGGACTTGTGGCCGCTGAGCCACCAGTACCAGCCGGCGCCGGCGGCGAGCCGCATCGCCGCCTGGGCGTCACCGGCCGCGATCGCGCCGCGCATCGCGGCGCCGAGGTTGTCGTGCTCGGCGGCGAGCACGGCGAGCCAGGTGAGCTGCTCGGCCCGCCGCAGGTGCGGCTCCGCGGTCTCGGCGAGCTCGGTGAAGCAGGCCAGGTGGGCCTGCCGAGCCGGTTCCGTCTCCCCGGCGTCGGCGAGGCGTTGCGTCGCGTACTCCTTGATCGTGCCGAGCAGCCGGTAGCGCGGTGCGCCGTCGCCGCCGGCGACCACCAGTGACTTGTCGGTCAGCGCGGTGAGCAGGTCGAGCACCTGGTCCGGTTCGACGTCGGTTCCGGCGCAGACCTGCTCGGCTGCCTCCAGGCTCGCTCCGCCCCAGAAGACGGAGAGCCTGCGCAGCACGGTCCGCTCGGGCTCGGTCAGCAGCTCCCAGCTCCAGTCGACCATCGCGCGGAGCGTCCGGTGCCGCGGCAGCGCGGTCCGGCTGCCGCTGGTCAACAGCCGGAACCGGTCGTCGAGCCGCGCGGCGAGCTGATCGACGGACAGGGTGCGCAGCCGGGCGGCGGCAAGCTCGATCGCCAGCGGCATCCCGTCCAGCACGCGGCAGATCCGTGCCATGGTCGCCGCGGTGCGCGCATCGGCCGGGAGATCCTGGCGCACGGCACCTGCCCGTTCCCGCAGCAGCCTGACGGACGGCGCGGAGTCGATCTCGGCCGGGCCGGCCGTTTCCGGCGGCAGCGCGAGCGGCAGGACGGGCCGGATCGCCTCGCCGGTGATGCCGAGCGGTTCCCTGCTGGTCGCCAGGATCCTCAGCCGCCGGCACTCCCCGAGCAGCCGGTCCGCCAGGGCAGCCGCCGCGTCGATCACGTGCTCGCAGTTGTCCAGGATCAGCAGGACGTCCCGCTCGCGGACCGCGGCGACGATCCGGTCGGCCGCTCCCAGGTTCGACGCGTCACCGAGCAGGGTGTCCCGGAGCCCGAGGGCGGAGAGCGTCGCCTGCGCGACGTCGCCGTCGGCGCTGACGGCCGCGAGGTCGACCAGCCAGGCGCCGTCGGGCAGGTCGGCGAGCAGGGTGCGCGCGGTCTCCGTGGCGAGCCTGGTCTTGCCCGCGCCTCCGGGGCCGATCAGCGTGGTCAGGCGGTGCCGGGCGACCAGGTCGCGGACGGTGGCGACGTCGGCGTCCCGGCCGACGAAGCTGGTCAGCTCGGCCCGCAGGTTCGTCCTCCGCTCCTGCTGCGGCGGTGTCAGCTCGCCGCGCAGCAGCGCGACGTGCACGGCGGACAGTTCCGGCGAGGGGTCGGCGCCCAGCGTGTCGGCGAGGGCTTCGCGGGTGCGCTCGTAGACGAGCAGCGCCTCGTTGCCCTGGCCGGCAGCGGCGAGGGCACGCATCAGGGCGGCGACGAGGCGCTCTCGCACCGGGTCGGCCGCCACCAGGTCGGTCAGCTCCGGCACCAGGTCCGCACCGTGCCCCAGACCGATCTCGGCGTCGAACCGGTCCTCCGTCGCGGCCAGTCGGAGTCTCTCGAGCCGGGTGACCGCCGCGTCGAACGCGGCACCGTCCCGCAGGCCGACGTCGTGCATGGCCGCGCCCCGCCACAGGGCGAGGGCCTCGCGCAGCAGCCGCACGCGCCCGAGGCCCTCCTCGTCGCGGGCCCTGCCCGCGAGCCGTTCGAACCGCACGGCGTCCACGGCGTCGGGATCCACATCAAGCCGGTAGCCGGCCGCGTGTCCCTCGACCGACCCTGCCGGCAGCACCTTTCGCAGCCGCGACACCAGGCGCTGCAAGGCGTTCGCGGCGTCCGACGGCGGGTTCTCGTCCCAGATCCAGTCGACCAGCACCGCCTTCGGGATCACCCGGCCGGGTTCGAGCGCGAGAGCGACCAGGAGGGCACGCAACCGCGCGCCGGGCACGTCGACGGCGACGCCGTCGTCCAGACGAACCTCGAACGGACCAAGCATGCTGATCTGCACGGGGCCGATCTTGCCACGGCGTCGGACCGCTCAGCGGCTGCTGACCTTGCCGAAGAGGGACGCGATCGGAGCGACGACGAGCGGCCTGGCCGCGACGACCGCCGCCACGGCGACGGCGAGACCCCCCGTGAACCAGGCGAAGCCCTCCCAGCTCACCGTGTCGGAGGCCGCGAACATGTGGTTCAGATTGCGCAGCGCCCCCGTGGCGAACACCAGGGTGACGTGCACGATCACGAACAGCACGAAGAAGAGCATCGTCGGGAAGTGGACCGCCCGGGCCACCGGAGCCGGGTAGAACCTGTTCAGGCGCTCCGCGTCCTTGGGCCACCACTCGCTCATGCGCACCCCGGTGATCGCGGCCAGCGGGGCGGCGACGAACACCACCACGAAGTACATGAGCTGCTGCAGGCTGTTGTAGTTCACCCAGCCGTGCTCGGTGGGCCAGTCCAGCGTGAGGTACTGCAGCGCAGCCGACGCCGCGTTCGGGAACACCTCCCACGAGGTGGGCACGATGCGCATCCAGTGACCGGACGCGAACAGGAGCACCACGAACACGACCCCGTTGGCCAGCCACAGCAGGTCGATGCCGGTGTGCAGCCACAGGTTGATGCTGATCTTCTTGCCGCCCTTCGCGGGCGTCCACGAGGCGGGCGGGACCTTCTGGTAGCGCACCTGCAGGCCCGTGCGCACGATCAGCAGCATGAAGAAGAAGTTGAGGTAGTGCGCCCAGTTCGCCCAGGCGGGGAAGCCGACCGGGGCGGCGTCCGGCAGGTCGTAGGACCCGGGGTAGCGTTCCAGGAACTCCGGCACACCTGGCAGCGTGGTGACGCCGCGTGCGGCCAGCACGATGATTCCCGCCGCGGCGACGACGGCGGCCAGCCGCCACCCGAGTACTCGCGCCCACTCGCCCAGGGTGCGCGAGCCGATCCTGCGCGGTTCCCGTGCGGGCACGGTCGGTCGTGCGGGCTCGGTGGGCGGCGCAGGCTCCGCGGGCGGCGCCGGCTCGGTCGTGCCCGCCGGCTCGGCCTTCGGGACCGGTTCGACGGCGGCGGTGGTGGGGGAACCGACGGCCGCGGTGCTCTCGACCTGGTCGGCGGGAGTGATCGGTGCCGTGGCCGCCCGGGGTGGTTCGGGTGCGGATGGCACGCCGTCGGCCGCCTCGGCACGGGAAGAATCGGCCGTGACCGGTGCGGTGGCCGTCTCGGGAGCGACCGGGAGCCGGCGCCGGACCGTGACCGTCTCCGCCGGAGGCCAGGGCTCGCCACCGGCGACGCGCGGCAGGCCACGACGCAGCGTGACCTCCTCCGCGACGGTCTCGGCGGCCGGTCCGGGCGGCCCGGGAACGGCGGGGGTGCCCGCGGACGCCGACGCGAGGCCGGCCGGAACGTCCGCGGCGACCGGTCGGTCAGTGGCCGCGGTGGCCGCTCCGTCGTCGACGACGGTCCCGCCCGACACGGCGGGAAGGCCGGTGGACGAGGTCGCCGCCGCGGCCGGCGGGCCGTCCACCCGAACGGCTCCGGCGGGCGGCCAGGGCTCGCCGCCGGGGACGCGTGGCAGGCCGCGACGCAGCCTGACCTCGACGGCGCCGGTCTGAGCGGGCGCGGCACCGGGCGCGGGCTCGGCAGCAACCGCGGGCGAGGCGGGTGCCGCAGGAGAAGCCGCGGCGAGCGCGGGCTCGGCCGCTGCCACAGGAGGAGCCGCGTCGAGCGCGGGCTCGGCCGGCTCCTGCGCGGCGGCGCCGCCCACCGGAGCCGCCGTGGCCTCGTCGGCCGGCGGCCAGGCAGGCCCACCGGGACGACGGGGCAGCCCCTGACGAAGACCCTGGGAGAACGTCGCCACGGTGGTTACGCCTTCGCCTTCTCGATCTCGGCGATGAGTTGCGGCACGACGGTGAACACGTCTCCCACGATCCCGAAGTCGGCGATCTCGAAGATCGGGGCGTCCTCGTCCTTGTTGACCGCGACGATCGTCTTCGCGGTCTGCATGCCGGCCAGGTGCTGGATCGCCCCGGAGATGCCCAGGGCGATGTAGAGCTGCGGCGAGACCTGCACGCCCGTCTGGCCCACCTGGGCCGACGACGGCACGAACCCGGCGTCCACCGCGGCACGCGACGCGCCGAGCGCGGCGCCGAGCGCGTCGGCGAGCTGCTCGACGAGCGCGAAGTCCTCCTTCGAGCCGAGGCCCCAGCCGCCCGAGACGACCTTCGCGGCGCCTCGCAGCTCCGGACGCCCGGCGGTCTTCTCGGCGACCTCGACCGCACCGGTCGCGGCGGCGGCCACGCCACTCGCCGTGACCTCCAGCGTGACCTCGTCCAGCGGCTGCGCCTCCGCGCGGGCCTCGACGGCGCCCTGGCGCACCGTGATGACCGGGGCCCCGTGCGTCACCGCCGACGTGACCGTGTAGGCGCCGCCGTAGGCGGAGCTGCGGGCGATGACTCCCTGGTCGTCGCGGTCCACCGCGATCGCGTCGAGGGCCAGCGCGGAGCGGGCGCGCACCGCGAAGCGGGCGGCGGCCTCCCGGCCGTCGACCGAGTGGGACGCCAGGACGGCGTCGGGCAGGGCCAGCGCCGCCGCGGCGGCCACGGCGTCGACCACGCCCACCTGGCCGTCGGCCGGCGCGGGAGCGCGCAGCACCGTGGCGGCCCCGAGCTCGGCAGCCGCCGTGGCGGCTGCCTCGTCGCCGAGAACGAGTGCGACCGGAGTCCCCACGGTCGAGGCCGCACCCAGCAGCGCGGCCGAGGACTTCGCCAGGCCCCCGTCGGGAGTCGTGTCGAGCAGCACCAGGATCGAGTCAGCAGCAATAGTCATCGTCGTCCTCCTCAGATCAGGTGGTTCTCGGCCAGGAAGGCCGCCAGCCGCACGCCGGCTTCGCCGTCGTCGTCGGTGATCTTCACGCCCGCACCCCGCGGGGGACGGGCGTCGACCGCGAGCATGATCGAACGCGACGTGGTCAGGTCGTCCGCGTCGATGCCGAGGTCGGCGAGCGAGATCACCTCCAGCGGCTTCTTCTTCGCCGCCATGATCCCCTTGAAGCCCGGGAACCGGGGGTCGGGGAGCGCCTCCGTCACCGACACGACGGCGGGTAGCGGCGCGCTCAGGCTCACCGCCGCGTCGTCCGCCACCCGCGTGCCGCTGACCTCGGCGTCCGCGATGTCCACCGCCGCGAGGTTCGTCAGACTCGGAAGGCCGAGGTGCTCGGCCACCATCGCGGGCAGCACCCCACCCATGCCGTCGGTCGACTGGTTGCCGGCGACCACCAGGTCGTACCCGACCCGGCCCAGTGCCGCCGCGACCACCTCGGCCGTCAGCCCGAGGTCCGCGCCGACGAGCCCGTCGTCGACGACGTGGGTGGCGCTCGCCGCCCCCATCGCGAGGCACTTGCGGATCGACGCCGTCGCCTCCGCGGGGCCGACGGTCAGCACGTGCACCTCGGTGCCCTCGTGCGCGTCGGCGTAGGTGAGCGCGGCCTCCAGGGCGCGCTCCCCGATCTCGTCGGCGACAAGGCCGGTCGCACGCTCGGTGAGCCCCGTCTCCAGGCTGAGCGTCCGCTCAGCATTGGTGTCGGGCACGACTTTCACCAGGACGACGATCCTCATGGGCGGACTCTGCTCTCTCTCCTCGGACGGCTGACGTGGAGGTTACTTGCGACCGGTGATGCTGCGCGCCACGATCTCACGCATCACTTCGTTGGTGCCGCCGTAGATGCGGTGCACGCGGGCATCGAGGAAGGCCCGTGCGATCGGGTACTCCAGGATGTAGCCGTACCCGCCGTGCAGCTGGACGCCCTGGTCGAGGATCTCCCACTCGCGCTCGGTGCACCAGAACTTCACCTTCGCGGCCTCGTCCGCGCTGAGCTCGCCCTTTCGGTAGAGGTTCATCGCGCGGTCGATGTAGGCCCACATGACGTCGACCGTGGTGGCCATCTCCGCCAGGCGGAACCGGGTGTTCTGGAAGTCGACGACCTGCTTGCCGAACGCCTCGCGGTTCGTCGTGTAGTCGAGCGTCCACTCCAGCGCGGCCTCGCCCACCGCCGCGGCGACGGCGCCGATCGAGAGGCGCTCCAGCGGCAGGTTCATCATGAGGTGTACGAACCCGCGTCCCTCGACTCCGCCGATGAGGTTCTCGTCCGGCACGAAGACGTCGCTGAAGCTCAGCTCCGCCGTGTCGTGGCCGGGGAAGCCCATCTTGTGCAGCTTCTTGCCGTGCTCGAAGCCCTCCATGCCGTCCTCGAGGATCAGCAGGCTGAAGGCGTCCGGGCGGTTGCCCTCGCCGGTCTTGACGAACGTGACCACGATGTCCGCGGTCTTGCCGCTGGAGATGAACGTCTTGGCACCGTTGACGACGTAGCCGCCGTCCACCTTCTTGGCCGTGGTCCGCACGCCGCGCAGGTCGCTGCCCGCGCCCGGCTCGGTCATCGCGAGCGCGCCGAGCACCTCGGCCGTGGCCATCTTCGGGAGCCACTTCGCCTTCTGGGCGTCGGTGCCGAAGTGGGCGAGGTACGGGACCGCGAGGTCGTCCTGGATCCCGGCGGCCCCGGCCAGTGCCGAGCCGTGGCCGCTGCGGATGAGCTCCTCGTTCACCACGCTGCGGAAGCGGTAGTCCATCAGCATCCCGGCGCCGCCGAACTCCTCGGGCACCGAGAGCCCGACGATGCCGTGCTCCGCCGCGGCCTTCATCGTGGCGCGGTCGACCTCGCCGTCGGCGTCCCACTGCCGCGCCTTCTCGGGGGTCACGTAACGCTTGACGAACTCCTTCACGACCTCGCGGAACGCCTCGTGGTCCTCGTCGTAGATGTCACGCTGCATGGCTTCACCTTTCGTTGAGCCGGGCGGCTGTGGTGCCCGGCGCGTGGAGGGGAACTGCGGTGTTCCGGTCAGCCGGCCTCGACGTGACCCGGGGGCGCGTCGAGGCGACCGTCGTCATGTCGCCAGTTCGCATCGTGGGTCCCGTCCACTCGTCGTCGAGAGTCTCCTGCGTCGGCGCTGCGCCGCCCACCCGGGTGTTCGCGAGTATGCCTGAGACCTAGTCTCATTTCAAGCGACATCTCCCGACGATATCCCTGCCCGGAAGGCAGGCCCGAACCAGCGCCTGAAACGGCGTCTCCCGGCTACGCGGATCGCGTCCGACGACGGCCGACGCGGGGCCGACGCGCGGGGACAGAGTCCGAGCATTTTCTCCGGTGAACTCCGGCGCCCGCGCGACGAGCTCTCGCTACCGTGAGCGCCGTGCAGGCCACCGCGGCGGCTGCGACCGCCTTCCTCCCGTCACTTTCGGCACCCCGGACGCGGGCGCGGGCCTGGCTCTTCGGCGAGATGCTCGCCGGCGCGGTCGTCGGCCTGATCGCGGCGTTCGTCCTGAGCGTGGACGCCGTCGAGCTGGCCGCACGACCGGACGCCACGCTGACCTGCGACGTGAACGCCGTCCTGAGCTGCGGCACCGTCGCACGTGCATGGCAGGCGTCCGTGTTCGGCTTCCCCAACGCGTTCCTCGGACTCGTCGCCGAGCCGGTCGTCATCACGGTGGCCCTGGCCGGGCTGGCCGGAGTCACGTTCCCGCGCTGGTTCATGACCGCCGCGCAGACCATCTACCTGCTGGGCTTCCTCTTCGCCTACTGGCTCTTCTGGGAGTCGCTCACACGGATCGGCGCGCTGTGCCCGTGGTGCCTCACCGTGACTGTGTCGACGACGCTCGTCTTCGCGTCGATGCTGCACTGGAACATCCTCCAGGAAAACCTCTACTGGCCGCCGCGCCTCCAGGCGCACGCCCTCACGGTGGTGCGGTCCGGAGCCTTCGCGATCCTCGTGCTCGCCTGGCTCGTCGCGCTCGCGACCGTCGTCGTGCTCAAGTACGGGTCGGCGCTGGTGGCCTGAGCCTGCGCCGCCGGGGCGGGCCGTTGAAGCCGGCACCACCGGGGCGGGCAACGTCCGTGCGCCGGTCCCCGGCGGCCGAGCCGTGGCTATTCGCGGGCAGTGCCGGGTGATGACACGTCGCAACGCCGTCGCAGCTGGACGCGGCACTCCTGCGGGGTCACGTAGGGCATGACGCTGTCGAGCTCCAGAGGCCCCCCGGCGCGCACGAGAACGTCGCGGACGAGCGTCTCGTGGACGCGGCATGCGGTCTCGCGGACGCCGCTCGCGGGCGAGTCGAACGGGCAGGGCACGAGGTGTGCGGTGAGCTCGGCCTCGTCCAGCTCGGGCTGCAGACCCAGGCCGTCCAGGTGCCAGTAGAGGGCGTCGAGCTGGTGCAGCTCCGCGGTATCGGCCTCCGAGCCGACGTCGTGTTCGCCGGACAGGAGCCGGCGGTGCAGGTCCCCGTACCGCATCGCGTCGAGCACGCTCTGGTCGGCCGCCTCGTCGGGCTCGTCGCCGCGGACGGCGGTGAGCACGGTACGGGGCCGCCCGCGGGTCCCACGATGCTCGGACCGCGAGCGCAGGAGCCCTGTCGACTCCAGCACTCGCACGTGATCACGGAGCGTGTTCTGGTGCAGCCCGGTCAGGTCGGCCAGCTCGGCGAACCCGATGCCGGGCCGTGCCATCACGATGTCCAGCACCTTCAGCCGGGATGCCTGGGCCAGTCCTCGGTACCTCTTCGCGCGGCGGGGCATGCGTTCATCATGGCGCGGCCGGAACGGCGCGCAGGGCTCCGGCGCGTACTGCGGGACGTACGTCTCGGCAGGTCGGGACCAAGGTCCCGGCGGGTTCGTCGAGCTGGATGTCAGGGAGGGCGGGTACCGTTCGGCCCGATGACGACGGCGGGACACACACAGGTCGACGCGCTGCTGGCAGTGATGCCGGCCGAGCACGGACATGACGAGGGCTTCGACTGGGACGTCGTGGAGGCCACGCTCGGACATCGGCTGCCGGCGGACTACAAGGCCTTCATGGGCACGTACGGCTCAGGCGCGATCCCTGGGCTCAGCATCGAGCCTCCCGTGCGACCGGACGGGTATCCGTACCGGAACGGCGGCATGGGCGAGGGGACGGCGAACCTCCGCGACACATTCGAGGAGGACCCACCGGGCTACGACCCGATGCCAGAAGGTCTGGAGGCCGAAGAGCAACTCGTGGCCTGGGGTTTCGGACATGACGACCCGGATCTGTACGGGTGGATCATGACGGGCGACGACCCCGATGCCTGGCCGGTGGTGGTCTGGCGCCGACACTGCATGCCGGGTCTGGTGCGCTTCGACCTCAGGATGGCCGAGTTTCTCCGCCGCCTCGTCACGGCGGACCTGGACGAGATCCCGGGAAGCAACGACGCGGCGTGGGGCAATCGCGGGCCGTTCGTCGGATGGCGTGAGGCGCGTCGCCGCTGGGAGGCGGGTCTGGCCTGTGCCCGAAGCTCGTGCGCGCCATCGAAGTCGACGTTCAGGAACAGGTCGAGGACCTCGCGCTCATGATCGGTCAGCGGACGCGGGAGACCACCGTCAGAGCCCGTCGTCATGGGGAATCGCTCCGCTCTCCACCGGTCCGCCGCGCGGGACCATCGGCTCGGACGCTCAGCAGTCGCGTGAGGTCCTCGGGGCCGGCAAGCCCGTCGTCGTGCGCCAACAGGGTCAGAAGCGTGAGGGGTGTCCCGGTGCGGGCAGCGGCCTGAAGCTTGTGGTGGCCGTCGAGCAAGACGTGAGTCAGGCCCCAGTGGGTGTAATAGTCGGTCGATTCGTCGTCCGTCGCGGGCTGCAGGACGTCCAGAAACGAGAGCGCCACCGCGGTCGGCACCGCACCGGCGGCCATCGCTTCGGCGTACCGGTCGACCCTGTCGGGGGCGTTCCAGGTGGGCGGGACCATCGGAACGACGAACTCATACAAGTGCTGGTCATCGTCGATTCTGGTCTCGAAGGTCCGGTAGTACGGCGTGCCCGGCGACTCCGGCACGCCCGAGAAGCCGTCGATACCCCAGGTCGCGACCTGCTCATGAGTGAAATAGTCATCCGAACCGGCAGGCGTCACCAGGCGTGGCGCAATCTTCAGGAGCAGCGGCTGATACGACCCGTTGGGCAGAAGTCCTCCGTAGCGCTCGACGACACCGTCGTCGAGCGTCGTGAGACCTGCGGCAAGCCGCCCGTCGGGATCGTCCAGCGACACCTGCGTGTTCGCGCCGCCCTTCCGCTCGAACAGCAGCGGACAGGTCCCACATGGGAAGGCCAACTCGAATGCCGGACGATCGGCCAGCCGCAGGAAACGACCGGCTACCGCTCTGTCGGCCGACCGGACGTCTACCGCGATCCGTACCATCGCCTCCGCCTCCGGAACGCCCAGCGGACGCGCGGGGCCGACATCGAAGAGCACGACGTCACCGTAGCGCCTCCGCCGTAGCCTCTCTCCGTGGCCGCTACCTTCACGGACTGGCACGACCGCGATATCGCAGAGCGGAAGGTCCTCATCAACGCCAGCGAAGAGGCCTACGTCAGCGAGATCCTGCCTGAGGAGTGTTCTCATCAGGCCGCTTTCGGTGATCGGCGCCACGGCGCGGCGACCTGCAGGTTCGCCTGGTGGCGGGTTGGCGCCAGCAAGGCGTTGGTCGGGACAGAGGTGCCGCCGAGACGGAAAGAGGGCCGGTCCTCGACACAGGCCGTGGCCAGAGGAGCACGTCGGCGCGGAGCTCCGATGCTCGAGCAAGCAGCGCCGCCACGGGGAGCATCCAGGTCGTGTGCGACCCGACCGGAAATCGGTGTGGGGCTTGTCGGTCTCGCCGGGCTCGACGCACGACATCATCGCAGCACGTGCCCTCGCGTTGCTCCGCGGTCGCGCGCCGGGCGCCCTCGCATCCGGCGGGGCTTGGCTGTCGTAGGTCGGGCGGTGGCGGGCCGTGATCTTGGGAGGCAGCCGTTTTGCGCGTGGCTTGCGCTTGTATCGACCGCCCCGTAGCCTCCGGGCGCCTTTCGGGCGAGTCGCGTCCGACAGGGTGGATCGGAGGCCTGACGTGGGTGTGACAGTTCAGATCGGAGAGGTGCTGGTGCACCCGCATCACGGAGTCGTGACGGTCAAGGGTTTCGAGACGCGAGACCTGCGAGGCGAGCCTGCGCGGTACCTGGTGCTCGCCGCCTCGCAGAACTCCCTCACGATCAAGATCCCTGCGTCGTCTTTCGAGGATCTAGGGATGCGTCGTCTCATGGATCCCGCGATGCTCGAGCGCCTCTCCGAGACGCTCTCCGGTGTCGCGGACGAAGGTCCCGCGAACTGGTCGCGCCGGTTCAAGTCGTATGAGCACAAGATGGCTAGCGGCAACCTGTTCCAGGTCGCCGAGGTCGTGCGAGACCTGCTGCGCGGTCGGCACGAGCGGGGTATCTCGCCGGGGGAGCGTCGCATGCTCGACCGCGCACGCTCGCTCATCGCCGGTGAGATGGCTGCTATGCCTCAGTTCAGTAGTGAGGAGGCGGCGGTGGACTACATCGACGCCCGGGTGCTCGGCTGACACCGACTGCCGTAGTGCGTGGGCCGCCACGCCTCGGGGGCGCTTGTCGTCAGGGCTCTGGCCGCTCTCGGTGCGGCGCGGGTGTGCGCCTAGGTGTTGCGGGGAGGGGTGGCGAGCGGCCTCGCACCCTCAGGTCTCAGTCCGTCGACGATGATGGCGAGGTAGCGTCGCCAAAGTTCTGGGTCGGCGCGGGGCGCGAATCCGGCGACGTGGCCGGGGGCGCAGATCAGCAGGGCGACGTCCTCGCCGGTGACGTCGTCGCGAAGGGCCCCAGCGATCTGCGCCTGCAGGGCGAGGCGTTCCATGAGTCCGAACAGTCGCGCCTGGGCACCTTCGAGCAGGTCATTGACGCCGTCAACGTTCGTGAGCACGGACAGCTCGTCCTGCTGCTGGCTCGCCGCCAGGGACATGAAGTCGAACAGTGCGCTCTCGGCCGGGCTCGTCTCGGCGAGCCGCTCGCCGTCGGCGATCAGCACATCGAGGCGGCTGAGCACGACCGCGGCGAGCAACTCCTCCTTGGTGGCGAAGTGTCGGAACACCGTTCCCTTGCCCACCCTCGCACGGGCGGCGATGTCCGCGACGGACACGTCCATACCGTGCTGCGCGAACTCCGCCTCGGCGGCTTCGAGCAGGCGCGCACGGTTGCGCACCGCATCTGCCCGGGGAGCCTTTGCGTCTGTCACGCAGGCCACTCTACCAACATGTTGACCGCGCGGTCCGCTTAGCGTAGCCTCCCGGGACAACATGACCACACGGTCCGTTTGAAATGGAGTGAAGAGATGAAGATGAAGGCACTGGTGGCCCGCGACTACGGCCACCCCGACACCTACGTCGTGACGACCGTCGATGCTCCGGAGCCTGCCGCCGGCGAGATCCTGGTGCGGGTGGCGGCGTCGGCGGTGAACATGGCGGACCTGCGCGTGGCGCGCGGAGACCTGTCCGAGTTCGTGCAGATGCCGATGCCTTACGTCCTTGGTGCGGACTTCGCAGGCACCGTCGTCGCACTGGGCGAGGGCGTCGGCAGCTACGCGGTCGGTGACGAAGTCTTCGGCTACACGACGGCAGCGGCGATGGCCGCGTTCGGCGGCCCGAGCTCGCCGACCGGCACCGGTGCCATGGCGCAGTACCTCACCGTGCGCGCCGACACGCCGTTCGTCGCACATCGTCCCGCTGTCCTGTCTGCCGAGGACGCGGCGACGCTCGCCACGACCGGACTGACGGCTCGCGCGCTCGCACTGACCGCAGATGTCCAGCCCGGCGAGACGGTGCTCGCCGTAGGAGCGACCGGTGCGGTCGGCACCTCGCTGATGACGATCCTGGCGGGCTCGGGGGCGGACATCACCGCGACCGCGAAGCCGGCCGACGCCGGGGCCATCACCACGCTGGGCGCGGACCACGTGATCGGCTTCGCCCCTTCGGAGTACCCCGCCGACGTGGACGTGGTCCTCAACGTCGCCCTGCCGGGCAACGCCCTGGACGACCTCATCGCGGTCGTCAAGCCCGGCGGTCGTCTGCTCACGATCGTCCCGCCGCCGCCCAACCCCGAGGAGATCTCCCGCCAGGACATCACGGTGACGTACGTCGCCGACGCCAACGGCGACCTCGGCGGCATGACCGAGCTCGCGCAGCTCGCGCTCGACGATGGCATGCGTCCCGTGATCGCGAAGACCTACACGCTCGACGACGCCGGCCAGGCCTACGTCGACTTCGTCGGCGAGCGGCCCGTCGGCAAGCTCGTCGTCACGATGCCCGCATGAGTATCGTCATGCAGGACCCGATCAAGGTCGATATCTGGACCGACGTCATCTGCGTGTGGTGCCACATCGGCAAGCGCAAGTTCGAGGCCGGCCGCGACGCGTTCCTCGCGGCCGGCGGCCCCCCGGTCGAGGTCGAGCTCCACTCGTTCCAGCTCGACCGGAACCCGCCCGTCGAGTACGGCGGACGCTATACCGAGTACCTCACCGACGTCGCCGGCCTGCCGGCGAAGCACGTGCGCGACAAGTTCACCCTGCTCAACAAGGTCGGGGCCGAGCTCGGGCTCACCTTCGACTGGGACAACCTCCAGCCAGCCCTGACCCTTCGCGCCCACCAAGCCACCCACTTCGCCAAGGCACACGGCAAGCAGGCCGAGATGAACGACCGACTGCTCGCTGCGTACTTCGAGCGCGGTGAGGACATCGACAGCCTCGACCAGATCATCGCCATCGCCAGTGAGATCGGGCTCGATGCCAAAGCGGTGCGGAGGTCCCTCATCAGCGAGGAGTACCTTCCCGCGATCGAGGCAGACATCGCCCGCGCCGAGCAGTTCGGGATCACGAGCGTCCCCTTCTTCGTCATCGATGGGAAGTATGGCGTCTCCGGCGCCCAGAGCCCCGGGATCTTTGAACGCGCGCTCGCGAGGGCAGCGGGCGACCGGCCATGAAGCGCGGCAACGACTCCGCGATCGCGGAGACCTCACCCGTCAGGAGCGCGGAACAACGACGGGTGCCATCAGGCGACGCGTTCCGAGACGAACCAGCGCCCCCAGCACCGTTCACACTGATCGGCGACACCGGCACCGTCTGCTGTGACGATACGTGCCTGGTGGCGTCCTTGGGCCTGGTCTCCAGAGTCCGGGTCACCAGCGCCGCGACCTGCTCGTCGGTCACCGACCGCGGGCCACCCGAGCGCGGCATGTCACCCAGGCCCGCGATCCGGTGCTCCACGAACCGCGCCGGCCACCGCCCCACCGCATGCAGCGTCGCCCCCACCTTCTCCGCCACAGCCATGTTCGTCGCGCCCGTCGAGCACTCCAGGATGATCCGGCACCGCAACGCCCACGACTGAGGCGTCGGGCCTTCGCCCCGAGAAGTGGACACGTCATCGTGTGGTCATGCGGCAGGCTGCAGCGTAGCTGTTTGAAGGTTCTTCTCGTAGTCGGCCGGGCTCTGGTTTCCCAGGCGTGAGTGGGGTCGTCGGG
>NZ_JABBYC010000039.1 GCF_016742955.1 Myceligenerans indicum | reverse complement strand
AGATGTGTATAAGAGACAGGTGGAGGACTCGGTGACGGCCGTGCCGGACGGTGCGGCCGGCGGAACGCCGTCCGGCACGGGCCCGACCTCGACCGCGCACACCTTGAACTCCGGCATGCCGGAGATCGGGTCGGTGGCGTCGGTGGTCACGCGGTTCACCGATCCGGTTCCGGACCAGTGGAAGGGCATGAAGACCGTGTCGGGACGGACCGCGTCGGTCCAGCGTGCGGTCGCCTCGATGGCGCCGCGGGCCGTGGCGAGACGGGCGCGGGCACCGTCCGGCACGCCGATCCGGAATCCGAGCACGGGATGGATCTCGACGTACGGCTCAGGGACGAGGCGTTCCAGCTCCGCGACGCGGTGAGTCTGCGCACCCGACTGGTAGTGCTGCAGGACACGACCGGTGACCAGGTAGAGCGGAGCGCCGGGGCGCACGTCGTCGGACGGTCCGTTGTGGTCGACGGGGACCATGCGCGCCCGGCCGTCGGCGGTGGGGAACCCGTCGAGGAACATGCGCGGCGTGCCGGGGTGCTCCTGTGTCGTGCCGGACGCGGTACCGGACCTCGTGCCGGACCTGGTGCCGGACGCGGTACCCGCCGTCGTGGAGGTGGCCGGTACCGGCCAGAAGTAGCCCGGGCCGTCCGCCTCCTCGTCGGCGTCCAGGCGTGCGTGGGACAGGCCCGAGTAGTCGGCGACACCGCCGCGCGAGGCGAGGGCCAGTTCGTCGAACACCTCGGCGGCGTCGGTGGAGAACCGCACGGAGCCCGGCCCCGTCTCGCCGGGCGTGCCGAGGCGGCGCGCCAGCTCGGCGAAGATCCACAGCTCGGAGCGAGCCTCGCCCGGCGGGTCGGTGGCGCGACGGCGACGGATGATCCGGCCTTCCAGGGAGGTCATGGTGCCCTCCTCCTCGGCCCACTGGGTGACAGGGAGGACGACGTCGGCCAGCCGGGCGGTCTCGGAGGGCACGAAGTCACAGACCACCAGCAGGTCGAGCGACCTGAGCCGTTCGGCGACCGAGTCCGCGTTCGGGGCGCTGACGATCAGGTTCGATCCGTGCACCAGCAGCGCACGGGGCCGGACGCCCGTTCCCGCCTCGCCGTCCGCCGTGGCGGGTCGTGCCCCCAGGGACCTGAGCAGCTGTACCGCGGGCTTCCCGGGGCCGGGCAGCGACTCGGGCGTCACCCCCCAGACACCGGCGACGTACTCGCGGGTGGCCGGATCGTCGATCTTGCGGTAGCCGGGAAGCTGGTCGGACTTCTGGCCGTGCTCACGACCGCCCTGCCCGTTGCCCTGGCCCGTGACGGCGCCGTAGCCGGCGCCCTCGCGGCCCACGAGGCCGAGCGCCAGCGCGAGGTTGATCGCCGCCGTCACGGTCGCGGTGCCCTGAGCGGACTGCTCCACGCCGCGGCCGGTCAGGACGTAGGCGCCGCGGCCGCCGTGGGCCGGTGCCGCCACGGCGAGCAGCCGCGCCACGTGGCGCAGCTCCTGCGCCGGGACGCCGCAGACGGTCTCGGCGCGCTCGGGCCACCAGGCGGCGACGGACCGCGCCACGTCGTCGAAACCGATCACGCGCGCCGCGAGGTACTCGCGGTCCGTGAGGCCCTCGGCGAGGATCACGTGCAGCAGCGCGAGAAGCACCACCAGGTCCGTGCCGGGCACCGGCTGCAGGTGGATGCCCGCACCGTCGTCGGTCAGCTTCGCCGTCGCCGAGACCCGCGGGTCGACGACGACGAGTCCGCCCGCACCGCGCCGCCCTGCCTCGCGTGCCCCGGCCAGATGCTGCACGGCGGGCGGCATCGTCTCGGCGAGGTTCGAGCCGAGCAGGACGACGACGTCGGCCCCGCCGACGTCGGCGAGCGGGAACGGCAGGCCGCGGTCCGCACCGAGCGCGCGGTTCCCGGCTGCCGCCGCGGACGACATGCAGAACCGGCCGTTGTAGTCGATGTTCGGGGACTGGAGCACGGTGCGCGTGAACTTGCCCAGCGCGTACGCCTTCTCGTTGGTGAGCCCGCCGCCGCCGAACACGGCCACCGATTCGGGGCCGTGCTCGGCACGGAGCGCGGCGAGCTTGCCGGCGACCAGGTCGAGCGCCGTCTCCCAGCTCACCGGGACCAGTGCGTCGGCGTCCCGGCGCACCGGCTCCTCACCACCCGGCCCGGAACCCGAACCCTCGGTGCCGACGACGCCCGCCGCCTCGCCCGCACCGCCGTCGAGCAGCGAGCGCCGCACGAGCGGCGTCGTGATGCGGTCGCTCGCCGTCAGCACGGACGCGGAGGTCCAGCCCTTCTGGCACAAGCCCCCGCGGTTGGTGGGGAACTCGCGCGGTGTCACGGTGAGCGGGAGGGCGGGGCGGGACCCGCCGTCCGGCACGGTGGACGCCGTCGCGGGCGCGCCCCCGGCGCCGGGCTGGGTGCCCGGCGCCAGGGACATGCCGCACTGCAACGCGCAGTAGGGGCAGTGGGTGTCGGCCATGGGTCAGACCCTCGCGGCGCGCATCTCGCCGCGCCCGTAGAAGATCCAGCAGATGACGGCCATCACGGCGTACATCCCGATGAACACCCAGAAGGCGGGGACGAGCGAGCCCGTCGCGTTGGTCGAGATCGCGAACCCGCGGGGGATCAGGAACCCGCCGAACGCCCCGGCGGCGCCGGCGATGCCGATGCAGCCTGCCGCGGCACGCGCCGTCGAGCCCGAGACGCGGAACACGGCCGGGATCATGCGGTAGACCGATCCGTTGCCCACGCCCGTCGCGACGAACAGCAGCATGAACGAGGCGAAGAACATCGCGAAGCTGTGCACGCCGAGCGAGTAGATGGCGCCCACCGTGCCCAGCGCCATGACGACGAAGGAGACGAGGGTGATCGACACGCCGCCCAGCCGGTCGGCGAGGATGCCGCCGAGCGGGCGGGTGGCGGAGCCCACCAGGGCGCCCATGAAGGCCAGGGACAGGGACATCTCGGGGAACTGGCTGTGCATCAGCGTGGGGAAGGCTCCGGCGAACCCGATGAAGGAGCCGAACGTGCCGATGTAGATGAAGCTGATGATCCAGGTGTGTCCCAGCTTCGCCGCCACGGCGAACGAGCGCGGGTCCGCCTTGGCGGTGCTCAGGTTGTCCATGAACCGCCAGGCCAGGACGACGGCCAGCAGGACGAACGGCACGAACACGAGGGAGGCGCGCTCCAGCGCGAGGCCGGCGCCGCCGACGATCACCAGCGGCACGACGAACTGCACGACGGCGGTGCCGACGTTCCCGCCCGCGGCGTTCCAGCCGAGCGCGGCGCCCTTCCCCTTCTCCGGGTAGAAGAACGAGATGTTCGCCATCGACGAGGCGAAGTTGCCGCCGCCGAAGCCTGCGAGCGCCGCGGCGCCGAGCAGGACGCCGAACGGGAGGTCGGGGTTCTGCACGGCGAGTGCGAGTGCCGTGCAGGGGATGAGCAGCAGTCCGGCGGACACCATGGTCCAGTTCCGGCCGCCGAAGATGGGAACGGCGAAGGTGTAGGGGATGCGGAGCGTGGAGCCCACGAGCGCCGGAACGCCGATGAGCCAGAACATCTGGTCGGTGGTCAGGTCGAAGCCGGCGGCGGGCAGCTGCGGGACGACGATGGACCACAGCGCCCAGACGCAGAAGCCGAGGAGTTCGGCGAAGATCGAGATGAGGAGGTTGCGGCGGGCGATGCGGCTGCCGCCGTCGTTCCAGAAGGTGGAGTCCTCCGGGTCCCAGTGCTGGATCCAGCGGCCTGTGCGGTGGTGCTTGCGTTCCGCGGCGGCGCTGATGCCGGCGGCGCGCGCTGCCTCGATGGCGTGGGCGGGGGCGGCGTCGGAGATCGTCGCCGCGCCGTCCCGGACCACATCGGTCGCGGTCGCCGCGTCGGCGACGGCGGTGGGGTTGTCTTCTCGGGCGGTCGGTGCGGACACGGGATGCCTCCCTGGTGGGTGGGTGCCCGACGACGTCGGGCATCCGGGAACGATGTTCCCGGCACCGGCCCGACGTCGGACCGGATGCGACGACAGTAGGAAAGCGGTGTTTCCATGCCCGTCATGAGGTGGTGAAGCAACCGTAAGAAAGAACGCACAGGCGCCGACCGGCGGCTGTGAGAGGGGACGCTCGTCCGCACACGCCCGGATTCGGGCCTCGGGGGCGGTGGATGCCGGGATCGACCGCCGTGGCCGGGTGCGCGGACCCGCGGGCTCGCTCTCACAGACTACGACCGCCGGCGGTGAGACCACGGCAACTCCTGGCGAACAGCGGACGACTAGCGTGGACATCGTGGAACCGACCCCCCGCACCGTCGCCGAGCACGTCGAGCGCGTGCTCGCGCTGGTCACGCCGCTGCCCGCGGACGAGGTGACCCTTGCCCGGCTCGTCGACCGCGGTTCCGGGACCGCCATGCCGGGCGAGGTGGCGGCATCCACGGAGGCGCCGGTGCTCGCCCAGGACGTGTACGCCGTCGGCTCCGTGCCGGCCTTCGACCACTCCGCCATGGACGGCTACGCGGTACGCAGCGAGGACCTGCCCCTGACCGGCGATCCGGTGACTCTCCAGGTGGTGGCCGACATCCCGGCCGCGGCCACCGAACCCCGCGACCTGGCGCCGGGTACCGCCGCGCGGATCATGACCGGTGCGCCCCTTCCTCCGGGCGCCGACGCCGTGGTCCCCGTGGAGCGGACGTCCACCGGCCGGTTCGACCCGGTCGCGGGGTCCCGACCTCGCGCGGCGGCACCAGGGCAGGCGGAGACGGAACGCCGCCCGGCCGGGGACACGGTCACGCTCGGGCGCGAGCCGCGTGACCACATCCGCCTGCGCGGCTCGGACATCGCGGCGGGCTCGGTGCTCGCGCGTGCCGGGCGGGAGCTGACGGCGCCGGTCGTGGCCGCGCTCGCCGCCGCCGGCGTGACGCGGGTCGGTGTCCGACGACGGCCCCGGGTGGCGGTCGTCGCGACGGGTTCGGAACTCGTGCCGTCCGGGTCGCCGGCCCGACCGGGGCAGATCACCGACTCGAACTCCCTCATGCTCGCGGCCGCCGCCCGAGCCGCCGGAGCGGATGTCGTTCGTCTGGGCCCCGTCCCGGACGACGCGGACGCGTTGCGGACGGTCCTCGACGAGGCCGTCGGTCACGTCCGGGAACCGGGGCGCGCCGCGGGCCGCTCCACGGCCACCGGTCCTCCGGCGGACACGTCACGGCGCGGGAGCGGCCAGGTCGCGCGCGCGATCGATCTGGTGGTGACCGCCGGGGGCGTGTCCGCCGGTGCCGCCGACGTCGTGCGGGCCGTGCTGTCGGCGGGGACCACCGGCCCCGCCCAGGGCGGGGGCGGGCGGGCCCGGACCGAGAGCGATCCGGACCGGGCCGGGGCCGAGCCGGACGGGGACAGGCGTGCCTGGGACGGGGCCGTGTCCGGTGTCGATCTCGCCGCCGTGGGCATGAAACCCGGACGACCTCAGGCCCTCGCGCGCTGGAGGGGGACCCCGTGGATCGCGGTGCCGGGAACCCCCGTGGCCGCCTACGTCTCCTTCGTCATGTTCGTGCGGCCCGCGATCCACCGGCTCCGAGGCCTCCCGCACCCCGTCCCGGAACTCCGCCCGGCGGCCGCGGGCTGGAAGAGCCCACGCGGGCGGGAACAGGTCGTCCCGGTGCGGGTACTGCCGCAGGGCGTCGCCCCGACCGGCGACGGACACCACCTGTCGGCGCTGCTCGCCGCCGACGCGCTCGCCGTCGTCGCGGCCGGTGTCGAGAAGGTCGAACCCGGCGACCCGGTACCGGTGATCCAGCTGTGAAGGACATCGAGAGCGTCCAGGACGTGGCGTGCTACGACACCGTCGTGCTGGCCGGCGGCCGCGCGTCTCGTCTCGACGGCACCGCCAAGCCCGGGCTCCTGTCCGGCGGCGGCGTCCCGCTCCTCCACCTCGCTCTGGACGCGGCGGCGGGGGCGCGCCGGATCGCCGTCGTCGGCCCGGCCGACCTGGCGGAGGCGATCGCCGCTCACCCTGCGGCGTCCCGGTCCGTTCTGACCCGGGAAGACCCACCGTTCGGCGGCCCTGTGGCCGCCATCGCGGCCGGGCTGGCGGCACTCGCCCCACCCGCCCGGCGCGCTCCGGCCGATCCGCCGCCGCCCTGGGTACTGGTACTCGCCGTCGACGTCCCGCGGGCCGCGGGAGCCGTGCCGCGGCTGCGCGCCGCCGTCGAACGTGAGCCCGAGGCGGACGGGGCCCACCTCGTCGCCGGCGGGCGGGCGCAGTGGCTCGTCGGCCTCTATCGCACCGACGCGCTCGGGGAGCGGCTCAGCGCGCTCCACGCCGGCCGGGCCGAGCCCCCGGCGGGGCGCGGTGCCTCCGTCCGGCGCCTGCTGGACGGCTTGCGCCTGCTCGAGGTCCAGGACCCTGGCAGTCTGTCCGCAGACGTCGACACGTGGGACGACGCCGAACGACTCGGCGTCCGCCCCGGTCCCCCACCGAAGGAGTGACGATGACGGATCTGCAGACCTGGATCTCCGCCCTGGAGACCGAGCTCGGGCTCGATCCCGGCACGGTCGACATGAACGTGGTCCTGGACCTGGCACGCGACGCCGCCCACGCGGTCGCACGCCCGGCCGCCCCGGTGACCACCTATGCCGTCGGCTATGCCGCGGGCCTGGCCGCCGCGGCCGGGAACACCACGGACGCGGCCCGCAAGGCTCTGGCCCTGGCGAACCGCTGGCCCGAGGAGGCCTGAGCCGGGGGTCGTCACCTCGCACGCGCGTTTGTCAGACTTGGTCCGTGCCGTTCGCCGAACATCCGCTGCTTGACGTGCTCACCGCGAACGGGTCGCGGGCCGATCGCCTCATGCATGTGCGGACCCTTCCCGGTCGCACGGGCGAGCAGGCTGACTGGCCGGACTGGGCGGATCCCCAGGTCGTCGAGGGATACCGGGTGCTGGGTGCCGACCGGCCGTGGGTCCATCAGGCCGAGGCCGCCGACGCCGCGTGGCACGGACGCCATGTCGCGCTCGCGACGTCGACCGGTTCAGGCAAGTCGCTTGCGTTCTGGCTGCCGGTGCTGTCGGCCGTCCGGTCCGCCGACGGCGGTCGCACCCCGACGGCGGCCGGCGCCGTGCGACCGACGGCGATCTATCTCAGCCCCACCAAGGCCCTCGCCGCCGACCAGCTCCACGCGCTGCGGCGCGTGCTCGACGCCGCCGGCACGAGCGACGTGCGCGTCACCACCTGCGACGGCGACACCCCGCGCGAGGAGCGACTCTGGGCCCAGAACCATGCCGACGTCGTGCTGACCAACCCGGACTTCCTGCACTTCGCGCTGCTGCCGGGACATCGCCGCTGGTCGCGGCTACTGCGCGGGCTGCGTTACGTGATCGTGGACGAAGGGCACGCCTATCGCGGGGTGTTCGGGGCGCACGTGTCGCACGTGCTGCGCCGGCTGATCCGGCTCGCGGAGCACCACGCCACGGGTCCGGCCTTTGGGTCGTCCGTGGCTCCTGCGTCCCACCGGCAGACCGGACGGGTCACGTTCGTCGTGGCGTCGGCGACGAGCGCCGAGCCCGGCGTCAGCGCCGGGCGGCTGGTCGGCGTACCCGCCGGGGGAGTCGCCGTCGTCGACCGCGACACCTCACCCGCCGGACGGCGCACGTTCGCGCTGTGGCAGCCGCCCGAGATCGCGGGATACGGCTTCGCGCGGTCGGGCGGCGGCTCGGGGGACGACGACGCCGGCGCCGACCCCTGGGCGCTCGACGCCGATCCGGCTCATGAGTCGCCACCACCCGCCGAGCACGCCAGGGAGAGTCCTCGGCGCTCCGCCACCGCCGAGGCGGCCGATCTGCTCGCCGACCTCGCCGCCGCGGGCGCCCGCACGCTCGCGTTCACGCGTAGTCGGCGGGGTGCTGAATCCGTCGCGCAACGCGCCCGAGACCACCTGCGGCACGCGGTCTCGGGCGCGATCGCTCGTCCCACCGAGCGGATCGCCGCGTATCGCGGCGGATACCTCCCCGAGGAACGCCGCGAACTCGAGCGCGCCGTGCGGACCGGGGAGATCCTCGGGCTGGCCACGACCAACGCGCTCGAACTCGGGGTGGACATCTCGGGTCTCGACGTCGTCCTCGTCGCGGGCTGGCCGGGCACACGCACGTCGCTCTGGCAGCAGGCGGGCCGGGCCGGGCGTGCAGGGGCCGACGGGCTCGTCGCGTTCGTGGCCCGCGAGGACCCGCTCGACACCTACCTGGTCCATCACCCCGAGGCGGTCTTCGACGCGCCGCTCGAGGCCACGGTCTTCGACCCCGGGAATCCCCACGTCCTGGCCCCGCACCTGTGCGTCGCGGCGCAGGAGATCCCGCTGCGGGCCGCCGACCTCACCCGGTTCGGCGACCCGGCCCACGTGCGGCACGTGCTGGAGGTCCTGGTGGCACGAGGTGCTCTGCGGCGCCGGTCGTCCGGCTGGTACTGGACGCACGTGCAGTCCGCGGCGGGCCTGACGGACCTGCGCGGGTCGGGTGGCTCGCCGGTCCGCGTCGTGGAGGCAGGCTCGGGACGCATGCTCGGGACGGTCGACGCGTCCTCGGCGGACGGCCAGGTGCACGACGGCGCCGTCTACGTCCACCAGGGCGTGACCTATGTGGTCGACAGGTTCGACCTCACGGACCACACGGCCGTCGTCGTGCGCCGCGACGTGGACTACGGGACGTGGTCGCGCGAAGTGATGGAGGTCGCGATCGTCGGGGCCGACGACGGCACGAACGAGATCGCACCCCTTGGCGGCGGCGAGGGACGGGACACGGAGATCCCGACCTCTGCCGTCGCGAACCAGGATTCCGGCGAGGACCGGCCGGTCGTCTCCCGCGAGTGGGGACCGGTCACCTGGGGAATCGGACCGGTCGAGGTGACGAGCCAGGTGGTGAGCTTCCAGCGGCGGCGGCTGCCGGACATGCAGGCTCTCGGCACGGAGGCGCTCGACCTGCCCGAGCGGACCCTCGGTACGACGGCGGTGTGGTGGTCGGTACCCGAATTCGTGCTGCGGGCCGCCGGGGTGTCGCCCGACGAGACGCCGGGTGCCCTGCACGCGGCCGAGCACGCGTCGATCGGGATGCTGCCGCTGCTGGCGACCTGCGACCGCTGGGATCTCGGCGGGGTGTCGACGGAACTGCACGCCGACACGGGGCAGGCCACGGTCTTCGTCTACGACGCGTTCCCCGGCGGGGCGGGCTTCGCGGAACGCGGCTACGAACTCGGCGCGACGTGGCTGCGTGCCACACGGGACGCGATCGCCGGGTGCTCGTGCTCGGACGGCTGCCCGGGGTGTGTGCAGTCACCGAAGTGCGGCTCGTACAACTCGCCCCTGGACAAGGCGGCGGCCGTGCGGCTGCTGGACGCGGTGCTGTCGCACGCGCCGTAGCGTCAGGTCTCGCCGAAGGTCCGCCGGTAGGCGCCGGGCGTCGTGCGGAGGTGGTCGCGGAAGCGGCGGCGGAGATTGACCGCGGACGTGAGCCCGACACGGGTGGCGACGGTGGCCGGTGCCCGGGATCCGCCCTCTTGGGTGCACCTCCTGCTCGGCCGGCCTGCCGGCCGCGAGGCCGTCGCGCGGAGGAACGAAGGGGGCGGATCTCGGGCGCGGAGCCCTAGCTCGGGGCTCCGACCTGCGGGTCCGGGAGGTAGACCGTGCCGCCGGCGGCGAGGAACTCCTCCGACTTGGCCGCCATGCCCGCGCGGGCTTCTTCCTCCGTGAGTCCTGCCGGCGCCGATCCGACGATCGCCTGCTGCTCGACCGCTCCGCCGAACTCGTCGCGGATGTCCTGGGAGATCCTCATGGAGCAGAACTTCGGCCCGCACATCGAGCAGAAGTGCGCCGTCTTGGCGGCCTCGGCCGGAAGCGTCTCGTCGTGGTACTCCTGCGCGAGTTCCGGGTCGAGCGAGAGCGCGAACTGGTCGCGCCAGCGGAACTCGAACCGGGCCTTGCTCAGGGCGTCGTCACGGTCGCGGGCACCCGGGTGGCCCTTGGCGATGTCGGCGGCGTGCGCGGCGATCTTGTAGGTCACGACCCCGGTGCGGACGTCGTCCTTGTTGGGCAGGCCGAGGTGCTCCTTGGGCGTGACGTAGCAGAGCATCGCGGTGCCGTACCGGGCGATCTCGGTGGCGCCGATCGCCGAGGTGATGTGGTCGTAGCCGGGCGCGATGTCGGTGACCAGCGGACCGAGCGTGTAGAACGGCGCGCCGTCGCACAGCTCCTGCTGCCGCTCCACGTTCTCCCGCACGAGGTGCAGCGGGACGTGCCCGGGGCCCTCGACCATGACCTGCACGTCGTACTCCCAGGCCCGCTTCGTGAGCTCCGCGAGCGTGTCGAGCTCGGCGAACTGGGCGGCGTCGTTCGCGTCCGCGATCGAGCCGGGGCGCAGGCCGTCGCCGAGCGAGAACGCGACGTCGTAGGCGGCGAAGATCTCGCACAGCTCGTCGAAGTGCGTGTAGAGGAAGTTCTCCTGGTGGTGGGCGAGGCACCAGCCCGCCATGATCGACCCGCCGCGCGAGACGATCCCCGTGACGCGGTCCGCGGTGAGGGGGACGTACCGCAGCAGCACGCCCGCGTGCACGGTCATGTAGTCGACGCCCTGCTCACACTGCTCGATCACGGTGTCGCGGTAGATCTCCCAGGTCAGCGCGTTCGCGTCGCCGCCCACCTTCTCCAGCGCCTGGTAGATCGGGACGGTCCCGATGGGGATCGGCGAGTTGCGGATGATCCACTCGCGGGTGGTGTGGATGTCGTCACCGGTGGACAGGTCCATGAGGGTGTCGGCGCCCCACCTGGTCGCCCACTGGAGCTTCTCCACCTCCTCCGCCACGGAGCTGTGCACGGCCGAGTTCCCGATGTTCGCATTCACCTTCACGGTGAAGGCGCGGCCGATGATCATCGGCTCCGACTCGGGGTGGTTGACGTTGTTCGGGATGATCGCGCGCCCCGCGGCCACCTCGGCTCGGACCAGTTCGACGTCGCAGCCCTCCCGGAGGGCGACGAACCTCATCTCGGGGGTGATCTCCCCGCGGCGGGCGTAGTGCATCTGGGTGACGGTGCGGCCGTCGACCGCGCGGCGCGGCGGCCGCTCGGCACCCTTCCACTCCTCGGCCGATGCCTGACGACGGTCGCGGCCGCCGCCGTTCTCGCCCGCCGACGAGCGCGCCGCACGACGGGCGGCAGCGTGGCCGTCGTCTGCTGGGTGCGCCTCACGGCCCTGGTACTCCTCGGTATCGCCCCGCTCCGAGATCCACGGGGCCCGGGAGGCCGGGAGGCCGTGAGTCGGATCGCATCCTGGCCCGTCGGTCCGGTAGACCCGAACCGGCCTGTTCGGCGTGCCGTCGGGCGACGGCGCGAGGGTGATCTCGGTGACGGGTATCTGCAGCCCGCTCTCGTGGTCGACGTCGTACGTGAGCGTGCGCGAAGGGATGGTGGTCATCACTCTCCAACTTCCTACGCCGGAATTACCCGGTCAGGTTCAACGGTCCGGGCACGCACCAGCCCGATCTCAGCCCCTGCGAGGGCACCCGTGGGATCGAAGGTCACGTTACAGCAGGTCCGCGTCCGCACGTCAACAGGAGTGCCGCACAGCTCCCAGAAACGTCACCTGGTTCGCAAAACCACCTCTGACCTGGGATGATATGACGCCGTGGACGACATGACAGTGCAACGCGTACCCCCAGGGCCGGTTCTCGACGCCTTGCGCACCTACCACTGGCTACCAGCCAGGTGGGGCTCAGTCCACCCGGTGCTCCTGGAGGCCGCGCTCGACCTCGCCGACGGCGATCCCCGTCGCCTCCGGATCGACGACGACGGGACGGTCGCCGTCCTGAACGGGCCCGTGGAACCGGAGGATCAGCTCTGACGCATCCCCCAAGGCCCTCATGCCCGTCGGCGGGCGGCCCGTGGACAGGAGCGGCCCCAGGCGGGTCGGCCCGGTGAGAAATGCCGTCCGGTGGAGGCGGGCGGCCTGAGCACGTCGGTGTCATGCTGAGCGCGTCGGTGTCATGATCGAGAGATGAACGGCCGTGACCACCTCGCGGCAGGATCAGGTGCCCTGGCCAGGGGCGAGTGGGCCGCCGCACGGGACGCGTTCCAGCAGGCATGGTCCACCGAGGAGACCGCGGACGCCCTCGATGGTCTGGCCCAGGCGCTGTGGTGGCTCAACGACCCGGCAGCGGCGCTCGCCCTCCGAGCGCGTGCGTTCGCCCGCCTGCGCGGCGAAGGCCGCGACACCGAGGCAACGGCCGTCGCCATCTGGCTGGCCCGCCAGTACCGGAGCCTCTACCGCCGTACGCAGATGGCGGACGGATGGCTGTCCCGAGCACGGTCGCTGCTCACGGAGGTCACGGACGGGCGAAGTCTGCGCGGCTGGCTCCTCCTGGCCGAGTCGGAGGCCGGCCCGCTCGGCGCCGGCACCCTGGCCGATCGCGCCGTGGTCATCGCGCGTGAACACGGGGACCGTGACCTCGAGATCGTCGCGCTGATGCGGCGCGGCGCCTGCGCCGTGGATACCGGTGACGTGGCACGGGGATCGTCCGACCTGCACGAGGCCATGACTGCCGCGACCTCCGGGGAGGGTCATGACGTGCAGTACCTGGGCGAGGCCCTGTGCACGCTCCTGGAGGTTGCGAGCCTCCTCGGGGATCCCGGCATGGTGGCGCCCTGGGCGGAGTTCCTCGTCGGGTTCCGCTCGTCCTACGCGTTCGGTCCCTTGCTGCCCTTCGAGACCATGGCCGCCACCGACCTCATCTCCGCGTTCTGCACCGGGTGCTGCGGCGGGGTGTACCTCGTCACGGGCAGGCTTGACGCCGCGGAGGAGCAGCTCGAACGGGCCGTGACGCAGATGGTGACGACCGGCCTGCGCCCGCGCTGCCTGAATCCTGTCGCCGACCTCGTGGAGCTGCGGGTACTGCAGGGGCGTCTGGAGGAGGCGGAAGCGCTGCTCACAGGTTTCGAGGACGACCTCGAGTGCGCCGGGCCGGCCGCGGCCCTCGATTGTGCGCTCGCCCGGCCCCGGCGTGCCGTCGACCGGCTCGTCGGTGCGCTCGGTGCCCTCGCGGGCTCGCCGTACCGCGCGCTTCCTCTGCGTGCCCGGCTCGTGGACGCCGCGCTCGGTGCCGGGGACGCCGTGCTCGCCGGGGAGTCGGCCCGGCAGGTCGCGGAGGTGGCCGCCACAACCCGGACTCCCCTCCACAGGGCCCATCGTGACGACGCGCTGGGCAAGGTCGCACTCGCCTCCGAGAGCCCCGACGCGACGACACTGCTTCGCTCGGCGGCCCTGGCGTTCGCCGAGTCGGGCGCACCGCTGCCGGCGTGCCGAGCACGGCTGGCGCTCGCCCGGTCCCTGGCGCCCCGGGATCGCGGGCTCGCCGTGACGGAGGCCCGCAGCGCCCTTCAGGCCCTCGACCGGATGGGAGCCACCGCGGAGGCGGACCGTGCCGCGGCGTTCCTGCGCGGGCTCGGCGTCAGGGGACGGACCGGACCCCGCGACGTGGGCCTGCTCAGCAGGAGGGAGCACGAGGTGCTGGGCCTGGTAACCGAGGGCCTGTCCAACGCGGAGATCGCCGAGCGGCTCTTCATCACCACCAAGACGGCCGGTCACCACGTCAGCAACATCCTCACCAAG
The DNA here is from genome assembly GCF_016742955.1 of Myceligenerans indicum. Taxonomy (GTDB): domain Bacteria; phylum Actinomycetota; class Actinomycetes; order Actinomycetales; family Cellulomonadaceae; genus Myceligenerans; species Myceligenerans indicum. Next base: position 33,451 of record NZ_JABBYC010000039.1, on the reverse strand, counting down.
CTCGGTCTGCGCAGCCGCACCGAAGCGGCGGCGTTCGCCCTGCTGAACCTTCCGGCCCGGCAAGGGCGTGACCACCGCTAGGCAGCGCGCGACACGAAGCGGCCGGGCGGGAACGGGCACCCGGATGGGGAAGATGCCCCATGCTCGATCGCCCGGCGAGAGGCACTCTCGAATCAACACACCAGCCGGATACTCAGGAGGCGTCTCATGGAAACCACCGAGAAGAGCGTCGTGCGACGGTTCTACGAGATCGTCGGCAGCGGGCGCCCCGAGGTGCTCGACGAAGTCTGCTCCGCCGGCCTGAAGGGCCACGCCGGAGCCGGATCAGACCTCCAGGAACTGAAGAACTCCGTCGCGAGCCTGCTCGCAGCCTTTCCCGACCTGACCCCGGATGTCCGGCACCTCGTGCAGGAGGGCGACCTCGTCAGCACCTGGGTGTCCTACACGGGCACCCACCAGGCCGACTTCGCCGGTGTCCCCGCCGGCGGCCGCCGCGTCAAGTTCGCCGCCTGGGACCTCATCCGGGTCGAGGACGGCGAGATCGTCGAGATCACGCAGTACTGCGACCTCTTCACGATCATGTCCCAGATCGGTGCGCTGCCCACTGCCGCTCCGGCATGAGCAAGGAGGAGGAGACCACGAGGGCGCTCCCGCCCTGGGGCGCGACGTCGGCGCCACCACCGCACGGCCGTCCCGCACCGCACGGCCGTCGCACGCCTGATGGCCGTCGCACGCCTGATGGACACAGCCCCCGCCTCATGGTGAGGCGAGGGCTGTCCACCAGCGGTGAAAACTCAGGCCACGATGCTCGCACGACGGCGCGGCACCACGCCGCTCATTCCCCGAGCCGCTTGAACGGTCGGGTGGAGAACACGACCTCGACCGCCACGCCGAAGTACTCGGCGATCCGGAGCGCGAGGTGCAGCGACGGGCTGTACTCGCCTCTCTCCAGGTAGCCGACCGTCTGGTAGTGCACCCCGAGCGCCTCGGCGAGTTCGCGACGCGAGATCCCCCGCTCCGCCCGGAGCATGGCTATCCGGTTGTGTACGACATCGGCGGTCTCTCCCACTGCTCACCATCCCTGTGCCATGACGCGATCGCGCGCCTCTGCCACCGCCGCGCCGGACGCCCGCCGGGCCATCCGCCGCAACACGACCGGCGCGACGATGAAGCCTACGACGGCCCAGGCTCCCAGCACGCCGAACATCTCGAGGGTGCGCCACGACCCGCCGATCTCCGCCGCAGCCATCTCCGCAGGCAGCATCGCCGACCGGGCTCCCAGACCGAGCCAGTAGTACGGGAACACCTGCCCGATCCACTGCAGCCAGGCCGGCAGGGCCGTGATCGGGTAGAAGATGCCGGACGGAACCATCAACACCATCGAACCGAGCAGCAGGAGCCCCGTCTGGGAAGCGTTCTTGAACAAGGAACCGAGCGCCACGCCGACCGGCACCGTCGTGACGAGCCCCATCACGAAGATCCCCGCCAGCATCGCCCAGGTCCGGGCGTCGAGACGCAGGTCGCCCGCCACGGTGAAGCCCGGAATGACCAGCAGGGCCGTGCTGATCAGCGTCGTCGTACCGAACAGAATCGTCTTGCCGACCAGGTACCCGATCATCCCGTTCGGTGTGGCCTTGGCCCGCAGGAGGGTGCCGTCCTCACGCTCCGTCGCGATCATTCCCGCGGGACCGGTGAGTCCGCCGAACGCGATCGACATACCCAGGATGCTGGGCAGCACCATGGCACCGAGCGCGAAGTCGGTACCCGGCACCGTGGTGCCGCGCATGAAGATCAGCACGACCGCGAACACCAGGGGCATCAGGAAATACCACAGGACGTCCCCCGGTTCCCGCAGGGACTGCCGAGCCTCCAGCAGGCCGCGTACCAGACCCGCGCGGACCGCCACCCGCCGGGCCTCGCTCGTCGTCGTGGTCATGAGTGCACCTCACTGTCCGTGTTCCTGGCGGCACTCCGGCCCCCAGCGGCGCCGCGACTGCCGGCGACGTCCCGGCTGCCGGCAGCGCCCCGGCCGGCCTCCGCGCTGTGCACGAGTGCCATGTACGTGTCCTCCAGGCTGGCGCGTCGCACCTCGAGTTCGGTGATGCCCGGCTCCGCCGCCAGCAGATCGCGGACGAACGCCGTGGGATCGTTCCGCTCGGCGGCATGGACGTGGCGGCGCCCGTCCACGGTCCAGCGCACCTCGGCGGACGTGGCCATCTGGCGCGCCAGCTCGTCCGCCGATCCGTTCGCGACGATCGCGCCCTGGTCGAGGATGAGGATCCTGTCGGCGAGCCGCTCCGCCTCGTCGAGATCGTGCGTGGTCAGCAGGACCGTCGTGTTCTCGAAGTCGGACAGCCGGTGCACCAGGTCGTGGAACTCGCGGCGCGCATGCGGGTCGAAGCCCGCCGTCGGCTCGTCCAGGAAGACCAGCTCCGGCCGGCCAACGATCCCGATCGCCACGTCCAGCCTGCGACGCTGCCCCCCGGAGAGGTTCTTGGCCTTCTGGTTCGCCTGCTCCGTGAGGCCGACGACGGCGAGAAGGTCGTCGATGTCCCACGGTCGCGTGACGTCGGGGGTCGAGTACGGCACGTAGAACCGGGCCAGATAGCCCAGGAGCTCACGCACCCTCCACCGGCCGTGGTCCCGCCACGACTGGAGCACGACGCCGAGCCGCGCCCGCCAGGCCTCGTCACCGCGCGCCGGGTCCTGCCCGAGCACCGTGACCTGCCCGGCGGATCGGGTGCGGAAGCCCTCCAGGATCTCGATCGTGGTGCTCTTGCCCGCACCGTTGGGACCGAGCAGCGCCAGCACCTCACCGCGTCTCGCCGTGAACGAGACGCCGGTGAGCACATCCCTTGTTCCATAGCGCATCCGCAGGTCGCGGACATCAATGGCCATGTCCGCCGACCCCGGCGATGTCTGTCCTTCAGCCATCACACCCTCCATATTCTTCGTAGCAGAGATACTACGAACTGTCGTGGTGTCATGTCACGCCCTTTTCTCCGGCCGTCTCATCCCCCGGTGCCGTACTCCCAGTGCCAGGCCTCGGGCTTGACGCCGCCCGTTCCCGCCCAGGCCGGATGGGTCCAGCCGTACGCCCGCGCGTTCGCGGCCATCCACCCGTGCTCGGCCGAGCCGAAGTACTGGATCCCGCCTCCCAGGTCGACCGCCTGGCCCCAGCCGTGGTTCGACGTCCCGGGAGGAGCGGCGAGCGCGCCCCTGCTCGCCGCGACCGCCACCTGCTCCTCGTACGACCGGTAGGAGTCGCGCACCGCGAGGTCTCGGCCGAACGCCGCGCGATAGGCGCCGTTCAGGTGCTCGAAGGCACCGGCCGCGTCGCACCGCAGGCGCTGACCGGCGGCGAACGACAGCTCGCACAGGGCCCGGTCCGGGATCCGGCCGTTCCGGTACCCCCGGGCCACGGAACCCGGCCCGGAGGCACGCCCCGCCGTCAACGGCCCGGCCAGCTCGTCCAGGGTGTCCGGCGCCCGCGGGCCCGCACGGGCGACCGCGTGCGCGGCACCGCGGGAGGACCACTGGCCCGGGAGAGTCACCTCGCGACGGACCTCCACGCGCACGACGCCCGCACCGACGACGCCGCACGAGGTCAACTCCGCGCCGTTGCGAGCGACCGCCACGGCCGTCGTCCCGCAGGCGTCGAGACCGTTCCGCAGCGCGGTCGCGCCCGCCAGGGCGCCGAGATCCGCGGCCGACTGGGCCGCACCCCGGCCGTTCAGCGCGGCCCCGAGCGCGGCGAGCCCGCCCGTGAGCACCAGCACCACGCCGATGATCCCGAGCACCAGCACGGTCCCGGCACCGCGCTCCTCCGTCCGCCGTTTCATGGCTCCACCCACGCGGTCGCGATACCCCGCGCCCGCAGCGGTCCTGCCGCCGGCCACCCGCTCACGACCGGCTCCGTCACGGTCACGCGCACCCACGCGCCGTCACGGTCGGTCGACAGCTCCGCGTCGTCGCCGGCCACGCGTGCGACGGTCCGAGCCACGGCCGACCGCTGTTCACCGATCGCGATCGCTCTGGCCGCCGCCCGGGCCGCGTCCACGGCGCGCATCTGCGCCACGGACGCGGCCACGAGCGTGAGCACCACGACCAGGACCAGCACCACTGCGGGAAGCGCGACGGCAAGCTCGGCCGTCACGGCCCCACGCTCCGTATCCCGGTTCGCGGTCATCCTCAGCCCGCTGAGAGTGCCGTCGTGATCAGCGACGTGAGCAGCGACTTCACGTCGCCGCCCTTGAGGACGACCATCAGGATTCCCGCGAAGCCGGCGGCACCCAGCGTTGCGATCGCGTACTCGGCCGTCGCCATCCCCGCCTCGTGGTCACGTCCCGGACGCCTCCGCCCGGCGGTCCCGCCAGAAGCGGTCACGGTGGTGGCCTTCGCGTGTGTCATCTCTCCTCCTTCGTCCGCCCGCCGCACGGTGCGGCGGGACATTCCTCCGTACGCCCTCAGGGGCCGAGCAGGCCGATTCCCAGGCTGAACAACACCGGCACCAGTCCGACCAGGACGAACGCGGGCAGGTAGCAGCACCCGAGAGGAAGCACGAGGCGTACGGCGAGCCGTGCGGCAGCCGTGCGCGCCGCAGCACTCCGCGCCCGGCGTACCTCCTGTCCCGCGGCGCGCAGCGCCTCCCCGGGCGCCGCGCCGTCGATCCACGCGCCCCGCAGCGCTCCTCGCACCGCTGCGAGCCGATCCGGCGTCCCTGCCCAGGCCTGCTCCCACCCCGCGCCGAGCACCAGGGCGTCACCGGCACCGCGGAGCGCCGCACCGTCGGTCCCTCCGGACGCGCGTCCGACCGCGTCCAGGGCCCGTGGCACCCCGGAGCCCGCTGCGAGGGCAGCCGCCAGCAGCTCGAGCAGCACCTGCACATCGGTTCCGCCGTCGCGCGGACGCCCCCTCGCCGACGCCACCAGGCGCGCGGACCAGAACCATCCGGCCAGCAGGAGCACCACGCCCAGCACCGCCGCCGCGGTCCCGACGCCGCCATCCGTGGCCACCGCGACCGGGTCGGCGCCCAGCAGCCCGCCGAGCCCTGCGCCGGCGACCGGTAGCCACAGGATGACGCGCGCGGTGGCCCGAGGCCCGGCGACGGCCGCGTCGCGCTCCGCACGGGCCTCCGCGTCCCGCACGAGCGAGTCCGCGACCGACTCCAGCACACGACCCAGCGGGGCTCCGACGTCGAGCGCGAGTCGGGTCGCGGCCACGACCGCCCGCGCGTTCCGCTGCCCGAGCAGGCGGCCGAGGGCATCGGCGTCCGGAACACCGGCGAGATCCACCGGCACCCCGGCCGACCTGGTCCACGCCGTCCCGGGCATGGCGCCCGCACGCAGCAGTGCCACCACCTGCAGCACGGTCACGCGCAGGGGAGCGGCGTCGCGCCCACGCGGCGACCGGCCGGTGTGCGCCTCGCCCCCGGCAGCCCGGTCGGACACCGGCGTGAGGGAACCGGCCGCACCGCCTGACACCGCATGCCGAGCGCCCGCCGCCGGGCCACCGGCCCGTCCGGCGTCGTGCCTCGTCCTGATCCCCAGCTCGCGCACCCGGCGCCCCACCGGCGCGAACGCCAGCTGCACCGCTGCCGCGACCAGGACGCCGACGGCGAGGGCCGCACAGCTTGCGTCTGCGCCGTCCGCGACGCTCACCACGGCCCGATCCGCTCGGTCAGCTCGCGCCACGCGGACGGATCCACCTCGGGTGCGCCTCGCCCGTCCCAGCACGCGGCTCGCCGCACCCCGAGCTCACCCCGTCCGTCCCGGCTCACCACCCCGATCTCCGCGAGGTACCGTCGCCCGCGCTCACGGCGCAGGTGCAGCACCACGTCGAGCGCCCCCGCCGCCTGCGCCGCGACCGCCTCGCGTGTCATCCCCGCCAGTGCCGCGAGCGCCTCCAGCCGGGCCGGCACCACGGCGACGGCATTGGCGTGCAGGGTCGCGAGGCCGCCGTCGTGCCCGGTGTTCATCGCCATGAGCACCTCGCGGACCTCGGCTCCGCGGCACTCGCCGAGCACGATCCGGTCGGGGCGCATGCGCAGGGCGTCACGGACCAGGTCGGCGAGGGTGACGCCACCCGCTCCCTCGACGTTTGCGCGGCGCGTGACCAGCGGCATCACGTGGGGGTGGTGTGGTGTGAGCTCGCGGGCCTCTTCCACGGTCACGATCCGCTCGGCGGGACCGGCCAGGGACAGCAGTGCCGTGAGCAGGGTGGTCTTCCCGCTTCCGGTACCTCCGCTGACCAGAATGTTCGCCCGCCGCTCGACAAGCGTGCCGAGCAGCTTCGTCCACTCGGTCGGCAGCGTGCCGGACGCCACCAGCTCGTCCGGGGAGAACGCTCGCGACCTCAGCACACGGAGCGAGATGGCGGCACCTGCCGGTGCGAGGGGTTCGAGGACGGCGTGCAGCCGGGTCCCGTCCGGCAGCCGGGCGTCGACGCTGGGCTGCGCGTCGTCGAGACGCTGTCCGCCGATCGCGGCCAGGCGGACGGCGAGTGCCCTCACGTCCGCGGTGGTCCCCAGCGCGACGGCGACGCGTTCGAGCCCTCGTCCGCGATCCATCCAGACGTCGTCGGGTCCGTTGACCAGGACGTCCGTGACGTCCTCCTCCTCGAGCAGGTCCTGCAACGGGCCCGCACCCAGCAGTTCCGCGCGTGCGGCGCGGCCGAGTGCCTCGAGCGCGCTGGAGCCCAGCACGCGCCCGCTGTCGCGTACGGCCTCCCGCACCGCGGCGGCCGAGCCCACTCCGCCCCGTGCCATGCGCGCCCGCACGTCGTCCAGCAGCGCGGGATCGAGGACGCCGGCGGTCACAGTGCCGCGCCCAGGTCTGCCGCGAGCCTGCCGACGGCCTTCCGGCGCCCGGCGGGCGGCCCGTCGCCGCGTTCCACGGCTCCGGGCAGCGACCGGTCACGCCTCAGGATGCCGTTCACCGACAGCCCGAGCGCCGCCCCCAGTGCGTGGGGGTCGACCTGGCCGGGTGCGGGCCCGCGGACCACGATGCGCACGTCGCGGGCGCCGGCGGCGACGAGCTGGTCGCGCACCAGCTCGGCGCCCGCGGCGCCAGGGAAGGTCAGCGGGCTCACCAGGACGGCGACATCGCAGCCACGCAGCAGTGCGCGTGCCGCACCCGACCAGGAACTGGGCCGCGGCAGGTCGATCACGGCTGTCCGGCCCGATCGTATGATCCCTGCGCACACGTCCAGCACGACGTCGTCGGACGGCGGCCCCGACCGGCGTCTCGCGCTCACCACCGGCACTCCGCGCCAGGGTGGCAGGGCTGCGGCCAGGGTGTCGCCGTCGACCTCGCCCCGGGCCGCGGACAGTTCCGGCCATCGCACGCCTCGCGCACCGTCGATGCCCAGCAGCATCTCGATGCCGGCCCCGCCGGTGTCGAGGTCGACCAGGACCGTCCGGTCGCCGCGCCCGGTCATGCCGAGAGCCACCGCGGCCGCGACCACCGTGGCCCCCACGCCACCGCTCGCGCCGGTCACGGCGATCACGCGCCCGCTGCTTCCCATGCCGGTCCCCCTGTCCGCCGGGTGGTCCCGGCCGTCGCCGCGCCGCCGTGTCCGGCGCGTGTCAACCAGCCTTCCTCGCGGGGATCCGCCGGGGAGGGCCGTCAGGCAGGACCTGTCGACAACTGGGCGGACTGCGCCGCTGTGGTCGGCGTCGCACGCCCGTGCGGCTGCGGAGACGGTCCGTCGAACCGCCTGGGCAGCTGGACACCGTCCGGCCGCGGCCGTGGCGAACGGGTGAAATTCTCCGGCCACCTGCCTGCGGACATCGGTCAGATCGGACAGGCCCGCTAGGCTCGAACAGTGACCGACGAGGCACCCTTTCCCGCACGGCCGGGACGAGACCCCGCCACCGGACGCATCGCCGCGTTCTTCGACCTGGACAAGACGATCATCGCCACGAGTTCGTCCCAGGCGTTCTCGAAGCCGTTCATCGCCGGCGGCCTGATCAGCCGTGCCGACGTGCTGCGCAGCGCCTACGCGCACTTCCTGTTCCTCGTGGGCAACGCCGACGAGGACCAGACCGAGCGGATGCGCGCCCACCTCAGCGCGCTCGCGAAGGGCTGGGACGTCCGCAAGGTCCGCGAGATCGTCGCCGAGACGGTCCACGAGCACATCGATCCGTACGTCTACGCGGAAGCGGTCGAGCTCATCGCGGATCACCACGCCCTCGGGCAGGACGTCGTCGTCGTCTCGGCGTCGGGTGCCGAGCTGGTCGAGCCGATCGCCGCCGCGCTCGGAGCCGATCACGTCCTCGCCACCAGGATGGAGGTGGTGGAGAACCACTACACGGGCGAGATCGACTTCTACAACTACGGCGAGAACAAGGCCGCCGGCATCCGCGACCTCGCAGCTCGAGAGGGCTATGACCTGGCGGAATGTTTCGCCTACTCCGACTCGATCACGGACGCCCCGATGCTCGGCGCGGTGGGGCACGCGTTCGTGGTGAACCCGGACCGCAACCTGCGCCGGCTCGCGGCCGAGTCGGGCTGGGGCGAGCTGCGTTTCGGCAAGCCGGTCGCGCTGCGGCCGCGGGTCGAGCCGGTCCCGGTCGCCGCCGTCGTGGGTGCGGTGGCGATAGGCGTCGCGGCCTTCTTCGTGGTGCGCCACCTGCGCCGCCGCCGACGCCGGGTCGACTGAGGCCGGGCCGCGGCCGTTGTGTCATCCGGCACTCACTCCCCGCGGAACTCCGGCCTCCGCTTCTCCTGGAACGCCGCGAAACCCTCGATGTAGTCGGCGGTGTCCCGCAGCGCGGCCTGCCCCTGGTTCTCCCGTCCGATCGCGGCCCAGAGCCCGAGCCTGCGGTCCCGGATCCCGGCGACGATCTCCTTGCTCACCGCGAAGGCTCGCGTAGGACCGGACGCCGCCCGCCGCGCCGCGGCCCGCGTCGCGCCCAGCACCTCATGGGCCGGGAAGCTGCGGGAGAACAGCCCCGCCCGTACGGCCTCCGCACCCGTCAGCAGATCACCCGTGTAGATCAGGTCCAGGGCCCGGTGCGCCCCCAGGCGCTCCACGAACAGCGAGTGGCCGCCCGAGTCGAGGACCGCTCCGAGCCGGCCGAAGGGCGACCCCACCTTCGCGTCGTCGGACAGGTAGACGACGTCGGTCGCGATGAGCAGACCGAGCCCGACTCCCAGGCAGGCCCCGTGTCCGACAGCGAAGGTCGGCGCCGGGAAGCCCGCGATCCGGCGCAGCACGGGCTCCACCCGCCCCTCGAGGAATCCGAGGACGTCGTCGGTCGCCGGGTCGACGCCCGCGATGTCCCGGCCCGCGCAGAACGCCTTGCCCTCACCCCGCAGCAGCAGTGCCCGCGCGCCCTCGGCCTCGGCCTCGGCGAGCGCGTCGGCGAGCTCGCCGAGTCCGGACGCGTCGAGCGCGTTGAGCCGGCCAGGAGCGTCGAGCACCACCTCGGCGACGCCGTCGTCCACGGACATTCGGATCATCTTCGACCTCCTCGGCGGGCGGACCTGCGCCGGCAACATTACCAACCGATCGTTCGGTCAATATAGTGACGGGCATGACAGACCAGCCCGTCACGGCCGCGCCGTCCCGCCGAGGCAGACCTGGCTACGACCGCCAGGGACTCCTCGACGTCGCCGTCGCGACCTTCATCGAGCGCGGGTACGACGCCACGTCCATCGCGACGCTCGCCGACCGTCTGGGCCTGTCCAAGTCGGCGATCTACCACCACTTCCCCTCCAAGGAGCGGATCCTCGGCGCGGCCCTCGACGAGGCGCTCGACGCGCTCGAAGCGGCGCTCCCCCCGGCGGCGCCCACCGAGGACGGACCTGCCGCGAACCACCCTGCCGCGCACCGCCCTGCCGCTCGCACGGACGACGACGGCGCCCTTCCCGGCCGCGGGAGCAGCCGCCGGCTCGAGCAGGTTCTTCGCGAGGCGGTTCACGTCCTCGTGGACCGCCTCCCCTACGTGACCCTCCTGCTGCGCGTGCGTGGCAACACCGACACCGAGCGCGCGGCCCTGGCCCGCCGCCGCGCCTTCGACAGGCAGGTCACGGCCCTCATCGAGTCCGCGCAGCACTCGGGCGAGCTCCGCACGGACCTCGACCCGCGTGTCGCGGAACGCCTGATCTTCGGGATGATCAACTCGATCGTCGAGTGGTACCGCCCCGGCGGCCGCGAATCGGCCCACAGCCTGGCCGACGACGTCGTCGCCCTGGCCCTCACCGGGCTCCGGGCACCCTGACTCCCGCATCCGGCACTACTCCCGCGGCCACTCCTTCGCCACGAGAGTCAGCACGTCGTACGTCGCCACGGTCTCGTCGTCCTGGTTGCGCAGCACCGCGTCCCAGTGGACCTCGCCGTAGTCGTCCGTCTCGCGCGGGATGATCTGCTTGGCCGTCAACGTCACGGTGATCCTGTCCCCCGGCGACACCGGCGTGAGGAACCGCAGGTTCTCCAGCCCGTAGTTCGCCAGCACCGGGCCTGGATCGGGGTCGACGAACAGCCCCGCCGCGAACGACACCAGCAGGTACCCGTGCGCCACGCGCCCCGGGAAGAACGGGTTCGCCGCCGCCGCAGCCTCGTCCATGTGCGCGTAGAACGTGTCACCGGTGAACTCGGCGAAGTGCTCGACGTCCGCCAGGGTCACCTCGTGCGGCCCCGCCACGACCTGGTCGCCGACCCGCAGCCGGTCGAGTGCCTTCCGGAACGGGTGCACGACGGCGGTCCCCCCTCCGTCGACGGCGTCGGCGCCGGCCACAGGCGCCCCGGATCCCCGTACCGGCGCGCCCGTGTGCCACACCCCCGTGAGCTCGGTGAGCATCCGCGGCGAGCCCTGGATCGCGGTGCGCTGCATGTAGTGGTGCACCGCCCGGACGCCACCGAGCTCCTCACCACCGCCGGCACGCCCGGGACCGCCGTGCACCAGGTGCGGCACCGGCGACCCGTGCCCCGTCGAGGTCCGCGCGTCATCCCGGTCGAGGAACAGGACGCGTCCGTTGGCCGCGCACAACCGCCCGAACAGCGCGCCCGCCACCACGGGATCGCTCGTGGCCACCGACGTCACCAGCGAGCCGCCGCCGCGCTCGACCAGTTCGGCGGCATGATCCACGTCCCGGTAGCCCACCACGCTGGCGACCGGCCCGAACGCCTCGACGTCGTGGAGCGCCGCCGCCTCGGCGTCGTCGAACCGGAGCAGCAGCGGCGCGGTGAACGCACCGTCCGGCGCCGGCCCCAGGCTTCCGTCCGCCCGCACCACCTCCACCGGGGTGGCGAGGTCGGTGGGCCCGGCGACGATCCGGCCGCCCGCCCCGGTCAGCTTCTCCACCTGCCGGTGCAGCTCCTCCCGCTGTTCCCGGGACGCGAGCGGACCCATCGTGACGCCCGCGGCCCGCGGGTCGCCGACGGTCACCTTCTCCTGGAGGCGCGCGCCGACGGCGGCGACGACGTCGTCCACGAGCGCCTCCGGCACGATCGCGCGACGGATCGCCGTGCACTTCTGCCCCGCCTTGGTCGTCATCTCGGTCACGAGCTGCCGGACGTAGGCGTCGAACTCCGCGGACCCCGGAACGCCGTCGGGCCCGAGCACACTCGCGTTGATCGAGTCGGCCTCCGCGGTGAACCGCACTCCCTCGGCGACCGAGCCGCGCAGGCGGCGCGCGGTGTCCGCGCTCCCCGTGAAGGCGACGGAGTCACCGAGCCGCAGGTGCCCCAGCAGGTCCCGCGCGCCCCCCGAGACGAGTTGCAGCGAACCGTCGGGCAGCAGGCCTGCGTCGACGAGGATCCGCACCCACACCTCGGTGAGGTAGGCCGTCGGCGTCGCGGGCTTGATCACCGTCGGCACGCCGGCCAGGAAGGCGGGAGCGAACTTCTCCAGCGGCCCCCACACGGGGAAGTTGAAGGCATTGACCTGCACCGCCACCCCCGCCAGCCGGGTGTACACGTGGCGCCCCAGGAACGAGCCGTCCTTCGACAGCACCTCGGGTGGGCCGTCCAGGACGACGTTGGCGTTCGGCAGCTCCCGCCGCCCCTTGGACGAGTAGGTGAAGAGCACACCGATCCCGCCGTCGACGTCGAACGCCGAGTCCCGCGCCGTCGCGCCCGTACGCGCGGAGACCTCGTAGAGCTCGTCCTTGTGCGCCGTGAGTTCCAGCGCCATCTGCTTGAGCAGCACGGCACGCTCGTGGATCGTGAGGTCGCCGAGCGACTTCTGGCCGACGTCGCGGGCGTGGTCGAGCACGGCGACCAGGTCGAGACCTTCCGCGGAGACGCGGGTGACGGGTTCTCCGGTCGACGCGTCGTGGACGACGACGCCCCGGGATGCGCCTGGCGCGTTGGCGGCGGTCCCGCCGGGTGCGCTCGCGTCGGCGGGAGTCCACCAGCCGTCCCGGACGTACGACGGCAGCACGGGCACGGTGTTCGTCATCGCTTCTCCTTCGTCACTGCGGGCAGGGGTGTTGCCGCTTGCCCGGGTTCCACCTCGGAGGCGGAGCCCGTCGGTGCCGGCGGCGCCGGGTCACGGCGCCTCCGCTCCAGGAACGCCGACATCCGCCGGCGTTTCTCCTCGCTCTCGAACAGCCCGGCCTGGAACTCCAGCTCGATCCGGGGATGCTGGTCGGGCCGGGCCCGCAGAGCGGTCTTCGTGTGCCGGACTGCCAAGGGAGCCAGTCGGGCGATCCTGTCGGCGAGGTCGTGGGCCGCCGTCAGGAGGTTCTCGGGGTCGTGCAGCGCCGTGACGACGCCCCAGGCCAGGGCCTCGTCGCCGGTCAGGACGCGCGCGGTGAGCAGCATCTCGGAGGCGCGTGTGGCGCCGACGATCGCGGGCAGCCGCCAGGTGGCGCCCGCGGCGGGCATGATGCCGAGCGTCGGCTCCAGGCTGCCGATCCGCAGGCGGGGTGTACCGATGCGCAGGTCGGCGGCATATGCGAGCTCGGCACCACCGCCGAGGGCGTAGCCGTCGATCGCGGCGATCACGGGCATCGGGAGCGCGGCGATCCGGTCGAAGCAGTGGGTGTTGATGCCCGCCCGGGCATCGTCGGCGTCCCGGTCGAGGAGTTCGGCGATGTCGGCGCCGGCGGCGAGGTCGCCGTTGGCTCCGGTGAGGATCAGCGTGCGCGGCTCGGCCTCGAGCTCCGCGCACAGCGCGTGCAGGGCATCGATCGTCGCGGTGTCGACGGCGTTCCGGGCGCCCGGCCGGTCCAGCGTGGCCACGACGCGGTCGGCCAGCCGCTCGACGTGCAGCGGGCCGGCCTCCTCACGCTGGGACATGTGCACTCCTCGACGACGCCGTCCAGGTCCCGACCGGAATTAGTGACCGATCGTTCAGGAACTCATCCTGCCACACGGCCCGGAGCTTTGAGAAGGAGCACGGCGTCCTGCGGGCATGACGGCGGCGCCACCCCTGCGAACCGCGGGCCGGCCCCGCGCGGCACCCGGTAACCGCAGCGGTGGCTCCCGCGGCCGCGCCGGTCCGGCCATGCTGTGGGAACCGCATCGGCCGTACCCACCGACGGCTACGGTGTGAGCCCATGTGGGACATCCGGGAGAACCAGAGCCACGCAGTCCGCCGTGCGTCCGCAAGCTTGCACCAGTTCAACGCTCGCCATCCGTGGAGCCACAACGACCACTTCCACGGATGGATCCTGCGGCGCCTGCCTCGCCGGGACGGTGGCGGGCCGATCCGGGTGCTGGACGTGGGGTGTGGACGCGGTGCGCTCGTCGGTCGGCTGCGTGAGCGCGGCGCCGCCGTCGTGGGGATCGACGTGGACGCCGGCATGGCCCGGGCGGCCGCCGCACGTCACGCCGGCGACACCGGCGTCCGTATCGCACACACCGCGTTCGAGGAGGTCTCCGGCACGTACGACACGATCACGATGGTCGCCTCGCTGCACCACATGCCGCTCGACGCCGCACTCACCCGCGCCTCGGACCTGCTCGCGCCGGGCGGTCGGCTGCTCGTCGTCGGGCTGGCCCGGGTCGGCAGCCTGCCCGAGGCCATGATCGACCTCGCCTCGTCGTTCGCGAACCCCGTGGTCGGGCTGGTCAGGCATCCACGCCCCGTATCACCGCACGACAGCCCCTCCGAGACGGCCTCCGTCACGACCGTCCTCACCACCGAAAGCACCGACAGCACCGACAGCACCGACAGCACCGACAGCACCGAGCCTGCCATGCCCGCGCGTGATCCCGACGAGACCTACTCCGAGGTCGCGGCCACGGCCGCCCGGGTGCTTCCACGAGCACGGTTCAGGCAGCGGCTCTTCTTCCGGTACACGCTCGAATGGGCCAGGCCCGGCGCCTGACCGGCGCATGCGTGGACGCGCCCGCCTCGGCGCGTGCCGCCGGGCGGAACCGCACGGACCACGGTCCACCCCGCGCGGGTGGCGGGCCGGGTCCCCGGGTGTCAGACACCCGCCGTAGTCTCGGCCCATGTCCAGCACGCACCGGCTCACCGTCGCCCAGGCACGGCGCATCGCGCTCCGCGCGCAACTGCTCGGCGCCCGCCGGCCGGTCGACCTCGTGCACACGGTGGAGGATCTGACGTTCCTCGCGGTGGACCCGACGTCGGCCATCGCACCGGCAACCGACCTGATCGCGTGGTCGCGGCTCGGGAGCAGCTACTGGCCCGGAGCCGTCGACGACGCCATCGCGGACGGCATGCTGTTCCAGATGCGCGGCACCGTGCGGTCCATGGGGGATCTGCCCCTCTACCTGGAGCAGATGGCGCGGTGGCCGCAGAACGAGACCCTGCGCGGATGGCTACGCGAGAACGAGAGCTTCGAGCGGGACATCCTGCGCCTGATCGAGGCGGAAGGGCCCGTGCTTGCCAAGGACGTCCCGGACACCGCGGTCACGCCGTACCGCTGGGGTGCCGAGGGCTGGAGCAGCCGTCGCAGCGTGGCCGAGATGCTGGAGGCCCTGAACATGCAGGGCAAGCTCGCCATGGTCGGCCGCAAGGGCCGCCAGCGGCTCTGGGACCTGGCCGAACGCGCCTACCCGCGGGTCGATCCCGTCCCGCTGGAGGAGGCACGGCGCGAACGCGTCGACCGGCGGCTCGCCGCCGAGGGCATCGCCCGGTCGCGCGTGCCGAGCAGGTCCGGCGACGGCGACGGGTGGTGGACCGACCTGCCGGGGGACCCCGTCGAGGTCGAGGGGGTCGACGGCGAGTGGCGGGTGGACCCCGAGCTGCTGGAGCGCGCCGACGACGACTTCGAGCCCCGCACGGCCCTCCTCTCCCCGTTCGACGCCCTCATCGCCGACCGCAAGCGGCTGCTGGACCTCTTCGACTACGAGTACGTCCTGGAGATGTACAAGCCGAAGGCGCAGCGCCGCTGGGGCTACTTCGCCCTGCCGATCCTGCACGAGGAGCGGTTCATCGGGAAGCTGGACGCCAGGGCGGACCGGCGGGCAGGCGTGCTGAACGTCTTCGACGTGCACCAGGACCTGCCGTTCGACGGCTTGCTCATGGACACGGTGCACGCCGAGGTGGAACGCCTGGCCGCATGGCTGAGCCTCGGCGAGGTGCGGTACGCCCGCAGCGACGAGTAGTCCGGGAGCCGTCGGCGGGCGGCGCGAGCGGCCGCCGGCGCCGGTCCCGTCCGCACGCCGCGAGCGCTCAGCGCTTCGCCTGTGCCGCCATCTCGTGCATGTACGGCGCCACGATCTCGGGCGACACCTTCGCGTCGACCACCAGGGTGCCGCGCGCGCCGTGCCGCACCCACTGGACCACCCAGTCCAGGTCGGCCGGGCGGGTCACGGTCACGGCCTGTGCGCCGAACCCGCGGGCGATCGCCGCGAAGTCCATCTCGCTGACGCGCATGACGTCCTGGTCCAGGCCCTGCGACCCGTACTGGTGCACCTCGGCGCCGTAGACGGCGTCGTTCACGACGACCACGAGCGTCGACCTGCCCAGCCGCACGACGGTCTCCAGATCGGCGATGCCCATGACGCCGCCCCCGTCGCCGGTGACGATGACCGTGAGCACGTCGGGCCGCGCGACGAGCGCACCCGGCGCCGAGGCGAACCCGAGCCCGATCGACTGGAACGCGGTTCCGACCAGGACCGTCGCGTCGGGGCGGGGCACCGACAGATAGCTGGGTGCCCAGCCGATGAAGTGGCCGCCGTCCGAGACGACCTGCCGTTCCTTGGGCAGCATCCGGTCCAGATAGGTGAACAGGGAGCGCGGGTCCATCCGTCCGTCCCGCGCGACGCCCTCGCCGGTCTCGCGGACGGCGTGCAGGTCGCGCTCCCCCGCCTCGTGCGCCACGCCGCACCACGGCTCGGCCGGGGTCTCCCCGGCCTCGAGCGCGCCGAGCAGGGCGACGACGGTGCGGCCGACGTCGGCCCGCAGGTGCAGGCCGACGCTCGCGTGCGTCGGCTTGGCCGCGACGTCGACCTGCACGACCTTCGCTCCGGGTGCGAACGCCGTCCCGAACGCGGTCTGGAAGCTGTTGAGGCCGGCGCCGAGCACGAGCACGACGTCCGCCTGCCGGATCAGGTCGGCTGCCGGCACGGAGGCGAACCCTCCGCACACGCCGACGTCGTACCGGCGCCCGGCGAACAGCCCGCGCGCAGGGGCGGACGTCGCGGTGAGCGCACCGATCCGGTCGGCGAGCAGGCGGACCTCGGCACCGGCGTCCACCGCGCCCCGACCGGCCAGGACCAGCGGACGCTTGGCATCGGCCACCAGTGCGGCGACCGCCTCGATCTGCTCGGCCCGCGGCTCGGGCGGGTCCGGCTGCTGCTCCAGCCCGGGCACGACGTCGTCCCGCGCGCCCACCGTGGCCAGGTCGTACGGGACGCCGAGGACGACCGGGCGGCGCCGGACCAGGGCCTCCTGGACGGCCGCGACGGTCTGCTTCCCGGGCGCGGCCGGGTTCACGTGCCGGACGAGGGCACCGGTGGCCCGGGCGATCGACACCTGGTCGACGTCGTGGTGGCGGGCCCCGGAAGCCGGGACGTCACCCGTGACCACCAGCATCGGGGTCCGGGCGAGCGCTGCCTCGGCCAGCGGGGTCACCGCGTTGGTGAACCCGGGTCCGTAGGTGGTGGTCGCGACCGCGAGGCGCCCGGTGACGCGGTGGTAGGCGTCCGCCGACGCGACGGTGGCCGCTTCGTGGCGCACCGCCGTGACCCGTGCTTCCGTACGGCTCAAGGCGTCCAGGAGATGGGCGTTCCCGTTGCCCATCAAGGCGAAGACGTCGTCGGCGCAGGCCGCGACGGCGTGGGCGACAGCTTCGGAGACTGTGGTCATGAACGTCGTCGTTCCTCTCGCTCCGCGGGCCGGACGGGATCGCCGCCGGCGCCGAGATTTCGCGTGAACGGGCTCCGGACGTCCGGAGTCCGCGGGGATCACGTCACCCCGGGTAGGGCTCCGCCATCCGTCGGGCCTCGAGGCCCGGGCGACCACGACACCGGCCCGGTCGGCGGGTTGGACGGGCCGGCATCCTGGTCTGTGTTGTCGTGCCGTCCTGCTCACTCCCGGACGGTTCGCCCCCGGGTGGTGAGGTACTCGTTCATCGTGCGCAGCTTGTGGTTCCGGACGGCCCGTTCGACGTCGTCCAGCGGAGCGCCCGCGGTGACGAGCGCGAGGATCCGGTCGTGCTCCTCGACCGAGACGGCGGGCCGGCCGGGCATCGCGGCGAAGCTGGAGCGTCGCACCAGCGACATGTGCAGCCACTCGCGTCGCAGCAGTCCGAGCAGGTGCTCGTTGGGGCAGGCTCCGCACAGCACACGGTGGAACTGCTCGTTCAGCGCGGTGAACCGGACCGGGTCGAAGCCGTCGCCCAGCAAGCCCCGCATGTCCTCGTTGAGCGACCGCGCACGCTCCAGCCGCTCGCCGTCCAGGTGGGGAGCGGCCAGGCCCGTGGCTGCGCCCTCGAGCCAGGCCAGGGTCTGCATGGCGTCCGTGTACTGCCCGACATCGACCCCGCGCACCTCCGCGCCCACGTTCCGGGTGAAGGTGACCAGCCCCTCCGCCTCGAGGCGGCGCACCGCCTCGCGGACCGGCACCGGGCTGACGTCGAGCTCGCGCGCGATCTGGTCGAGCACCAGTCGGTACCCGGCGGTGTACTGACCCTCCAGGATGTGCTCGCGCAACGTGCGGTAGACGCGCTCGGACTTGGAGACGCTCGCGGGAGCCTCTGTCACGATCGGTTCCTCCTTCGCAACCATCGTGTTTGATCTCATATATGATCCTACGCTCGAGGATCGCGTCCCTCAGGCGCATTGTCAAGGGGCGGCGAGCGCGCACGGACCACCGCCGCGCGGCCGCCCGCACACGGAGATCCGCCTGGCGGCACCCACCCCGAGGGAGGTCGCCGGACGAGACCCCGCCCCCGGCAGAAGGCCGCCCGGCGGGGAGATCCGACACCCGTGAGCTGGGCGGCAAGGCATTTTCATCCCTTCCTGCCTGTTGGCGAGAAAATTCAGCGATGGCATGCCACACGTCCCGCTTGCACCCACTCCCCTAATGGTGTGTTATAGGCCACACAGCACTACCAAAGGGGGCGGTGGGGCTTACGCATCGCAAGTCCGCATCCAGGGCACGTCGCCCATGGCACGGCGGAGCATCGTGCGCATCACCCACCCCTGTTGGCGAGAGCGACATCCGGCTTGAGGAACCTCCCAGATGTCGTGCTCGTGGGGGACGAGAACTCGCCACCGCGCTGGTCGGGCCCGTCGCAGGGCCGGGATCGCGAACCGCTTCGCGACGTGCCCGACCATCCGGCCGAATCGATACGGATCGGCAGTGAGACAGCGCTGAAGCCGGACACCGGTTCCGTCACCCGCCGCCGCTCGGCGCCCGGATCCGACCGCTCGCGGCCGCTCGGCTCCCGAATGCGAAGCACACCTCACACCGGACGCCCGGTACGTGATACCTATCACCTTGTGGGACTAGACTCCTGTCAGGAGTCTGAACAAATTCGCCCCTCATGACTCGAGCACGCCCGCGACGACGCGCACCGGAGGTCCCGACCGTGACAGACACTCAGCCCGCAAGCCCGGCGCCACAGTCAGGAGGCGGCTCCAGCCCGAGCCTTGAGAACCTGCTCCGCGAGAAGCGCGCCTTCCCGCCGAGCGCGGAGTTCGCAGCGCAGGCGAACGCCACCTCCGACCTCTACGAGGCGGCGAAGGCGGACCGCCTGGCCTTCTGGGCGGATCAGGCGAACACCCTGCTCACCTGGAAGGTCCCGTTCACCGAGACGCTCGACTGGTCTGGCGCACCGGTTGCCCGCTGGTTCGCCGACGGCACCCTGAACGCCGCCTACAACGCCGTCGACCGGCACGTCGAGGCCGGACACGGGGACCGCGTCGCCTTCCACTTCGAGGGCGAGCCGGGTGACACACGCACCGTCACCTACGCCGACCTGCAGCGTGAGGTCAGCAAGGCGGCCAACGCCCTGACGGAACTGGGCGTGCGCACCGGTGACCGTGTCGTGGTGTACATGCCGATGCTCATCGAGTCCGTCGTCGCCATGCTCGCGTGCGCCCGTATCGGGGCACCGCACTCGGTCGTCTTCGGCGGCTTCTCCGCGGACGCCCTGCGCAGCCGCATCAGCGACGCCGAGGCCAAGGTGGTCATCACCGCCGACGGCGGCTACCGCAAGGGCGCCCCGTCGGCGCTGAAGCCGGCCGTCGACGAGGCCCTGACCCCGAGGGACGGCCAGGCGAGCACGGTCGAGAAGGTCCTCGTCGTGCGGCGCACCGAGCAGGAGGTCGACTGGACCGAGGGCCGCGACGTGTGGTGGCACGACGCCGTCGACGGCGCCTCCGACCAGCACGAGCCCGTCTGGGTCGAGGCGGAGCACCCGCTGTTCATCCTGTACACGTCCGGCACCACGGGGAAGCCCAAGGGCATCCTCCACACCACCGGCGGCTACCTCACGCAGACCGCCTACACGCACCGCAACGTCTTCGACCTCAAGCCCGAGACCGACGTCTTCTGGTGCACCGCGGACATCGGCTGGGTCACCGGCCACTCCTACATCGTCTACGGCCCTCTCGTGAACGGTGCCACCCAGGTGCTGTACGAGGGCACGCCGGACACCCCCCACCGCGGCCGCTGGTGGGAGCTCGTCCAGAAGTACGACGTGTCGATCTTCTACACGGCCCCGACCGCGATCCGCGCCTGCATGAAGTGGGGCGACGACATCCCCGCCGGGTTCGACCTGTCCTCGCTCCGCCTGCTCGGATCGGTGGGCGAGCCCATCAACCCCCAGGCGTGGATGTGGTACCGCGAGCACATCGGCGGCGGCGGCGCGCCGATCGTCGACACGTGGTGGCAGACCGAGACCGGAGCCATCATGATCAGCCCGCTGCCGGGCGTCACCGCGACCAAGCCCGGCTCGGCGCAGGTACCGCTGCCCGGCATCGCGGCCGACGTCGTCGACGACGAGGCCAACGTCGTGCCCGACGGTTCCGGTGGCTACCTCGTCCTGTCCGAGCCGTGGCCGTCGATGCTCCGCGGCATCTGGGGAGACCTGGAGCGGTACAAGGAGACGTACTGGTCCCGGTACGAGGGCCTGTACTTCGCCGGCGACGGTGCGAAGAAGGACGAGGACGGCGACATCTGGCTGCTCGGCCGCGTGGACGACGTCATGAACGTGTCCGGCCACCGCCTGTCCACCACGGAGATCGAGTCCGCCCTGGTGTCGAACGACATCGTGGCGGAGGCCGCCGTGGTCGGTGCCGCGGACGAGACCACGGGCCAGGCCGTCGTCGCCTTCGTCATCCTGCGCGGCGAGCACGCCGATCGGGCGGCGACCGA
Organism: Myceligenerans indicum; assembly: GCF_016742955.1. Lineage (GTDB taxonomy): Bacteria > Actinomycetota > Actinomycetes > Actinomycetales > Cellulomonadaceae > Myceligenerans > Myceligenerans indicum. The sequence goes on along the minus strand of NZ_JABBYC010000039.1, from coordinate 12,702 downwards.
CGAGGGTGCCGCGGCGGTGCAGACCGAACTGCGCAACCACGTGGCCAAGGAGATCGGGCCGATCGCGAAGCCGAAGCGCATCCTCGTGGTGCCGGAGCTCCCGAAGACCCGCTCGGGCAAGATCATGCGCCGCCTGCTGCGCGACATCGCCGAGGACCGCGCCGTGGGCGACGCCACGACGCTGGCCGACTCCTCCGTCATGGACAAGATCGCGGCGGGCCTCAAGGCCCCGTCCGCCCAGGAGGACTGACCCGCAGGCATCGTCCGTCAGGAGGCGGGCGGGACACCCGTACGGCTGGTGCCGGGTGTCCCGCCCGCCTCCTTCCGTTCGATCGCCACGGTACCGAAACCCACGAGAACGAATCGTTTAGCGCTCCCTCCTCCCGGAGAGGCGGCACAGCCCGCCGAGGTGGCCGGCCCGCGACCACCTCGGCGGACTTGTTGATGGACATCAGGGATGATGGGGGCGTGTCTCTCTCTATCGAGATCGGTCCGCTCGGGTCCGCGACCCGGCATGCCGTCAGGAACGTCGCCGCAGCGGCGGCCGGACCGGACGGCGTCGTACCGCTGTCAGAGCAGCCGCTGCTGAACCTCGCGCGTGACGAGCCGTGGCTCACCCATATCGTCGCCCGCGAGGACGACACCTCCGATGATTCCGGGCCTGGCCGGGTCACGGGGTATCTCCAGCTCGACCGGTCCGGTCCGGTCGCGTCGGCCGAGCTCGTCGTCCACCCGCACCACCGTCGCCGCGGGATCGCGCGGCGGCTGCTCCATGCCGCGGAGCTGGACGTCACCTTCCCGATGCGTTCGGGCGAGCCCGGTGGCCAGCAGCTGCGCGTGTGGGCGCACGGTGATCTGCCGCCCGCCAGGGACTTCGCCGCGTCCCTGGGCTACAGCCCCGTCCGTGAGCTGCGGTTCCTCGCCCGCCCGCTCGACCAGCCCCCATCGGTACCCGGAATGGCCGACATCGTCGTTCCGGACGGTTACGTGCTGCGCACGTTCCGCCCCGGAGCGGACGACGACGCCTGGCTCCGCCTCAACGCCCGCGCCTTCGCCGCCCACCCCGAGCAGGGCCGCCTCACGTCCGAGGACCTCCACGCACGCCAGGCCGAGCCGTGGTTCGACCCCGAAGGCTTCTTCCTGCTGTTCCCCGCCGGCGACGCCGGGTCACCCGGCCCGGGCGCGTCGTCGGAGTCTGGCACGTCGTCCAGGTCGGGCGCGTCGTCCGAGGCCGGCCCGGGCATCGACCCCGTCGCCTTCATCTGGACCAAGATCGAGACCAACCAGCCCCCCGGGTCACAGGACGGCGAGATCTACGCGGTCGGTGTCGCGCCCGAGGCGCAGGGCGCGGGCCTCGGCCAGCTGATGACCGACGTCGGCCTGGCACACCTGGCCCGGGCGGGTGCCGGTCGCGCCGTGCTGTACGTCGAGGGTGACAACGCCCCGGCGCTCGCCACCTACGAACGCGCAGGGTTCCGGCAAGACGCGCTTCATGTTCAGTACTTCCGGCCGTGACACCATGACGTCATGAGTTCCACGCGTTCCCGCGACGAGCGGGGGAGGTTCGTCAAGCGGCCCGGGACGTCCACCGTCCCGGCCACGACGGCGCAGACCGGGGTGACGGCGCATGCCTCGCATCCGAACGAGAGCATCCACGAGGACCCGGCCCCCGCCCTCGAGGTGCCGAGCGAGGCCACGCCCGCCTCCACCTCGTCCCGGCCGCTCACTCCGGAACTCGCCGCGCACATCGCCGAGCACATCGCGGAGGAGCCCGACGACGTCGCCGCCGTCGCCCTGGCAGAGGCCGCGAACGACAGCGCCGCGCTCCCCGACGACCGATTCCTCGAACGTGAGACCTCCTGGCTCGCCTTCAACGAGCGTGTGCTCGAACTCGCGGAGGACGTGCGCCTCCCCCTTCTGGAACGGGTCCGCTTCCTGGCGATCTTCGCGTCGAACCTGGACGAGTTCTTCATGGTCCGGGTGGCCGGCCTGAAGCGCCGCATCGCCGCGGGACTGGCGGTGACCAGCGCGTCCGGCCTGAGCCCCCGGGAGGTGCTCACCGCGATCTCGGAGCGCGCCCACGAGCTCACGGCACGACATGCGCGAGTGTTCTCCGAGAAGGTCCAGCCGGCCCTCGCGAACGAGGGCATCACGCTGTCCCACTGGGAGGACCTGGACACGAAGGAGCAGGAACGCCTGCACAAGTTCTTCCGCAAGCAGATCTTCCCGGTCCTGACGCCACTCGCCGTCGACCCGGCACACCCCTTCCCGTACATCAGCGGCCTGTCGCTGAACCTTGCCGTCGTCGTCGCCAACCCGTCCACGGGCAAGGAGCACTTCGCACGCGTCAAGGTCCCGCCGCTGCTGCCCCGCTTCGTCACGGTCGACAAGCAGGGCAAGCCTCGCCGGCCGGGCACCAAGAAGGCCGACCCGCACCGCGGCCCGATCTCGTTCGTGCCGCTGGAGGAGATCATCGCCCAGCACCTCGACCAGCTCTTCCCGGGTATGGAGGTCCGGGAGAGCCACACGTTCCGCGTCACCCGGAACGAGGACGTGGACGTCGAGGAGGACGACGCCGAGAACCTCCTGCAGGCGATGGAGAAGGAACTGCTGCGCCGGAGGTTCGGCCCGCCGGTACGCCTGGAGATCGCGGAGGGCATCAGTGCCCGGATCCGGGACCTCATCGTGCGCGAGCTGGGCGTGCGGGAGTCCGAGGTCTACGAGCTTCCCGCACCTCTCGACCTGACCGGGCTCACGCTGCTGGCGGACCTCGACCTGCCCCCGCTGCACTACCCACCCTTCGTGGGCGGCACCCACCGGCACCTGGCCGAGGTGGAGAGCGCCAAGCCCACGGATGTCTTCGCGGCGATCCGGCGGCGTGACATCCTGCTGCACCACCCGTACGACTCGTTCTCCACATCGGTGCAGACCTTCCTGGAGCAGGCCGCGGCCGACCCGAACGTGCTGGCGATCAAGCAGACGCTGTACCGCACGTCGGGCGACTCGCCGATCGTGGACGCGCTGATCGACGCGGCGGAGGCCGGCAAGCAGGTGCTCGCGCTCGTGGAGATCAAGGCGCGTTTCGACGAGGAGGCCAACATCTCCTGGGCGCGCAAGCTCGAGGAGTCCGGCGTCCATGTGGTGTACGGGATCGTGGGCCTCAAGACGCACTGCAAGCTGTCCCTCGTGGTGCGGCAGGAACCCGACGGGTCGCTGCTGCGCTACTGCCATGTCGGCACCGGCAACTACCACCCCAAGACGGCCCGCCTCTACACGGACCACGGGCTGCTCACCTGCTCCCAGGATGTGGCGCAGGACCTGACGCGCCTGTTCAACCAGCTCTCCGGGTACGCTCCGCTGTCGAAGTTCCACCGGCTGCTCGTCGCGCCGCGCGCGGTACGCGCCGGCCTGGTGGAGCGGATCGAGCGGGAGACCGCCGCCGCCCGCGACGGGTACGAGGCCTGGGTGAAGCTCAAGGTCAACTCGTGCGTGGACGAGACGGTCATCGACGCCCTGTACCGGGCGTCGCAGGCCGGGGTGAAGATCGACCTGCTCGTCCGTGGGATCTGCGCGCTGCGGCCCGGGGTCCCGGGCCTGAGCGAGAACATCCGGGTCCGCTCCATCCTCGGACGCTTCCTGGAGCACTCGCGCATCTTCGCGTTCGCCAATTCCACGGGCCCCCAGATCGGGGAGGGGCCCGACGCCGGTCCGGAGGTCTTCATCGGGTCGGCCGACCTCATGCACCGCAACCTCGACCGGCGCGTGGAGACCCTGGTCCGGGTGACCGACCCGCTGCACGTCATCGAGCTGACCGAACTCATGGACACCTCGATGTCGGACTCGACGTCGTCCTGGCACCTGCATTCCGACGCCACGTGGGAACGCCACTCGACCGGGCCCGACGGTCAGCCGCTGCGCGACATGCAGGCGGTCCTGATCCAGCGCCAGCGACGCCGCCTCGAGCCTGTCCGGTGACGGCGGCACTCGGCCCGGGCGCCACGCACGCGCCGGTGATCAACTCCGCCGGGGCACTGGTGTGGCGGATGCGCGGCGGGTCGCTCCAGGTGCAGCTCGTGCACCGGCCCAAGTACGACGACTGGTCCTGGCCCAAGGGCCGGCTGGACAACGGCGAGACGTCCCAGGCCGGCGCGATCCGCGAGGTGGCCGAGGAGACGGGGAAGCCCATCGTGCTCGGCCGTCCGCTGCCGGGGCTGCAGTACCTCACGCCCGAGGGGCGCGTGAAGCACGTGCGCTACTGGGCCGCGCGCCGAGCACGCAAGGGGCATGACTCGTTCGCGCTGGCCGCGCGCTCGCCCGTGGCCCCGGTGAACCGCCGCGAGATCGACCGTGCCGAATGGCTCGGGGTGGACGACGCCGCAGACCGGCTGACACGGGAGGCCGACCGCCGCCCGCTGGAGGCCCTGGCCGAGGCGTACGAGGCAGGGCTGCTCGGCACCCGCACCGTGGTCATCGCCCGGCACGGGCGGGCCTACCCCCGATCGGAGTGGCACGGTTCGGAACGCGACCGGCCGCTGACCCCCGTCGGTCATGCCCACGCCGCGGCGCTCGTCCCGGTGCTCGCCGCCTACGGGGTCGAGCAGGCGGTCAGCTCCCGCTGGGAACGGTGCGCGACGACGATCGACCCGTACGTGCGGGCGGCGGGCCTGCGCCCGTCGTTCAGCGAGTACCTCACCGAGGCGCAGCACGAACGGTCGCCCTCACGTGTGGCGGCGACGATGCGCGACCTGCTCGCGGAGACCAACGAGTCCTCCGTGCTGTGCACGCACCGCCCGGTCATGCCGACCGTGCTGGACGCGCTGGCCCAGCACGCACCGCACGACGTGGCGGACGTGCTGCCCAGCCGCGACCCGTTCCTCGACCCGGGCGAGCTGCTGGTCGCGCACGTGGCCCCGACCGGCACGCAGAACGGCGGGGAGCCCCAGGTGGTTGCCGTGGAGCACGTCGCGCCGCCGCTGCACTGATGCCGCGGCGCCGCCGACGCGGCCGCCCACCGCGCACGGTCACGACGACGGTGTGTGCATCTGCTCGGACATGTCCTCCAGCTGCATCCCCTTCGTCTCCCGAACGCGGGTCAGCACGAACAGGAACGAGAGCGCCGCGAAGGCCGCGTACACGAGGTAGGGGATCGAGGCACCGAACGTCGAGAGCAACGGTGGGAAGGTCAGGGTGATGGTGAAGTTCGCCAACCACTGTGCCGCCGCCGCAACGCCCAGCGCCGCCCCGCGGATACGGTTCGGGAACATCTCACCGAGCAGCACCCAGACCACGGGTCCCCAGGTCGCGCCGAAGAACACGACGTAGAGGTTCGCCGCGACCAGAGCGATCCCGTTCCACGGGCTTCCCAGATGGATGTCCTGTCCCGCCCCGGTCGCCTGCGTGAACGCGAGGGCCATCAGGGCCAGCATCACTGTCATCCCGGCCGAGCCCGTCAGCAGCAGCACCTTGCGGCCCACGCGGTCCACCAGCGCGATCGCGATGAACGTGACGGCCACGTTGGTCACCGAGGTGATCGTGGAGACCAGGAAGGCCTGGGACTCGGCGAAACCAACTGCCTGCCACAACGTCGTCGAGTAGTAGAAGATCACGTTGATCCCCACGAACTGCTGGAACACCGACAGCAGGATGCCCACCCAGACGATCGGCTTCAGGCCGAGCACAGGGCCGCTCAGGGTTCCGTGCCGGGCGTTGGCCTGATCCGACTCGATCGAGATCCGGATCCGGTCCAGGCGGTCGTCGACGTTCTCGTCCGGGCCCAGCACGCTCGCCAGAACCGTTCGTGCGTCGTCGAGCCGGCCCAGGGAGACCAGGTAGCGCGGCGACTCGGGGATACGCAGCGCCAGCGCGCTGTACACGCCTGCCGGTACCACCGCGACCAGGAACATCCAGCGCCACGCCTCCCAGCCCCACCACAGGTCCTGGGCCGCGCCGCCCGCCCGGGTGGCCAGGAGCTGGTCCGAGAGCAGGGCCGCGAAGATGCCCACGGTGATCGCGAGCTGCTGCAGGGACCCCAGCCGGCCGCGCATCGCCGCGGGCGCGATCTCGGCGATGTACGCCGGCGCGATGACCGAGGCGATCCCGATCCCGACGCCCGCCATGAACCGCCACACGGCCAGATCCACCGCGGACCACGCGATCGCGGACAGGATCGAGGAGGCGAAGAACAGGATGCCGCCCAGGAGCATCACGCGGGTGCGGCCCCAGCGGTCCGCGAGCCGCCCGCCTGCCCACGCGCCGAACGCGCAGCCCAGCAGCGCGATCGCGACAACGAGCCCGGTGACCGTGGAGTCCAGCGCGAACTGCCCCTCGATCGCGTCCACCGCGCCGTTGATCACGGACGAGTCGAAGCCGAAGAGAAACCCGCCGACCGCTGCCGCGATGGCGAGGACGAGTGCCCGGCGGTGGGCGGAACGTCGGACGACTGCAGCTGCCCCCGGAGCGGTGGACATGGCGCCTCCCTTGCCTCGGGCGGCGGGTATCTGGCGTCGCCCCCTGTGTTGTGATGCTAGATCCGCGCTCGCAGTTCGGCCCGGTGGACGCCGGCAGGGCGAGATTCCTCACGTCGGAAGCTCTTGGAATTCGGCGACAGGCCGTTAGGATGGTCTGCGGCGACGCCGGGCTGCGGTAGCCCCGGGCTCCATCTTCAGCCGCTACGAGCGGCCCCGCGCCGAGAGGCGCTCCCGGTCCGGCGTCGCCGATCTCTCTCCCGCCGCACGCTTCTGCCCAGCTCAGCGTGCCGTGTGTCACGAAGCCGTCAAGAAGAGCTATCTGGTTGGCGATCGCGCTCCAAGCCGCTCTACGCTGAGGCAGTTCCACTCGTCTCTTGTCGGGAGCCACCTGTGCGTCTGCGCCTCACTCCGCGGGACACCACGTTTTTCGATCTTCTGGGTGCACTGGCCAAGCACCTCGTCACCGGAGCATCGCTCCTGGCGGAGTTGTTGGGAGCGGATCTCGACGGTCGGGAGAAGCTCGCGGGCCGGCTGCGCGACGAGGAACACCTCGCCGACGAGATCGCGCACCAGATCATGCGCCGCCTCAACCAGACGTTCGTGACACCCTTCGACCGGGACGACATCTACGCCCTGACCTCGGCCCTCGACGACTGCATGGACTCCATGGAGGAGGCGGCGGACCTCATCGTCCTCTACAAGGTGAACGAGCTTCCCCGCCGTGTCTCCGACCAGGTCCAGGTGCTGCACCGGTCGGCCGAGCTCACGGCGGACGCGATGCCGCGCCTGCGCACCATGAGCAAGCTCCAGGACTACTGGGTCGAGGTGAACCGCCTGGAGAACGAGGCGGACAAGCTCCACCGCAAGCTCATCGCCTTTCTCTTCGACGACGTCACGGACCCCATCCTGCTCATGAAGCTCAAGGAGATCGTGGACGTCCTCGAGGACGCCGCGGATCACTTCGAGAAGGTGGCGAACCTGGTCGAGACGATCGCGCTCAAGGAGTCCTGAGTGGAGGCCTCCCTCGTCGTCGTCGTGGTGGCGCTCGCCCTGGCATTCGACTACACCAACGGTTTCCACGACGCGGCCAACGCGATCGCGACGTCGGTCTCGACGCGCGCGCTGACACCGGGCATCGCGCTGCTTCTGGCGGCCGGGATGAACTTCGCGGGGGCGCTGCTGGGCACGGAGGTCGCGGAGACGATCGCCAGGTCGATCGTGAATCTCGAGGGCGCCTCCACCCAGGAGGAGCTGACCGTGGTGCTGGCCGCCCTCGTGGGAGCCATCATCTGGAACCTCGTCACGTGGCGGCTCGGGCTGCCGTCGTCGTCCACGCACGCCCTGATCGGCGGGCTGGTGGGCGCCGGACTCGCGGGCGGCATGGCGGTGTACTGGTCGGCGATCCTCGACAAGGTGGTGCTGCCCATGGTCGTCTCGCCGGTGGTGGGCTTCGCCGGCGCGTTCGCCGTGATGGTCGGCGTGCTGTGGATCTTCCGGAACGCCTCGCCGGGGCGGACCGCACGCAGGTTCCGGCTGGCGCAGACGGTGTCGGCCGCCGCGATGGCACTGGGGCACGGCCTGCAGGACGCGCAGAAGACCATGGGCGTGATCTTCCTGGCGCTGCTCGCGGCAGGCTGGGCCGACCCGGAGACGGGCATCCCGCTCTGGGTGAAGCTGGCGGCCGCGGGAGCGATCTCCGCGGGCACCTACGCGGGCGGCTGGCGCATCATGCGCACGCTCGGCCGCAAGATCATCGAGCTCGATCCCGCCCGCGGCTTCGTCGCCGAGTCGGTCTCGGCGGTGGTGCTGTACGCGAACGCCTTCATCCTGCACGCTCCCGTGTCCACGACCCACACCATCACCAGCGCGATCATGGGTGTGGGAGCCACGCACCGGCTCTCGGCCGTGCGCTGGGGCATCGCGGGGAACATCGCGGTGGCGTGGGTGCTGACCATCCCGGCCGCGGCCGCCGTGGCGGCACTCGCCACCTGGCTCCTGTGGCCGCTCCTCGGCTGACCCGGGCCCCTCTCTACTCCAGCAGGCCCTGACGCCAGAGGCCTGCCGCGTGCTCGAGCTCCTCGGCGGTACGCAGCAGGGAGCTCGCGCCGTGCGTCATGGAGGCCGCGGCTCGCGGGTCGGCGTGCTCGCGCGCGTCGGCGTCGAACGCCGCACCGGTGGACAGGATGCGGCAGAACGCCCCCGCCCGCTCCAGTGCGACGGCGAGGTCGCCCGTGAAGACACCGGACAGCACGGCATCTGCGAGGCGTCGCAGGTCGGCGGGCTCGGGAGGACTCGGCACACCGGCCACCGCCTCGCTCACCGGAGCCGCGTCGACCCCGAGGCGGTAGCGCAGGGCGATGGTCTGCAGGTCTCGGCGCACCCACTCGCGCAGCACGTAGATGCGCCAGAGCGCACCCGGGAGCGACGACGCCGCGGCATCGGCCCAGAGCTCCGCGACCGTGTCGAGCCCCTCGTGCTCCACGAGGCGCACGAGCCGGTCCACCACCCCCGGATCCTCGGTGGTGCGCGCCCGATCGACCAGGATGCGAGCGGTGACGTGGGCGACCTCGTCGCGCATTGCAGGGTCCAGCTCTCCCGTGATGGCCTCGGCATCGCGCGGGTCGAGCATGGCGGGTCGGCGTGGAACACGATGGTCGTCCATGCCCTCAAGTGTCTCTTTTGGCCAGGCCGACAGCGAGACCCCAGCTGTTCGCGTGGAGCGCAAAGAACGAGGGTCACACGACCGGCGCGGCGTCCGGCCTGCACCGGCGCGGCACCCGCACGGCCCGCCGCCCAGGGTGTCCGCTACCTCACACCCATGAAGGTTGCCTGATGCAACAATCCGGAGATACTGTTGCTTGCAGCAACCAAGGAGTCCTGATGAAGCACACCGAGCCCGCCGAGTGCGCCGCGACCACCGTCGGCACCGATGAGCTGATCGACGCGCTCACACAGCTCGGCCGGCGACAACGCGTCGCGGCCGAGCGGATGGCGCGCGAACTCGGCTGGCCGCGGGCCGGCCTGAGCGTCCTGCGGATGCTCGGCTGCTCGGGCCCGGCCTCGCTGTCGGACATCGCCGCCGCACTCGAGGTCGACGTGTCCGTCGCGAGCCGCCAGGTGGGCGCTCTCGTCGATGCCGGGTACGTCGTCCGCACCATCGATCCGGAGGACCGCCGGATCCGCACCATCGCCATCACGGACTCCGGCCGTGCGCTCGTCGTCCGCTCGCGGGAGCAGTTCGGGCAGATCGCCGCCCGCGCCTTCGCGACCTGGTCCGACGACGACATCGCCGCTGCCGTCACGCAGCTCCGCCGCCTCTCCGAGGCCATCGGCGCCCCGGAAGACCTCAGTCCGCACCAGAACGTCTCGAGGAACTGAACCCCATGAGTAGCAGCACCGACACGCGCACGGCGGAGGCACCGCCGTCGAACACTCCCACCGATCGCGCCTCGATGTCCCGTCGGCAGGTCCTGGAGTCGCTCTCCGGGATCCTGCTCGGCATGTTCGTCTCGGTCATCGCCATGTCGGTGGTGTCGAGCTCACTGCCCAGGATCGTCACGGACCTCGCGGGCACCCAGTCGTCCTACACCTGGGTGGTGGTCGCGACCCTGCTGACCTCGACGATCACCGTGCCCATCTGGGGCAAGCTCGCCGACCTGTACAACCGCAAGACCTTGGTCCAGATCGCGCTGGCGATCTCGGTCCTCTCGGCGGCGTTCGCAGGGTTCTCCCAGGACGTCGGCCAGCTCATCACGGCGCGTGCGTTCCAGGGCATCGGCGCCGGCGGCCTGCAGGCCCTGTCCGTGGTCCTGATCGCCGACATCGTCAGCCCGCGGGAACGCGGCAAGTACATGGGGCTCGTCGGAGCCTTCATGGGTGTCGGCATGGTCGGCGGGCCGATCCTCGGCGGCTGGCTCACCGACACGTTCAGCTGGCGCTGGAACTTCTTCGTGGGGCTGCCCTTCGCGGTCGCCTCCATCATCACGCTGCAGGCCACGCTCAAGCTGCCGAAGCGCCCACGCCGCAAGGCGAAGATCGACGTCGTGGGGGCCCTGCTGATCTCCACCGGAATCGCATCGCTGCTGCTGTGGGTCACGTTCGCCGGCGACAAGTTCGACTGGGCCTCCTGGCAGACCGCCGCGATGGTCGGCGGCGCGCTCGTGGCCCTCGCGGCGGCCGTCGCGGTCGAACTGCGGGTGGACGAGCCGCTGATCCCGATGCACCTGTTCCGCAACCGCACGCTCGTCCTGGCCGTGATCGGTTCGGTGGCCGTGGGCGTGGCGATGTTCGGGACCTCGGTGTTCCTCAGCCAGTACATGCAGCTCGCGCGCGGCAAGACACCCACCGAGTCCGGCCTGCTGACCATCCCCATGGTGGCGGGGATGTTCCTGACCTCGACGGTCGTGGGACAGATCATCACGCGCACCGGGCGCTACAAGCCGTTCATGGTGACCGGTGGCGTGCTGCTCACGGGCGGCCTCGCGCTGCTGTCCACCATCGACTACCGCACCAGCCTGGTGCTGGTGAGCATCTACCTGTTCCTGCTCGGCGCAGGGGTCGGCATGCTGATGCAGAACATGGTTCTGGCGACGCAGAACACCCTGCACATCAAGGACTCCGGCTCGGGAACGTCCACCGTGGCGTTCTTCCGGTCGCTCGGTGGCGCGATGGGCGTCTCGGCGCTCGGGGCCGCGTTCGCCTCGCGGGTCAGGGACGAGATCGCCGACGGGCTGCGAGCCATCGCGGGCAAGCTCGCCGAGGCCGGCGTCGACGTCACCCAGCTCGGCGGATCCGAGGGCAGCCTGCCCGACCTCTCGACCATGCCGCCCGCGGTCCGGGACGTCATCGAGCGCGCGTACGGCGACGGCATCGCGGAGATCTTCCTGTTCGCCACGCCGCTGGCCGCGGTCGCGCTGATCGCCGTGCTCCTGATGAAGGAGGTCCCGCTCGGGCACAAGTCCGGCCTGGAGCAGCTGGAGGAACTCGACAGCGTCGGGTGAGTCCGTCCCGCCGATATCCGGTCGCTCCTGTGCCCCGAGAGCCGGAGGGGGAATGATAGGTGTATGTCCGAGACACCTACCCCCTCCGGCAATGGCGCCGCACCGGACGACCTCGCGCCGTTCAGCGCGCTCGAGCACGAACTCCGGCTGATCATCCGCCGCGCGAGTTCCGCCGGCGCGACCATCGCCCGCCGGGTCCATCCGGAGCTGGAGTCCAGCGCCTACCCTCTGCTCGCACGCATCGCGCAGCACCCGGGGACACGCGGCTCGGACCTGGCCGCTCATTTCGGCGTCGGGCGGGCAACGATGTCCCGCCAGCTCAGCCGGCTCGCCGACCTCGGCCTGGTGGAGCGCGACACCGACCCCGAGGACAGCCGCGGGCAGCGCATCACGCTCACCGCCGACGGCGCGTCACGCTTCGAGAAGGCGCGGGCCAACCGCATCGAGATGTTCGCCGGCGCGCTGGCGCACTGGGACCGCGAGGATGTCCAACACCTGGCGGACCTGCTGCACCGCTACTCGGAGGACCTGGTCACCTGGCAGTCGCGACACCGGTGAGAGGCCCTTTCCGGGCCGCCGGCCGCGGCCCGGGCACCGGCCTCAGCCGTTCTCGCCCTCTTCGAACGTCAGACTGATCGAGTTCATGCAGAAGCGGTCACCCGTCGGGGTCTGCGGAGCGTCGTCGAACACGTGGCCCAGATGCGAGCCGCAGCGTGCACACCGCACCTCGGTGCGGACCATCCCCAGCGACCGGTCCTCCAGCAGCTCGACCCGGTCCCCGGCAAGCGGGGAGTAGAACGACGGCCACCCGCAGTGCGAGTCGAACTTGGTCTCGGACCGGAACAGTTCGTTCCCGCACGCCCGGCATCGGTACACGCCCACGCGCTTCTCGTCGAGCAGCTCACCGGTCCAGGCCCGTTCCGTCCCGGCCCGCCGGAGCACGGCGTACTCCTCCGGGGACAGCTCCTCGCGCCATCGGTCCTCGGACTTGGAAACCTCGTACGTCATCGCTTGCCTCCACTCGGTTCCACGGGTGGCCCACCGACCTGCCCCTCAGGCAAACCTATTCGGCGGCCTGCGTGTTCCGCCCGCGCCCACCGCGACCGCCCCGCCGGCGACGCCGCCCGCTGCCCGGCGCTCCCTGCGAGCCGTGGTCCTGCGCACCGCCTCGCGGACCTCCGTTCCGCACGGCGCCGTTCGCGGCCCCGCCCTGGACCTGTCTCTTATACACATCT
>NZ_JABBYC010000038.1 GCF_016742955.1 Myceligenerans indicum | reverse complement strand
AGATGTGTATAAGAGACAGCCCTCACCCGAGCCCGGCCCCACCAACATCGCCGCCCCCGGCGCACGCGGCGCCGACCGAAACGTCGCCACCACCGTCGCCATCCCCACCGGCACACCCCGACGCCACCACTCCAACAACTCCTCCAGCACGTCACGCACGCGCGATCACCTCCGCAGTCAACGTACCGCGCCCTGGCCTGCACAAACATGGTCCGATCGCACAAAGACCGCGGGCGTGACCCCGACGGCCGGCCGTAGCCGGACCGCCGTGATCACGCCCGCGGTGAGCACCTCAGACCGCCGCGCGCTCCGCACGGTTGACCGCCGAGACGATCGCCTTCAGGGACGCCGTCGTGATCGACGGGTCGACGCCCACGCCCCACAGCACGTCGTCGCCCACCTGGCACTCGACGTAGGCGGCCGCGGTCGCGTCGCCGCCCTCGGACAGGGCGTGCTCGGTGTAGTCGAGCACGCTGACGTTCACGCCCACGTGCGAGATCGCGTCGACGAACGCGGCGATCGGACCGTTCCCCGACCCCGTCAGCGTCTGCGCCTCGCCACGGTCGACGACGTCGACCTCCATGGTGGCCGGCCCACCCTCGGCGGACGTCACGCGCGTGTGCTCCAGCTTGAGACGACCCCACGGCTGCAGGCCGGCCTCGACGGCACCGGCCGAGCCCTCCTCGATGGGCAGGTACTCGTCGGTGAAGATGCGCCAGATGTCGTCACCGCTGACCTCGTGGCCCCCCGTGTCGGTGACGCGCTGCACGGCGCCCGAGAACTCGATCTGCAGGCGGCGCGGCAGGTCCAGGCCGTGGTCGTGCTTGAGCAGGTAGGCCACCCCGCCCTTGCCCGACTGGCTGTTCACGCGGATCACGGCCTCGTAGGAGCGGCCCACGTCCCGCGGGTCGATCGGCAGGTACGGCACGCCCCACGGGAGGTCGTCCACACCCACGCCGGCGGCCTCCGCCTGGCCGGCCATGTGCTCGAAGCCCTTCTTGATCGCGTCCTGGTGCGACCCGGAGAACGCGGTGAACACCAGGTCGCCCACGTACGGGGTGCGCTCGGGGACCCGCAGCTGGTTGCAGTGCTCCACGGTGCGGCGGACCGCGTCGATGTCGGAGAAGTCGATCTGCGGGTCGATGCCCTGCGCGAACAGGTTCATACCGAGCGTGACCAGGTCGACGTTGCCGGTGCGCTCACCGTTGCCGAACAGGCAGCCCTCGATGCGGTCCGCGCCGGCCAGGTAGCCGAGCTCGGCGGCGGCCACCGCGGTGCCCCGGTCGTTGTGCGGGTGCAGCGACACGATGACGTTCTCGCGGTGGTTCAGGTGCCGGCACATCCACTCGATGGAGTCGGCGTACACGTTGGGCGTGGCCATCTCGACGGTGGCGGGCAGGTTGACGATGACCTTGCGCTCCGGGGTGGGCTCGAAGACCTCCAGCACCTCGTTGCAGATGCGTACGGCGAACTCCAGCTCGGTGCCGGTGTACGACTCCGGGGAGTACTCGTAGTAGATCCGGGTCTCCGGCAGCGTCTCCTCGAGCTTGCGGCACAGCTTCGCGCCGTCCAGGGCGATGTCGACGACGCCGTCCTGGTCGGTGCGGAAGACCACCTCGCGCTGCAGCACCGACGTCGAGTTGTACAGGTGGACGATCGCCTGCTTGGCGCCACGGATCGAGTCGTAGGTGCGCTCGATCAGGTGCGCGCGGGACTGGGTCAGGACCTGGATGACGACGTCGTCCGGGATCCGGTCCTCTTCGATGAGGCGGCGGACGAAGTCGAAGTCGGTCTGGCTGGCCGAGGGGAAACCGACCTCGATCTCCTTGTAGCCCATCTCCACGAGCAGGTCGAACATGCGCAGCTTGCGCTCGGCGTCCATGGGCTCGATGAGCGCCTGGTTGCCGTCCCGCAGGTCGACCGCGCACCAGCGCGGCGCCTGCTCGATGCGCTTGGCGGGCCAGGTCCGGTCGGGCAGGTCGACGGTGATCTGCTCGTGGAACGGCCGGTACTTGTTCACCCGCATTCCGGACGGCTGCTGGGGGTTGTCCTCGACGAGTCCGCCGGCGGTGCCGTACACGGGGTCACCGTGCTTCGTGGCAGGGGCGGTCGTGGTCTCCGTGCTGGTGTTCATGACTTGCGTGTCCTCCGGGTAGAAGTGACCTTCTCTCAGGCAACGACCCGGGTTACGGGCCGCGGCCGGCATCACGAAGCCACCGCGGCGAGGAGTCCGGCCTCTTTATGGGGCCTCGCCGCGGCACCGAAGGAGGAGGCTCTTCGCCGGGTGCACGCTGTCACTGTACCCCCGCATGTTGCGCGCACCACAGCTGTCCACCATGTGGTGGCGCGTTGCGGCACGCGACAAGACGGCGCCGGAGGATCTGGCCGTCACCGACAACGGCGCCCGAGCTCAGACGCGCTTGCTCTCCAGGAACTCCGCGATGCGGCCGATCGCGTCCTCCAGGACGTCCACGGCGGGAAGCATGACCAGGCGGAAGTGGTCCGGTTCGGGCCAGTTGAAGCCCGTTCCGTGGGTCACCAGGATGTGCTTCTCCCGGAGCAGCTCGAGCACCAGCTTCTCGTCGTCCTCGACCGCGTAGACCTCGGGGTCCAGGCGCGGGAAGCAGTACAGCGCGCCCTGGGGGGCAACGGTGCGCACGCCGGGGATCTCGTTGAGCAGCCGGACCGCCGTGTCGCGCTGGTCGAGCAGCCGCCCGCCGGGCAGCAGGAGCTCGTCCACCACGGCAGGGTCGCCGCCCAGCGCGGCGGGGATCGCGTACTGCGCCGGGACGTTGGCGCACATGCGCATGTTCGCGAGCAGGGTCAGGCCCTCGAGGAAGTCCGTCGCGAGCTGCTTCGGCCCGGTGACCACCACCCAGCCGGAACGGAACCCGGCCACGCGGTAGGCCTTGGACAGGCCGGAGAACGTCAGGCACAGCACGTCGTCACCCGCGGACGTGGCGGTGTGATGATGGCTCGCCCCGTCGAACAGGATCTTCTCGTAGATCTCGTCGCTCAGGAGGACGAGCCCGTGCCGCCGCGCGATGTCGGCCAGCGCCCGCACCGTCTCGGCCGGGTACACCGCGCCGGTCGGGTTGTTCGGGTTGATCACCACGAGCGCCTTGGTGCGCGGCGTGATCCGCGCTTCGAGGGCCTCCAGGTCGGGCGACCAGCCCGCGGACTCGTCGCAGGCGTAGTGCACGGGCGTGCCACCCGTGAGCGACACCGCACCGGTCCACAGCGGGTAGTCGGGCGCGGGGACGAGCACCTCGTCGCCGTCGTCCACGAGCGCCTGCAGCACGAGCGAGATCATCTCGGACACGCCGCTGCCGATGAACACGTCGGTGGGCGTGACGTCCAGCCCCCGGCTCGCGTAGTAGGCCGACACGGCCTCACGCGCCGGCAGGATGCCGCGCGAGTCGGAGTAGCCCTCCGCCTCGTGCAGGTGCTGCCGCAGCCCGTCGACCACGACGTCGGGCGCCTGGAAGCCGAAGGGCGCGGGGTTGCCGATGTTCAGCTTGAGGACCTTGTGGCCCTCGGCCTCGAGGCGCTCGGCCTCGACCAGGATCGGCCCGCGGACGTCGTAGCGGACGTCGCGAAGCTTGTTGGACTGTGTGATGGGGCGCACAGGCAGCATTCTCACACTCCTCGCCGCGATCGCAGCGCGGCGTCCACATCCGGGTCGCCGAGCGCACCGAGCCAGTCGAGCAGCGCCGGGTAGGTGGAGGGGTTCCGGGCGACATGGGATCGCAGGTGAGGTGCCTCCTGCACGATGACGGCGAGGTCCGCCAGCGGCGTGCCCGGGTCGAGAGCCGCCTCGGGGGTCCAGCCCGGCGGCTGTGCGGAAGGCAGGGCCGCCGCGCCGTTGCCTCCGGCAGCGGGCTGCTGACCGCCCACCGGCTGCATGACGGCCGTCGCGCCCACGGCGGACGGGCTGCCCGCCCCCGGCATCTCCCGAGCGGTGGTCTCGTGGGCCACCCGCGACACGGACGGCTGCTCGCCCGAGGCCGCCCGGTGTTCCTGGCCCGCGTAGGTGCGGACGGCACCGGTCGACGAGACCCGCTTGCGCGGCCGGTCCGGCGCCGGCTTCGCGGCGCCGTCCTCCGTCGCCGACGAGGAGCCGGCCGCAGGGGACGGGCCGGAGGCAGAGGAGAGGCCGGGCCCGGAGGCCGGGTGCAGCACCGCGGTGACGTCCTGCGCGGGCTGCCCGTCGCCGACCGCGCCTTGCGCGGCCGAGGTGGCCGCCGCCGCGGCAGTCCCGCCCGCGGCCGCCGACGTCCCGCCCGCTGCGGGTGCGGTGTCGGGCACCGCGGCGGGTGCGGCGTCGGGCGAGGTCGCCTCGTGCGCGCCGGACGCGGCCGTCTCCGGGGCCCGGCCGGTGGCCGGCACGCCGTCGTCCCGGGCGTCGCCCGCCGCGATGTGGGTCCCCCCGGTGGGGATCTGCTCGCGCTCGCGAGCGGGCTTCGCGGGCAGGGTCGCCGGCTGCTCGGGCGCCCAGACCCAGGCGGCGCTCCGGTCGACGGCGCCCTCCCCGGCAAGGCCCGAGGTCTGGAAGTGCTCACGCACCGCCTTCGGGACCATGAGAACGGAGGCCGCGATGCCCGGGAGCCCCAGGGCGATCACGAGATCGACGATCCGCAGGCCGGACCCGGCACCCGACGTCGCGACGACCACCACAAGGCCCAGGACTCCGGAGACGCAGGCGGCGCCCACGGCCGGCACGTGCCCCGTGGAGGTGTCCCGCCGCAGGGAGCGCTGACCGAACCAGGCCACACCCGCGATCACGAGGCCGAGGATCAGGCGGAGCAGGGGCGCCACGTCGAAGCCGTCCGCGACGAGCGTGACCAGGCCGTCGCCCGCACCGCACAGGGCGAGCAGCAGGAGCACCTGGAACGTGCGGATCGCGGCGTGGACCCACACGTCGACGGCACCGGGGACCGGCGGCGTGCCGGAGGACAGCCAGAGCGGCGAGCGCCGTACGGCCGGTGAGGCAGCCACCGCCGCGAGCGCCGGGACGAGGACGAGGCCGAACCGCTGCTCGTGGGTCGTCTCCACGCCGCTCAGGACCTCGCCGGCGGTGAACACCGCCAGGACGGTGACGACGACGCCGAGCGCGATCAGCACGAGCCTGGCCGCGCGGTCACGCCGCCAGGCCGGGAGCACGAGAAGCACGACGATGCCCGCCACCATGGCGAATCCGAGGGGGGCGCGCAGCATAGGGCCGAGCTCACGGTCGGTGACGTAGGTCTGGACGAGCGAGACGAGGGCGCCGGCGCCGACGAGACCGCCGGACAGGGCGAGCACCGCGCGCCACCGGTCGTGCACGCGGCCGTCGAGGTCCGCCGGCCCCAGCTCGCTGTCGCGCGGTGCGGCGGCGAGCAGCGCGCCGCCGAGACCGAGACCGGCCCCGGTCCCGACGCCCGAGCCGCCGGCCAGGTCGAGCAGGACGGCCACCACCACGACGGCGGCTGCCGGGAGGTTCGCCCAGACGCGCCACCTGCGGGTGGCCCGTACGGTCCAGGACGTGGGCAGCGCACCGAAGCGCGCCAGGTAGGGCAGTGAGAGGGAGGCGAGCGAGACCGCCATGGCGAGCACGACCTCCACGCGGTCGGCTCCGCGGTCGGCCGCGGTCCACGGCAGGGCGAGTGCGAGCAGGAGCATGAGCGCGGCGACGACGTCGCGCACGTAGTCGCTCGGGCGATAGGTGGCGAAGGCGGACGCGGTGTCCGTGGCGTTCCGCGGACCGGCGGCGCTCTGGTGCTCCACATGCTCCGGGGCGTGGATATCCGTCATTCACAACTCCTGAGGTGACGCCGCGGGCCCGATGTCGCGCGGGCAGGTCGCGGGGGGCTGGCGGCATGGGTGTCCACCACTGTTTGTACCGGGTCGAGCGAGGCCGTGTCGTTCCGAATCGCGGCGACACTCGTCACATCGTGAGATCTGCGCACCTCCCTCACATCCGGGAGGCTCCCCGGCCCCGGGGGACGCTC
The DNA here is from genome assembly GCF_016742955.1 of Myceligenerans indicum. Classification (GTDB taxonomy): domain Bacteria; phylum Actinomycetota; class Actinomycetes; order Actinomycetales; family Cellulomonadaceae; genus Myceligenerans; species Myceligenerans indicum. The sequence goes on along the minus strand of NZ_JABBYC010000038.1, from coordinate 41,830 downwards.
ACACGCCGAGCTGGTAGACACCCCAGTAGGCCAGGACCAGGCCGAGGGCGACCGTGCCCGCGGCGAGCGCCCAGAAGGCCGCCGTCACGAGGCGTGGGCCCACCCGGTTCCCGGCGTCGGGCATGCGGACGTCCGCGTCCGGTGCGGCGCTCCCGCCGTCCGGCGTGCGGGGTTCGCCAGGGACGCGAAGGGCGGCGACCCGCCAGCTCGCAGCCCGGCAGCGCAGCAGCAGGACCGCGGCGGCGACGGCCGCGACCACGCCGAGCAGCCGGACCCCGATCCAGCCCCCCTGGACCACCAGCGCGTTCTGCTCGTAGTCCAGCGCCAGCCGTGCGACCGCGAGCAGATAGGCCACGAGCCCCACCGCCGTCGCGACCGTCACCCCGGCCGTCACCCCCAGGGGAGCCGCCAGCCCGGGTGCGAGGCCGGGCGCGGGCCGGGCGGCGCCGCCCCGGGCGGCGCGGGCGCGGGCGACCGCGCCGCGCACGGCCCGGTTCGCGCCGAGGGTGACGCCACCGGCGAGGATCAGCACGGCGGCGGCGATCACGATCCCGAGCACGACGTCGCCGTCGGCGTACCAGTGGGGCTGCGGTACCGGCTCGGCGAGGTAGAGCTGCGCCGGCTGGGCTCCCGCGATGCGGGGCCGGGCCGTCGCCGACGCGGGCAGGCCGTGCACCCAGGCCGCGACGTCCCGCGCGAAACCGGGGTGCAGGTGCAGGCCGTCCCCGTGCGGCACGACGCCGTCTCCCAGCGGCTCGTCCGACACGTTGATGCCGTGGTTGGCGCCGTCGTAGAAGCGCACGGTGACGGGCGCGTCCCCGCCCCCGGCGGCGGTGTCGGCGAGCACCTGACGTACGCCCTGCTCCATCGGCATCGACGGGTCCGCCGCGCCGTAGGCCATGAAGATCGGCGCGTCCTGCCGGGCGAGCCAGGGACGGACGTCGAAGTCCGCGTACTCGAACCCGCCGCCCGGCAGCCGCATCCCGACCGCCCGGGGGATCGCCCGGAACACGCCCTCCGGGACGTCCGTGTTGCGCAGGTAGTTGTCCATCGCGAACGCCGCCTGCTGGCGGGGCGGTACGACGGGTGCGGACACCCACACCTCGAAGGCCAGGCGCGGATCCCGTGCCATCAGGACGGGAGCGATCCAGCAGCCCTCGGACTCCGCGTAGAGCCCCACGCGGTCGGGGTCGACGCCGGGGACCCGGCGCAGGAAGTCCACGGAGTGCTGGTAGTCGCCGGCCATCTCGACGTAGTCCCGGCTCCGGGTCGTGTAGTGGGCGAGGTACTTGTCGGGGACCAGCGTGACGATGCCGGCGCTCGCCAGCGCGGTGGCCGCCTCGGTGAAGGCGTCGGACGCCTTCCCGGTGCCGGCGCCGTGCACGAACACGATGCCGGCCAGGCCCTGCCCGGCATCGGTCACCGGCTCGCGCAGCAGCCCGCCCACCGACGCGCCGTCGTCCAGGCGGATCGTCACGGCGGTCTCGCGCACCTGGAACCGTCCGGGCTCCGGGGACACGCCGAAGTCACCGGCCCTGCCGGTTCCCGTGGCGGGCTCCTCCCCGCCGACCATGGTGTCGGCGGAGGCCGGCTGGATGTGGTCCGTGACGGGGTCGGGGTTCCACCCCGGCCCGGCGAGCGCACCTGCGGCCGCGAGCCCGAGCAGGATCGCGGCACTGGTGGCGGCTGTCCGGAAGAGCATCTTCCGAGGCTACTCGGCGACGCGGCGTGGCTCCCCACCGGGCCCGGCGACCCGGCGCGGCCTGCCGGTGCCGGGCGCGGCGCCGGACGGGAGCCGGGCCCGCGGTCAGAACCCCAGGCGCCGCAGCTGTTTCGGGTCGCGCTGCCAGTCCTTGGCGACCTTCACGTGCAGGTCCAGGTACACGCGGGTACCCAGCAGCTTCTCGATGCCCCGGCGTGCCTCCGTGCCGACGGCGCGCAGGCGGGAGCCACCCCGGCCGATGACGATCGCCTTCTGCGAGTCACGCTCCACGAACAGGTTGACCCGCACGTCCAGCAGCGGCGGGCGGCCCTTCTTCTCGTCGCCCGTGCCCTCCCGCTCGACGATCTCCTCGACCACCACGGCCAGCGAGTGGGGCAGCTCGTCGCGCACGCCCTCCAGGGCGGCCTCACGCACGAGCTCGGCGACCATGACCGACTCGGGCTCGTCGGTGAGTTCACCGCCCGGGTACAGCTCCGGCCCTTCGGGCAGGTGCCGGACCAGGACGTCGGACAGCTCGTCGACCTGGAACCCGTCCTTGGCCGAGACCGGCACGATGTCGGCCCACTCACGGTCCACGGACGTGGCCAGTGCCTGCACGGCGAGCAGGTGCTCCACCATCACCGGGCGTTCCACGACGTCGGCCTTGGTCACGACCGCCACGACGGGCACCGCCTTGCGGCCGCGCATCAGCTCGGCGAGCTGCTGGGCGATGTAGCGGTCGCCGGGCCCGATCTTCTGGTCCGCGGGCAGGCAGAACGCGATGACGTCGACCTCGCTGAGCGTGTCCCGCACCAGGTCGTTCAGCCGCTCGCCGAGCAGGGTACGGGGCCGGTGCAGCCCGGGGGTGTCCACCAGGATGAGCTGGGCGTCCGGCCGGTGCACGATGCCCCGGATGGTGTGACGCGTGGTCTGCGGCCGCGCGGACATGATCGCGACCTTCTCCCCCACCAGGGCGTTCGTCAGCGTGGACTTGCCCACGTTGGGCCGGCCGACCAGGCAGGCGAAGCCGGACCGGTGGAGCTGCGCTCCTGCTCGTGAGGTGTCGTCGTTCACGCGTGCTCTTCCTTCTCGTGCTTCGGAGGCTGCCCGACGAGGTCGGGCGAGCCGGGCTCGCCCCCATTGTCGCCGTCGGACGGGCTCACCCGGCGCACCAGGATGGTGGCGAGCTGCTTGCGGCGGCCCTCGACCCGCTCCGCCGTGAGGCGGAGGCCCGACACCTCGGCCGCGGAGCCCGCGAGGGGCACCTTGCCGAGCGCCTTGGCGAGCAGACCGCCGGTCGTGTCCACGTCGTCGTCGTCCAGGCGCAGGTCGAACAGCTCGCCGAGCTCGTCGACGGGCATCCGTGCCGGCACCCGGTACCCGCCGTCGGCCAGTTCCTCCGGCTCCTGGACGGGGACGGTGTCGTGCTCGTCGGTCAGCTCACCGACGAGCTCCTCCAGCAGGTCCTCGATGGTGACCAGGCCGGCGATGCCGCCGTACTCGTCCACGACGAGCGCGATGTGCGACGCCGAGGACTGCATCTCCCGCAGCAGGGCGTCGACCGGCTTGGACTCCGGGACGAACACGGCCTCGCGGGCGATGTCCGCGGCCGGCTGCGGGCCGGTGCCCTCGCCGTCGTCCACGGGCCAGTGCACGGCAGCCACGACGTCCTTGAGATAGGCCACGCCGACGACGTCGTCCACGGACCTCCCGACCACCGGGACGCGCGAGAAGCCGGAACGCAGGAGCAGGCGCAGCACCTTGCTCAGCGGCGTGCCGGCCGCGACGGTGATCATGTCGGTGCGCGGCACCATCACCTCGCGCACGATCGTGTCGGCGAGCTCGATGGCCGAGCGCACCAGCTCCCGGTCCTCCTCCTCGAGGTCCTCCGACTCGCCCACACGGTAGGCGACGTCGCGCCGGCCCTCCTCGGGGGGCGGCACCCGGGGAACCGACAGGCGGGTGAGGCGCGCCACGCCACGCGAGACCACCGTCAGGGTCGGCGCGAGGGCGAGCAGCACCTGAACGGGCCGCCGGAAGCCGAGCGCACGCGGTGACACGCGCACGAACAGCACGCCGACCCCGAGACCGGCGGCCAGTGCGACGAGCATGACGAACAGCTCCGGGACGAGGTTGCCACCCGGAGGGTCCGGGAACACCTGCTGGACCAGCAGGGTCGCGGCGGCGATCGCCACCACCTCGGCGGTGACGCGCACGAGCGCGAACGAGGCCACGGTCGCCGTCGGCTCCACGACGAGGGCCTGCGCGGAACGCGCGCGGGCGGCGCGGCGCGGGTCCGGATCGGGCCCGTGCTCGGCGTCGGCGAGGCAGTCCGCGAGGCCGGACCGGGTGACGCGCAGGAGCGCGGCCTCACCGGCGGAGAGCACGCTCGCCAGGACGAAGCCCACCAGTGCGGCGAGGGCGAGGAGACTTGCGGTCACGGGCGGTCCTAGCGGTTCGCGAGGAAGGTCAGGAGAAGCCTGCGCTGCAGCGCGAACATCTCCTTCTCCTCCTCCGGCTCGGCGTGGTCGTAGCCGAGGAGGTGCAGGATGCCGTGCACGGTCAGCAGGAGGAGCTCCTCGGCCGTGGAGTGGCCCGCCGTCCGCGCCTGCTTGGCGGCGACCTCGGGGCACAGCACGATGTCGCCGAGCGTGCCCGGGGCGACCTCCTCACCCTCCCTGCCGGGGCGCAGCTCGTCCATGGGGAACGACAGGACGTCCGTGGGCCCGGGCTCGTCCATCCACCGCACGTGCAGGTCCGTCATCGTGGCCGAGTCCACGAACAGGATCGACAGCTCGGACTGCGGGTGGACGTGCATGGCGTCCAGCGCGTACCGGCCCAGGGCGGAGAACTCCGCCTCGTCGACCTCGTACCCCGACTCGTTGTTGACCTCGATACTCACCCGTGCTCCTAGCGCCGACGCCGCTGCGGCGGCCGGTGGTCCTGCGGCTGACGGCCCGGCCGCTGCCCGTTCGTGACGACGTCCCAGCGCGCGTACGCGTCGATGATGTCGCTCACCAGGCGGTGGCGCACGACGTCGGCCGAGCCGAGACGGCAGAACTCGACGTCGTCGACACCGGCCAGGATGTCCTCCACGACCCGCAGGCCGGAGGTCTGGTTGCCGGGCAGGTCGACCTGCGTGGCATCACCCGTGATGACCATGCGTGAGCCGAAGCCCAGGCGCGTGAGGAACATCTTCATCTGCTCGGTGGAGGTGTTCTGCGCCTCGTCGAGGATGATGAACGCGTCGTTGAGGGAGCGGCCACGCATGAACGCCAGCGGCGCGACCTCGATGGTCCCGTTCTCCACGAGCTTGGGGACCTGCTCCGGGTCGATCATGTCGTGCAGGGCGTCGTACAGGGGGCGCAGGTACGGGTCGATCTTCTCCGTGAGCGAGCCGGGCAGGTAGCCGAGCCGCTCCCCCGCCTCGACGGCCGGGCGCGTCAGGATGATCCGGTTGACCTGCTTCCCCTGGAGTGCCTGGACCGCCTTCGCCATCGCGAGGTACGTCTTGCCCGTACCGGCCGGGCCGAGCCCGAACGTGATCGTGTTGACGTCGATCGCCTCGACGTAGTGCTTCTGGCCGGGCGTCTTGGGCCGGATGGTGCGCCCACGGTTGGACAGGATGTCGAAGGTCAGCACGTCGGCGGGGCGCTGGGCGGAGGCGGCCGTGAGCATCCGGATGGAGCGGGTCACGACCTCGGGCGTGAGCTGCGTGCCGGCCTCGATCACCTGGATCAGCTCGTCCAGGAGCCGCGAGACGAGCTCGACGTCCCCGGGAGGTCCGGACACCGCGATCTCGTTGCCCCGGGCGTGGACGTCGACCTGGGTGAAACCGTCCTCGATCGCGCGGAGCACGGCATCCTGACTGCCGAGCAGGGCGACCATCGGGATGTGCGCCGGGACGATGACGCGGTGCTCGGTCCCGCGCTGGGGCTTGCGGTCCGTCTGCTGGGCGGGTACGTGCGATGCGGAAGTTGTCATGGGCCGGCTGATGCCGATGCGCTCCTCGGTTCCAGGTCTGTGTGACACGCTCATCCTATCGAGCCGGACCCGGTTCGTGTCGCCCGATTTCCCCAACGGCGAAGCCGGGATCAGAAGCCCGAGAGCTGGGTTCCGGCCAGGACGTGCGCGTGGGCGTGAAAGATCGTCTGGCCGGCCTTCGGGCCCACGTTGCAGATGAGCCGGTACTGGCCGTCGGCCAGATCGGAGGCGACCTGGTCCGCCAGGCCGATGACGTCCGCCAGGGCCTGGGGGTCCGCGCCCGCCAGCGCGCTCACGTCGGCGTGGTGGCTGCGCGGGACCACCAGCACATGAACGGGTGCCTTCGGATTGATGTCCCGGAACGCCACGGCCGTGTCCGACTCGGCGACCATTTCCGTCCGGATCTCCCCCGCGACGATCTTGCAGAACAGACAGTCCGCGTTCATCTCCTCGGTCTGGTCCGTGCTCGTCTCCGTGGTCCTCACCATGGGCGCAGGCTACCGGGCGCAGAGCGCCGGCGCCCCGCAGGAAGACGCCCCGCGGCCTCGCTCCGCGCGGCTCCCGGGGCGGGGCGGACGCGTTCACCGACACAAGTCCGATATTTCCTAGGCCTACGCGCCACCACTATCATTCGACGCATCTTCGAAATTGTTACCTCGTCCGAAATGCCAGACGTCGTCAACTGTGGTTGAGTCTGCCCGTTCGACGGGTGGCGCCCCAGACCCCCGCAGATCGGACAAGTTCTCGCCGATGCCGCCGCCCTGACCGGTGGCTGTCCGTACACCCAGGAGGTTCAGCGTGGGTTGGTTCATCACCCAGTCGCTCCTATTCATCATCATCACCGCAGTCATCTTCTTCCTGATCGGCCTCTGGGCCGGCTGGATCCTGTGGGCCCGCAAGACCACGGGAAAGCACAGCGCCGAGACGGCCGAGAAGAAGCCTGCGACGGCAGACGCGAGCGCCACCGCGGACGCGGCCGGCTCAGCGGACGCGGCCGGCGCCGTGACGGCCGGGGACACCGCCGCCACCGAGACTGCCCGGTCCGGAACGGAGTCCGACGCCGGGACACCAGGCTCCGGGGACGCACGCGAGGCGGACACCGCCGCAGCGCACGCGGACTCCTCCGGTGACACGGCGCCTTCCGGCGACGCGGCACCTTCCGGTGACACGGCGCCCTCCGGTGACACGGGACCTTCCGGCGACGCGGGAGCCGACGCCACGACGGGCACCACCACCGGCGAGAACACCACGACGGACACGACCGGAGCGGCGGCCTCGCCCGACGCGGACGGCGACGCCGGTCAGGGCGCCGACACCTCCTCCACCGAGAAGCCGGGCACCGACACGTCCGGCACCGAGGCATCGGGCACTGCGACATCGGGCACTGCGACATCGGGCACGAAGGCACCCGCGCCGAAGGCGTCCGGCAAGGGCAGGACCGCCGAGCCGTCCGACATCGAGGACGAGAACCTCGCGGTCTACGCGGGCGCCGAGGCCGAGGTCGTCGCCGAGGCCGAGGCCGCCACCCGCGAGGCGGCGGTCGAAGGGGCCACCGCGGACCAGGCGCCGGCCGAGGCCGCGAGCGCCGGCGGGAACGAGGACGCGGAGCCGGACGACGACCTGACTCGCATCGAGGGCATCGGCCCGAAGATCTCGAGCGCGCTGCGGTCCGCGGGCTATGGCACCTTCGCCAGGGTCGCCGAGGCCTCGGAGGAGGACCTGCGCGCTGCCCTCGCGAAGTCGGGCATCAAGTTCGCCCCGGCCGCGATGTCCTTCGCGGCGCAGGCCCAGTACCTGGTCGAGGGCGACGTCGAAGGCCTCGAGGAGTACCAGGACTACCTCATCGCAGGACGCGAGCGGCGCAGCGCGGACTTCGTGGAGGACGTCGACTACATCGACGTCGACGAGGTCGAGGGAGAGGCAGCCAAGCAGGCCGCTCTCGAGGCGGACGCCGCGAAGGCCGCCGAGGCGACCGGTGAGAAGGTCGACCCGGACGCCGTGGCCGACGACGGTGCCGTGGCCGAGAGCTCGGCCGAGGCGGAGAACGCCGCCGAGGCGGACAAGACAGCCGGTGCGGACACCGCGGCCGAGCCCGCGCCGCCGGCCGACGACGACCTCAAGGTGATCGAGGGCATCGGCCCGAAGATCGAGAAGGCGCTCAAGGCCGACGGGGTCACGTCCTACGCCCAGATCGCCGTCCTCTCCCAGACGCAGCTGCGGGAGTCCATCGGCAGGAGCGGGATCAAGTTCGCCCCGTCGGTCAAGAGCTGGGCCCACCAGGCGCAGTACCTCGTGGAGGGCGACGGCGAGGGCCTGGAGGAGTACCAGGACTACCTGATCGGCGGCCAGGAGCGCGGCACGACCAAGTTCGTGGAGCAGGTCGACTACACGGACGTCGACGAGGTCGAGGGCGACGCGGCCAAGCAGGCCGCCCTGAAGGCCGACGCCGAGAAGGTCGCCAGGGTCGAGGGTGAGAAGGCATGAGCACGATGAAGGCTCTTCTCGGACCGATCGTCGTGGCCGCGCTGGCGCTGCTCGGGCTGTCGAGCTTCCAGGACACGGCGTTCCGGGAGCACATCGAGGGCAAGCTCACCGAGAGCTCGCGGACTGCCCTCGCGGACGCCGACCTGAACGGCGCCCAGGTCAGCTTCACCGGTCGGGACGCGACCGTGGAGGCGGACAGCCCGGCGGCCGCGGCCACGGCGAGCGCCGTGGTCGGTGACGTCACGGGGGTCCGCGCGGTCCAGGTCGTCGGCCCTGGCGGTGAGGCGGGCACGGGAGCCGTCGTCGCCGACGCGCCGGACGACGCCGTCAGCACCCCGGGCGCCGAGGACTCCGGCGCCCCGGAGACCGGCGAGACGGCCGACCCGGCGGACGGTGGCGAGGGCGACTCGGAACACGGTGACACGGACGGTGACACGGACTCCGACCCGGCCGATGGGTCGGACGACGGGGACGCGCAGGACGAGGACACCGGCGACGCCGAGGACTCCGGCCACGAACCGACCAAGAAGGAGAAGGCCGAGGCCCAGGACGACCTGGTCGAGATCCCCAACATCACGTTCGTCACGGACAGCGCCAAGCTGACCAAGCACGGCAGGCAGGTCGTACGCCAGGCGGCCGACGTGCTGGAGGAACACCCGGATGTGCGGGTCCGGATCGAGGGTCACACGGACTCCCGTGGCGACGAGGACGACAACCTGAAGCTGAGCAAGCGTCGCGCGATCACCGTGCGAGACCGTCTGGTCGAGCTCGGTGTCGACAAGGACAGGCTGTCGTACAAGGGCTTCGGTGAGTCCGACCCGCTGGTCATTCCCAGGACGTTCGCCGACCTGGAGAAGAACCGCCGGGTGGAGTTCGTCGTCCTGGACTGACGACACCCTCGCCCCGACCCGCCGCACTACAGCCGTCGATCAGGTCGAACCCCACGACCACGCCCACCCGGCTGACGCCCCACTCGGCCGGCGACCCCGCTCGGCCGGCGACCCCGCTGGCTGACGCCTTCGCCGGCTGACGACCACGACGATGACGTTGTTACCGATGCCTGTAACAACGTCATCGTCGTGGTCGCCAGCCGGTCGTGGTCGTCAGCCAGCGGGGTCGCCGGCCGAGTGGGTCGCCAGCCGGCGGAGGCGTCAGCCGGCGGGGGCGTCAGCCAGTGAGCCGTCAGCCGGGTGGGGCGTCAGAAGTGGGCGTCGGTCGGCGTCAGGACCAGCGGCCCAGGCGCTCGCTGAGTATCGCCACTGCCACCGGGCCGGCCGTCGAGGTGCGCATGACGTGCGGGCCCAGGCGGGCGGTCACCGCGCCGGCCGATGTCAGGGCCTCCACCTCCGTGGCGGAGATCCCGCCCTCGGGCCCGACGACGACAAGCAGTTCCGCCGCCGGTGACGTCCCCTGCTGCGGCAACGCCACCTCACGCAGCGGCGTGACCGCTTCCTCGTGCAGCACGACCACGACGCCCCCGGCGCCGACCACGTCCCGCACACGTGCGGCGAGCTGCCGGGTCGTGACGGGCTCGGCGACCTGCGGCACTCGCGCGCGCCGCGCCTGCTTGGCCGCGGCACGCACCGTCGCAACCCACTTGGCCTGCGACTTCGCGGCGCGAGCCCCTCGCCACACGACGATCGACCGTTCGGCCTGCCAGGGAATGACGGCGTCGGCTCCCGTCTCCGTCGCAGCCTCGACGGCCTGCTCGTCGCGGTCCCCCTTGGCCAGCGCCTGGACGAGGGTCACGACCGGTTCAGGCGGCTCCTCGGCCACCACGCCCTGGACCCGCAGCCGGACCCGCTCGCCGTCGACGGACTCGACGACGCCCTCCAGCCGCAGGCCCGCACCATCGACGACGTCGATCCGCTCACCGGGCCCGCGCCGCTGCACGACACCGGCGTGGCGCCCCTCCGTGCCGTCCAGGACGAACACCGAGTCGACGCCGTATCCGGCCAGCGGCGTCCCCTCGGCGAGGAAGACCGGAGCACTCATCGCAGGCCCACCGGGCTCAGCGGCCGGACAGCTTGTCGCGGAGGCGGGAGAAGACACCCGGGTGGGCGGCGGCCAGCCGGGGGTCGGGGCGTTCCTCGCCGCGCAGGGCCGACAGCTGCCGCAGCAGCTCCGTCTGCTCGTCGGTGAGGCCCGTCGGCACCTGGACCTCGACGTGCACGTTCAGGTCGCCGCGCCCGCCGCCGTGCAGGTGTCCGACGCCGAGGTTCTTGAGCGTGACGATCTGTCCCGGCTGCGTCCCGGGCCGGATGTCGATCTCCTGCGGGCCGTCGAGCGTGTCCAGCGACAGTGTCGTGCCGAGGGCCGCGGCCGTCATCGGCATGGGAAGAGTGCAGTGCAGGTCGTCGCCCCGGCGCACGAACGTGTCGTGCGACTTCTCACGGATCTCGACGTACAGGTCGCCGGCCGGTCCGCCGCCCGGACCGGTCTCGCCCTGTGCCGACAGCTTGATCCGGGTCCCGGTGTCCACGCCGGCCGGCACGTTCACCGACACGGTGCGCCGGGACCGCACGCGGCCCTCGCCGGAGCAGTCCGGGCAGGGCTCCGGGATGACCGTGCCGAAACCGCCGCACGCGGAGCACGGTGCGGTCGTCATGACCTGGCCCAGGAACGACCGGGCGACCCGCTGCACCGACCCCCGCCCGTGGCAGACGTCGCAGGTGCGCGACGTGGTCCCGGGGCGCGCGCCGTCACCGGAGCAGGTGGAACACACCACGGCCGTGTCGACCTGCAGTTCGCGCTTGGCGCCGAACGCGGCCTCGGACAGGTCGATGTCGAGCCGCACCAGCGAGTCGTTGCCGCGGCGGGCACGCGGCACGGGCCCGCTCGGCTGGCCGCCGCCGAAGAACGTCTCGAAGATGTCCTGGAACCCGAACCCGTTGCCGAACCCGCCGCCGGCTCCACCACCGGGTGCGCTCGGGTCCACGCCCATGTCGTACTGCTGGCGCTTCTCCGGGTTGGAGAGCACCTCGTAGGCGCGTGCGACGTCCTTGAACTTCTCCTCGCTGCCCTCCCCCGCGACGTCCGGGTGCAGGGTGCGGGCGAGTTTGCGGTACGCCTTCTTGATCTGCTCGGGCGAGGCGTCCCGCGGGACACCCAGGATCTCGTAGTAGTCGGTCACAGGTCTCTCTTCGCTCGCTCTGGGTCGGAAGGCAGCGGTGCCCGGCGGCAGCCGGTGCGCACCTGGGTCCTCAGGTGCGTCCGGTCGCCGGGCGGTTCGGTCGGGGACCGGGGGCTCACGTGGGTAGCACCCGGGAGAGGTACCGGGCCACGGCACGCACGGCCGCGATCGTGCCCGGATAGTCCATGCGCGTGGGTCCGATGGAACTGAGCAGGGCGACCGTGTCGCCGTCCGTCCCGTAGCCGGTGCTCACCACGGAGGCCCGGGCGAGCCCGGCCAGTCTGTTCTCATGGCCGATGCTCACGGCCACGTTCTCGTCGGATGTCATCTCGGTCAGCAGCCCCAGGAGCACGACCTGCTCCTCGAGTGCCTCCAGCAGCGGGCTGAGCCCCTGGTCGAATCCCATGCCCGCGCGGGCGAGGTTGGCCTGGCCCGCCACCACGAGCCGCTCCTCCTGCTCCTCGTCGAGGGCGTTGGACACGACCTCTCCGATCGCGGCGACGAGCGCGCGGTGCTCCGGGGCGACGACATCGGCCACCTCGCTGAACGCCAGGTCCATCTGCGTGAGCCGCCGCCCGGCGGCCGCGGCGTTGAGCCGGGCACGCAGCTCTCCGAGGGCGGCCTCGTCGACCTCGTCCGCCACCTCGAGGAACCGCTGCTCGACCCGGCCGTTGTCCGTGATGACGACGACGAGCAGCCGGTTCTCACCGGTGGGGACGAGCTCGAGGTGCCTCAGCCCGGAGCGCCGCAGCGACGGGTACTGCACGACGGCGACCTGACCGGTGAGCTGCGCGATGAGCCGCCCGGCACGACCGATGACGTCGTCGAGGTCCACCGCTTCGGAGAGGAACTTCTCGATCGCCCTCTTCTGCGGCTGGCTCAGCGGCCGCGCCTCGGAGAGCCGGTCCACGAACAGCCGGTAGCCCTTGTCCGTGGGAATGCGTCCCGCGGACGTGTGCGGCTGCGCGATGTAGCCGGCATCCTCCAGCGCGGCCATGTCGTTGCGTACCGTGGCGGGCGAGACACCGAGACGGTGGCGCTCCGTGAGCACGCGCGAGCCGACGGGCTCCTGCGTGTGCACATAGTCCTCCACGATGGCACGCAGCACATCGAGGCGACGCTGGTCGCTCATGGGTCACCTCCACCCAGCACTCTCGCTCTACGAGTGCCAATCCTACGCGGCGTGACCGACATCGACGAAGCGCGCCGCGCAGGACGGACGCCGCGGCACGAGGCATCCGCCCGGAGCGCGGCGCGGGAGATGCCGTCAGGCGACACCACCGCGCGGAACGTGCCGTGCCAGGGCGACCTCCGTGACACGCGCCGCACGCGCCAGATGGAGCCGCGCGTTGCGGCTGGCACCCGTCGCGTTCGCGAAGGCGTGCACGTGCCCGGTCGCGACCTGCACCGACGCCGGGACGCCCGCCTCGCGCAGCCGCTCGGCGTAGGCCAGGCCCTCGTCCCGCAGCACGTCGAACCCCGCGACCACGACGTGCGCCGGCGCCACGCCGGCCAGGTCGTCCGCCACCATCGGCGACACCCTCGGGTCCTTCGTCAGGCCGGGATCGGTCAGGTATCGCTGCAGGTACCAGTCGACCCGCGCGGCCGGAAGCCCGTACCCGTCGAACATCGCGCTCGACGGGTACCGGGTGGTCGCGTCCGTGGCCGGGTAGAGCATCAGCTGGAAGTGCGGCCCTCCGCCGCTCTCACCACCCGGGCCGTCGTCGTCCCGCGTCAGCCGGGCGACGACGGCGGCCGCGTTGCCGCCGGCGCTGTCCCCGCCGACGGCGACCGGCAGCAGGCTGAGCCGCGGCCGCCACCGCCGGGAGTTCGCACGGACCCAGCGGAAGGCCGTCACGGCGTCGTCGAGACCCTCCGGGAACGGGTGCTCGGGCGCCAGGCCGTAGCGGACCGAGACGATCACCAGGTTGGAGCTGAGCGCCAGGAAGCGGCACACCGGATCGGCGGTGGACAGGCCGCCCACCACCCAGCCACCACCGTGGTACCAGACCAGCACGCCGTCCGGCGGGACGTCGGGGTCTGCCTGGTAGACGCGCAGCCGGACCCGCCCCCGCGTGCCAGGGATCGTCAGGTCCTCGACGCGGCCGACGGCGGGCCGCGAACCCATGACCCTGGCCTGTCGCTTCACGCGAGCACGCGTCGCGCCGACGCCGCCGTCCGGCGGCGGGCGCAGCGCGCCGAGCCGCTGGGCGAGCTGCACCTCCGGATAGAGGCACTGCCCGTCCACGACATGCGGTGGGCCCGCGAGCCGCCGCAACACCTGATCCGGCATGCGGCCGATGCCCAGCGCCGCCGCGTGCGCGGCTCCGACAGCGAGGTCCACCAGAAGACGAGCCATGTTCAGAAATTACCGGGACCCGCCCGGACCCTCACGCCGAGCGGTCCCGTACCCGGCCTCCGGCCTGTAGGGCGATGCCCTCCGGCACCTAGGGCGATGCCTTAGGCGGGGGCCCGTCCGCCCGGGAACACCGCTGTGAAGATACGGCGACCGCCCGATCCGCCGCCCCTACCTCATCTCCGAGGCTGGTACCAGCGCCGGTGAGGGACCGGCGACGGACCGCGAGAAGGCAGAGGGACCAGAGATGTTCAGGTTCAGCGACTATTCCGAGTACCACCGGCACGAGGAGGAGCTCGCCCGCCGCGCCGAGCGGAAGCGCCGCGAGGCGGAGATCCGCGAGGACCGCAAGGACCGGCCGGCAAGCCGCGGCAACGACCGCCCTGCCCTCCGGACGCAGCCCGCCAGGGCGCGCTGGGCATGAGAGCGCGGCCCCCGGGCCCACGCGATCCGGGCACCACGACCCGACCGGCATGGGACGATGCTCCCATGCCGGTCAGCCGTGCCCACCTCACAGGCCGATCCCACGAGATCGAGGAACTGCGCGCCGCACTGGACGAGGTGCGCGGCGGGCCGGGGCGCACCGTGATCGTGGCCGGGGAGGCGGGGATCGGCAAGACCCGCCTGGTGGAGGAGCTGACGTCCGCCGCCCAGGACGTCACGGTCGTCGTCGGGCAGTGCGCGGACTCCGGATCGGGGCCCGTGCCGTACGCCGCGCTGACCGGCGTGCTGCACGCCGTCGTCCAGGAGATCGGCACGGAGGCGACCCTTGCCGCGGCCGGTGCCGCCGCCGGCTCGCTGTCCGTCGTCGCACCCGCGCTCGTGGAGCCCGACGACGACCCCGGCGCGGAACGTGTTCCCGAGGTCCTGACGAACCTCCTGACCGGCATGGCCACCGCGCGCCCCGTCCTGCTCGTCCTGGAGGACCTGCACTGGTCCGACGACGTCACCCGTGCCCTCGCGGTCCGGCTCGCCCGCACCGCGCCCGCCGGTCTGCTCCTGGTGCTCACCTACCGCAGCGACGACGTCGGACGCGGGCACCCGCTGCGCACCGCCGTCGCCGAGCTCGACCGCGCACGCGCGGCGACCCGCCTGGACCTGGAGCGCCTCGCGCACGACGACGTGCGGACGATGGCCCACGACCTGATCGGGTCCGCCGAGGTGGATGCCATCGCCCTGTCCGAGCTCGTCGAGCGCAGCGCGGGCGTGCCGTTCTACGTGGAGGAGCTCGCCGGCTTCATCGGCTCGGAGATGCCTGGGTCGCTGCGCGACATCCTCCTGCTGCGCTACTGGCGGCTGAGCCCCGAGGCCCAGGCCCTGTGCCGAATCGTCGCGGCCGCCGGGCCCCGGGTGTGGCACGACGTCCTCGACGACGTGATCGCGGACGCCGGGACCGCCGTCGGCGGCGACTCCGACCAGGTGACCCGCGAGGCGGTGGACGGCTCGGTGCTCGTGGCGACCGAGGTGGGATACGAGTTCCGGCACGCCCTGGTGCAGGAAGCCGTGTACGCCGAGCTTCTGCCCGGTGAGCGACGGCGGCTCCATGCCGCGTACGCACGGGCACTGACCACCGCGCTGACCACGCGCATGCGTTCGGTGGCCAAGCTGTCGCGGATCGCCGACCACTGGTGGAGGGCCGGGATGCTGAGCAACGCCCTGGCGGCGGCCGTGGTGGGTCACGACGCCGCCACCGGCGCGGCGGCGCTCTCCACCGCCGTGTCGCTGGGCGAGCGTGCCCTGGAGCTGTGGGAACAGGTGCCCGGTGCGGCGGACGTCGCCGGGCGAACGCACCACGAGCTGCTGCTGCAGGTGGCCGAGTCGCTGCGCGGTTCCACGCGCACCGAGCGCGCCCGTGCCCTGGCACGTGAGGCCCTGGCGGAGTGGCCGCCGGACGATCCCGTGGGCCTGGCGCGCGCGCTGGCCCTGGCGGCGCGGATCGCGGGCCACGCCGGTACCGACGAGGGCCCCGGCATGCTCGACCGCGCGCTCGCGCTCGTGCCGCCCGGCGTCGACGACTCGGTGCGCGCCCAGGTGCTGGTCACGCGGGCACGGTATGCGATGCTCGGCGGCCGGCCGCAGGACGCGATCGAGGCCGCGAACTCCGCCTACGGGGCCGCTGCGGCCGCAGGGGACGACACACAGATCTCG
Organism: Myceligenerans indicum; assembly: GCF_016742955.1. GTDB lineage: Bacteria > Actinomycetota > Actinomycetes > Actinomycetales > Cellulomonadaceae > Myceligenerans > Myceligenerans indicum. The sequence continues at coordinate 26,023 of NZ_JABBYC010000038.1, read as the reverse complement.
ATGGCCCTCAACATGCGGGGCATCAGCAGGCACCTGGCCGGACACCCCGGCGCCGAGGAGGACCTGCGGCGGTCGCTGGAGGCCTCGGGCGACGACTGGTACGCGGCGAGCCGCTACTACATCAACGGGTCGGACATCTGCCTGACCGCGGGCGACTGGGCGAAGGCGGAGGCGATCGCCACCGAGGGCTCCCGGCACCAGCACGGCCCCGCGGTCGGCGCGTGGCCCATGGCGCGGCCCCTGTCCGACGGCACGCACTTCATGCTCGAGGGCAACGTCGCCGAGGCCTGGATCGGGCAGGGCCGCTGGGCGGAGGCCGCCGCGTGGTACGAGCGCCACCTGCCTCTGCTGCACGCGAGCATCCACGCGGCGTACCTGAGCGAGAGATGGACCTGGCTGGCGATGTGGCGCGGCCTGGTCGACGAGGCACAGGCCGAGGCTCGGCGGCGCGCCGCGTCCTGGGAACGGTTCGGGAACCTGGAGGTCCAGGTCCGGTCGAAGGTCGCGGTCACGCTGGCGGAGCTCGCCCTGCTGCGCGACGAGCCGGAGCGGGCCCTGCACCTCGTGTCCGAGGTCGTGGGCGACGGGCACCAGGTGCTCCCGCCGTACGACCTGCCGCGGCTCGCGGTCGCGGCCCGCGCGATCGCCGGTCTGAGGGCGGCGGGGCAGAAGGTGGACGAGGCGCCCTACCGCGCGACGCTGGAGGCGTGCTCCCGCTGGCCGACCCATCCGGTGTGGGCGGCGCTCTTCGAGGCGGAGCTCGGCAACGGGCCGTGGTCGGCGGTCGCCGAGCTCCCGGGGCCCGCCCACCTTCGCCCCTACGCGCTCTACCGGGAGGGCCGGACGCTGCTGGACGCCGGCGACCGGGCGGGGGCACGTGGGCGGCTCGACCAGGCGGTCGCCGAGGCCGAACGGATGGGTGCGGGGCTGATCGCCGCGTGGGCGGCCGGACTGCTGGAGCGTGCCGGGCTGGCAGGGAGGCGCGCCGGTGCGCCCGCCGCTGCGGGAGGCCCCGGGAGCGCGAGCCGGCCCCGTCCCCGGCCGGGCGGCGAGCCGAGCAGCGCGGCCGGGGCCGGTGAGCCGCGCGGGGGCGGGCCGACCGTCGGTGGCGCGAGCGAGGCGACGGCCCCGGGGGCGCGTGCGGGGACGACCCGGTCGGGCAGCGGGGCGGCAGGCCGCGAGACGGCCGTCGACGAGTCCGGCCGTGACCGGTGGCGCGGGCCCCGGACGGCCGGCGAGCTGGGGGCCGGAGCCGGGGCGCCCGCATCGGGTGCCCCCCAGCCGGTGACGCTGACGGCACGCGAGTCACAGGTCCTGGGTCTGGTCGCCGAGGGCATGACCAACGGCGAGATCGCCACGCGTCTGTTCATCTCCCCGAAGACCGTCTCCGTGCACGTCTCGGCGATTCTGCGCAAGCTGGGCGTGTCCTCCCGCACCGAGGCCGCCCTGCGCGCCCGTGTCTGAGCCGCGGCCGGTGACGCGCGACGCCCGCGGAGAGGCAGCGACCACACCATGAGCAGCGCCTCCGGCCGTTCGGCGGCAGGAGGTGGGCGGGTCGGCGCGCCTCGCCGGAGCTCGTGTCCGTGCCACCTACGATCGGCGTCGTGCACGACCGATACGGAGCCGACGTCCTGAACCCCGAGTTCCCCGGGGCGCACCGCGGGCGGCGCAAGCCCGAGACGCGGCCCGCGGCGGCCGAGCCCGGGCTCGTCGTGGAGGACGTCGAGACGGGTTGGGTCGGCGCGGTGGTGCGGGTCGAGAAGTCGGGCGGGATGCAGGTGGTCGTGCTGGAGGACCGGCGCGGCCGCACGCGGTCCTTCCCGCTCGGGCCAGGATTCTGGGTCGAGGGACGGCCGGTGGAGCTCACGGCACCGGTCGCGCCCGGGGCCCCGAGGACGCCGTCGCGCACCGCCTCAGGATCCGTGGCGGTACCGGACTCCCCCGCGCGTGTGGCGCGGGGTTCGCGCCTCTGGGTCGAAGGCAGGCACGACGCCGAGCTCGTGGAGCAGGTCTGGGGTGACGACCTGCGCGTCGAGGGCGTGGTGGTCGAGATGCTCGACGGCGTCGACAACCTCGCCGACCGGCTCGCCGAGTTCGTGCCCGATGACAGCCGCCGTGTGGGAGTGCTCGTGGACCACCTCGTTCCCGGGTCCAAGGAACAACGGCTCGCGGACGAGGCGCTGAGGGGGGTGCGCCCGGGCTCCGTCCTCGTGCTGGGACATCCGTACGTGGACGTCTGGCAGGCGGTGAAACCGGAACGGGTCGGGCTGGAGCGCTGGCCCCGGATCGAACGCGGTGTCGAGTGGAAGCACGGGATCCTGCGGGAGCTGGGCTGGCCCGCTCGGTCGCAGGCGGACGTGGCGCGGGCCTGGCAGCGGATCCGGCGATCGGTCCGGGACTTCCGCGACCTCGATCCCGCGCTGCTGGGCCGGGTCGAGGAGCTCATCGACTTCGTGACGGCACCCGGCACGTCGTGACGGCACCCGGCACGTCGTGCAGAGGCGCGGCACGTCGGGGCAGCGCCCGGCACGTCGGGACAGCTCCTGGCACGTCGTGCAGAGGCGCGCGCGTTCCCCCTGGCATCCCGTGCCACAAGGGCGAACGGCATCATTACGACAACGACCGCGTGATTGTCGGCCACAGGAGGACGCGAAGGCCTAGAGTGGGAGTATGTCCGAGACGCCCCAGACTCCAGGCGCCGAGCCGAACCCGCAGTCGGGTGCGACGCCGCCGGAGCCCACACCCCAGCCGAACCCCGACGCCCAGCCCGGCGCCGGCGTTCCACCGCAGCGGCCCTACGGTGGACAGCAGCCCGGTCAGCAGCCGTACGGTGCGCAGCCCGGTGGCCAGCAGCCCTACGGCACCCCGCAGCCGGGTCAGCAGCCGTACCAGGGAGCGCCGGGCTACGCGCCCGTGCCGCTGCGCCCCGACGAGGAACGCACCTGGGCGGTTCTCGCCCACATCGGCGGGATCGTCCTGAGCTTCGTGGCCCCGCTGGTCATCTGGCTCGTGTTCAAGGATCGCAGCCGGTTCGTGGACGCCGAGGCCAAGGAAGCGCTGAACTTCCAGCTCACGCTCGTCATCGCCGGCATCGCGATCTCCATCATCACCGCCGTCACCTTCGGCTTCGGGGTGATCCTGTACCTGGCCTTCATCGCGGCCGTCGTGTTCATGATCATGGCCGCCGTCGAGGCGTCGAAGGGCCGGCCGTACCGCTACCCGGTCAACATCCGCATGATCAAGTGATCGGGATCGCCTGATCGTCGCCTGGTCGAGGCAGTGGGTCCACCTGGACCCACTGCCTCAGTCTTTTGTGCGCCTCATTTCTGTGACCTGGGTGTTCAGGCCATGACCGGGCCACCCACCAGGCGGCGGTAGGCGAAGGATAGCGCGATGTAGCTCAGCGGGATCGTGATCAGCAGGCCCAGGCCGCACGGGATCAGGCCGAGGATGTTGATCCCGAACAGGGCGAGCTCCAGCAGGAACACCGCGCCGAAGTTCTTCCCCACCAGCCTGAAACTCGCGGTGAAGGCCTCCCACGCGTTCTGGTTCTTGTCGATCACGCCCTGGTAGGTGAAGACGGCGAAGACCAGCACCACGAGCAGGCCGATCCCGCACACCAGGAAACCGACGAACTCCGCCGCGATCAGCAGCAGCGCCGCCACGATGATCATCCCGAGGTTCGGGGCCTGGAACAACGACCCGAACGTCGGCTTCTGGCCGGACACCTCGCGCAGGGCCGCGTTCGTGCCCAGGCCCTGGACGATCCCGGCCAGGACGGCCCCGATCAGCCCGAGCAGGGAGCCACCGAACGACACACCGGAGTTCGTCTGGCTCGAGTCCCACATGTCCTGGTAGCTCGGGATGTTGCCCGAGTTGAACACCACGGACACGACGAGCAGCAGCAGGACGAACACGATCCACAGCAGGGCGTTGCCGGCGAACTTGTTCCAGCCGTACCCGAGCGCCTCACCGACACGGAACGCCGGGGCAGGCGCACCGCTGTACGGCGTCGGCGAGCTTGGAGGCTGCGCGCCGTACCCGCCCGGAGGCTGCGCGCCGTACCCGCCCGGAGGCTGCGCCCCATACCCGCCGGGCGGTTGCGCGCCGTACCCGCCGGGAGGCGCCGACCCGGGTGCTGTCACACCGGGCGGCGTGTCCGCGGGCGATGGTGTGCCGCCCGGCCCCGCAGGTCGCTGCGGTTCCGGCGAGGACGGCGCGCCGCCGGGCTGCTGCGGTCCTGCGGGACGGTCCGTCGGTGCCTGCGGCTCGGGCTCGCCCGCTCCCGGCGCACCGGGCTCTTCCCCGGGCGGTTCGCCGGGACCACGCGGTGTGTTCTCGCTCATGGGTCGCCCTTTCTCTCGAGGCTCTCCGAGCAACTGTCACCCGCGCACGAACACCCCGCGACCGCAACTCGCCCTGACCGGCGCATAGCGGGCATCAACGGGTCGCGTGACCGCCCGTGCACGAGGTACCGCCGGTGGCGGAGCTCATGCCGCCATCGGGGGCTGGGCCGCTTCGACGGGCTCACCCTGCAAGCGCCGGAACAGGTGGGCCCCGAAGATCACCGAGAAGGGCCCGATCACGAAGAACGCGAGACCACAGGTGCACGCGGAGGCGAACATGTAGGCGACGACGATCAGGTAGGCGAGGACGACCAGCCCGAGATGTGCGGTCACGAGCCTGAAGCTCGCGGTGATCGCGTCGAGGGCACTCATGTTCCCCGCGAGGACGAAGTAGGGTGCGGCGACCAGCAGCACACCGACGGCGATCTGGAGAAAGCCTCCGAGGACGGGAATCATCCCGAGCACACCGTCGATGAGGCTGGTGAGTACGGCGAGCAGCAGGATGCCACCCCAGTTCCGCAGCGCGAAGAAGTCCGCGAAGCCGATGCGCCGCCGCCGCGTCGACGCCAGCGCGGCCGCGTAGAACGTCATCCCCATGACCTGGAGGATCACTCCCGCGAGAGCAGTGAGCGCCAGTGCCACAGGTTCCGTGGACGCCGCCGTGAAGCGGGCGGTCCACCGGTCGACGGCGTCCGGGTCGGAACTGCTCATCACGTCGGGCAGGTCTCCGAACGCCTGGCCGAACCACGGATTCATGACGAGGAAGACGGCACCGCCCGCCACGAGGAACAGCAGTCCCATGGCGATCCAGACGCCGGCGCTCCGGCCGAACGCCTGCCAGGCGAAGCGGTGCGACTCGCCGATGGACGGGGGTGCCCAGGGTGCCGGCTGCCCCGTCGGGACCGGGGCCGGGGCCTGGTAGCCGGGTGGCGCGTACTGCCCGTACCGCGGGATCCCGGGCTGCGGGACACCGGGCTGCGGGACACCGGGACCGGGGGCGTCCTCGGACGGCTGCCCTCCACCGGCGTCGGGTGGCCCGTACGGGTTCCGCTCGTCCGGGCCGGGGCGCCGCGCATACGGGTCCTGCGGGTTCTGGCCACCCTGGCCGGGCGTGCCACCGTTGTTCATCGACTCATCTCCTGAACGCCTGTTGGTGGCCTCAACCTAGCCGGGGTGGCCGACACCCCCAAGACCCCTCCGGGTATCGTGACCGGCTCGCGTCAGGCGGTCAGTTCCCGTACGACGGCGTCCGCGAGCAGCCGCCCACGAAGTGTGAGCACCGCACGGGCAGGCCGCTCGCCGGCGCCGAGCGCTGCGGGCCCGTCGAGCAGGCCACGAGCCACCAGACCGGCAACCGCGTGACGTCCCGCAGGACGGAGCACGGCCAGCTCGAGCCCCTCGGCGAGCCGGACACCGAGCATCACCCGCTCCAGGTAGGCCTCGTCCGGGGTCAGAAGCTCGCGGCCCGCACCGGGCGACCCGCCCGCCTCCAGCGCGGCGGCGTAGCGCCGCGGGTGCTTCACGTTCCACCAGCGCACGCCCGCGCGGGCTTCGCCGTCGTCGTCCGGGGGCCCGGCTGCCGGGACCACGCCCCCGCCCGGCCCGCCGCCGTCGGACGTCGCGGACGTCGCCACCGCCGGTGCCGGCGTCGCGGCCGCAGCCACGTACGAGTGCGCTCCCGGCCCGATCCCCCACCAGTCGTTCCCGCGCCAGTAGGCCAGGTTGTGCCGACAGGCGTCGTCGGCGGTCCGTGCCCAGTTCGACACCTCGTACCAGCCGAGCCCGGCCGCGGTGAGCAGCTCGTCCGCGAGCTCGTACTTGGCGGCCTGGTCGTCCTCGTCCGGCAGCGTGAGCTGCCCGCGCCGCACCTGCGCCGCCATCTTCGTCCCGGGCTCGACGACCAGCGCGTACGCCGACACGTGGTCCACCCCGGTCGCGATCACCGTCTCGAGGGAGGTACGCCAGTCCGCCAGGCTCTCGCCCGGCGTCCCGTAGATCAGGTCGAGCGAGACCCGCAGGCCGGCGTCGCGCGCCCATCGCACGACGTCGGGGATGCGCGCGGGGTCGTGCGTCCGCTCCAGTGTCGCCAGGACGTGCGGCACGGCCGACTGCATCCCGAACGACACCCGCGTGAAGCCCGCCGAGGCCAGCCGTTCCAGGGACGACGGCGTCACCGAGTCAGGGTTCGCCTCGGTCGTGACCTCGGCCCCTGGTTCCAGCCCCCACGCGCCGCGGATGCCGTCCAGGATCCGCGCGAGGTCGCCGGCGGGCAGCATGGTGGGTGTCCCCCCGCCGAAGAACACCGTCGAGACGGACCGCTCGGGCAGCCCGACGTCGGCCAGCACCTTCCCGGCGAGTCCCACCTCACGCAGTGCGGTGTCGGCGTAGGCGACCTGTGAGGCGCCGCCGCCCAGCTCGGCGGCCGTGTAGGTGTTGAAGTCGCAGTACCCGCACCGCACGGAGCAGAACGGCACGTGGACGTACACGCCGAACCTCCGGCGCCCGCGCGGCGCGTCCTGCGCTCCTCCCGCGGCCGGCACGACGCCGCGCGGATCACCGCCGTCTCCGGGGGCAGGGGTGGCGTGCGAGGCGTGGCCGTGAGGATCCGACCTTTCCGTCCCGCCTGGCCGGGCCGTCCCCACCCAGGCGGGCAGGGCGCCGTCCCCGGGCATCGGCAGGCCGTCAGGAAGCGCGGGCACTGCACGCCCTCCGCAGGTCAGGCGTCACTTCTTCTTGTCCTTGCCCGAGGACGGGTCGCTGGACAGGGCGGCGATGAACGCGTCCTTCGGGACCTCGACGGACCCGATGTTCTTCATGCGCTTCTTGCCTTCCTTCTGCTTCTCCAGCAGCTTGCGCTTACGGCTGATGTCACCGCCGTAGCACTTGGCCAGCACGTCCTTGCGCATGGCGCGCACCGTCTCGCGCGCGATCACGCGAGCGCCGATCGCGGCCTGGACGGGGACCTCGAACTGCTGCCGCGGGATGATCTCCTTGAGCTTGCCGGTCATCAGCACGCCGTAGTCGTAGGCCTTGTCCCGGTGCACGATGGCGCTGAACGCGTCGACCTGGTCGCCCTGCAGCAGGATGTCGACCTTGACGAGGTCGGCGGCCTGGTCGCCGGACGGCTCGTAGTCCAGGGAGGCGTAGCCGCGTGTGCGGGACTTGAGCTGGTCGAAGAAGTCGAACACGATCTCGGCGAGCGGGAGCGTGTAGCGGATCTCGACGCGGTCCTCGGACAGGTAGTCCATGCCCTGCATCTGTCCGCGGCGGTCGGTGCACAGCCCCATGACCGTGCCGACGAACTCGCTCGGCGTGAGGATCGTGGCCCGCACCACCGGCTCGCGGACCTCACCGATCTTGCCGGTGGGGAACTCCGAGGGGTTGGTGACCTTGACCTCCTCGCCGTCCTCCATCGTGACGTCGTAGATGACGTTCGGCGCCGTGGAGATGAGGTCGAGGTTGAACTCACGCTCCAGACGCTCGCGCACGATCTCCAGGTGCAGCAGGCCGAGGAAGCCGACACGGAACCCGAAGCCGAGAGCCACGGAGGTCTCGGGCTCGTAGTTGAGCGCGGCGTCGTTGAGCTTGAGCTTGTCGAGGGCCTCTCGCAGGGCCGGGTAGTCCGAGCCGTCGATCGGGTAGAGGCCGGAGAACACCATGGGCTTCGGGTCGTCGTACCCGGCGAGGGCCGTGTCGGCCGGCTTGTGCGCGTTCGTGACCGTGTCGCCGACCTTGGACTGCCGCACGTCCTTCACACCGGTGATCAGGTATCCCACCTCACCGACGCCGAGCCCCTTGGTGGGTGTCGCGTCCGGCGAGTGCACGCCGATCTCCAGGAGCTCGTGCTGGGCGCGCGTGGACATCATGACGATGCGTTCGCGCGGGTTGAGGTCGCCGTCGACGACGCGCACATAGGTGACGACGCCGCGGTAGGTGTCGTAGACGGAGTCGAAGATCATCGCGCGCGCGGGAGCGTCGGCGTCGCCGGTCGGCGCGGGAACGGTCGCCACGATCTTGTCGAGCAGGGCCTCCACGCCCTCGCCCGTCTTGCCGCTGACCTTGAGCACGTCCGACGGGTCCCCGCCCACGAGGTGCGCCAGCTCCTCCGCGTACTTGTCGGGCTGCGCGGCCGGCAGGTCGATCTTGTTCAGGACCGGGATGATCTCCAGGTCGTTCTCCATGGCCAGGTACAGGTTGGCCAGGGTCTGGGCCTCGATGCCCTGGGCGGCGTCGACCAGCAGCACGGCGCCCTCGCAGGCGGCGAGGCTGCGAGAGACCTCGTAGGTGAAGTCGACGTGACCCGGCGTGTCGATCATGTGCAGCGCGTGGGGCGTCTCCGTCCCGTCCTCGCCGGTGACGGCCCACGGCATGCGGACGGCCTGGGACTTGATCGTGATGCCGCGCTCACGCTCGATGTCCATGCGGTCCAGGTACTGCGCCCGCATGTCCCGCGGCTGGACCACCCCGGTGAGCTGCAGCATGCGATCGGCGAGCGTGGACTTGCCGTGGTCGATGTGCGCGATGATGCAGAAGTTGCGGATCAGCTCGGGTGCCGTGGCGTTCGGCTGGATGCGCGCGGTCGCGGACTCGGTGGGGATCGGGGGCAAGGCGGGCTGCTCCTGGACTGTGATGGGTGGCGCGTGCGTCGGTGGACGACGGCGGTCGTGTCTCGGATCGGCCCGGCCACGGGCCGTCAGGGGAATTGTCCCACGGGTCACGCGAGCCGGCGGAGCCGCCCGGGCGGCGTAACTCCCCGCGCCGGCCTGCCTGCTGTCCGGGCAGCGCCGCCGCCGCGCGCGATGCTGCCCCTAGGCTTACGCGCGAGCGGCGGGAACGTGGCCCGCCCACGGCGAACGAGGAGCAACACACGATGCCCGAGCGCGAGATCATGGCCTGGCTCACCGACATGGACGGGGTCCTGGTTCACGAGGGGACGGCCCTGCCCGGCGCCGCGGACTTCGTCAAGCGGCTGCGGGACGAGGACGTGCCGTTCCTCATCCTGACCAACAACTCCATCTTCACGGCACGTGACCTGCGAGCGCGCCTGTCGTCGAGCGGTATCGACGTACCCGAGACCGCGATCTGGACCTCTGCGCTCGCGACTGCGCAGTTCCTGCACGACCAGATCCCCGACGGCAGCGCCTACGTCATCGGGGAGGCCGGACTGACCACGGCCCTGTACGAGGCCGGCTACACGCTGACCGAGTCCGACCCGGACTACGTCGTGCTCGGTGAGACCCGCACCTACTCCTTCGAGGCGATCACCCGCGCGATCCGGCTGATCCAGGGCGGCGCGCGGTTCATCGCCACGAACCCTGACGTGACCGGTCCGTCCCAGGAGGGTCCGCTGCCCGCGACGGGCTCGGTGGCCGCCATGATCACCGCGGCCACGGGCCGCAAGCCGTACTTCGTCGGCAAGCCGAACCCGATCCTGTTCCGGTCCGCGCTCAACCGGATCGGCGCGCACTCCGAGGCGACGGCGATGATCGGCGACCGGATGGACACGGACGTGATGGGCGGGCTCGAGGCCGGGCTGCGCACGTTCCTGGTGCTCACGGGCTCTACGCCCGCCGACGAGGTGCAGAACTACCCGTTCCGGCCGAGCCGGGTCGTGGACTCGATCGCGGATCTGGTCGACCTCATCTGAGTGTCGGTCCGCGGCGCTACCGTGAGCCCATGACAACAGCCGCCACCCAGCATGGTTCCGGCCCGCACCCGAGCGGCCTCGACTACCTGACGTTGCTCGAACGGCTGCAGGACGCGTTCCACGACTCGATCGCCGGCGTCGACCCCGGGTCTCGGGTGCCCGGCTGTGGCGACTGGACGGCGGGAGAGCTCGTGGAGCACCTCTCCCACATCCACCGCTGGGCAGGAGCACAGGCGCGGGCGCAGGACGCACACCAGGCGGACGCCGTGCCCGGAGGGCCGGCGGAACGCTACGCCGCCCGGGCCGCCGAGCTCCGGGAGACGCTCCACGACCTGGCACCCGATGCGACCGCACGCGTGCTGGCCCACCCGGAGCCCCTCGGCCCAGGGCCGGCGTCGTTCTGGCACCGGCGCCAGGTCCACGAGACCCTCGTCCACCTGCACGACCTGCGTGCTGCCGCCGCCGGGAGTGCGCACCTGGATCTGGTCACGGACGTGCCGCCCGAGGTGTGGGCCGACGCCGTGGACGAGGTGGTCACCGTCTTCCAGCCGCGGCAGGTGGGGCTCGGCAGGATGGCTCCGCTGCGCGTCCACGTGCTGCTGGTGGCCGAGGACTCCCCCGGCGCCTCGTGGGTCCTCGGCCTCCCGGACCCGGACCGGGCGCAGGAGATCGTCCCCGATGTGACGGTGACCGGCACGGCCCGCGCGCTCGCGCTGCTGCTGTGGCGCCGGCTCACGCCCCAGGAGGCGGGCGTCACGGTGAACGGGGACCGGCAGGATCTGGACGAGGCGCTCGCGGAGCCGATCGTGCCCTGATCGCCGGCCGGGCGATAGCAGTCGGGGCGGGGTTCCGCCACTCAAGTGAAGGTGAAATACTCCCAGGTAGGTGCCCATTTTTTCCGGTTCCCGGCAAGATGGGCACGGCCCGCGTGATGCGGGCCAGCACACCCGTACCGACTGCCGGAGCACCGACATGCCGCAACCCGTGAGGCTCAACGAGTTGACCGATCTCACGCCCATCACCCGGACCACCACGGCGCCAGACCCGCACGCGGTCTACCGAGGTCTGCGAGATGAGTGGGGGTCCGTCGCGCCCGTCGAGCTGGAGCCCGGCGTCCCCGCGTGGCTCGTGCTCGATCACGCCGACATCGTTCGCATCGCCCGCGACGACAAGCTGTTCTCCCGCCGCAGCGAGACCTGGAACGGCCATGAGCGCGGCCTCCTGTCCACGGGGTCGCGCCTGCCACCCATGATTCCGGCCAGCGAGCGGTTCTCCTCCCACTTCCAGGACGGCGCCGAGCGGGCACGGCTGCGGGCGCCGCTCGACGACGTCTTCAACGACCTGGACGAGGCTATGCTCGGCGCGATGCTCCGCCGCACGTGCGACCACCTCATCGACGAGTTCGCCGAGGACGGCAAGGCGGACGTCGTCGCCCAGTACAGCGCGGTGCTTCCTCTGCTCGCCGTCGGCCAGCTCTTCGGGTTCGACTTCCGGACCGGACGCCGGGTCGCGCATCTGGCGCGCGAGGTGATGAGCCCGATGGAGAGCAACACCGACGTCCTGCCCGAGCTCGAAGGCATCCTGACCGACCACATCGGCGCCCGGTACGCCGCACCGACCAACGACCTCACCAGCAGGCTCATCCAGCACGGCGCCTTCACCGCGCCGATCGAGGTGGCCCACTCGCTCATCACGGTCCTCGCGGGAGCGAACGGTCCGCTGGAGTCCTGGGTCAGCTCCACACTGCTCAGCCTGCTCACGGACCGGCGCACGCCCGGCATGGTCGGCAGCGGCTACTACGGCGTGGACCAGGCCATGGAGGAGACCCTGTGGGCCAACTCCCCGAGCGGCAACCTGCCCCCCCTCGTCGCCACGAAGGACCTGCTGATGGGCGACAAGTACATCGAGCGCGGCGACGCGCTGGTACTCGCGGTCAGCGCGGCGAGCCAGGAGATCGCACGCCAGAACGAGGACGCCTGGGACCGCGCCGAGAACCGCAGCCAGCTCGCGTTCGGCAACGGCCCGCACCGCTGCCCCGCTCCGCGGCTGGCCCGGATCGTCACGCGCAACGCCGTCGACACCCTGCTCAAGCGGCTCGACGTGCGCCTCACGATCGACCTCGACGAGATCGAGTGGTTCCCCTCGCCCTGGGAGCGGCGCCCCATGCGCCTGCCGGTGACGTTCACGCCGCCGATCGAGGTCCGCCCGCACTGGAGCGACGGCGACGCGGCGGACCTGTCCGGTCACTCGCTGCGCACCTGAGCCGATCGGGTACGGTCCGAAGCGTGACCTTCTCATCCAGGAACCCGTATCCCGGCGACTTCGAGGGCGAGGTTCACCCGGTCTACAACCCCGAGCTGGACGGCGACCCGGACCCCGGTGAGGTCGTGTGGACGTGGGTCCCGTACGAGGAGGATCACTCGCAGGGCAAGGACCGGCCCGTGCTGCTGGTCGGCATGGACGGGCCGTACCTGCTCGGTCTGCAGCTCACGAGCAAGGACCACGACCAGGATGCTCTGCAGGAGGCACGCGAGGGACGCATCTGGATGGACGTCGGCACGGGCGGCTGGGACCGCGAGGGCCGGGACTCGGAGGCGCGCATCAACCGCGTCATCCGGATCGACCCGGACGACGTGCGCCGCGAGGGCGACATCCTCGACGAGGCGGTCTTCGACGAGGTCGTGAAGTACATGGACCGCGCCCTCGACCTCACCTGAGGCCGGTACCCTTCCCGCGTGAGCGACAACCGGTGGATCCGGCTGCTCGGCGAGATCGCCCGGGTGGTCCTCAAGGCACTCCTGTCCGACGGCGACCGTGGCGGGGCGCCCGGCGACCGCGGCACGACCTCCGGCGCGTCCGGCAGCGCCCCGTCCCGGCGGTCTGCCCCGCGTCCCGGCCCGCCGGCCACCGGGGGCGGCGGCACACCGGGACCGTCGTCGGGCACCGGTTCCTACCCGGGCGACTTCATCGGGACCGTCCGGCCCGCCTACTCCCCCGACCTGGACGGCGAGCCCGACCCGGGCGAGGTGGTGTGGACCTGGGTTCCCTACGAGGAGGATCACAGCCAGGGCAAGGACCGGCCCGTGCTGCTGGTCGGGCGGGACGGGCGGTGGCTCCTCGGCCTCCAGCTCACCAGCAAGGACCACGTGCAGGACGGGCAGCAGGACGGGCGGGGCGGGCGCCGCTGGATGGACATCGGGACCGGCGGCTGGGACCGGCAGGGCCGTCCCAGCGAGGTGCGGCTCAACCGTGTCATCCGCATCGATCCCGACGCCGTCCGCCGCGAGGGCGACGTCCTGGACAAGGCGACCTTCGACGAGGTCGTCGCGGCGATGTGACGAGCGCGGCGCGTGACGTGAAGCAGGCGCCCTGCGCGGCGCGCGGTCCCGCCTGCGGGCGCCCGAGGCCGCCGTCGCCCCGGCGGTTCAGGGCTGGACGGACACCACGACGAACGCCGCCAGCAGCACCAGGTGCACCACGCCCTGCAACGTCTTGGCACGGCCCTGCACGACGCTGAGGATCGCCACCACCACGGACACGGCGAACAGCACGACCTGGGTCTCGTTGAGCCCGAGCCAGAGGTCTCCGGGGATCCAGAGCGTGGCCACGGCGATCGCCGGAATGGTGAGTCCGATGGACGCCATCGCCGAGCCGTAGGCGAGGTTCAGGCTGGTCTGCACGCGGTCACGGGCCGCGTTGCGCACGGCGGCGATCGACTCCGGCGCCAGCACCAGCAGTGCGATCACGACGCCGACCACCGTGTAGGGCAGGCCGGCCGCGGCCACCCCGTGCTCGATCGCCGGCGACAGCAGCTTGGCCAGCCCCACCACGGCGACCAGCGAGGTGACGAGCAGCGCGAGGCTGAGCAGTGCCTCCCGCCGCGAGGGCGGATCCGCATGCTCGCCACCCTCCTCGTCGATCACGCCGGTCGCACGCCCGTACTGGTCGGAGGTGACGGGCAGGAAGAAGAACCGGTGCCGGACGGTCTGCGTGAAGACGAACGCGCCGTAGAGCACCAGCGAGGCGACCGCCGCGAAGCCGAGCTGGAACGTGGTGTACTCGCCACCCGGCGCCGAGGAGGTGAAGCTGGGCAGGATGAGCGTCACCGTCGCGAGGGCCACCACGGTGCCCAGGGCTGATCCGGCACCCGACGCGTTGAAGCTCACGAGGTGATGCTTGGCCGCCCCGACCAGCAGTGACAGGCCGACGATCCCGTTGAAGGTGATCATGACCGCCGCGAACACGGTGTCGCGCGCGTACGTGCTCGCACCGTCCCCGCCGCTCGCCATCAGCATGATGATCAGGCCCACCTCGATCACCGTCACCGCGATCGCGAGGATCAGCGAGCCGTAGGGCTCACCCACCTTGTGCGCGACGACCTCGGCGTGGTGGACGGCCGCCAACACGGCCCCGACGAGCGCGGCGGCGATTCCCGCGAGCACCGCCGGGTGCTCGTGGTGTGCCCAGGTCGCAGCAAGCACGACAACCGCGAGGAGGGGGACGAGGGCCGCCCACTGCAGACGGCCCCGAGCGCTCACGGTGGTGGCCACGGCTCCGATCCTAACGAGGGGCAGGGATCGGACCGGGAGAGACCCACTCCGTCACAGGCGTGAGGCAGCCTGCAGAAGTGGGGTCTGGTAATGTTGATGGCTGTGTGCCCGCCCAGGTCGGCGGGCACCGTCGCAGCCCCTCTCCACGGGTTCCCCACCCCAGTCCCGGGACTGCGTCCGCTCTCTACGACCTATCCGCTCGCCTTCGGGCGAACACACCAGGAAGTCCACCAGTGGCAAACATCAAGTCCCAGCTCAAGCGCATCAAGACGAACGAGAAGGCGCGCCTGCGCAACCGTTCCGTCCGGTCCGAGCTCAAGACGCACGTGCGCAAGGTCCGTGAGGCCGTCGCCGCGGGCGACAAGGAAGCCGCGACCACCGCGCTGCAGGCCGCGACGCGCAAGCTCGACAAGGCTGTGTCGAAGGGCGTCATCCACAAGAACCAGGCCGCGAACCGCAAGTCGGCCATCGCGAAGCAGGTCGAGTCGCTCTGATCGAGCCTCAGCGCTGATCGGCAACGCAAGGCTGATCGGTAACGCAAGGCGCCGCCACCCTCCGGGGTGGCGGCGCCTTCGTCATGCCCGGACACCGTGCGCGGTCGGCACAGATCAGGGTGAAATCATCTTTTACTACCAAACTACATCAAACACCAGTAACCGGGTATGATGGTCCTCCCAGATCGCAGTCCTGCCGGAGGAGGTCACTCCCATGCCGAAGATCCACCGCTCCGCGGCCACCATGATCTGCGCCGCTGCGTTCACCGCCGCTCTGAGCCTGTCCGGATGCGCCACGTCGGAACCGACCGCCGCGTCGTCCAGCTCGCCCGCCTCGCCGAGCCAGACCGCCTCGCCGAGCCCGACGGTCACGCAGAGTCCGACGCCGAAGCCCACACCGGTCACGACCACAAAGAAGGTTACGAAGAAGGAAGCGATCCCCTTCGAGGAGATCACCAAGAAGGACCCGAACCTCGACAAGGGAACGAAGAAGGTCACGACGCAGGGCGTCAAGGGTGTTCGCACCAAGACGTACCGTGTCACCTACGTTGACGGCAAGGAGACCGAGCGCGAGCTCGTCAAGAAGGTCGTCACCAAGGAACCGGTCGACAAGGTCGTCTCGGTGGGAACACGCACTCCGCCGCCTCCCGAGCCGGCCGAACCGGAGCAGGCCGAGCCGGAGCCCAACTGCGACCCGAACTACTCGGGTGCCTGCGTACCCATCGCCTCCGACGTCGACTGCGCGAGCGGGAGCGGCAACGGCCCCGCATACGTCAGGGGTCCCGTCTACGTCACCGGGTCGGATATCTACGACCTGGACCGGGACGGGGACGGCGTCGCCTGCGAGACGTAGACGCGACGGTGGCGCGGCTGCCGTGCGGTCCTGACGACAGTGCGGCTCGTGCCCGCACGCCGCTGAGGAGTGAGGGCACGAGCCGTACCGATCGTCAGGCCTTGACGGCGTCCTGCTCCGACGCGCACCGCGCCGCCTCGGCGAACTCCTCGCGAACGGCCTCGGACGGAGCCGGGGTGAGGAGGCTGACGACGATCGCGACGATCCCGCCCAGGACGAACCCGGGGACGATCTCGTAGAGCGTGTCGCCCAGCGGCGAGCGGCCCCACCCGAAGGCGACGGCGGCACCGACGACCATGCCCGCCAGTGCGCCCCAGCGGGTCAGCCGGCGCCAGTACAGGCTCAGGATCACGATCGGGCCGAACGCCGCACCGAAGCCGGCCCAGGCGAACCCGACAAGGTCCAGGATGGTGTCGGTCCGGTCGAAGGCGATGAGCCCAGCAATCACCGCGACCAGCAGGACCCCGAGACGGCCCAGCATCACCTGCACGCGCGCGGTCATCTCCTTGCCCGTGATCTTGACCAGATCCTCCACCAGGGCGGAGGAGGAGACGATGAGTTGGGACGAGATGGTGGACATGATCGCGGCCAGGACCGCCGCCAGGACCAGACCGGCGACCAGGGGGTGGAACAGGACCTGCGACAGGTAGAGGAACACGGTCTCCGGGTTCTCCAGCGTTCCGCCGTGCACGTTGACGTAGGCGACCCCGATCAGGCCGGTGACGATCGCACCGACCGCGGTGACGATCATCCAGCTGATGCCGATGCGACGGCCCGCGACCGCGTCCTGCGGGGAACGGATCGCCATGAAGCGCACGATGATGTGGGGCTGGCCGAAGTAGCCGAGGCCCCAGGCGGCGGCGGAGACGACTCCGGTGACCGACGCGCCCGCCAGGAAGGACAGGTGGTTGACGGCTCCGCTGGTCTCGGCGGCGAGAAGGCCCTCGCGGATCGGCCCCCAGCCGCCGAGATCGAAGAAGGCCACGACGGGCACGGCCACCAGGGCGAGCAGCATCAGGCAGCCCTGTGCGACATCGGTCCAGGTGGCACCGAGGAAGCCGCCGAACAGCGTGTAGGCGAGCGTCACGCCTCCGACGACCCAGATGCCGGTGGTGTAGTCCAGCCCGAACGACCCCTCGAAGAACGTCCCGCCGGCCACCATGCCGGAGGAGACGTAGAAGGTGAAGAACACGAGAATGATGGCGCCCGAGGCGACCCGCAGCAGGCGGGAGGTGTCGTGCAGCCGGTTCTCGAAGAAGCTCGGGATGGTGATCGAGTTGTGCGCCGTCTCCGTGTAGGCGCGCAGGCGGGGCGCCACGAACTTCCAGTTGAGCCAGGCGCCGATCGTCAGACCGATCGCGATCCAGGACTCGACGAGCCCGCTCACGTAGATGGCGCCGGGCAGCCCCATCAGGAGCCAGCCCGACATGTCAGACGCGCCGGCGCTGAGCGCGGCGGCACCCGGACTCAGGCGCCGACCGCCCAGCATGTAGTCGTCGAGGTCATCCGTACGGCGGAACGCCGCGTAGCCGATACCCAGCATCAGTGCGAGGTACGCGACGATCGCGATCGTCTTCCAGACTTCGGGGGACATGGAGTCACTCCAACTTCGTTGCGAAAAGTACTCCGCACGATCATCCAGGCCGAGCCGGCGTGAGTATTGTCCGCGTCACCCGCGACGAGCCTGGGTTATTGCCAAGACCGCCTTTTCGACGGCATAGACGGGGTCCCGCGTCTCACCCTTGACGTCGGCGTCCGCCTGGGCGACGGCGGTGATCGCCGCCGCAAGCCCTTCCGGGGTCCACCGGCGCAGGTCCTTGGTGGCGCGGTCGACCTGCCAGGGCGCCATGCCGAGTTCACGGGCGGTGATCCCCCCGCCCCGCATCGCGGCGACCTTCGCGAGGTTCCGCAGGCGGACCGCGAGGGCGGCGACGATCGGCACCGGGTCGAGCCCGGTCGCCAGGGCGTGGCGCAGCAGGGAGACGGCCGCGCCCGCATCCCCGGCCACGGCGGCATCGGCGACCCGGAAGCCGGTGGCCTCGACCCGTCCCCCGTAGTAGCGGTCGACCGTGGCCTCGGTGATGGTGCCCGTGGTGTCGGAGATGAGCTGGGAGCAGGCAGCCGCCAGTTCCCGCAGATCGTTCCCGAGGCCGTCGACGAGCGCTCGCACGGCGTCCGCGTCCGCACGACGACGCGCGGCCTTGAACTCCCCCATGGCGAACGACGCCTTCTCGCCGTCCCGGGTGATGGGGTCACACACCAGGACCGGCGCCCCGGACTTGGTCACGGCGTCGAGCATCTTCTTCCCGCGCTGCCCGCCACCGTGCACGACGACGACCGTCGTCTCCTCGTCCGGCCTGGCGACGTACGCGACGACGTCCTGGATCAGGTCCTCCGTACCGGACTCCGCACCCCGCACGACGACGACCTTCTCCTCGCCGAAGAGCGACGGGCTGGCCGCGACCGTGAGCTGCCCCGCCGTGTACGTGGCGCCCTCGAGCTCGACCTTCTCCACCTCGGGATCGCGGTCACGTGCGAGGCGGACCACGCCGTCCACGGCCCGTTCGGTCAGCAACGGCTCGGCTCCGCGGACCAGGACGACGGGGGCGAGCGCGGGCTCGTCCCACGAACGGCCCGGGGTCTTTGCCGACGAACGGGAACCGGACCTGCGACGAGTAGCTGGAGGCACGAAGCAAACTGTAGTTCGGCACTCCGACATCGGCGCCACGCCGATCCGGCCGGCGCAGGCTCACCCCTCCCGATCGGTCAGCAGCCTCCCACCGCCAGTGACCCCTGACGAACCACCAGCCCGAACGTGCCGCACTCGTCCGTCCGGAGCACCACCGCACCGGTTCGCGAGTACAGGTCCAGCGCCGCGTCCGTCGGGTGGCCGTAGTCGTTGTCACGGCCCACCGAGACCAGGGCCACGGCAGGGCTGAGCCGCTCGGCGAGCGCGGGCGACTGGACCCGGGACCCGTGGTGGGCGACCTTCACGACATCGACGTCCGCGACTCCCCTGCTCCGTGCCTCGGCCAGCAGCGCTGCCTGGCCCGCGTCCTCCAGGTCGCCGAGCAGCACCACGTCCAGGCCGGACACCCGTACGAGCAGGGTGACACTGGCGTCGTTCACGACGGTCCCCGACGACGCGCCGCTCGTCCCGGATCCTGGCATCGCGCCGGGGACCCCCGCGAGCAGCACGTCCCAGGTGGCCTCTCCCGCAGTCCCGCGCTCCCCCGCCACGGGCCTGCGTACCGGGACACCGGCCGCGGCCAGGTCCTCCATGGTTCGTGTCGCGCCGGCCTCGGGAGCGAGGAGCGGGGAGACGAGGGCGGACCTCACCTCCCGCCCGTCGAGGACGGCGGCCAGGCCGCCCACGTGGTCGGCGTGGAAATGGCTGAGCACCAGAAGGTCGACCCGCGTGACTCCGAGCCGGTCCAGGCAGCGGCCCGCCGCGTCGC
The DNA here is from genome assembly GCF_016742955.1 of Myceligenerans indicum. Taxonomy (GTDB): domain Bacteria; phylum Actinomycetota; class Actinomycetes; order Actinomycetales; family Cellulomonadaceae; genus Myceligenerans; species Myceligenerans indicum. The sequence continues at coordinate 6,675 of NZ_JABBYC010000038.1, read as the reverse complement.
CGTCGGGCCCGACGTCAACCACCATGGCTGCGGCGGGCCCCGTGCGAACGGCGAGACCGTCGCCCTGCCCGACGTCGCACACGGCCACCACCCAGTCGCGCGGGACGCCCCGCGCCGGCCCGTGCCGTACCCCGAGGACCACGAGGCCGAGTGCGGCGGTCACGATCATCAGTGCGGCCGGCCAGCGCGGAGTGGCGCGGACCGGGTGCCGCGCGGCGAGGGGCGAGCCGCCAGAAGCCGCACGTCGCCGGGAACCGGGCGCACGGGCGGGAGCCTCGCGACGGCCCGCACCGGCGCCTCCCGCGACGGCTGCCCGGCGGACCCGCCGGTACGCGCAGGCGGCCCGATGGCGCCAGGTCTCGGGCCAGCCGCGGGGATCCCGTGCCAGCAGGAGGGCGAGTGCGGCCGCCGTCGCTCCGGCGAGCAGTACGGCGCCGAGGAGCCCCCCGGGCCAGGGCACGACGCCACCCGGCAGAGCCGCCGCGTACTCCGCCACCTGGGCGATCCACCAGGTGGCACCACCTGCTACCTGGGCCAGGAGGTGGGCACCCCAGGCCCACCAGGGTGCGAGGACCGTGGCGGCGAGGCCGAGAACCGTCGCCGGAACGAGCGCCGGGGCCGCCAGCAGGTTGGCGGGGACGGCCACGAGCGACACCTGGGGAGCGAGGACGACGAGCACCGGACCGCACGCCGCCTGGGCCGCGAGTGGGACGGCCAGCGCGAACGCGAACGTCTTCCCCGTCCAGGGCGCGATGTGTGCCACGAGCGGCGGCACGAGCAGGACCAGCCCCGCGGTGGCCGCCGCCGAGAGGGCGAAGGCGAACGACCGCGACAACCACGGGTCGACAACGAGCAGTCCGATCACGGTTCCCGCGAGGGCCGGCAGGGACTGCGCGGGCCGGCCGAGCAAGACTCCTGCCAGGCCGAACGCCGCCATGACGGCGGCGCGCAACACACTCGGCTCGGGCCGGACCAGCGCGACGAACGCCGTACCGGCCGCGGCCAGGAGCAGGACCCGAACCCAGCGCGGCGCACCCAGCGTTCCGGCGACGCCTGTCAGCAGCGTGATCACGATCGCGAAGTGCCCGCCGGAGACCGCGGTGACGTGAGTCAGTCCCGCCGTCTTCATCGCCTCGGCGATGTCGTCGGGCAGACGCGTGGTGTCGCCGATGGCGGCGCCGGGTACGAGGCCTCTGGCCTGCGGTGCGAGGTCGCGGGTCACCGCCATGAGGGCATCGCGGTGCCGGTCGAGCAGCCGGAGGGGCGCGGGCGGCGGGCGCTGAACCGTCAGGACGCCGGCGTTCAGCAGCGCGGACTCGGGTCTGCCCGGTTCGGCGGGACGAAGCACGCCGGACACCACGACCTCCGCACCGAAGCGCGGATCCGGCACGGCGGCATCGCCCTCGAGCGGCTGCGCCTGCGGCACCCAGGTCACCACCACGCGGGCGCGCGAGGCGGTCGTCGCTCCCCGCGCGTCCACCTCGCGGACGTCCAGCATCAGACGGACGGGCTCTGCCCCGCCCCTGCCCCACGGGACCGGCTCGGGCTCGGAGATCACCGTGCCCCTCAGTTCCGCCGTGAATCCACGACCGGCCAGGTCTTCGATCACCGCGGCACTCGCCGTCCGCTCGGCTGCGGTCGCGACGACCCCGAACACGCAGGCGGCAGCGAGGGTGACGTGAGCGACGACGCTCACCGCTCCCCCGCCCGCCGCGTGCCCCGCCCGTCTGGGGGCACGTAGCCCGGCGAGCACGATCATGCCGCCACCCGCGAGCGCCGCCAGCCATCCGGATCCTGCGGCGAGTGCCGTCGCGGGCGCTCCGCCCGTCGCGATCCACGCTGCGGTCCAGGCGAGCACGGCGGCCGGCGCCAGGCGCAGGTCGACGCCACTCATACGCGCGCCAGCGGGCGGATCTGCTCCAGCACGGACGGGCCGATCCCCGAGACGCCGTCGAGTTCGTCGACCGACGCGAACGGACCGTTGACGGTGCGCCAGTCGATGATCCGTCGCGCCAGTGCGGGCCCGATGCCGGGCAGAGTGTCGAGCGCCGCGGTGTCGGCGGTGTTGAGGTCTACCGCTTCGATCGCCTCGGCGTAGCCGGGTGGTTGTTCCCCCGCTCCTCCGAGAGAGCGGGCCTCCTCACCCGGCGTCGGGACGTGCACCTGTTCGCCGTCCGTGACGGGGCGGGCGAGGTTCACGCCAGACAGGTCCGCCTCGCCGGTCGGCCCGCCGGCCGCCTCGACGGCGTCCGCGATGCGCGCGCCCGCGGGAAGCTCCACGAGCCCGGGCCGGCGTACTGCGCCCACGACGTGCGCGACCAGACCGGTGCGCGCAACGTTCTGCGGGCCGGCGCCGCCGATGCCGGCGTCGGCGTCGGCTGCCTGCGGTGCGTCACCGTCGGAGGTCGTGGCGACGGGCTCGCGTCCCTCGCCCGCCGCGTCCGACGCGACGGGACCGGCGGGGATATTGTCCGCGGACGCGATCGGGCGTACGGCGCCGGCACCCACCGCGTCCCGTCCCAGCACGACGGCACCGGCCACGCACGCCAGGAGAAGCACCGCCACGACGGCGACGGTCCCAGGGCGCCGGCCGAGCGCCCAGCGCCGCTCGGTCCCGCCTTCGTGCCCGACAGGATGCCCGTGCGCCGCGGCGTAGGCGGCGGCGACCCTGTCGGCCGAACGATGCTGCCGCAGCCGGGTCACGAGGTCGTCTGCGGGTTCGGGGACCTCCGGCACCACGTCCGTGTCTGCTCTCATGCCGCTGACGCTAGGCAGGGCGGCTCCGCGCCGCGCAGCACCCGGCACGTCGTTGTGCACAAGCCTGCGGGTCCACAGTCCGCCGTCGGTGTCGCTTCCGCGGAACTCCACGGGTAACGGTCGCGGACGGGGACGAGGCAGCGGCCCCTCGCGCCGCCGCTTCCGACGTCCTCGGCGGCTCGGGAGCTCGGGGTGGGCGGCGGCTCGGAAGCTTGGGGGCGGCGGCTCGGCAATCCAGGGGCTCAGGAGGAGACGGCCGGCACACAGCGATGAGTTCCCGGACCGTCGGTCGTCTGCCTCATCGTGACGGTGCAGCAGCACCGCCGGATCCCGAAGGAAGAGCGATGTCCGAGAAGAAGACCCACACCCTCGACGCACCTGGTGCCGTCCTGACCTACGACGTCCGTGAGCCCGAGACGGCCTCGGACGCTCCGGCGCTCGTCCTGATCGGGCTGCCGATGGGCGCGCACGGCTTCGGAAGCCTCGCTGCTCGCCTCACCGACCGCAGGGTCGTCACCTACGATCCTCGCGGGGTCGAGCGGAGCACCCGTGAGCCCGACGGGAGCACACTGCTCGCCGACCACGTGGACGACGTGCTCCGGGTGATCGACGCCGTGGGTGGCGGACCGGTGGACCTCGTGGGCTCGAGCGGCGGTGCCGTCGTCGCCCTGGAGCTTGCCGCACGGCACCCTGAGGTGCTGCGAACGGTGGTCGCGCACGAGCCGCCGCTGCCCGCGTTCCTGCCGGACCGCGATGTCGTTGTCGCCGCGATGCTCGACATCCACCAGACCTACCGGGAGCGTGGCTGGGGTCATGCCATGGCCAAGTTCATCTCGCTGGTCATGACGTCCGGGGAGCTGGGGCCGGAGGTGCTCGATCGGCCGGACCCGGATCCCGCGGCGTTCGGCCTGCCGGTCGAGGACGACGGTGCCCGTGACGACACCATGCTCGGCTCGAGCATGGCCTGGATGCCTGGTCTCGAGCTCGACTGGGAGGCGCTGACCCGGCCCGAACCGCGGGTGGTCATCGGGGTCGGGGCGGACTCCGGTGAGGAGATGGCCGCCCGCGCAGCGCGCAGCATCGCACGCCGCCTCGGACAGGAGGCAGCCGTCTTCCCCGGTGGTCACAACGGGTTCACAGGCGGCGAGTACGACCAGCCGGGAGGCGATCCGGCGGGCTTCGCGGCCACGCTCCGGAGGACCCTGGAGGCCTGACGCGCCCGCGCCTGCGGGCGCGGCGCCGACCCGTCGGGACACCTGCAGGCACGGCGCCGACCCGTACGGCATGCCGGCGCGGCAGGAGCGGCGTCCGAGGCGAACGCTCGTCGTCAGTGCTCGTGGTCGCCGAGGTCGGCCACGGCGACCGCGAGCGTTCCCGGGCCGACGTGCACGCCGATGACCGCACTGATGTCGGAGATCTCCACCTCGGCCCGGGTGCGCGTCCGCAGCCGCCCGGCCAGCGTGCGGGCGCGATCGGGAGCGCCGAAATGCTGCACCCCGACCACGGGACGGGTCGCGGCGGCGATCGACTCGCCGGCCAGGTCCAGCAGGCGTTCCATCCCGGCCGCTCGCGTCCTGACCCGCTGGGCGAGCTCGATCCTGCCGTCGCGCATCGTCAGGATCGGCCGGACGCCGAGCACCGTCCCGAGGGCGGCCACCGGCGCGGACAGGCGCCCGCCGCGGCGCAGGTGCTCCAGGGTGTCGACCACGAACACCGAGGTCGACGAGTCCGCCACCTCACGCGCGCGGGCCGCGACATGTGCGGCGTCGCAGCCGGCCGCCGCGCACTGCGCGGCCGCACGAGCGGCGAACCCGAGTCCGGGGCCGGCCGTGCGGGAGTCGACGACGCGCACCGCGAGCGGTGACCGTGCTGCGGCCGCGCTCGCTGCTCCGACCGTGCCGGAAAGTTCGCCCGACAGGTGCAAGGACACGATGGCGCGAGCCCCGTCGTCGGCGAGGTCGCGGTACGTCGCCGCGAAGCGCTCCGGTGACGGCTGGGATGTGGTGACACGTGCACCCTCGTCGAGCATCCGGACGACGTCGGCGGCGGAGACGTCAACCCCCTCGTCGTAGGACTCCCGCTCGGTGACCACGCGCAACGGAACCACCCGGATTCCCTGCTCGCCGTCGCCCGTCGGCAGGGAAGACGTCGAGTCGGTGACAACGCGGACAGCCTGATCCGACCGCTTCGCGGGACGGCGATCTCGGCGGGGCTGGCGCCCCCCGGCGCGTGGTTCGGGGTGTCGGCGGAGGAGTGGCATGGCCGAGGAATTCTATCGGCAGATCAACCTCCTGGTCGCGCTCGCGCCGGACCTCCCGGACCACCGGCGCGAGCCGGGCGAGAACGAGCAGGTCGTGCACCGCCGAGCCGGCGACGCCGAGCCGACACCGCCGAGCCAGCACCGCCGAGCCAGCACCGCCGAGCCGACACCGACCGAGCCGGCACGAACCAGGTGCACACCGGCGTGACACGCACCTGCCGAACGGCCGCCGCAACACCACCCATGATGAGAATGAATCTCAAGATCGGGGTACGATCCTGCGCGAATCGTTCCGACGAGCCCGGAGAGGTCCCGCCCGTGCCCACCCTGCTGATGATCGAGAGCTGGCTGCATTCCACCGGCCTGAGCCTCCCGCCGCTGCTCCGCTCGCTCGGGCACGAGTACGTGCTCGTCACCCGCGACCCGCACGTCTACACACTGCCCGGCGGTGACACGCACCCCGTCCTCGACCTCGCCAGCGAGGTGGTGGTCGCCGAGACCAACGACCACGGCGCCGTGCTGGAGACCGCCCGCCGCGTGGCGGACCGTCACGATGTCCACGGGGTGCTCACCACCTGCGACTACTACCTTCCGGCGGTCGCCGTCGCCGCCGAGGCACTGGGGCTTCCCGGCTCGTCGGCCGCCGCGATGCACACGGCGACGAGCAAGCACCTGGTCCGGGCCGCCGTGGCACGTGCGGGCCTCCCCGATGTGCCGCACGCGGTCGCCGCGACGTGGCAGGAGGCGCGCGCCGCCGCGACAGAACTGGGCTATCCCGTGGTGGTCAAGCCCGTGGACCTGAACTCCGGCACGGCCGTGCGACGGGTCGCCGACGAGACGGGCCTGGCGGACGCGTACGCGGAGGTCACCGCCCCCGTTCGGAACACCCGGCAGCAGCCGCTGGCCCGCCTCGCGCTCGTCGAGCGCGTCCTGGACGGCCCGGAGTACAGCGTCGAGTCGGTCACCCGCGACGGCGTGACCACGGTGCTGGGTATCACCGCCAAGTCCGTGAGCGAGGTGGGCCGCCCGGTCGCGGACGGCAGCGACGCCGTCGGCTACGTAGAGACCGGGCACGACTTCCCCGCCCCGCTGGACCCCGTCGCCCGCACCGCGATCACCGACCACGTCGCCCGTGTGCTCGACGCCGTCGGCCACACCCACGGCATCAGCCACACGGAGGTACGGCTCACCGCCGACGGACCGCGCCTGGTGGAGCTCAACCCGCGCCAGGGAGGCGGGTACATCTTCGACCTGGTCCGGCTGGTGACCGGCTACGACCCGCTGCGTGTCCTGACCGACCTCGCCCTGGGTCGCGAGCCCGTCGGTGAGGTGCCGTCGGCCGGCAGCGCCTCGGTCCGGTTCCTCCTGGCCCCCGAGGACGGGTTCCTCGCCGGGGTGACCGGCTCCGAGACGCTGGCCGGCGACACCCGCGTCGTCGGCCACGATCTGCCTCGCCCCGGCGCCGTGCTCCGCGCGGCGGACAACAACGACCGGATCGGCCACGTGGTCGTGGCGGACCGGGACGGCGACCGGGCGGCCTCCTGGGCCGACGAGATCGTGGGGCGCCTGACGGCGGACGTTCGCCGCGAGGCCCCCGTGCCCGCCCGCACGCTCTGACCCCTGTCTCTTATACACATCTGACGCTGCCGACGATAAGG
>NZ_JABBYC010000037.1 GCF_016742955.1 Myceligenerans indicum | reverse complement strand
AGATGTGTATAAGAGACAGCCCCTGCCCCGAGGCGCCGGGACGGACGGCTGCACGGACGACGGACGACGTCGCAGGTGGCCTCCAGGACGACGGCCCCGTCGCGGGCGCCCTCAGCGGACCTCCAGGCCCGCCTCCCGCATCTCCTGCTTGACCTGCGGAATGGTCAGCGTGCCGAAGTGGAAGACGCTGGCCGCCAGGACGGCGTCCGCACCCGCCTCGGCCGCCGTGACGAAGTCCTCGGGCCTGCCCGCGCCGCCCGAGGCGATCAGGGGCACCGTGACGCGTGCGCGCACGTCCGCGAGCATCTCCAGGTCGAAGCCGTTCGCCGTCCCGTCCGCGTCCATCGAGTTCAGCAGGATCTCCCCCGCTCCCAGGGCCGCGGCCTTCTCGGCCCACTCGACCGCGTCGATGCCGGTGCCCGTCCGCCCGCCGTGGGTCGTGACCTCGTACCCGGACGGCGTCGTCGTCCCGCCCGACACCCGGCGCGCGTCCACGCTCAGCACGAGCACCTGGGAGCCGAACCGCTGGGCGATCTCGGCGATCAGCTCCGGCCGGGCGATCGCCGCCGTGTTCACCCCGACCTTGTCCGCGCCGGCCCGCAGGAGGCGGTCGACATCGTCGGCGGAGCGCACCCCTCCGCCCACAGTGAGAGGCACGAACACCTGCTCCGCGGTGCGCCGCACGACCTCCACGGTGGTGTCGCGGCCCGCCGAGGAGGCCGAGACGTCGAGGAACGTCAGCTCGTCCGCGCCCTCGGCGTCGTACCGGGCGGCAAGCTCCACCGGGTCGCCCGCGTCGCGCAGGTTCTGGAAGTTGACCCCCTTGACGACGCGCCCGGCGTCGACGTCGAGGCAAGGGATCACACGGATCGCGACAGACATCTCAGTCCTTCTTCTTCTCGTTGTCCTGGACCGGCTTGTGCGCGTCCAGGATGTCGATCACGTACACCAGCGTCTCCCCGGCGAGCGGACTTTTGGTACCGGCGTACGCCATGCCGGGTGGCACCACCAGCATGACCTGAGAACCGACCGGCTGCTGCACCAGTCCGGCATCCCACCCCTCGATCAGCGCCCCGATCCCGACCTGGGCGGAACGCGGCGGGACGCCATCCTCCCAGGTGGACTCCACGACCTCACCCTCCCTGAGCCCGCCGTCGCCCCACGCGACGGCCTGCAGCTCGACCGTGATGACCTCGCCTTTCGCCACCTGCGGCCCCCTGCCCCGGACCAGCGGCACGACCTCGAGCGTCCCGGGCGGCTTCGCACCACGCGGGATCCGCACCGTCGGCGCGCCGAGCTCGTCCCGGCTGACCTGCGGCAGCTCGGCGGGCGGATCCGGGAGCTCGGTGCCGGACGCGCGGGTCGGCAGGACATCGACCACGAGAACCACCGGGACGCTCTCGCCCTCGCTCTCGCTCTCGCTCTCGCTCTCGTCAGGCTCTGCGCCGGCAGGCCCGCTCTCGCCGGGCTCCTGCTCGGCAGAACCACTCTCGCCGGGCTCCTCCCCGCCGGCCCCGTCCTGGGCGTCACCGCCCTCGGCGGGCTCACCGGTACCCGGCTCACCACCGGCAGGCCCGCCGTCGGCCGTATCCGCCTCCACGAGCATCACGCGCGCGCCCGCCCGCTTGCCGCTCAGCGCCGCGAACAGGTGGTTGCCCAGGGAAGCCTCGGACATCGTGTACGACGCCGGCGAGGTGCGGAACGTGTTCTGCAGCTCACCGCCGTCACGGCCGTCCTCCGCGTAGAGGTTGAGGAGGACCGGCCCGTCCCGTTCGAGCAGGTCACCCGTGCCCGGCCAGATCGTCCGGGATCCGGGACGCACCACCTCGAACGGCTTGTCGTACGTCAGCTGGGGCACCTGACCGGGCTCACCGTCCACGTCGAGCGGCGCCTGCGACGCCGTGGCCGTCGTCGCCGGGCCGATCTCAAGCGGGAGCGAGGCCGGGGCGCAGGCCGTGGCCGTGGCCAGCACCCCGGCGGAGATCAGGACGGCGAGCAGGCGGCGGATCACCCGCAGATCCTGTCACATGGACTCAATGAGACGCTCGACCCTCTCGTCGACGTTCCGGAACGGGTCCTTGCACAGCACCGTCCGCTGCGCCTGGTCGTTGAGCTTCAGATGCACCCAGTCGACCGTGTAGTCCCGGCGCGCGTCCTGGGCCGCGCGCACGAAGTCGCCGCGCAGCTTCGCCCGCGTGGTCTGCGGCGGGATCGCCGTCGACTCGAAGATCTCCAGGTCCGTGGTCACGCGCTCCACCATCCCACGCGCCGCGAGGAGGTTGTACAGGCCCTCGGTCCGGGAGATGTCGTGGTAGGCGAGGTCGAGGCGGGCGATCCGCGGGTCGTCCAGCGAGAGGTTGTGCTTGGCCTGGTAACGCTGGATGAGCCGAAGCTTGATCACCCAGTCCAGCTCACGGTCCACCAGCGTCAGGTCGCCGCTGTCCAGCGCCCGCAGGCCACGCTCCCACAGGTCGAGCACCTGCTTGACCACCGGCGTCGGGTCGGCCTGCCCCTCCACGAAGTCCCGCGCCCGCTCGTAGTACTCGGTCTGGATCTCCACCGCGGTCATGGACCGCCCGTTGGCGAGCGTGACGGGGTGCTTGCCCGAACGGTCGTGGCTGATCTCCCGGATCGCCCGGATGGGGTTCTCCAGGCTGAGGTCCCGCATCGGCATCCCGGCCTCCACGAGCCGCAGCACCAGGTCCGTGGCGCCGATCTTGAGCATCGTGGTGGGCTCGGCCATGGACGAGTCACCGACGATGACGTGCAGGCGACGGTAGTGCTCGGCGTCGGCGTGCGGCTCGTCGCGCGTGTTGATGATGGGCCGCGAGCGCGTGGTGGCCGAGGAGACGGCCTCCCAGATGTGGTCTGCTCGCTGCGACAGGCAGTACACGGCGCCCCGGGGCGTGGCCAGCACCTTGCCGGCCCCCACGAGGACCTGCCGGGTGATGAGGAACGGCACCAGCACGTCGCTCAGCCGCGCGAAGTCCCCGCCCCGGCGCACCAGGTAGTTCTCGTGGCAGCCGTAGGAGTTGCCCGCCGAGTCCGTGTTGTTCTTGAACAGGTGGATGCGGCCGGGCAGGTCCTCGTGCTCGAGCCGTTGCTGCGCGTCCTCGACGAGGCCCTCCAGGATGCGTTCGCCACCGCGGTCGTACGCGACCAGCTGCCGCACGTCGTCGCACTCCGCGGTGGCGTACTCGGGATGGGACCCGACGTCGAGGTAGAGCCGCGAGCCGTTGCGCAGGAACACGTTGGAGCTGCGTCCCCACGCCACGACCTTGCGGAACAGATAGCGGGCGACCTCGTCGGCCGAGAGTCCGCGCCCGTCCTCAGCGGCGCAGGTGACGCCGTACTCGGTCTCCAGTCCGAAGATCCTGCGATCCATGGCGGTCCCTCCCTTATCTGTGCGTGCGGTGGTCAGAGGTGGTTCTCGTCGGTGATGGTCTCGTCGGCGACGGTCGACGCCGCCCGTGTGCTGCGACGGCGGCGCTCCCCGACGGCGTCCGGTTCTACGGCGCCCCCTCCTTCGGACCGGCCGGCGGCTCCGCGTCCGGGCCCCCGTTCTCACCAGTCTCCGGCGATCCGGTGGACCCCGCCTGCTCGGCCGGCCCCGGCGCTGCCTGAGGCGCCGCCGTCCCGCCCGAGCTCTCGCCGTCGCCCGTCCCGGAGTCCTCCTCGGGCTCCTGGGCCAGCAGTTCGGTCAGCGCCTGCTTGGGCAGCCGACGGAACGCGCGCCGCGACCGTGCGCGCTCCAGCACCGCCACCTCGAGCTGGCCCGGCTCGATCGTGCGCGGTGTCCCGCCGTCGGACGACCCGAGCGCGCTCACCGCCAGCCGCAGCACCTCGCCGAGCGACATGTTCGGGCGCCAGCCGTCCCCGACCTTGCGGCCGAGCTGCTCGGCCTGTCCGCCCATGACCACGTGGCCGTGCTCGTCCGCGACCGTGCCGTCGTAGGTGAGCCGGTAGATCTGGTCGTCCTCCGCCGTGGCACCGACCTCCGCCACGACGAGCTCCACCTCCAGCGGCTTGGACTCGGTGATGAACACGGTGCCGAGGATCTGCGCGTACGCGTTGGCCAGGCCGCGGACGGTGACGTCCGAGCGGTCGTAGGTGTAGCCGCGCAGGTCCGCGTACCGCACGCCGGCGACGCGCAGGTTCTCGAACTCGTTGTACTTGCCCACGGCCGCGAACCCGATGCGGTCGTAGATCTCGGAGATCTTGTGCAGCGCACGCGACGGGTTCTCCGTGGCGAACGCGATGCCGCCGTCGTAGGCGAGGACCACCACGGACCGGCCGCGGGCGATGCCCTTGCGAGCGAAGTCCGCCCGGTCCTTCATCAGCTGCTCGGGCGAGACGTAGAAGGGCATGTTCATGCGATCGACCCCCGTTCCCGCCGCTCGGCGACGATCTGCTCGGCGACGGCGGCGACGTCGTCGTCGGGCATCCGGGAGTAGCCGTCGGCGGTGACCGTGGACACGACGGGGAAGATCCGCCGCACCGTGTCGGGACCGCCGGTGGCGGAGTCGTCGTCGGCGGCGTCGTACAGCGCCTCGACGGCGACCGCGACGGCGCCCGCCGCGTCCTGGCCGGGGCGCCACAGCTTCTTCATCGCACCGCGCGCGAACAGCGAGCCCGAGCCCACGCCGTGGTGCTCGTACTCCTCGTAGCAGCCCCCGGTCGCGTCGTAGGAGAAGATCCGGCCGACGCCGCGGTCCAGGTCGTAACCCGCGAACAGCGGCACCACCGCGAGGCCCTGCATCGCCATCGGAAGGTTGCCACGCAGCATCGTGGCCAGGCGGTTCGCCTTGCCCTCCAGGGAGAGCAGGGAACCCTCGATCTTCTCGTAGTGTTCGAGCTCGAGCTGGTAGAGCTTGATCAGCTCGATGCCGATCCCGGCCGCACCGGCCATCCCGACAGCCGAGTAGTCGTCGGCGGGAAAGACCTTCTCGATGGACCGGCTGGCGATCATCGGGCCCGACGTGGCGCGCCGGTCACCCGCCATGACGACGCCGCCCGTCCCGGCCGTCCCGTCGCCGCCGAACGTCACCGCGACGATCGTGGTGGCGTGCGGCGTCAGGTCGTTGCGGTATCCGCCGTGGCCGGCCGCGACGCCGGGAGCACCCGGCAGCGCGCCCTGCCCCGCACCGTTCGCGCCGGGCAGGCGGTCGGGCGCGTACTCGGCGAGGAACTCGACGAACGACGACGATCCCGGGCGCAGGAACGCGTCCGGGAGCCGGGTGTGACCGCGGCCGGCCTGGCCGCCTCCGAAGCCGTCCAACTACTGGCCGCCCTTCTGCACGAAGCCACGGACGAACGACTCGGCGTTCGACTCCAGGACGTCGTCGATCTCGTCCAGCAGCTCGTCGACGTCGTCGTCACGCTGCTGCGCCTGCCCTGCGGGGGCCGGGGCGTCCGCGGCGTCGTCGTCGGGCGTGCGGTCCTCGTGTGACGGGTTGATACGTTCCTGACCGGCCATGGTCGCCTCCTGGTATTGCTCGCGGCTGCCGCTGGTCACGCCAGCCTAGAACCTTAACTGCGCTTTGCGAATCACCTGTCGCCAGAAAGTCTTCGCAAAAGGGTGATGGCATCGGGGCTTGCATCGAGCAACGGCCCGACGATCGCCTCGGTTCCCCGCGCCGGGTCGAGCATCGGGACGCGCTGCAAGGTCTGGCGCCCGCCGACGTCGAAGATCACCGAGTCCCAGCTCGCCGCCGAGACCTGGTCGCCGTACCGGGCCATCACCTCACCGCGGAAGAACGCCCGCGTGTCGGCCGGCGGGTGGCCCACGGCACGCGCCACCGACGCCTCGTCGACGATCCGTTCGACGGCGCCCTTGGCCAGCAGCCGGTGGTAGATCCCGCGCTCGGGCCGCACGTCCGACCACTGCAGGTCCATGGCGTGCAGGCGCGGATGCTCCCATCCCAGGCCGTCACGCCGGCGCAGACCCTCCAGCAGCCGCAGCTTGGCCAGCCACTCCACCTCGCGGGCACAGGACGCCGGGTCCACCGCCAGGCGCTCCAGCAGTGACGTCCAGCGCTCCAGCACCGCGTCCGAGTCCGGGTCGCTGCCCAGCGCCTTGAGCGAGCGGGTGACGACGTCGGCGCAGACGCCCTGGATCTCGAGCGCCGTCATCGTCCGGCCGTCCGCGAGGTCCAGCGGCACGGACAGGTCCAGGTCCCGCGAGACGTGCTGGACCGCGGCCACCGGGTCGGCGAGCTTCACGGCCCCGAGCTCCTTGCGGGCGTCCACGCCCGCGTCGGCGAGCTCGGTCAGATGCTCCAGGACCCACAGGAACAGCGACGTGGTGCCCGTCTTGAGGTAGGTGGGCACCTCCATGCAGTTCGCGTCCCCGAGGATGAGGTGCAGGCGCCGCCAGCGCTGCCGGTCCGCGTGCGGCTCGTCGCGCGTGTTCACGATGGGGCGGCGCAGCGTGGTCTCCAGGCCGATCTCGGCCTCGATGTAGTCGGCGCGCTGCGAGAGCTGGTAGCCGGCCTGCCCGCCCGCGGCACCGAGGCCCACCCGACCCGAGCCCGTGAACACCTGCCGCGTCACCAGGAACGGGGTGATGAGCTCGGCGAGCGTCGCGAACGAGAGCGACCGGTCCACCAGGTAGTTCTCGTGCGTACCGTAGCTGGCACCCTTGCCGTCCACGTTGTTCTTGTACAGGACCGTCTCGCTGCCCGGAACGGCCGCCAGGGCACGCACGGCCGCGAGCATGACCCGCTCGCCCGCGACGTCCCAGCGAACCAGGTCGACCGGGTTGGTGACCTCGGGCGACGAGTACTCCGGGTGGGCGTGGTCGACGTACAGGCGCGCCCCGTTGGTCAGGATGACGTTGGCGGCGCTCGGGTCGTCGTACTCCTCGGTGGCCGGGCGCTCCACGTCCTGCGGCGGGGAACCCTGCCCGCCGCGCACGACGGGGATCTGGCCCGTTCCGGGCCGGGCCCCGACCATGGGCACCTGCCCCGTCGAGGGACCCGACGGCGCGGGACGCGCCGGATCGTTCGTGATCATCGACGGGTGGGCCGACGCCTGCTCCAGGCGAAAACCACGCGCGTCCTGCAGCGGGTCCTCGTCGTCGTAGTCCCACCGCGCCTTGCTCCTGGCGGAGGCGTCGCGTTCCGCGATGGCGCGGTACGTCGTCACCACCTGGCTCGACAGCAGCATCGGGTTCGCCAGCGGGCGCCCCGGTTGCAGCACGCCGTACTCGGTCTCGATTCCCATCACGCGACGCACGCTCACATCACCAACCCTATGACAGTGACTCCGGATACCCGGGGTCGCCCGGCCCGGCGCCGCGCACGATCGCGCCTCGCGGCCTCGGGTTTCACCATGCTTGGGCCGTCACCACGGTTCGGCGTTCGCAACAGCGGCTCGGGCTGCCGGGGGCCGGCCGGGCCGATGAACGGCCCGGCCGGCCCCCGGAGAACTGATCAGAGGTACTGGCCCGTGTTCTGCACGGTGTCGATGGTCCGCGGCGCGGAGCCCTCGCCCTTCTTCTGGACGATGGTGCGGATGAAGACGATGCGCTCACCCTTCTTGCCGCTGATCCGCGCCCAGTCGTCGGGGTTCGTGGTGTTGGGCAGGTCCTCGTTCTCCTGGAACTCGTCGACACAGGCCGACAACAGGTGATCGACGCGGATGCCCTTCTGACCGGTGGCGAGGAAGTCCTTGATCGCGTTCTTCTTCGCCCGGTCCACGACGTTCTCGATCATGGCGCCGGAGTTGAAGTCCTTGAAGAACAGGGTCTCCTTGTCCCCCGACGCGTACGTGACCTCCAGGAACTGGTTCTCCTCGTCCTCGGAGTACATGCGCTCCACGACCGAGGTGATCATCCCCTCCAGCGCCGCGGTGGTGTTGCCGCCGTACTCGGCGACGTCCTCGGCGTGGATGGGCAGATCCTCCGTGAGGTACTTCGCGAAGATCTCCTTGGCCCCCTCGGCGTCCGGACGCTCGATCTTGATCTTCACGTCGAGGCGGCCCGGCCGCAGGATGGCCGGGTCGATCATGTCCTCACGGTTGGAGGCACCGATGACGATCACGTTGTCGAGCCGCTCCACGCCGTCGATCTCCGCCAGGAGCTGCGGCACGATCGTGGTCTCGACGTCGGAGGACAGACCCGTGCCGCGGGTGCGGAACAACGACTCCATCTCGTCGAAGAACACGACCACGGGCATGCCCTGGGAGGCCTTCTCCCGCGCGCGGGCGAAGATCAGGCGGATGTGCCGCTCCGTCTCGCCCACGTACTTGTTGAGCAGCTCCGGGCCCTTGACGTTGAGGAAGTAGCTCTTGGCCGCCGGGTCACCACCGCTGGCCTTGGCGACCATCCCCGCCAGGGAGTGGGCCACCGCCTTGGCGATGAGCGTCTTGCCGCAGCCGGGAGGGCCGTACAGCAGAACGCCCTTGGGCGGGCGCAGGCCGTGCTCGCGGAAGAGGTCCGGGTGCGCGAAAGGCAGCTCGACGGCGTCACGGATCGCCTCGATCTGCGGGCCCAGGCCGCCGATGTCCGCGTAGTCGATCTCCGGGACCTCCTCGAGGACGAGCTCCTCGACCTCGGACTTGGGCACCACCTCGAAGACGAACCCGCTGCGGGTGTCCACGGTGAGCGAGTCACCGACCCGCAGCACCTCCTCGGCCACCGAGCCGGCGAGCCGCACCACCCGCTCCTCGTCCGCACGGCCGACGACCAGGACCCGGTCGCTGCCGATCAGTTCCTTGACGGTCACCAGCTCGCCGGTTCGCTCGTAGTCCCCGGCGGCCACCACCGTCATGGCCTCGTTGAGCTTGACCTCCTGACCCGGGCTCAGCCGGGACACGTCGAGATTCGGGCTGGCCGCCACGTGCATCTTGCGGCCCGTGGAAGAGATGTCCACCGAACCGTCGGGGTGCGCCCCGAGGAAGGTGGCGTAGGTGCCCGGCGGCTTGGCCAGGTCGTCCAGCTGCTTCTTCAGCTCGACGATCTGGTCGCGAGCGGCACGGAGCGCCTCGGCAAGACGCTCGTTCTTTGCTGAGAGGAGGGCGATCTGACGCTCGTAGTCGCGGTTAGGCATTGATCCGTTATCGGGAAGGTTGTATCCACCTGTGTTGTCGGTCATGGCTTCCCCTCTCCTAGGGCCCGGAAGGCGACCCTACGACGCGAACCGCCTCCGAGAACAGCACTGTAGGCGCAGTGTCTGACAGTCCGGGAGGTAGAACGCCCGTCCGAGACAGCGCGGGTACCCGATCGTTACGCGCCGTTCACGTACGACGTGCGCGCACGCGCGTGTTCGCTCTTGGCGGATCCCGCGCCGTCTCAGCTCGTGGGAATCCTCGCCTCCGGAGGATCCCGCACCCCGGGCGCTACTTGTCCGAGATCGCCATGCCGGACATGAACGGCTTCTGCAGCGCGAGGAAGACGAGCAGCGGCGGGACGCTCGCGAGCAGCGCGCCCAGCATCAGCGGGCCGTAGCTGATCGCCTGGTCGGTGGCCCGCAGCGCGGACAGCGACTGCTGCACCACCTGCCCGGACGCGTCCTTGATCACCAGCACGGGCCACAGGTACATGTTCCACGCGTAGGTGAACGACACGACGGCGAGCGCCCCGATCGTGTTCCAGCTCAGCGGCAGCAGGATGCGGAAGCAGAACTGGAAGGGACCCGCGCCGTCGAGCTGCGCCGCCTCCGGGAGCTCGGCAGGCAGGGACATGAAGTGCTGCCGGAACAGGAACACGCTCGTGGCCGACGCCGCGAACGGCACCACGAGGGCCCACAGCGAGTCCGTCATCCCGAGGTCGGAGGTGACCCGGAACAGCGCGAGGATCATCACCTCGGTCGGCATCATGAGCGTGACCAGCACGCCCAGGAAGACCAGCGACCTCCCGCGGAACCGGAAGTACACGAACGCCAGCCCGGCGGCCATGGACAGCACCGTCTTGGCTACCGTCACCAGCGTGGACATCACCAGGGAGTTCCACATCGCCCGGCCGATGCCGCGCTCGACCCACACCTTGTGGAAGTGTTCGCCGAACGACGATCCGGGCGTCAGCCGGAACGCGAACACCTCCGCGTTGGTCTGCGTGGCCACGAGTGCCGCGTACAGCAGCGGGAACCCGATGAGCAGCACGCACACGACCGACAGCACGTGCAGGTGCCAGGTGCGCCCGGTGAACGGCCCGCGCCTGCCCACCGAGATCGTCAGGTTGTCCGTCATGCGCCGCCTCCATAGGTGATCCGCCCCTCGGAGCGACGGAACTGCCACACCGTGAGCCCGATGACGGCGATGAACAGGATCACCGACTGCGCGGCGCCCCGGCCGAGGTCACCGGTGCCGACACCGACGCGGATGATCTCGTAGATCGCCACGGTCGTGCGGCCGCTGGGCCCGCCGCGGGTGAGGTAGTCGATGGTCCCGTACACGTCGAAGAACGCGTAGGTCAGGTTGGTGACCAGCAGGAAGAAGGTCACGGGCGCGATCGTCGGCACGACGATCCGCACGAACCGGCGCCAGGCCCCGGCGCCGTCGATGGCAGCCGCCTCGACGATCTCGCGCGGCACGGTCTGCAGGGCCGCCACGTAGAACAGGATGTTGTGGCCCACCCATTTCCAGGATGCCGCCAGCACGATCGCCGCCTGTGCCAGCACGCCGTCGGTCCGGTAGGACGGGAAGTCCAGCCCGACGACGCCGGCCAGGTGGGCCATGACGCCCGCCGTCGGGTCGAACATCATGAAGAAGAGGATGCCCGCCACGGGCGGCGAGACCGCGTACGGCCAGATGAGGAGCGTGCGGTACACCGAGGCGCCGCGGAAACGGCGTGCGACCAGATAGGCCAGCCCCAGCCCGGCGGTCATGCTCAGGGCCACGATGCCGAACGAGATGCCCAGGGTCGCCACGTAGACCCCGCGATAGCCCGTGCGGCCCGGGGCGAAGACGAAGTAGAGCGCGACGACCGTGGCGATCGGTCCCAGTGGCGACAGCGCGGCGGCAGCCGTGTGCGACGCCGTCCCCGGCGTCGTCCGCGAGCGCCACAGCGCCAGGCCTGCCACGACGGCCACGGCTGCCGGCGGCAGCCCGGCGACCAGGTACGGGGAGGGGACGAGGAGCTCGGCGAAGTTGCCCAGGCAGACGTCGGCGGAGCGTGGCGCGCCCATCCGTGCGAGCTTCGTGGACAGTGCGAACGTCTGGAACGAGGGGTAGTACAGGAAGACTGCGAGGATCGCGAGGGTGGGTGCGAGCAGCAGCCAGGGCAACCAGGCGCCGGTGCGGAACCTGCCGGACCGAAGTTCGGTCAGCATGGCCTCGCCCGCGGGGCCGCCGCCCGCGCGGAGGGCGGCAACGGTCCGCGCGACGCCTGCCGCGACGGTGACGACGGCCGCGACGGCCAGCACCCGCTGGACGCCGGTGTTGTCGCCGGTGACGTCCCCGCCGAGCGCACAGCCGGCGAAGGTCCAGGTGGTGGCCGACGCGGCGGCGAGGCCGACGGCACCCCCGGCGAGGGGGTGCAGCCGGCCCCGTGACGCGACCACGGCGGCGAGGGCCGCGGCCAGCACGGTGAGGATCAGCAGCATGTGCGGGCTGTCACTCGCCGGAGTAGAGCAGCTCGTAGTCGTCGAGGAGCTGCTGGGCCTCGTCGTCGGCGGCGTGCAGGCGCTCCTCGACGTCGTCCCCCTGGACCAGGATGTCCTCGGCGGCTGCCGTGATGACGTCGCGGATCGCGACGAAGTTGCCCATGAGGACACCGGTCGAGGCGGGGGTGTCGGCGGCGAGGGCGAGCTGGTCGGAGGCGACCTTGAAGTTCGGGTTCTCGTCGAACCAGCCCTCTTCGGTCAGGAGGTCGACGGCGGAGTTGGTGATCGGGACGTAGCCGCTGACCTTGTGCCACTCGGCCGCGTTCTCGGGGTTGTTGAAGAAGTTGAGGAACGCGAGGGAGGCGTCGGTGGTGTCCTCGTCGAGACCGCTGCGGAGCCAGAGCGTCGCTCCGCCGATGAGGTTGCCGCCGTAGGGGGTGTCGGCGTCGTACGGCATACGGCCTGCGACGACGTCGTACCCGCCGTCGGCGCTCTCCTCGTCGATGCCCGCCGCGTCGCCGGAGCTGGACATGAGGAAGGCGACCTGCTGGGCGGAGAAGGCGGCGCGGGTGCCGTCCCAGTCGCGCTGGACCCCCGTGTACAGGTAGTCGCCGTTCTTCTCCAGGTTCTGCCACCAGGTCAGGTAGTCGACCATGGCGTCGCTGTCGAGATCGATCTCGGTGGCGCGGCCGGAGCGCCCGTTGTCGTTGTTGCCGAGGTTCGTGTCGGCCTGGCCCATGGCCTGCTCCATCCACCAGGAGTGGTTGGGCCAGGTGATGCAGGCCTCGGGGCCGTCGGCGAGCTTCGCGATCTTGTCGCAGGCCGCCTCGAGGTCCTGCCAGGTCTCGGGCATCGCGTCGATGCCGGCCTCGTCCATCATGGTCTGGTTGCCGTACATGATGGTGGACGACGTGTTCCACGGCATGGAGTAGAACTCTCCGTCGACGGAGTAGTAGTTCTTCGCCGGGGCGACGACGTCGTCCAGCACGACGGGCTCGCCGAGGATCTCGTCGCGGTCGCCCGTGGCCGCGGACACGGACTGGAAGACGGGCTCGCCGTCGGGTCCGACGGCGTCGAGGGCCTCGCGGGTGGCGGCCTCGAAGTAGTGGACGATCTCGGGGGCGTCGCCGCCGTCGAGGGCGAGCTGCATCTGCTGGAAAAGGGTCTCGTAGTTGTCGAAGCCCTGGACCTTGACGGTCACGCCCTCGTGCTTCTGCTCGAACTCGGCGGCCTTCTCCTGCACGAAGCCGAGGCGGGCGTCGTCGGTGAACGCGACCCAGACGTCGACGACGCCGTCGCCTGCCGTGTCCGCCTCGGAGCTGCCGGTGCAGCCCGTGAGCACCAGTGCCGCGGCAGCGGTTCCTGCCGCTGTGGCCCACAGCGCGCGATTCTTCATGACTCCTCCTGGACGTCGATCCGATGTCGCACGGAACGTATCGACGCCAGGCATCCAGATCGCCAGGAATCAGAAATTCCGGGTGAACACCGGATGACGATCAGCTCGCTCCCGGCCCGGAGCGGGGAAGCCGTGGGTCACTCCTGCGGCGGTTTGCCCACCTCGCGCCGCACCCGCCGGATCTTCTTGGCGGAGACCTCGCGCTCTCCGAGGGCTTCCTCGGACCACTCCTCGGACCAGGACGCGTCGACGGCCTGGTCCGCCGCCGCGCCGTGCTGCGTGGCGCGCTCGGTCTTGGCGCCCTTGGCCGGGCGCCGCTTGCGCTCGGGCGGGGCGACGCCGTCCGCCAGGCGCCGGGCGGTGATGAGGAAGCCGGTGTGCCCCACCATCCGGTGCTGCGGGCGCACCGCCAGTCCCTCCAGGTGCCAGCCACGCACCATGGTCTCGAAGGCGGCAGGCTCGGCGAACCGTCCGCTGGAGCGCAGGTCCTCGGCCGTGCGGGAGAGCTGCGTGGCGGTCGCCACGTAGCAGATCAGCACGCCGCCGGGCACGAGTGCGTCCGCGACGACGTCGATGTTCTCCCAGGGCGCGAGCATGTCGAGCACGACGCGGTCCACGGTGCCGGGCTCGGCAACGCCGGGCAGCCGCTCGGCGAGATCGCCGATGTGCAGGTGCCAGGCGGGGTGCGGTCCGCCGAAGAAGGTCTCCACGTTGCCGCTGGCGATGGCGGCGAAGTCCTCGCGCCGCTCGATGGAGTGCAGTTCACCGCCGTCGCCGACGGCGCGCAGCAACGAGAGGCTCAGCCCGCCCGAACCGACCCCGGCCTCGACCACGCGCGCACCGGGGAAGATGTCAGCCATGGTGACGATCTGGCCGGCGTCCTTGGGGTAGACCACGGCTGCGCCGCGCGGCATGGACAGGACGTAGTCGTTCAGCAGGGGGCGCAGGGCCAGGTACTGGACGTCCTCGGTGTTCGTGACCACCCAGCCCTCGGGCCTGCCGATGAGCTCCTCGTGCCGGAAGTAGCCCTTGTGGGTGTGGAACGTGGCCCCGGGCTTGAGGGTGATGGTGTGCATGCGCCCCTTGGGGTCGGTCAGCTGCACCTTGTCGCCCTCGCGGAACGGGCCGCGGCGGAGGTCGGCGCCGGTGGCCGTGGGGCCGGGCGCGTCGGTCGGAGAAGTCACGACCGACCATCCTACGTGCGGCTCGCCGGGCGCGTGTCCTGGGCCCCGCGGAGTCAGGCCCCGCGGAGTCAGGCCCCGCGGAGTCAGGCCCCGCGGAGTCAGGCCCCGCGGAGTCAGGTCCCGCGGACCGCCCTGGCGACCCTGGCCAGGTCGAGGATGCCGGTGACCCGGCCGGCGTCGACCACGGGGACCAGGCGTGCACCGCCCGACGACGCCGCGAGGTGGCGCAGCAGGTCCTGGCCGCCCACCTCGGGACCGACGGCCGACTCGGCCACCAGCGGCACCGCGACGGCGTCGACCCCGGTGAGCTCCCGTGCCTCGGGCGGGACCGCGGAGACCGCGCCGTCGTCCAGCACGGCCAGCGGAAGGCCACCGTGCCCGACCACGACGACGCGGGACATCGCCTCGCCCGGGCCCGCCACCCCACGCGCCGCGAGTGCCGCGGCCACGGTGGCGCCGAGCGGAACGGTGACCACCGGGTCGGCGAGCTCGCCGGCACGGAGGGTGGAGATGGCCTCGCGGCGCCGCCCGGCGGCGATGGCGCTGCTCGCGCCTGCCCATACGAAGGCGGCCACGAGGGCTGCGATGAGCGCCCTGCTGACGTCCGGTGCCATCCCGTTGGCCAGTGGCAGGGCAAGAAGCCACACCAGCGCCCAGACGACGATTCCGGCCGCGACGAGCCGGCCGACCCAGCCGGCGACGACGGTGCCGGTGTTGCGGGACCCGGTGATTCCCCAGACGACCGCCTCCAGGATCTGGCCGCCGTCCAGGGGCAGGCCGGGCAGGAGGTTGAACACGCCGACGAACGCGTTGGAGAAGGCGCCGGCGGCCAGGAGGAGGGCGGGCACGTCGAACCCGGCGCCGCGGCCCTGCAGGGCGAACCAGAAGCCCGCGGCGAGGGCGATGTTCGTCAGCGGCCCGACGACGGCCACCAGGAAGCCGTCGAGCGGGCGGGCGAGCCCGCCGGAGTAGGCGGTGTGACCGCCCCAGATGGTGATCGCGAGCTCGTGGACCTCCTGCCCGCGGGCACGGGCCACGAGCGCGTGGGCGACCTCGTGCAGGAAGACGGAGGCGAACAGCATGATGACGAAGGTGGCGGACACGAGGTAGGCGGCCGTGCCGAGAGCGGGCATCTGCCGCAGCACCCAGGGACCGAAGACGAGGGTGAGCACCACGGCGGCGAGGAACCACGAGGGCGTCACGATGACCGGCGCACCGGCGACGTGTCCGAGTACCCAGCCACGCGAGCGCGGTGGTGCGGAACGTGCCGAAGGCTTGGTGTTCACCGGCAAAGCCTATCGGCCCCGGCCGCGGCCTCGCGGCGCGCGCTGTGGATGACGCCGCGGGTTTGTCGGTGTCTCCCCCTAGGGTTGTCGCCATGACCGTGATCGCGCCTCCGTCCCGTCCACCGGCCCTGTCACCGTCGCGCGCGAGCGACTTCATGCAGTGCCCGCTGCTGTTCCGGCTTCGGACCGTGGACCGGATTCCGGAGCCGGCCTCGTCGGCGGCGACGCGCGGGACACTGGTGCACTCGGTGCTGGAGCGCCTGTACGACGCACCGGCGGGTGAACGCACGCCCGCTGCCGCCCAGGAGCTGCTTCCCGTGGAGTGGGAGCGGCTGCAGGAGTCCGATCCTCGGGTGAAGGAGCTGTTCGCGCCGGGCGGTGACGCCGAGTCCGAGGGCGTGGACAACTGGCTGGACGGCGCGGGGCGGCTGGTCAGCACCTACTTCACGCTGGAGGACCCGAACCGGCTGGAGCCCGCGGAGCGCGAGCTGCGGGTCGAGACGCAGCTGGAGGACGGCCCCCTGCTGCGCGGCATCGTGGACCGGCTCGACGTGAAGCAGGACGACGGCGCGCTGCGGGTCGTGGACTACAAGACGGGCCGCTCCCCCAGCCCGCGCTTCGAGGGGAAGGTGCTGTTCCAGCTGCGGTTCTACGGGCTGGTGCTGTGGCGTGAACGCGGCGTGGTGCCCAAGATGCTCCAGCTCGTCTACCTCGGGGACGGACAGGTCCTGCGCGCTCAGCCCAGTGCCGAGCAGCTGGAGGGCGCCGAACGGAAGGTGCGCTGGATCTGGTCGGAGATCGAGAAGGCGGCGCGCGGCGAGACCTGGGAACCGCGCCCCAGCAAGCTGTGCGACTGGTGCTCGCACCGGTCGCTGTGCCCGGCGTTCGGCGGGACGCCGCCGCCGATCCCCGAGGGGGCCGTCCAGCTGCGTCTGGGGATCGTCTAGCCGCCCTGTCCGGGGAAGGCGGCAACCTGCCTCCCGGACGTCACCCCAGCGCGCCGCGGTTCCCGCCGAACCGGCCCGGGACCTGTCTCAGTACTCGTCGATGAGCTCGCCCGCCGCGAGCCGCGCGATCACGTCGAGGCCGGCTCCGTCGAGCGAACGCAGGCGGCTCAGTCCCGGGCGCTCCTCGACCGGGACGACGGCCTCCACGCCGAGCGTGCGGGCCCCGCTGGCAAGCGCGGACGTGATACCCACGGGCGAGTCCTCGATGGCGACGCAGTCGGTCACGGCGACCCCGAGCCGTTCGGCGGCGGTCAGGTACGGCTCAGGATCGGGCTTGCCCCGGCTCACCTCGTCACCGGCGACGATCGTCGCGAAGGTGTCCTCGGGCGCGCCCGCGGCCACGGCCTCGGCCAGGCTGCGGTACGACATCGTCACGATCGCGCAGGGCACACCGGCCGCGGTCAGGTCGGAGAGCAGCGCGAGCACCCCGGGACGCCACGGCACCTCCTGGGCAAGGCGCTCCTGCACCCGGGCGATCAGCCAGTCGACGATCTCGGCCGGCGCCATGGGCACGCCCGCGGCCTGGAGCACCCCCGCGCTCACGATGAGCTGCTGCCCCACCAGACCCAGCGCGTCCTCGTGGCTCCAGGCGACCGAGTGGGCGCTGGTCAGCTCCTGCTCCGCCGCCATCCAGTACGGCTCGGTGTCCACGAGGGTGCCGTCCATGTCGAGCAGGACGGCCTTGGGCAGCGCCCGGGATCCCGCGACTCCGGGATCTTCCGGGTCACGACGCAGGGCGGGGTTCACTGGTGCCTCCGGGTGGCGTGGGATGCGGGGGTCGCGGTACGGCCCCTACCCCATCACATCCCCGAAGCACCGTGTGACGTCGATGCGACCAGGAGGTTACGAAACCGGCCACGACCTGTCGGTCTGCGACGAAGCTCACAGGCGCACCGGCCGTCAGGCGTCGCGTGTCACCGCGAGGACGTCGATGCCGGCCGCGGCGAGGATCGTCGTGAAGCCGTCGATCGCGGACTCCAGGCGGTTCTCGACGTCGTCCGGGTCGGCGCCGCGGGCCGAGATCGTCGCCTGCAGCCGCAGGTCGCCGCCGAACTGGCGGGCCCGCGACTTGAGGTAGACGCCGAGGCCACCGTGCCGGGCGTCGAACGCGGCGAGCGATCCGGCGATCTCGGACTCGTCGTTGGTGCGGATCACGACCTCGGCCGACCGGACGTGCCCGTCCCCCAGCACCCGGCGCAGGTGCACGTCCGCGCTCCCGGTGAAGATGTCCTTCATCTCCGCCGGGACACCCGGCAGGTTCAGCACCGCGAGCTCTTCGTGGTCGAGCCACACGCCCGGAGCGGACCCGATCTGGTTGTCCAGCGCGTGAGCGCCCTGCGGAAGACGCGCCATCTTCGCACGGGCGTCCCGCACCTCGCTCGTGGTCGCCCTGCCACCGCCCCGGGCCGCGAGCGCGGCGTACTGCCGCTCGACGATCCGGGCCGCCGCCGCGTCCTCGGCCAACGGCACCCCGAGATGTGTCGCCACCGCCGCGACGGTCATGTCGTCGCGCGTGGGTCCCAGCCCGCCGACCGTGATCAGCAGCCGCGGGCCGGCCGCCCGGAGGAAGTCGACCCCCGCGGCGATCTCCGCCTCGTCGTCGGCGACGACGGCCGTCCGGACCACGGCCGCGCCGCGGTCGGAGATCCGTCCGCACACCCAGCCGCTGTTCGTGTCGACGGTCGAGCCGTCCAGGATCTCGTTCCCGACGACCAGCACTGCCACGCTCATGAGGACTCCATCCGGAAGGCGACACCGCGGCGAGCAGATCCGCTCCCGCGGCCGGTCACAGCCTATTTCGCTTCCGCCGCACGCCGGCACCCGGTTGAATGGGACCGACATGACCATCTATCTCACGTCCGACCTGCACCTCGGGCACCAGAACATCATCCGGTTCTGCGACCGCCCGTTCGACGGCGTCGGGCACATGAACGCCCGGCTCGCCGAACTCTGGAACGAGACCGTGGCCGAGCAGGACACCGTCTGGGTGCTCGGCGACGTCGCCCTCGGCGCCCTGGACGACTCACTGGCCTGGATCAACCGGCTCGCCGGGCACAAGATCCTGGTGCCCGGCAATCACGACCGGTGCTGGCAGGGCGACCGCGCCCTGCACAAGGGATCCCCTCAGACGCGCGCCGCGCGCCGGGAGAGGGCCAGGGCCCGATACACCGCCGCCGGGTTCGCCGAGATCCACGACGACCCCGCCCGGTTCCCGGTCGCGGGGGTCGCCGCGACCGTCTCCCACTTCCCGTTCTGGGGCGACTCCCACGGCGAGGACCGGTACGTCGAGTACCGGCCGGAGGACGACGGCGGCTGGGTGCTGCACGGGCACGTGCACGACACGTGGCGGCAGCGAGGCCGCCAGGTCAACGTCGGCGTCGACGCCTGGGGTGGACGCCCCGTTGCCGCCGAGCGGATCGCCGCCCTGGTCGAGAACGGTCCCGGCGATCTGGAACCGCTCCCCTGGGCGGACTGATCGCCGCTCCCGCCATATTTCTGGCAGGGATCGAGATTGTCCGGTTCACTGACGTCGTGGACCACCGCCTTCTGCCGCACCGCGAACGTGGCCCGCGCGCGCCGGCGGAGCCGCCGGATCCACACCTCGAGCCCGGACGTTCCGGCTCCCCGCGCTCCGGGCTCCGGGTGCTG
The DNA here is from genome assembly GCF_016742955.1 of Myceligenerans indicum. GTDB lineage: Bacteria > Actinomycetota > Actinomycetes > Actinomycetales > Cellulomonadaceae > Myceligenerans > Myceligenerans indicum. The sequence continues at coordinate 28,923 of NZ_JABBYC010000037.1, read as the reverse complement.
CTCCACTGGGTACGGTCCCGGCCGGCCGTGGCCGCCCACCTGGTGACCGGCCCGCCAGGCACCGGCAAGACACACCTCGCGCACGACCTCACCGTCCGGCTCGCCCGGCGCGGCTGGACCGTGCTGCACGTGCACACCGGCGACGACGCCCGCACGGCCGCCGAACAGACCGCCCGGCGGCTTCTCCTGGTGGTGGACGACGCCGACACCTTCCCCGGGCTGGGCTCGCTCCTGCTGGGCATCGCCGGACGGGAGCACGGCCGCACGCGCCTGCTGCTCCTCGCCCGGCAGACAACCGTGTGGCGCGACCACCTCGAACACGGGACACCCGCCCTGGACGAGCTGCTCTGCGCGGCAGCGGTCCTGGAACTCCCCGTCGGTGAGCCACTGGACGGACCCGAGCAGCTCACCACCCGGGCACCGCTGACCTCCGACGGCGGCGCGGTGTTCACCACCGCGATGCTGCTGGGAGCCGACGACGCGAACGGTGCGGGCCGCTCGTCCTCGCAGGACGAGGGAGTCGTGGCCCTCGCGCTCGCCGACGACCCGAGGTTCGCGACGCGCGTGACGACCGGCCTGTCCCCGCGGCAGGCCGTCCACGCGGCCCGGATGCTGGCGCGGATCATGTCGGCCGGACCGGAGCACGCGACCGCCGACGCGGTGGCCGGCGCCTACGCGCGGGTCACGGCGCAACTGCCCGACGACCCCGACGTGCTCGGGACGTTCGCCTGCCACCCGCAGTACCTGACCGGCGCGTTCATGCAGGCGCGGGTGTCCCTGGCCGAGCGGGCGCTCGCGCTGCTCGACGGCGACCCCTGCCGGCGCGCGGCCCTCCACCTCGCCATGGCCGACGCCCTCAAGTACGACGGCAGGTACGCCCGCGCGCTGGAGGCCGCGGACACGGCACTCGGGCTGCTCACCGCGGTCCCGGACGCCCCCGCCCCCGCCTGCCTTGAGGCCGCCGTCGCCACCGCCCGCGCACTGCGGGGGACGCTCCTGTGGTTCCGGGGGCGCGTGGAGGAGGCGCTCGACGACGAGACCGCCGCCTTCCGGGCCTTCCGTGACCTCGCGGCCGCGAACCCCGCACGATACCGGGCCGCACTCGCCCAGTCGGCCATGAACGTCGGCAGCGCCCTCGCCGAACTCGGCCGAGCGCGGGAGGCGCTGAGGATGTCGGCCGAAGGCGTCGAGCTGGCACGCGCCGTGGGGGTCGACGAGCCGGAGCAGACACGCCCCGTGCTCGCGAAGGGCCTGTGGAACCTGGGCAAGCGCCACGCCGAGCTCGGCTCCGTCGACGAGGCCTACCGGTACACGATCGAGGCCGTCGAGACCTGCCGGGAACTGGTCCGGCGCGACCCCTACCGCTACGGACCCGACCTGTCCAGCTCGCTCTCCTACCTCGGGGCGCGGCTGAGTGAGCTCGGACGCCCCGCGGAGGCCGCCCGCGCGACGGCCGAGGCCCTGGAGCTGCGCCGGCACCTCGCGGAGCAGCATGAGGGATACCTGCCGTTCGTGGCCCAGACCCTGTCGAACCTCGGCATCCTGAACGCCCAGCTCGGCCGGCGACGGCTCGGGCTCGAGCACGAGCGGGAGGCGGTCGCCCTCCGGCGCCGGCTCGTGGCGTCCAACCCGGACCGGCACCTGCCGGATCTCGCCGCCTCCCTGTCGAACCTCGGGGTGACCCACTCGGTGCTCGGAAACGCCACCGAGGCGCTCGCCGCCGAGGACGAGGCCACCGGGATCCTCCGCGAGCTCGCGAGCGAGCATCCTGAACGCCACCTGCCCGGTCTGGTCAAGTCGCTGTCCAACCTCGCCTCGCGGCTCGCCGAGAACGGGCGCACACCGGACGCCGTCGACCCGGCCGAGGAGGCGGTGGCCGCCAGCCGGCGCCTGACCGAACCCGGCGGGGCTCCCTACCTGCCCGTCCTGAGTACGTCGCTGACGAACCTCGCGGGAACGTACGCCGACGTCGGACGGTACGACGACGCCGTGGCCGCCGCGCGTGAGGCCACCGACGTCCTGGACGTCCTCGCCCGGACGCAGCCGGAGAAGTACGAGCCAGAGCTCGCGCTCGCCCTGACGAACCTCGCCGTGGCGCAGGCCGGGGCCGGGGATGCCGAGACGGCGCTGGCCGGTGCCCGGCGCGCGGCCCAGATCCGTTCCCGGCTCGCCGACCAGAACCCGTCCCGGTTCCAGGAGCTCGCCGAACGGTCGCGGGAACTGGTCCACGCGCTCGAGGAGGGGCGCGCGGCCCGGCCAGACGGCCTGCCGGCCCCGTGACCGCGGCAGCTCCGGCGAACGGGCTGGAGCAGCGCCGACGCCCTCAGTGCGCCATGCGCGAGACCACCCTCAGGCAGCGCTCCACCAGGTCGTCGGCGGTGGTGTCCCACTTCTCGGCGGTATGGGCGAGCTGTCCGTCCAGCATCAGCGACGCCAGGCCGTGGCCGATGGCCCAGAGCGCGAGGGCCAGGCCGTGCGGGTCGGGCACCTCGAGGCCGTCGATCACGCTGGTGAGCTGCATGAGGGCCGACTCCCCGCTCTCGTGCACGACAGGGTGCTTCGCCGGCTCGGACAGTTCGGGGCGCCACATGACCTGGAAGTGCCCCGGCCGACGGCGCGCGAAGTCGACGTAGCACCGCACCAGGGCGGCCACCTCGCCGGGGCCGTCGCCGGTCCGCGCGACGGCGGCGAGATCCTCGGCGAGCTCGTGGAAGCCCTGGGCCGAGATGGCCGACAGCAGTGCGGCGCGGTTGGCGAAGTGATGGTACGGCGCGGCCGGGCTCACGCCCGCCTCACGAGCGACCCGGCGCAGGCTGACCGCGCCGACGCCGTCGCTCTCCACGAGCCGCACGGACGCGTCGACGAGCTCCGTGCGCAGTGCGCCGTGGTGATACGTCGTCCTGCTCTTCTCCGGTTCGGCCACAGGTCGATCGTAGGAGCAAACCAGCCGGCGGGGCGTACGGATTGACTGCGGGGCGGCGTCGAACTGTACAGTGCTTACATTCTAATCACTGCTCAGATTGGATTCCCGATGCCCACCACGCTCGTCACCGGCGCCACCGGCTTCATCGCCGGACACGTGATCGAAGAACTGCTCCACCACGACTACCGCGTCCGCGCCACGGTACGGTCCTTGCGCGACCCGGCGCGCACCGCGCATCTGCGCACCCTGGCCGAGCGGACCGGCGGCGACCTGGAGCTGGTCGAGGCGGACCTCACCGACGACGCCGGCTGGCCGGAGGCCGTCGACGGCTGCTCGAACGTGCTGCACATGGCCTCCCCGTTCCCGGCAACCCCGCCGCGCGACGCGTCGTCGCTGGTGCGACCCGCCGTCGACGGCACGCTGCGGGTTCTCGCGGCGAGCGAGGCGGCCGGGGTCGGGCGGGTCGTGGTGACCTCCTCGATCGCGGCGGTGTCGACCAGGAGCGCGAACGACGACGACCGGGTTCGCGACGAGTCCGACTGGACGGACCCGGACCAGGCACCGGCGTACGCGCGGAGCAAGACCCTGGCGGAGCGCGCCGCCTGGCGGTTCGCCCAGGACCATCCCGACCTCGAGGTGGTGGCGATCAATCCCGGGCTGGTTCTCGGGCCGATCCAGCACACTTCGGCGGGCACGTCCGTGACCATCGTGCGCCGGCTCCTGGGACGCGAGGTACCGGCCGTGCCGCTGATGGGGTTCGCGCCGGTGGACGTGCGCGACCTCGCCGTGGCGCACCGGCGCGCCCTGGAGGCGCCCCAGGCCGCCGGCAACCGGTACATCTGCGCCGGACCGAACGTGTGGTTCGGCGAGATGGCCCAGATCCTGCGCGAGGAGTTCGGCCCGCTCGGCTACCGCGTGCCCACCGCGCAGATGCCGTACTGGATGCTGTGGGTCCTGGCGAGGTTCGACGGCGAGGTGCGGCTCGCCCTCGACTTCGTGAACCGCCCGGAGCACCTGCGCGCGGACAAGGCGGCGTCGGAGCTCGGGCTGTCGATGCGACCGGTCCGGGAGACGCTCGTGGACACGGGGCGGAGCCTGATCCGCCACGGCCTGGTCTCGGCCTGAGCGGCGCCGGCGTCGCCACGCGCCGTGGACGACGCCGGCGCCGCGGGCTACCCGCCCCCCGTCCGCAGCGCACCACGCACCATGTCGAGGACCGCCTCGTCGCTCAGACCCGCGGCCCGGGCCGCGCGCACCAGTTCCCGCGTGCGCCCCAGCAGGTCCGCGCCGCCCGCCGGCGCGGGCGACCCCTCCCGCGCGGCTCCCCGCGGTGGGGCGGCGATCACGGTGCCGACGCGGCGCCTGCTCACGACGACACCGCCCGCCTCCAGCTCCCGGTAGGCACGCTGGACCGTGCCGACCGCGATCGCGAGGTCGCGTGCGAGGTCCCGCGAGGCGGGCAGCCGGTCACCCGGCGCGAGCGCGCCCACGGCCACCAGCGCCGCGACCTGCGAGCGGATCTGCTCGTAGACCGGGACCGCGGAGGACAGGTCGACGCGGAGCTCGGCCGCGCCCTGCCCGCTCGACCCCTGCCCGCTCGCCCCCTGCCCGCTCGCCCGGGGCTCCGCCGGCCCTGAAGGCGCCGGCCGCCGGGCCGTCCGGTCGCGCCCGGCCCCGTCGGCGCCGGTCACGCCTGGACACCCTCCGCGAGCCGGGAACGCGGCTCGGGGGCGCCTGCCGGATGCCGCGGCAGCGCCGCGAGAAGCCCGGCGATCCCGGAGACGACGCCGATCGCGGCCCCCAGGACCATCAGCGCGGCGCCGGCGCCAGACAGCCAGGCCACCTCGGCGCCGCCACCCAGAATCCCCGAACCCGGCCGGATCGCCGCCCCCGCGATCCACAGCGTGGCACCCAGCGTGCCGCCCACGAAGAGCTGCACACCCCCCAGAAGGCGCGCGGCGCTCGTCCTCCGGACCGCCGCGTCGTGCCGGGCAGGCACTCCGGCGAGCGGCGAGCGCCGCGTGACGAGCCGCAGGGTCGCGACGGTCACGAGCAGTGACACGACCAGCCCGCCCAGCAGCGGGACGCCGTAGGGCCATCCGGGGAACGGCCCCCGGGACGACGTCGAGAGGCTGCCGTCCGGCCAGGTGACCGGCGGATGGTCGAACTGCCGGCCTCCCTCGCCGGCGACCAGGCCGAACAGGATCAGCGCGAGCACCAGGGCCAGCGCCGTCACCAGGAGCCAGCGCAGCCGGGCTCCGCCCAGCGACCACACCGTGCGCCGTACGAGCGGGGCGGTGCGCACGGCACCCGAGGGCCGCGGCCACGTCAGCTCGCCCACGGCACGCACCACGCACAGGACGACCGCGGCGGCGAAGGGGCCCACAGCCTGGGCGAACCCTGGCACCGTCGGCACGGGAGGATTCCCGCCGGCTCCGGGAGCCGGGAGGCCGAGCACGACCCCGGCGCAGACCAGGGATGCGACCGCCGAGGCCGAGGCGATCAGCAGCTCGTGCCGGCGAGCGCGGACCGCGGCCCTCGGCGCGGCCCAGCTCGCTTCCCCGTCCCCACCGAAGCGCCTGACCAGCACGACGACGAGCAGGGTGACGAGGACGGGCACGACGACGAGCCCCAGGATGACGAACAGTCCGAAGCCAACCGCCACGGAACACCTCCAATGAACCAATGAGTTGACTCATTGAATCAGAAGTCCGCACCGCTTCGCAACGGCACCGACGACACGAGCCCGCGAGGCCTCCACGGAACCGGCCGCCGCCGACGTGAGAGAAGCCGGCGACGCCGACGTGAGAGAATGGGACCGGCCTCGTGCACCCATCGGCGCACGAGGCTTTTGTGTATGACCACACCTCTTGCCAGCTCCCTCACCACACGACCGGCCATGCCCGGGGACGCCACGCTCCTGGAGCACCTGTGGCTGCTGTTCCGGCACGAGCTGTCGGGGCTGACGGGCACGCTGCCGAATCCGGACGGCACCTTCCGCCGCGAGCGCCTCGACGCCGCACTGGCCGACGCCGCACTGGCCGACAGGGCGCCGGCCGACACAGCACCGGCCGACGCCGGACTCGCCGACGCCGGATGGCGCGGCGTCCTGGCTCATGCGACACCACCGCCCGGCGACCCGGCGCAGCAGGGCCTCCTGCCACGACCGGTGGGGTTCGCGCTGGTCCGCGGCCTCGGGGGCCCCACGCGAGTGCTGAACTCGTTCTTCGTCGTGGCCGGCGCGCGACGGGCCGGCGTCGGGCGCCGCTTCGCCGCCGAGGTGATCGCGTGCTTCCCGGGCCCCTGGGAGATCGCGTTCCAGGACGCCAACGCCCCGGCCGTCGCCTTCTGGCGGGCGGTCGCCACGGACGCGGCCGGGCAGGCGTGGACCGAGGAGCACCGGCCCGTCCCCGGCAGGCCGGACGTGCCGCCGGACACCTGGATCTCGTTCACGACCTCACGGTGACACGAGGCGGCCGGGGTGAACCCCCGGCCGCCCGGCGCACTCCCGGTCACCAGGCCTCGGCGGCCGAGCCTGGCCGGGCGAGCCTGGCCGAGCGGGCCCGACCGAGCGAGCCCGACCGGACCGGCGGGACCTTCAGCCCTCCCCGCCCACGCCTCCGCCTCCGGCCGCGCTCGCGGCCAGCTTCCCCAGCAGTTCGCCCAGCCGCCTCCGCTCCTCCGGGGCCAGGCCCACCACCAACTCCTCCTCGTGCGTGAGCAGCCCCCGCACCGTCCGCTCGACCACGTCGTGCCCCCGTTCGGTGAGCGCGACGGCGACGGCCCGTCGAGACGCCGACGACGGCGCACGTGTCACCAGCCCCTCCCGCTCCGCGCGGGCGACGCGCTGGGAGATCGCACCCGCGGTGACCAGGCATCGCTCCGTCAGTTCCCGCGTGGTGAGCGTCCATGGCTCGCCCGCGCGGCGCAGCGTGCTGAGCAGGTCGAGCGTCGCCGGGTCGACCCCGAGGCGGCCCAGGGTCCGACGACGCTCGTCGGCAAGCACCTTCGCCACCCGCCACAGCGGGGTGATCACGCCGATCGACGACGTCGGCACACCTGGCAGCTCACGGTCCCAGGCTGCGGCGATGTCCACGGCGGAGATCGCGCCGGAGCCGTCCAGCGGGTATTCGGTCATCCCGATCCTCCTGTATGTTTAGCTCTAAATCTACAGGAAGGATCGTTCATGCCTCGCCTTGTCCTCGTCACCGGAGGTTCGGGTGGCATCGGCAGCGCCGTCGCCCAGCGGTTCGTCGGCTCCGGGGACGACGTCGTCATCACCGGCCGCGACGCCGACCGGCTCGCACGCGCCGCCGAGGCCACGAATGCCCGGCCCGTGGTCTGCGACGTCGCCCGGCCGCACGACGTCGCGGACCTGGTGGCCGGCCTCGGCCGTCCGGTCGACGTCGTCGTCGGCATGGCCGGCGGGAACACCGGCTTCGACGACGCCGCCCCCGCCCCGTCCGACGCCGACACGCCCGCCGAGGCGGACCGCCTCGCCGCCGCCGCCGACGCCTGGCGCGCCAATCTCGACGCCAACCTCATCAGCACCGTGCTCACGGTCGAGGCCACCCTTCCGCAGATGCGCGAGGGCAGCTCGATCATCACCGTCGGCTCGATCGGCGCGGAGTACGCGGGTTCCTCCTACGGCGTCGCGAAGGCAGCCGTGCAGGCCTGGACGGCAGGCCTGTCCGCCAAGGTCGGGCCTCGCGGGATCACCGCCAACTGCATCGCGCCGGGCTTCATCGACGAGACGGGCTACTTCCGCGGCAAGCTCTCCGTGGAGCGGCGGGAGCGCCTGATCGGCGCCACCCATGACAAGCGCGCCGGCCTGCCCGCCGACGTCGCCGGGCTGACCTGGTTCCTGGCCTCGCCCCAGGCCCGTCATGTCACGGGCCAGACCCTTCACGTCAACGGCGGGGCGCACACGACCCGCTGACCACGGCCGCAGGGCACGGGCCGGGGGCTCCAGAGGCCCGGACAAGGCCTGCGTACGGCGCAGCAGGCGGGCACCCGACCCGGCGGTCGCTGACACGCTCCGCTCCACGCCGGCACCGTCACTCGCGCGCGAGAGCGGCGGACCGGAGCCGGCCGGCCAGCAGCTCGCACCGCCGCGCGAGCTCCGGAGGTTCCAGCACCTCGAACTCGTACCCCAGCAGGGTGACGTGCAGGAGCAGCAGGTCGAGGTCGTGCCCGCCGGCCTGGATCTCGCAGGTCTCCGTGTCCCGCTCCCGGACGACGGCGGCCGAGGCCGGGATGCGGGGCCGCACGACGTCGGCCCCGGCATGCACGAGGAACCGCGCGCGACGGGGGTACACCCTCTCCGCGACGGACCGCTGGACGTAGGCGGCCGCGCCCTCCAGGATCTCCCGCGGCCGGAACCGCCAGGTCCGGGCACGGACCTGGCTCATCCGGTCCACCCGAAAGGTGCGCCACGCCTCGCGGTCCCGGTCGAAGGCCAGCAGGTACCACTGCCGCTCGGAGGCGACGAGCCGAACGGGCTCCACGCGCCGGGGACCGCTCGTGCCGTCCCGGGCCCGGTAGTCGAAGGCCAGCTCGACCCCGTCGCGGCACGCCCGGGCGGTCACCATGAGAACGTCGGGATCCGCGCGGAGCCGGACCTGGCCGAACGACTCCACGGACTCGGCCAGGGCGCGCACGTCGTCGCGCAGCCGGGACGGCAGGACCTGGTCGAGCTTGGTGAGGGTTCGCAGGGCCGCCTCTCCGCCGGGTTCGGCGCCGCCGGCGCCCGCCAGCAGCGCCGCGGCGACGGCGATGACCTCCTCGTCGTCCAGCAGCAGCGGCGGGAGCACCTGCCCCGCACCGAGCTGGTAGCCCCCGCCGGCCCCGTGGCTCGCGTGCACCGGATAGCCGAGGGCGCGCAGGCGGTCGACGTCCCGGCGAACGGTCCTGGTGGTGACCCGCATCCGCGCCGCGAGCTCGGGTCCCGTCCACACCCGGCGCTCCTGGAGCAGGCCCAGCAGGGCCAGGACGCGCTCGGTCGTGCCGCGGGCGTCGCCGCTCTGCTCGTGGTCCACACCGGAAGTCTCGCAGACCGTGCGGACCGATCCTGTCCGCTTCGGGTGTCAGCCTGATGCCATGAACGACGACGACCCGACCACACCCGGGCCGGACCACACGCTGACGCGGATGCTGTCCGACCAGTTCGCATGGCACTGGAAGCATCACCTACGCCCTCGGTTCCACGGCCTGCCCGGCCGCTACGAGCCGCTGTCGGACGACGAGTACCGCTGGGAGCCCGTTCCCGGGGCATGGAACGTGCGGCCCCGTGGCACGTCGACCGCTCCGGTCCAGGCCGGCTCGGGGGACTTCACGATCGACCTCGCCTTCCCCGAACCGGTGCCGTCGCCGCTGACGACGATCGCCTGGCGCCTGGCGCCTGGGGCACGTCGTCGGATGTCTGGCGATGCGTAGCGCGGCCCACTTCGGCGCTCCCGCGGCGTCGTACGAGTCCTGGGAGTACGCCGGCGACGCCCGGACGGCGCTGGATCAGCTCGACGCCCAGATCGCCGTCTGGCTGGCCGGGGTCCGTGCGCTCGACGACGATGGTCTCGCCCGCCCGGTCGGGACCGCCGAGCCGTTCCCCCGGGCGCCGATGACGGAGCTGGTCCTGCACCTCAACCGCGAGCTGATCCATCACCTGTCCGAGGTCTGCCTGCTGCGTGACCTCTACCTGCACGCCCACCAGGCCGCGAGGCCGCCCGCCGGCCCGGTCGGCACCGCACGGTCGAACGGAGTACAGCCATGAGCCGCACAGTCCAGATCACCTTCGACGCCCACGATCCCCGCGCCCTGTCCACGTTCTGGCGGGACCTGCTCGGCTACGTGCACCCGTTCCCTCCCGGGGTCACGCCCGAGCCCGGCGCGGACCCGCTCGCCGCCTGGGACGACTTCCTCGAACGCACCGGCGTCCCCGAGGAGCGGCGCAACAGCGCCTCCGCGGTGGAGGATCCCGACGGAACCGGCCCGCGCCTGTTCTTCCAGCAGGTTCCCGAGGACAAGGTCGCCAAGAACCGCGTCCACCTCGACGTGCGCACGGCGTCCGACCTGCTCGGCGGCGAACGCATGGCCGCGCTGGAGAAGGAGTGCGACCGACTCGTCGCCCTGGGCGCGACCCGCCTGCGGCGCTTCGAGCCGGAGCCGCCGCTGAGCAGCGGTCACATCGTCATGCAGGACCCGGAGGGCAACGAGTTCTGCCTGGACTGAGAACCGGCGGGTGGCGGGCCTGCCGAGCTCCCCGGTGGACGCGCTGCCGACGCGAGGCCCCGGCCGGCACCCGACGAGCCTCAGCCGAAGTGCTTGTCCAGGACTGCCCGATGCGTCTCGGCTGCCGACAGGTAGCGCTCGCTTCCCGCGTCGGTGATCGCGAGGAAGTTCGAGCGACGGTCGAAGCCACAGGCCGCGCGCTCCACGAACCCGGCCTTCTCCAGGCGCGTGACGGTCCGTGAGAAGGCGCTCTGGCTGAGGTACATCTCGGCCTCGAGGTCCTTCATCAGCACGGTGCCCTTGTCCGGCGCGCAGCACCGGCACAGGGCCTTGAGCAGCTCGAAGTCGCTCAGGCCGAGGCCATGACCGGCCTGGAGCTCGTGCTCCAGCTCGTTCGACACGGCGTGGTAGGTGCGGAGCGTCTCGGACCACCGAACATCCACGCCGACCTCGGATGCTGCGTCCATGCCGGGCACATTACCATGCCCGTGCATCTCATGTCCACGCATTTTATGCGTTGACATCTCATGCGCGCGCATTTATGTTGCCACCATGGCGCTCACCGAAACCAGAACTCCGGGTACCCCCGTCCCGGAACTCTCTGACCACACGACACCCGCTCCGAAGCCCTGGGGGCCGCGGCTGTGGGCCGTGCTCTTCGTCGCCGGCCTGGCCATGTTCCTCGACGCGCTCGACGTGTCCATGGTCGGCGTCGCACTTCCGTCGATCGGCGCCGAACTCGGCCTCGAGACCACCTCGCTCCAATGGATCGTCAACGGTTACATCCTCGGCTACGGCGGTCTGCTCCTGCTCGGCGGGCGGATGGCCGATCTTCTGGGCCGACGGCCGGTGTTCCTCACCGCGCTCGTCGTGTTCGGCGCCGCCTCGCTCGTGGGCGGTCTCGTGGACAACGAGGCTCTGCTGATCGCTTCGCGCGTCGTCAAGGGCATCGCCGCCGCGTTCACCGCCCCGGCCGCCCTGTCGATCATCACCACGACCTTCTCCGAGGGTCACGACCGCAACAAGGCCCTGTCGGTCTTCACGGTCTTCGGTGCCACCGGCTACGCCTCGGGCCTCATCGCCTCCGGTGCCCTGACCAGCATCGACTGGCGCCTGACGTTCTTCGCGCCGGTCGCCGTCGTGATCCTGGTGACCATCGCCGCGTTCATCGTGGTCCCCCGGACCTCCCGGCCGGCGGGAGGCCACATCGACTTCGCCGGTGCCATCACCCTCACCGGCGGGATGCTCGCAGCGGTCTACACCATCGTGACCGTCCCCGAGACCGGGTTCACCCCGCTGGCCACCACGGCCGCGGTGGGTGCAGCCGTCCTCCTCGGCGCGTTCCTCGTGCTCGAGAACCGGGTCCGCGAGCCACTGGTGCGGCTGGGTATCTTCCGGGTCAGGTCGATCGTCCGGGCCAACCTGGCCGCGCTCGCGATCTTCGGCTCCTACATCTCGTTCCAGACGATCGTCACCCTGTACCTGCAGAACACGCTCCAGTGGGAGCCGATCCAGATGGCGCTCGCCCTGGCCCCGGCCGGCATCATCGTCGCGATCCTGTCGCCCCTCGCGGGCCGGTTCATCGACCGTTTCGGCACGACGCCGATGATCGTCACCTCGATGGCGGCGTTCGTCCTCGGCTATCTGTGGTTCATCCTGCGCGGCGACTCGGCCGAGCCGTCCTACCTCACCGACTACCTTCCGGCGTTCGCGCTGCTGGGCCTGGGTTTCGCGCTCGGCTTCTCGTCGGTGATGGTCCAGGCCACCGAGGGCATCGCCGACGACGAGCAGGGCCTGGCCTCAGGCCTGGTCCAGACCTCCGGCCAGATCGGCGGAGCGATCGTCCTCGCGGTCGTCACCGCCCTGATCTCCGGCGGTGCCGCCACGTCGATCGCCCAGTACCAGCCGGGGCTGTACATGGTGACCGCGGTGGCGGTGGCCGGGCTGATCGCCAGCGCGACCGCACTGCTGGGCCGCCGCCCCGCCCTCGCCCCCGCCCGGTGAACCACGGGGCGAGGCACGCACCCGCCCGATGAACCGGTGAGGACGTTGCCGAGGTAGTCGGTCGCACGGCCGGCCCACTACCTCGGCAAGCGTTCGCATGCCGCGCCCGGCGGCCGGGGCCGACCCGGGAACGGCGGCAGATCGCTCGCTACGGCAGGTCGTTCGGATCCGGTGGGTTGACGCGCCCGCCGGCCCTGTCCTTGACCTCCTTCTGCCATCGCTCCGCTTGCTCTCGACTGATGGGGCGAGGTGCTGGGCGGTGGACGTCGACCAGCCCCGGACCAGGCTTCAGGCGTGGACCGGTGTCATCGGGCTGGTAGTCGGGGTCGCCCGGATTGACGAGCGTGGGAACGCGCGCCCCGGTCTTCTTGGAGTGGTCGAACCTGCGGGCGAATGCCTGCGCGAGCGCCGAGCCCGATCCGGCTTCGGTGCCGGGCAGTGTCGCGATGTCCTTCTTGACGTCCTCGCCGGTGGTCTTCTCGGTCCGGCCTTCGGCAGGCTGGTCCTCCGCGGGCTTGTCCCAGATGTAGATGGTGTATGTCCCGCCGTTGCGCACTCTCGTGCTTCCGCTGGACGAGCCGTCCTGGCGCGCGCGAAAGGTGGTGCGAATCACGAGGCCGTCCTGGTCGTACAGCGACGTCTCACCGGACCGTTCGCCGGACGCCGCTTCATAGGAAAAAATCGTCGTGGCGCGTACGCCGCCCTCTTTGGTGGTCAGTTCCTCGATGAAGCCGCCGTCGTCGAAGTACCAGAGACGCTGCGTCGTGTTGTCGTCCACCTGGTTGACGACGTCCGGTTCGTTGCCGCGATCCTGGCTCGCCGCGCCGCCGACCCAGTCGCGCGGATCGCTGCTCGGACGGGCCGCAGCGCCCAGTTCACGGGCACCGCTCCCCTCGGACGGTCCGGCGTTGCCGTACGGCGCCGTATCGGTCGTCCGTGGAAGGGAGCCGAGCAGGTCGTCGTGTGGTGTGTCGAATCCAGGCGTCGCGACCGGGTATCCGGGCGGCGAGAGGCGGTCTCCTTGCGAGGGGCGCCGGGGATCTATCTCGGTCCCATAGTCCTTGGCCAGGTCAAGCGCATCTCTGAGCTGCGCCAGATCGCGGCCGAAGGCCGCCTCGTGCTCCCGGGCGAGCTGCTCCATGCGGTCCGCCACCGCCGGTGCCAGCGGGGTGGCGAGGCGCACGAGGGCTCGGTGCGCCGTGTGCATCGCCTGTGTGACATCACCACTCAGTGCCGAGAGTTGCGTGTGGGTGAGTTGCGGTTCAGCCATGCGTCGCGCTCTCCTCCGCTGTTCCGTGCATGGTGGAAAGGACGTGTTCGATCGTGGTGAGCAAGCCACCGACGCCTCTCCACAATGACAGTGACGCGGGTAGCCGGCCGACGAACGGAATGAGGATCCTGGGAAACAAGCGGTCCGAAACCGGTGGCAACAGCGCCGGTACGGGGGGTGCCGCAGAATACGCGCGGCGATTGTCATGTCGACAACGCCGGCGACGATTCAGACCTCCACGAGCGTAGCGATCGCCCCTGCTCCCGGTCAACCGATCATTGGCCGGAGGACTGCGAAGAATGGCGCTCTGCTGTCAGAGACTCACCCCGCAGAAATTCACCCGGTGGAGATTCACCCCATTGATATTCACCCGGCCGGGATTCACCCCGGCCGAGATGTAGACCAGATGTAGGGGGCGCATAGCCGCCCCGGGCACGCTCGCTCGTGACCGCCCCACCACGAGCGAGGAGTCAGCCATGGAACTGGTGAGAAGTCGCGTCAGCAGGGCATTCGTGATCGCCCTGGCCCTGGTCGGCAGCATGCTGGTCGGCGTCGCCGGCGCGGCCCCGGCCAGTGCCGCCACGGCGCGCAACGGCGTCTGCGAGAGCGGCGAGATCTGCTTCTACTACAACAGCAACAATGCCGGGTCCATCTCCGACCACGCGGCCACCGACCTCGGCAACTACGGCACCGACCCCGCCACCTGCTACGTGTTCCGCACCTCCGGCCGCAGCGGCTACAACCAGTGCATCAAGAACAACGTGGCCTCCGTGTGGAACCGCACCGGCAAGACGGTGCGCGTGCACTACAACTCCTACTACGGCGGGACGTACGACGCCGTCGGAGCCGGCGCCAAGCGCAACCTCAAGTCCTCCGTCAAGAACAACAACGCGTCGCACGACGTGTCGCCGTTCCGCAGTTCCGGAAGCTGCAAGAACAGCTTCAACAACCCGCGCACCTGCGCCGGGGCGGTCACCTGGGCCAAGAACCACATCGGGTCGACGGGCTGGGGCGGCTACTGCGACCGGTTCGTGGCCAACGCCTACGGCTGGTCCAACAGCGGCTCGTCGACGGCGTACGTCCACTGGACCCAGATCCCGTCCACGCACAAGCACGGGGGCGACCGGACGGTTCCGGCCGGCGGCCTGGCCTTCTTCAGCGGGGGCAGCACCGGAGCCGGGCACGTGATGATCTCGATCGGCGGCGGATACTTCGTCTCCAACGACATCAACGGCTACAACACGATCTCGAGGACGACGATCTCCCAGGTCGAGAGCAAGTGGGGCGAGCACTACCTCGGCTGGGCCCAGCCGTGGTTCAAGGTGAACCACTGACCCGTCACCAGCGGGATCCTCACCGGACCCCGTGACCGCAGGGCGCGTCCCGGACGGGCGCGCCCTGCGCCTGTCGAGGAGCCCCGCCGGCCCGCGCGGCTCCACCTCGCCGCGCCGGGAGCACCGGCCCCGCGCCGGCAGGCCCGAGCGCACCGGCCTCCCGGAGCAGTGACCGGCACCGCGCCTCGCCGTCCCACAGGCCGATCCTGCGGAAGACGGCGGCCGCCTCGGTCAGCACGGCGGCGGCGCGTGCGGCGTCTTTCTCGTCCAGCAGGATCGCCCCCCAGC
This sequence comes from Myceligenerans indicum, assembly GCF_016742955.1. GTDB lineage: Bacteria > Actinomycetota > Actinomycetes > Actinomycetales > Cellulomonadaceae > Myceligenerans > Myceligenerans indicum. The sequence continues at coordinate 13,877 of NZ_JABBYC010000037.1, read as the reverse complement.
GCAGGAGGGTCGTCGCGGTGCACCGTTCGTCGTCAAGACCGCGGAACACGGCGAGCGCTCGCCCGAGGTCCGCCGCCGCCTGACGGGGGTTGCCCAGGTCGTGCTCGAGCAGCCCCAGGTCCCGCAGGGTGACCGCCTCGCGATGCCTGTCGCCGCTCCCCCGGGCGAGCCGGAGCGCCGCGGCGAACCAGGGCCGCGCCTCGGCCGGATGGCCCTGGGCGACGAGCACCCGCCCGATCGAGCCGCGCAGCAGTGCTTCCCGGGGCGGATCGCCCGCCTCGACCACCGGGCCGAGCGCGTCGCGCAGGCACTCGGCCGCCTCGGGGAGCCGGCCGCAGAACCGGTGCACCGTACCGAGCCCGGCCAGGGACATCGCCACGCCGAGCCGGTGGCCCCGCGCGGCATAGGCGCGCTCGGCGCCGTGCAGCTGCTCGGTCGCGGCCTCGAACTCGTTGGCGTAGATCATCACCTGTCCGAGTCCGCGCCGCAGCGCGCCCTCGGCCATCGGGTCCAGGCCCGGAACGGTCAGCATCGACTGCGCTCCGGCACGCCAGTCGTCGTAGAGCGCCTGCTGGTCGTACAGGGGCGCCAGCTCCTCGACCAGCCGGGCACCCGGACCGGCCAGCTCCCAGGCGCGCGCGAGCTGCACCGCGCCGAGCAGGGCGTGCCGTTCGGCGGCGAGCCACGCGGGCGCGTCGCGGACCACCGTCTCGACGGGTCGGACGACGGCACGGACGGCGTCGTCCGCCGCTGCCGCCGATCCGCCGCCGAGCGGATCGAACAGGCTGGGCGGCCGTCCTTCCCGTGCCCGGTTCGCGAGAATCCCCCAGCCGCGCACCACCCGGTCCGCCGCCGGGCGGCAGACCTCTGCCCCACGTCTCGTCGCCCGCTCCCGTGCGTACACCCGGATCAGGTCGTGCATGCGGTAGCGCGCCTGACCGGCGCCGTCGTGCCGGACCGCCTGCACGAGACCGCCGTCGAGAAGCACCTCCATGACCGGTTCGTGGTCCGCGTGGTCCGTCAGGGCGCCGAGCACCCATCCTGGCTGGTCGTCGGGGCCCAGGAGGCCGAGCAGGTCGAAGGCCAGGGCGGCCTGGGGCGGCAGCGACCTGATCGAGAGGTCCACGCTGGCCCGTACGTCGAGGCTGCCCAGGCTCAGCTCGGCCAGGCGTCGTGACTCGTCCGTGAGCCGGGCCAGGAACTGTCGCAGCGGCCAGGAGGGCCGGCTGAGCAGCTTCCCTCCGGCGATCCGGATGGACAGGGGCAGGTAGCCGCAAAGGCGCACGATCTCCCGGGCCTCCGCGGGTTCGCGCTCGACCCGGGAGGGGCCGACGATCCTGGCGAGCAGTTCCTCGGCGTCCTCCGGCAGGAGCGCGCCGAGCTGCAGATGCCTGGCGCCGGGCAGCTCGGTCAGACCGTTCCGGCTCGTGACGAGGACGGCCGACAGCCCGTTGGACGGCAGGAGCGCGCGCACCTGACCGGCGTGTGCCGCGTCGTCGAGCACGAGCAGCGTGCGCCGGTCGGACATGAGCGACCGGAACAGCGCCGCGCGGGCCTCGACGGAGTCGGGCAGAGGGTGTCCGAACCGGCCGAGGCCGTGCAGCAGGGTGGCGAGCAGTTCGCCCGGCTCCCTGGGCGCGGCCGAGGTCCCGCCGAGATCGAGGTGGAGCTGCATGTCCGGGTACCGGTCCCCGAGCGCCCGCGCGAGACGGAGCACGATCGTGGACTTCCCGGTCCCGGGGGCTCCGCTCACGACGACGACCGCCGGGGCGTCGGCGCAGTCGTGCTCGCGGACGTAGGCCTCCAGGGTGCGGAGCTCTGCGGAGCGTCCGGCGAAGTCCGCGACCCCCGGCGGCAGCTGACGGACGGGACGAGCCGGCGCCGGGGCCGCGGTCACCGCGGTCGCCTGTCGCCGCGCAGGAGGTAGGTCACGGTCGAGGATCTGCTGGTGGACGGCACGGGTCGCCGGGCTCGGGTCGGTGCCGAGCTCGTCGGCGAGCGTCTGCCGGAGCCGGTCGTACTCGAGGAGCGCCTCCGCCTCACGGCCGCTGCGATACAGCGCGACCAGCAGCTGCCGGCGCAGCTGCTCCCGGAAGGGATGCCGGCGAGCCCGCTCCTGGAGCTCGCCGACCACCACCTCGTGCTCGCCACGCTCGATCCGCGCCTCCAGCACGTGCTCGACGGCGGTCATCCGCAGGTCTTCGAGACGAACCGCCAGCGCCTGAGCCGCGGCCCCTGGCGACGCGCCGTCGAACGGGTCGCCCCGCCACAGCGAGAGCGCCGCGGACAGCATGTCGCGCGCGTCGCTGATCCGGCCCGTGCGGAACGTGTCCAGGCCCTGGTGAACCTCCCGCTCGAACCGCTGCGCGTCGACGCCGACCTCACCTGCGGACAGGAGATACCCGGCGCCACGCCGCCGGATGATGTCGGAACCGAGACCGCCGAGCAGCCGGCGCAGTTTGCTGACGTAGCCGTAGACCTGGGTCGGCGCGGACTCCGGCGCGTTCTGGCACCAGACGTCGTCGATGATCCCGGCCACGGTCACCGGGTGTGGCGCACGCGCGACGAGGCTTCCCAGCACGGAGCGGCACTTGCCCGTCACGGGATGCCAGGCTCCGCCGTCGCTGATCTCGGGTGAGCCCAGGATCCTGACCCGCATCGTGAGCACTCGGCACGCCCCCTGGCCCGGAGCCCGGCCCCGGACATGACTCGATGGCGAAACTCTCGACCCCGGTCAGGGCCGAGACACACAGTGACCACCGCCTGCGGTGGAAGTCAAGGGGAGATCTCCCCACTCAATACTTTTGACACCCTTTCAGCGATCTGTTGACTATTCCATGCACTTGCCGCAAGCATGGCCCCGACATTCAGGTCAAGTTATGGGGATTCACCCGGATTATTCCTCCAGTGCCCCGCCTTGACTCCTCATGGACGGCCATGAGCCGCACGCGCACCGAGGTGAGAAGTGCGCGGACCACGGCATCGAACCCGCAAGGAGAGGTACTGACATGAAGATCGCAGTGTGGATCGTCTCAGCGGTGCTGGCGCTGGCGTTCCTGTTCTTCGGCGGCATGAAGGTCGTGGGCGCCCCGGCCGACCTGGAGGCGATGTCACCGGGAGTCCCGGTCGTGCTGCTGAAGATCGCGGGCTGGGCGGAGGTGCTGGGAGCGCTGGGCCTCGTCCTGCCCGCCGCGACCAGGATCCTGCCCGTCCTGACACCGGTCGCGGCGCTCGGGCTCACCACGACCATGGTCGCTGCGGCCGTCACGGACGTCATCGTGGCGGGCGGGGCCGGGCTGCCGGCGATCCTCACGCTCGGCGTGCTCGCCGCGTTCGTCGCGTGGGGACGGCTCGGGCGGGCCAGGGTCCGGCCCCGGGGCGCCGCCCGGGTGTCCGCGGGGGTGTGAGGCCCCCGGGCCGGGCGTCGTCGGGCATGGCGCCCGGCCCGTGTCCTGCCAGTGTCCGGGCCGGCGGCCCCCTTGCGGCCGCCGACCCGGACACGGGCCTGGACACGGGCCTGGACACCTCACGGAGCGCCGGGCTCCGGGAGACGGGTCAGTCCACCGGCTCCAGGAGGAACAACGGGATCAGGCGGTCCGTCCTCTTCTGGTACTCGCCGTAGGTCGACCAGGTCTCCACCGCGAAGTCCCACCACCGGGCGCGCTCGTCCCCCGACAGCTCGCGCGCCACGTACGCCCTGCGCACCGCCCCGTCCTGGAGCTCGACCTCGGGGTTGGCCCGGAAGTTGTACACCCAGACCGGGTTCTTCGGCGCGCCCCCCAGCGACCCGACCGCCAGGTAGCTGCCGTCCTTCTCGACCCGCATCAGCGGGGTCTTGCGGATCTTCCCGGTCCTCGCACCACGGTTGGTGATCACCACGATCGGGTCACCGCCGCCCCGCAGCGTGTTGGCCTCGGTTCCGCCCGATGCCTCGAACGCCTCGACCTGGTCGCGCACCCATCCGGCAGCGCTCGGAACGTATTCACCCTGCAGCTTGGTCATGCTGGTTCCAACGGCCGAGCAGCGGCGATATTCCGAACGGGCTGCGCCACGCCACGGGCGAACTCGCTCGGGTAGCGGGAGGCCTACCCCATAGGGTGGGAGGATGACCGACGCCCAGTCCGAGCCGAACGAGCAGGCCCCGACGTCCCGAACGGTCCGCAGGACCGTGCTCCTGGCTGCCTTCGAAGGCTGGAACGACGCCGGGGGCGCGGCGACCAGTGCGCTCACACACCTCTGCGAGGTGTGGGGGGCGGAGAAGGTCGCCGACCTGGACCCGGACGAGTACCACGACTTCCAGGTGAATCGCCCCACCGTCGCCTTCGACGACGACGGCAAGCAGTTCATCACGTGGCCGACGACGTCGGTCTGGGTGGCCCATCTGCCCACGCGCACGGTCGTCCTGGTGCACGGCATCGAACCGTCGATGCGCTGGCGCAAGTACTGCGCCGAGGTGCTGGGCATCGCGGGAGACCTCGGTGTCGAGTCGTTCGTGACGCTCGGCGCGCTGCTGGCGGACGTCCCGCACACGCGCCCGATCCCGATGACGGCGACGTCGGACAGTGCGGGCGTCCAGGCGGTGCTGGACATCGAACCCAACACCTACACCGGGCCCACCGGGATCGTCGGGGTGATGCAGCACGAGGCCGCCGAACGCGGCCTGCAGTCCGTCTCGCTGTGGGCCGCGGTGCCGCACTACGTGGCCAACCCGCCCTCGCCCAAGGCGACGCTGGCGATCCTGACCCGCATCGAGGAGCTGCTCGGCGAGTCCGTCGACATGCGCGACCTGCCCGACGACGCCGCGGCCTGGCAGCAGGGCGTGGACGAGCTGGCCAGCGAGGACTCCGAGATCTCCGAGTACGTCGCCCAGCTCGAGGAGGCCAAGGACACCGCGGAACTGCCCGAGGCGTCCGGCGACGCGATCGCCCGGGAGTTCGAGCGATACCTGCGTCGCCGCGACATCGGCGGCAAGGACGGCAAGGACCCGGGCGGCCCGGGCTCCATCTGAGGCGCGGGACCGCGGGCGCCGCCGCTACGGCTGCCGGGCCTGGGAGGCCGGCTCGAACAGCCAGGGCGCGGCCTCCCGGACCGCGATGTCCAGGTCGGGGCCGAGCGTGGTCACGTACGTGCCGGTCAGGTGGTCGGTGTCCCGGTAGACCAGCACGTTGCCCACCACGACGTCGCAGGTGCGCGGCCCGCAGATCGCGTCCGTGAGGTCCACGCGCGTGATCCTGGTGACCGGGGACCCGTCCCTTCCGGCGGCCGGGAACGGATCCCCGAACAGTTCGTCGCGGGGTGCGGAGCACGCCGCCGTCGCCGCCGTGCGGGTCAGGTCCTGATGGCGCGCGAGGCAGACGGGGACCCGCTCCTCGAAGCGGGGAGTGTCCCGCACGCCGAGCACCGGGATGCCGGCATCGGTGATCGCTTCCCAGGCGGCCTCCTGTTCCGGGAGGACGACGTCGGTACCGTCGGCGGACGTCTTCGTGCTCTCCACGACCACGGCGTCGGGCCGGGCGGCGATCACGGCCTGCAGGGCACCGGCCGACCAGTCGGCGCAGGCCCGGCGGGAGACCACCGGGCCCACCGTCAGCCGGCAGCCGTGCTTGATCATCGCGGTGACCTCCCAGCCGGCGTCGTCGGCGACCTGGACCCAGGCGTCCTCCCAGTGCTGGGTGTGGGAGCCACCCACCAGAAAGACGCGCCGCGTGGGTTCGCCCGCGTCGGGCTCCGCGATGACGCAGGTCACCACCTCCGGGCTCGCCCCGTCACTGTTCATGCAGTCGGACAGGTGCCGTCCGTCCCGCCCCGCGATCGCCGTCGACGGCCGGAACGGCACGCCCGCGGGACCGGCGTCCCCGGACCGGCCGGGGCGGAGCGCCGCCGCGCCGGGATGCGCGGCAGAGGGTTCGGTGAGCGCGGCCAGCTCGGCGAGATCCTCCCGTTCGACGACGTCGGCGCTCGCCCAGGCGCCACCCGCCAGGACGAGTGATGCCGCGCCGAGCATCGCGCCGGACCTGACGGGGAGCCGGCGGCGCGGCGCGGGTGCGGTCTCGCCCGTCGCGGGACGGGCGGACCACCGTTCGACCGGTCGCGCGACCCAGGTCACCGTCGCCCAGGCGAGCAGGACGGAGACGGCGACCACGGTCGCCCCGTCGAGCACGCCCGCGTGCGGCCGGCCCGTGACGACGAGCCACGCCACCAGCAGGGGCCAGTGCCACAGGTAGAGCGCGTACGAGATCGTGGCGAGCCACCGTGGGAGCGGGTTGTCCAGCAGGCGGGTGAACAGCCCGAGGGGGGCGGTGCCGGCGTCGTCCTCGCCCGCCCGCGACTGCCCGGCGTCCGCGGCGAGGAGGACGAGCAGCGCGCCCGTCACCGGGAAGAGGGTGGCGGGCCCCGGGAACAGGCGTCCGCCGTCGAACAGGAAGCCGCAGGAGACGACGGCGGCCAGTCCGGTCCAGCCCGCGGCGCGGCGCCATGCCGGCGGCAGCCACATCCGGCCCACGGCCAGGGCCAGGAGCCCGCCCGCGCCGATCTCCCAGACCCGCGCGAACGTGTGGAAGTAGGCGACCGGCTGGTCGACGGACGTGAGCCGGACCGCGTACGCGAGGGAGGCCACCGTCACGACGGCGAGCAGCTGGCCGAAGAGGCGCTCGGCGGTGATCCTGCGGCCGCGTACCCGTCGCACGCGCCCCGCGAGCATCACGCACCCGAGCGCGACGGCCGGGAGCACCGCCAGGTACTGCACCTGGACGGCGAGCGACCAGAAGTGCTGGAGCGGGCTCGCGCCCGGCCCGGCGGCCCCGTAGGCGAGCTCGGCGTCGACGAGGCGCCAGTTCTCCCAGCCCGTGGCCGACGCCGCCGCCTCGCGCAGCACGCTCTGCCACCGCTGGGCCGGGAGCAGCGCGAGGGTGCCGCCGATGACGGCCAGCAGGACGAGGAGCGCGGTCGGGGCGAGACGGTCCAGGTCGCGCGACCAGGCGCGGGTGACCGTGAGCCGGCCGGCGGTGGCCCGGCGCAGGACCGCGCGTGTGGTCAGGAACCCGGAGATGACCAGGAACACGTCGACACCGCCGGACACGCGGCCGGCCCCGAACACGTGGAAGAACACCACCAGCGTCAGCGCGATCCCGCGGAGCCCGTCGATCTCCCCGATCCGCCGGGACGGTGTGGTCCTCGGGCGCGTGCCGGTAGGTTCCGGCACGAGGGCAGTGCTCAGAGCCGGATGCCCAGGAGCGCGTTGACCGCGCGGGAGAGCACCCCCGGAGCTCCCTCCTCGTCGGCCGCCGTGTCGCGCGCCGGGTCCAGGGCCTCCGCCGCCCAGGCGTCCACCGCGGCCAGCGCCGCCGGGGCGTCGAGGTCGCGTCCGAGCGCGGCGCGGACGGCGGCAAGGGCGCCGTCGGCGGACGGGCCGCCGTTGCCGGACACCGCGGCGCGCCACCGCTCCAGGCGCTCGGTGCCCGCCGTCAGGTCGGCGTCGGTCCACTCCCAGGCGGGGCGGTAGTGGTGGGCGAGCAGGGCGAGGCGGATCGCCATCGGGTCGGCCCCGTCGGCACGGAGCCGGGAGACCAGGACCAGGTTGCCGAGCGACTTGCTCATCTTCTCGCCCTGGTAGGCGATGAGGGCGGCGTGCACGTGCGCGCCGGCCGGCCGGCCGCCGAGGGCTCGCAGGTGGGAGATCGACATCTCGTGGTGCGGGAAGGCGAGGTCGGCCCCGCCGCCCTCGACGTCGAACGTGCCTCCGCCGGCCAGGCCGAGTCCCGCGCGGGCGATCACCGCACACTCGACGTGCCAGCCCGGCCGGCCCGGGCCGAGCGTCCCGCCGTCCCAGGCGGGCTCGCCGGGGCGTTCGGCGCGCCAGAGCAGCGGGTCCAGCGGGTCGCGCTTGCCGGGACGGTCGGGGTCGCCCCCGCGCTCGGCGAACAGGGTGCTCATCGTGGCGCCGTCGTAGCGGGACACGGTGCCGAAGTCGGGATCGGCCGAGAGGTCGGCGTAGATGTCGTCGCCGGTGGCGCCGTCGCCGGCGGGCGGGACCCGGTACGCGGCGCCGGACTCCAGCATGGTGGCCACGCCGGCCGCGATGTCCGGCACGGACTCGACCACCCCGGCGTACACGTCCGGCGGGACGACCCCCAGTGCCGTCATGTCCTCGGCGAACAGGGCTGTCTGGTCCCGCGCGAGGTCGCGCCAGTCCACGCCGGTCGCGGCTGCGCGTTCCAGCAGCGGGTCGTCGACATCGGTGACGTTGGAGACGTACGTGACCCGCTTGCCGGCGTCGCGCCAGGCGCGGACCAGCAGGTCGAACGTCACATAGGTGTTCGCGTGGCCGATGTGGGTCGCGTCGTACGGGGTGATTCCGCAGACGTACAGGCCCGCCGTCGCTCCGGGTGCGGCCTCGGTCAGGCCACCGGTCGAGGTGTCGTGCACCTGGATCTTGTCGGAGCTACCGGGAATCGCGGGGATCTGCGGGAAGGGCCAGGAATGCACCCGCACAGCCTAGACGGTCCGTACGACACGACGGGACGCCCCGAACCGTTCGAGGCGGAGGTCACACGCAAGGTCACCACGGATCCCGCCGGGGGGACGGCCGCCCCCCGGCCGCCCCGCCCGGGCCGCTCACCACGGCTGGTCACCACGGCTGGTCGCCACGGCTGGTCACCAAGGCTGGTCGCGCGGGGGTCCCGCGTCGTGGGGGCTACAGCGTCGGCTGCACGCGGATGATCTTGCGCCGGAGCCACACCCGGCGTTCACCGCCCAGGTACAGGCGGGTGCGCGCCAGTTCCCAGCGGCCGTACTCGGCCTCCTCGGTCAGGAGCTTGCGAGCGTCGGGCACGCTCGTGGATCTGTCGATGGTCACGACCCGGTACTCGTACTGGCCGTGCTTACGCCACGCGGAGCCGTCACTCGCCATGTGTCACCGTCCCCGTCCCAGACGACAATTCGTCCGACCATTGTTGCGCATGCGCTGCCGGGATCAAGGGGTGAGCGAGGATTGGCCGTGCGGGCCGGGAGCTTGCCGCAGGCGGATCCCGGCAGGTGAGCGGCACGATCGACACGGTCTCGGACGGCCTCGGCAGCCGGGTGATTGTAGCGGCAGGACCCCCGTTCACGCATGTGATGTCCGCCGGATAGCGCTGACCGATACCGCAGGCCAGCGCGCGGCAGTAGAGTTCGATGCATGACCGCTGACCCGCGCGCCGCACTTGACCGCCTCGTGGCCGCACTCGAGGCCCACTACAACGCGGTCGCCACGAGAAGGAGCGACGACGACCCCGCCGTCGACGACGCCTACGACGTCCTCGCCGACGCCTACGAGGTGTACGAGGACGCCCTGGCCACGCGCTTCGGCGAGGTCACCCCGTTCTACCTGGCCGAGGACGTCGAGGACGAGGACGAGGACGACGACGCCGGCGATGAGGACGAGGACGACGACCTCGACTTCGACTTCGAGGACGAGGTCGTGGACGTCGAGGAGGCGGAACCCGCGGCGCCGGCGGGTGAGCCCGCGCGCTGAGAGGCCCCTACCAGCGTTCCGGGTAGCCGATGGGCGGCGCCGAGACGTCGTCCAGAGCGGCCAGCACCTCCGCGGGAAGGCTCAGCTCCGTCGCCCCGAGGCTGCTGCGCAGCTGCGCCGGGGTGCGCGCACCCACGATCGCGGAGGCGAGCTGGTCCCGTTCCAGCAGCCAGGACAGCGCGACCTCCGCGGGCGCCCGGCCGAGCCCGTCCGCGGCGATGCCCACGGCGTCCACCACCGATGTCGCCTCCCCCTCGAGGTACGGGGCCACGAACCCGGCGAGCTGGTTCGACGCCGCCCGCGAGTCGGCGGGGATGCCGTGACGGTACTTGCCGGTGAGCACCCCGCGGCCCAACGGCGACCAGGCCAGCAGGCCCATGCCCAGCGCGTCCGCGGCCGGGAGCGCCTCGCGTTCCGCGCCACGCTGCACCAGGGAGTACTCGAGGGACAGGGCGGGCAGGCCGATGTCCTCGCCCAGGAGCGACGCCGCCCGGGCGGTGGCCCAGCCGGGATGGTTGCACAACCCCACGTAGCGGGCACGGCCCGAGGTGACGGCCAGCCGCAGCGCCGAGCACGTCTCGGCCAGAGGGGTGGCCCCGTCCGGACAGGCGACGAGGAACAGGTCCACGTGGTCGGTGCCCATCCGCCGCAGGGAGGCGTCGAGGGAGTCCAGGAGCGCGCCACGCGACGCGTCTCGGCGCGTGCCGGCCTTGGTCGCCAGGACGACGTCGTCGCGCGCCACCTTTCCGGCCAGGAGGGTACCGATGACGTTCTCGGCCTCCCCCTCGCCGTACGCGGCCGCGGTGTCGATCAGGGTGCCTCCGGCGTCGAGGAAGTCGCGTGCCTGCTCGGCGGCGTCGAGCTCGTCGGTGTCCCGGCCCCAGGTCATCGTGCCCAGCCCCAGCTCGGAGACTCGCAGCCCCGAGGCCCCCACCCTGCGGTGTTCCATGCTCGCAGGCTACCCGTCAGCGGGTAGGGTTACCGCCCGTGACGTCGTGGCAAGCCATCTTCCTGGGGCTGATCCAGGGTTTGACCGAGTTCCTCCCGATCTCCTCCAGTGCGCACCTGCGCATCACGAGCGAGCTGATCGGCGCCGGTGACGCGGGTGCAGCGTTCACCGCGATCACCCAGCTCGGCACGGAGACGGCGGTCGTCATCTACTACCGCAAGAAGATCGGCCAGATCCTCGTGGCGTGGTCCCGTGCACTGACCGGGGCGAATGGTTCCGACTGGCGGTCCCGCCTGGGTCTGGGCCCGGCGTCCGGCTCGGTCGACGTGCGGCATGCCCGGCCCGGGATCAGCATCGGCGACCCGGACGCGGCGATGGGCTGGTACATCATCCTGGGCTCGATCCCCATCGTGGTGCTCGGCCTGCTGTTCCAGGACTACATCGAGACCAGCCTGCGCAACCTGTGGCTGACGGTGGCGATGCTCGCCGGGTTCGGTGCCGTCATCCTGTGGGCCGACCGCACGGCCCGCCAGCAGCGGGAGCTGGAGACGCTCACGCCCCGCAGCGCGATCACGTACGGGATCGCGCAGTCCCTCGCGCTCGTCCCCGGCGTGTCCCGCTCCGGCGGAACCATCGCCGCGGGGCTGTTCATGGGTTTCAAGCGAGGAGCCGCCGCGGACTACTCGTTCCTGCTGGCGCTGCCGGCCGTGTTCGGGTCGGGCTTCTACCAGCTGGTGAAGACCATCGGCGAGCCGGTCCCCGAGGGCGCGCCCGGCTGGAACGCGACCATCATCGCGACGATCGTCGCAGGCGTCGTCGGCTACTTCGTGATCGTCGCGTTCCTCAAGATCGTCAAGCGCTACTCGTTCGCGCCGTTCGTCTACTACCGCTTCGCGCTGGCGGCCGTGGTGGCGGTCCTGCTGGCCACCGGCAGGATCGAGGCGGCGGGCGGCCTGGCCACCTGACCCTCCCCGCCTCCCGCTGACGGCGGCCTCCGGCCCGCCGCAGCGGCCGTGGCCAGCAGGTGGGGTCAGCAGATGGGGTCAGCAGGTGGCCAGGAGCCGGTCCAGCACGCGGGTACCGAACTTCAGGGCGTCGGTCGGGACACGCTCGTCCACGCCGTGGAACATGCCGGCGAAGTCGAGGTCGGCGGGCAGGCGCAGCGGCGCGAACCCGTAGCCGGTGATGCCCAGGCGCGACATCCACTTGTTGTCCGTGCCGCCCGACAGCGTGTACGGGAGCACGGTGGCGCCCGGGTCCTCCGCGGCGATCGAGTCGACCATCGCGTCCACGAGGGAACCGGTGAACGGCACCTCCAGCGACACGTCCTGGTGGATCGGCTCGACCCGCACGCCGGGCCCGGCCAGCTCCTTCAGCGTCTCGATGCCCTCGGCCTCGTGGCCTGGAAGGAGCCGCACGTCGATCGCCGCCGACGCCGCACCCGGGATGACGTTCGCCTTGTACCCGGCCTCCAGCTGCGTGGGGTTGGACGTGTTGCGCACGGTGGCGCCCACGAACTTGGCGGCCGGGCCGAGCGCGGCGACCAGGTCGTCCACCATCGTCGGGTCCTCGGCGAACCGGGCGGCGTCGTAGGGCAGCCCGGTCAGCTCGGCGACACCGCTCAGGAGCGCGTCCACGGTGGGTGTGGGCGTGTACGGCCAGGCGTACCGCCCGATCCGGGCGACGGCCTCGGCGAGCGCCGTGACGGCGTTGTCGTGGTTGACCTGGGAACCGTGGCCGGCGCGGCCGTCGGCGAGGAGCCGCATCCAGGACAAGCTCTTCTCCGCGGTCTGCAGCAGGTAGGCGCGGTGACCGCCGACGTCGACGGAGAATCCGCCGACCTCGCTCACGGCCTCGGTCGCGCCCTCGAAGAGGTCGGCGTGCTCGGCGGTCATGTAGCCGGCGCCGAGGCGGCCGCCGTTCTCCTCGTCGGCGAAGAAGGCGACGACGACGTCGCGGGCGGGCCTGCGGCCCTCACGCACCATCTGCCGCACGACGGACAGGATCATGGCGTCCATGTCCTTCATGTCCACGGCACCGCGGCCCCAGATCAGGCCGTCGGTCTCCTCGGCGGCGAACGGGTCCACGGTCCAGTCCCCGGCCGCGGCGGGCACGACGTCGAGGTGTCCGTGCAGCACCAGCGCGGGCCGCGACCTGTCGGTCCCCTCCAGCCGCACGACGACGGACGCACGACCCGGCTCGGACTCGAAGAGCTGCGGCTCCAGCCCGACCTCGGTCAGCAGCTCCATCACGTACTCCGCGGCGGCCCGCTCCCCCGGCCCCTCACCGGTGCCGTAGTTCGAGGTGTCGAACCGGATGAGGTCGCGGCAGATGCCGACCACCTCGTCCTGGGCGGCGGGGACGGGCGGGGCGTCGGGGGAAGCGGGTCGCGCAGTCTCGGTCACGTCGGACACGGTACCCGCTCGGTCCAGGGACCGGGCGAGCCAGAGGGCCGGTGGGGGCCCCGCGTCAGAAGCCCGCCGTGATCCTGGTGAACTCCAGGTCGGACTGGCTGATGCTGCTGCAGTCCGAGCGGGCGGCGCCACCGTCGCCACCGGGGCAGGACCGGTCGCGGTTGACCGACCAGAACGCGAACCGGCCCAGGCCGTGGGAGACGGCCCAGTCGCGGATCTGGGTCCACTGGGACGGTGTGGTGATCTCGCCGACGTCGGACACCCCGTTCATGCCGGAGATCCCCATGTGGGCGTACGCCTCGGCGTCGGACCAGCCGCGCGCCGCCTTGAGGGCGTCCCGCAGCCCCTGAGAGGCGCTGATCGTGGAGGCCACCATGTCGGTCGCCCCGAAGTCGAACGGCATGATCGTGTAGTTGTCGATCGGCGTGCCGAGCTCGGCGGCACGGTCGATCAGGCGGGTCCCCCACCAGTTGGGGCCGTTCAGGCCGGTGCCGAAGGTGACCGCGATCGTGATGCCGGGGTTGTTCTGCTTGACGATCGCGAGGCCGCGCAGGATGCGGTCCTGGACGTCGGCGTTCTCGAACTCGTCGGAGTTCTCGATGTCGAAGTCGACCACCTCGGGGTGGTGCACGTCGATGACCTGCTGCACGGCGCCGGCGAACGCCTCGGGCGTGGAGCAGTTGGGGCCGAGCTTGTTGCCGGACCACCCGCCGAAGGAGATCTGCACCTGCCCGCCCGCGGCGTGGATCGCGTCGATCGTCTGCTCGTCGGTGCCACCGGTGAGCGGCCTGCTGCCGTCCCACGCGGGGTTGCAGCCGCCGGAGGACAGCATGAACGCCATGGTGAACGCTCGCACACCGGTCTGGTTCATGACGTCGACGGCGTTCTGCGGGCTGCCCCAGCCCAGGTACAGGTAGGGCGCACCCGGCATGCCGTCCCCGCCGCCCGGCGGCGGCTCCGTCGGGGTGGGCGTCGGGGTGGGCCCTGTCTCTTATACACATCT
>NZ_JABBYC010000036.1 GCF_016742955.1 Myceligenerans indicum | reverse complement strand
GGTCAGGCGGGTGGGGTGGTCCGACAGGGGGCGGCCCCACAGGTGGCCCAGGTTGTGGGCCGGGTCCGTGGAGACCAGCAGGACTCGGCGGCCCGCCCGCGCCTGCGCAAGAGCCAGCGTGGAGGCCACCGTCGTCTTCCCGACGCCACCCTTGCCCCCCGCGAACAGCACCCGCACCCGCGAGGCGAGATCCCCCAGGGCCTGCCCGCCGGGCCCGGTCAGCAGACCGCGGGGTCCGTCGTCGGGCATCCGTCTCATCGTGCACCTCTTCCCTGGCGTCTCGTCCTCACCCGAGGCTCCTGCGCGCCGACCACGCGATGCTGCGCGGCGGGAACGCGACCACCACGCACAACGGCGTGGCGGGGACCGGACGGAGAGCCTGCCGGGCCGGCTGTCAGCAGCACGACACGTTCTCCAGGGGGGACCGGTCCATGCCCATGCGGGTGTGCCAGTCGTGGACCCGCTCGTGGATGAGCGGAAGCAGCTCGATCGTGTAGTACGACGCCGGGTTGGGCACCCCCAGCGCCTCGGACAGCACGATGAGGGTGAAGAGGTCGTCCTCCTCCCGCCGGGCGCGCGCGAAGGTGCGGCGGTAGGGCGCGACGTAGAACTCCCGGAGCCCCTCCGAGACGCCGTGCCACCACCGCCGCACCGTGCTCATCCGGTCAGTCCTCCGATCCACCGGCCGACGCCGACGCCGCCGCGGTCTCGGCGTCGTCCGTGATCTCGGGGCCGCGCCAGGCCCGCACCATGGCGATCGCGGCCTCGAAGGCGACCCACAGGGAGGCGACGAGGATGATCACGTCGAGCACGAGCTGCAGCCACTGGCCGTTCGTGGCGAACGTCCCCAGCTGCACGATCAGGGCGTACACCGACATGATCAGCACGAACACCAGCGGCACGAGTGCCGGGAGCGCGTTGCGCTTGCGCTGCAGCAGGATCACCGCGACCACCGCGAGGGTGAGGGACGCGAGAAGCTGGTTCGTCGTGCCGAACAGCGGCCAGATGACCTGCAGCCCGCCGTCTCCGCCCGCGCCCATGCTGAACGTGATCCCCACGGCGACGCCCACGGCGACGACCGTGCCGACCACCTTGGAGATGCGCAGGCCCATGAGGTCGCCCGCCTCCTGCACCACGAACCGGGACAGCCGCACGCCGGTGTCCATGGTCGTCGCGGCGAACAGGATGGCGGTGGTCGCCAGGATCGTGGCGGACAGCCCGCCGGGAATGCCGAGACCGGCGTTCACGATCGTGGCGCCGCCGGAGACGAAGGCTCCCACACCACCGTTGCCGAACTCGGCATACACCTCCTCCCAGTTGGCCAGGGTGGCGAAACCGGCGGTCGCGGCGATGATCGCGCCGAGCGCGAGCAGGCCCTCGCCCACCGCGCCGAAGTACCCGACGAGGCGGGCGTCGGTCTCCTTGTCGAGCTGCTTTGCCGACGTGCCGGACGACACCATGCCGTGGAAGCCGGAGATCGCGCCGCAGGCGATGGTGACGAACAGCAGCGGGACGAGGCCCGGGGTGCCCTCGGGCACGTTGTGGTTGACGGCCGGCGCGACGACGGCCGGGCTGGCGAACAGCACCGCGCCGTACAGGATGCCGAGGGCGATGAAGAGCTGGACGCCGTTGATGTAGTCGCGTGGCTGCAGCAGCACGTGCACCGGGAGCAGGGAGGCGATCGCCGCGTAGAGGAAGAGGATCGTCAGCCAGAGCGGTGCCGCGGAGTCCTCCGGCAGCGCGATCGGGACGGCGTCGCCCAGCAGGATCAGCGCGTACAGCGCGACGACCCCGATCACCGTGGTCAGTGCGAGGTTCATGCGCCAGCGGTAGATCATCTGGCCCACGACGATCGCCACGACGATCGCGCCCCAGGTGGGGATGACGGCCGAGGGGGTGGCGATGAGCAGGTTCTTGATGACCGTCGCGAACGCGGCGTTCACCATGAGCAGCAGCAGGAAGATGACCACGAGGAACAGCGACCGGCCCCGGGCGCCGATGTAGCGGCCCGAGAGCATGCCCATCGACTGGCCGCGGTGGCGGGCCGATGCCCACAGGGCGCCCATGTCGTGCATGCCCGCGAAGAAGACCGTTCCGAGGGTCACCCACAGGAACGCGGGCAGCCAGCCCCAGATCACGGCCACGGCGGGGCCCACGATCGGTGCGGCTCCCGCGACGGACGTGAAGTGGTGGCCCCACAGCACGAACTTGTTGGTGGGGACGTAGTCCACGCCGTCGTTCTGCGTGTGGGCGGGGGTGGCGTATTCCGGGTCCAGCCGGTACACGCGGCTCGCGAGGTACTTCGAGTAGAGGAAGTAGCCTCCGAGCACCATGGCGATGCCGATCACCGCCAGGAGGAGGGAGTTCATCGGTGCTCCGATCTGTCGTCCTTGACATCCGGCCCTTGGTCGCGACATTGCGCCCAAGTGCGGATCAAACGTTACCGATGAAGAACTCTACGACGACACGTCTCATGCCTGGTTCGTTGCTTCGCACAACGTGAAGCCCCTTCAGTCGTCGGACGTCACCCACCGGGGAGGTAGTTTGCTGCCCGTGACGACCGACGCCGTTCCCGCCCGGACCGCGGCCCGCACCGTGCTGCGGTATGCCGCCGCGTTCCTGGTCTGCTCGTCCGCGGTCCTGCTGTTCGCGGTCCATGTCCGGCCGCTCGCCTACCTGCCGCTCGTGCTGGGTGTCTTGCTGGGGCTGTGGATCGACCGGGAACTCGGCACGGACCTCGTGCTGATCGCCGTCGGGCTCGGGATCATCTCGACGATCTCCCTGGCGGCGGACCTGTCGAACGCCGGGATGCTGCGGTTCACCCTCGCACTCGGCGGTGCGGTGCTCGTTCCGTGGGTGCTGGCACGGTACGTGGTGCGGCACGACGCCGTGAAGTTCCCCGTCGCGACCGGGCGCCGCTGGGGACGGGGCCAGTGGGCCTACCTCGCGATCGTCGTCGCCGTGGGGTATCTGGTCCTGCCGTTCTACTTCCTGGGGTCCGGGGCGTATCTCAACTGGCCGGACCTCGACGGTGCCCAGGACGTCTGGCGCCTGTTCGTCGGGGTCAACGCCGTCGGGATCTGGGACGAGCTGTTCTTCGTCTGCGTCTGCTTCGCCCTGCTGTGCCGGCACTTCCCGGTGGCGCACGCGAACGTGCTCCAGTCGATGATCTTCGTGTCGTTCCTGTGGGAGCTCGGCTACCGCGAGTGGGGGCCGCTGCTGACCGTCCCGTTCGCGCTCGTGCAGGGCTGGATCTTCGCGAGGTT
Source organism: Myceligenerans indicum (assembly GCF_016742955.1). Lineage (GTDB taxonomy): Bacteria > Actinomycetota > Actinomycetes > Actinomycetales > Cellulomonadaceae > Myceligenerans > Myceligenerans indicum. The sequence continues at coordinate 44,890 of NZ_JABBYC010000036.1, read as the reverse complement.
CAAGTCGCTGCCCTACGTCGTGACGGTCCACCTGCTGTTCGACGCCGTCGTCTTCGCGGTTCTCGTCCACGGGCACCGTCCGGACCTGTTCGACATCTTCCTCACGGCGCCGTAGGGGCAGGGCCGGCCGTCAGAGGCCGGCCGAGAGCGCCAGCAGCTCCTCCACCTCGGCCCGGATCCGCTGCCGTTCGGCGTCGGCATGCGCGGTCGCCTCCGTATCCATCCCGCCGGTGACCTCGTCGTCGGCCGGCCGGAGGCCGCCGTTGTGGTGCGCGATCAGCGCATCCACCAGCGCGGTGTCGAACTCGGCACCGCGCAGGCGCGCCAGCTGCGTGACCTCCTCGGGCGTCAGCATGCCGTGGTCGGTCGCCGTGCCGTGGACGTGGTTCAGCCCGGCGGGCGGGCGGGGGCCGGAACCGTCGTCGTCCCGGTCGTCCCCGGCTCCGCGCAGACCACCGGACTCCACCAGGGCGAGTGCCACCGTGGCGGACCCCGGTACGGGGATCGTCCGGTCCCGGAGCCATACGGCCAGCGCGTCGGTCTGCTCCGCCGACGTCGTCCCGACGTCGTGCGCGAGCCGCAGGACCTGCGCGTTCTCGCTGCGGTGCGGTGCGAGCGACGCGAGTTCGACCGCCTGCGCGTTGTGCTCGGCCATGACCTGTGCGTAGATGCGATCGGCGTCGTTGTAGCCGTCCGCGGCCTGGCGTGCGGGAACCGCCACGCCGAGCCAGTACACGAGGGCGAGGATGGTGGCGATGCCGCCGGCTAGGACCGCACCCATGAGCGGCAGGCGTCTGCGCAGGTCATAGCCGCTGGGCAGGGACGACGGCGGGCGCTCCTGAGTCATGCGGAGAAGATTCGCACGACTGCGCACAGGGCCGCCACCGTCCCCTGTGGGACGGCGGCGGCCCGGCACTGCTCAGCGTCCGGACATCAGGTCAGAACCGCCGCTGCGCCTGCGGGTTGAGCGACCACAGGTGCTTCGCCCGGCGGTCGAGGGACGAGTCCAGCTCGAACGTGTCGAAGCCCAGCGACAGGTCGTTCGAGTACACGTAGCCGTTGTAGTAGTACGACGACCACGTGCCCCAGTTCCCCTCGGCCCAGCCACGGTCGAACCAGGCGACCTCCCGGGGGTTCTCGGAGTCCGTGAAGTCGAACACCGAGGTGCCGCCCTGGTACCAGGACTGGACCATGAGGTCCTTGCCCTTGACCGGGATCAGCGACCCGTTGTGCGCCACGCAGTTCTCGTCCTCGGTGTTGATGCGCGGGATCTTGTAGTACGACTTGAGGACGAGCTCCTTCTCGGCCCACCGCTTGCCGCCGCCGTGGTGCCAGGAGGTCTCGATGTCGTAGATGCCGTCGGCGCCCTGCTCGTCCCGGAACTCACCGGTGCAGGTCGCCAGGCCGCCGCCCCCGAGCTCGTCGGTGAACACCACCTTGGTGCCGTCGTTGTTGAACGTGGCCGAGTGCCAGAATGCGAAGTTCTCGGTGTCCCGCACGCTGCTGATGACCTTCGGCTCCTCCCGGTCGGAGATGTCCAGGAGGATGCCGTCACCCATGCAGGCGCCGGCGGCGAGGTCGAGCTGCACGTAGGTGGTGATGTCGTGGCAGCCCGACGTCGAGTAGTAGCTGTCCGGGCCGGACGGTGACTCGTACCCGCCGTCCGGGAACAGCACCGGTTCGGCGACGACCTCGGCCGACTCCAGGTCGCGGGTCGGGATCTTGACCACCGAGATCAGGTCGTGCGGCGGGCGGCAGTTCGCGAGCTGGTCGCTCGGGAAGTACGAGGAGACGTAGACGTAGAGGTTCCTGCCGTCCCTCGTCGGCGCCAGGGAGTTGGTGTGCGAGCCGCAGTCCGTCGCCACGGACTTGACGTACTCGGGGTGCAGCGGATCCGAGATGTCCCAGATCTTGAGGCCCTCCCAGTAGTTCTCGGGGTCCGACGTCGGCGCGCTGCCGCAGGAGTCGTCCGTCCGCCGCGAGTCCGTGGACAGCACCAGGATGTCCTTGTAGACGGAGACGTCGTTCTGGCCGCCCGGGCAGTACACCTGCACCGCCTGAACGGGCTGGGCGGGGTTCGACAGGTCGTAGACCGTGAAGCCGTCGTAGTTGCCGGCGAACGCGTACCTGCCCTGGAACGCGATGTCGGAGCCCGTGCTCAGCAGCGACCCGTTCTTGGGGACGTTGCTGGTGTGCTCCATGTTGAAGCTCTCGACCTCACCCGGCGGAACGTCGGGATCGGCGACCGCCTCCGCCGTCGTGGTCCCTGCCGTCTGCCCGGCTTCGTCGCCGGGCTCGGCAGAGGCCGTCGGTGCCACCGTCGCCACGGCCGCCGTCGCCAGGGTGAGCGACAGAACGGCACCGGCGACGCCCCTGCGGTGGGATCTCTTCAGGGTTGATCGACGCACGTGCGTCACACCTCCTTGTTAGGGTCATTTGCGAGTCTCACCTCCTATTACTGTTTCGTCCAGTAAACTCAGATATTTTTTACATGTCAGTGACACGACTCGCGGGAGGGTCACCAGTGGTTCGAGGCAGTGTGAAGACTTCTCCAGGGCATCGACATGACCCGTCGTGGTGGATCCGGGGCGCCGGGGCGGGCCTTCTCGTCCTCGCGCTGACGGCGACGGCTGCGTGCACCGCCGAGGACGACGCTCCAGGGGCGGTGTCGACGCCGTCGTCGGTGGTCCTCAAGCCCGGGAAGCCGGGCGAGCCCGCCGAGACCGTCGCGCCGGAGGACTTCGACGGCGTCGTCGCCGAGGACGAGTGGAACGAGGCGGACGCCGAGTTCATGACCGGGATGATCCACCACCACGATCAGGCGGTGCTGATGACGTCCTGGGTACCGGACCATGCGGCGTCGGAGCAGCTCAAGACACTCGCCGACCGGATGCACCACACCCAGGAGGCCGAGATCCGCCTCATGTCGCGCTGGCTGTCCGAGCGCGATCAGCCGGTGCCCGTGCTCGCCGAGGGCACCGACGGCACCGGCCCCCGTGCGCCGGAGGACGCGCACGACCACGGGCCCGCACTCCAGCCGGGAATGCTGACCGACGCGGAGCTCGCCGAGCTGGAGGCCGCGTCGGGCGCGGAGTTCGACCGGCTGTTCCTGGAGGGCATGATCAAGCACCACCAGGGTGCGATCACGATGTGCTCGGACGTGGCAGGCTCCGGGATCGACCGGTCGATCCAGCAGCTGGCGGCCAACATCGGCGTCGACCAGGCGGCCGAGATCGATCGCATGAAGGACCTGCTCGCCGAGCTCTGAGCGGCGCGCCGCGTCCGCACGCCGCCGAGAGCTCGGCGCAGGTCACGTCAGGTGGTCGAAGTCGCCCCTCGTCCAGGCGGCGTGCCGCTGCGCGGAGCGCTGCACGACGGTGCGCGCGTCGGCTGCGATGACCGAGTCGAAGTTGTTGTAGAGCCGATCGAACTCGAAATGGCTCACGTGATCCGCGATCCGCAGCGCCACGTTCCCCGACAGCGGGATGCGGTTCGGGTAGCTGCGCATGAAGGAGACCGACTTCCGGTCCGGGTTGGCGAAGATCGTGTCGCCGGTCAGGAGCACCCCACGCCCCTCGGCGCCGGCGGCCCAGTGCGCCACGGCGTTCCCGGGGAAATGGCCTCCCGGCTGCGTGATCGTGACGCCCGGAAGGATCTCCCGGTCCTCCTTCCAGGTCTCGACCGCCGCGTCAGGCCGCGCGACCCACTCCGCGTCGGCCTCGCTGACCAGCACCGGGACCCCGCCCAGCCGCCGGCTCCACTCGACCTGCACGCCGTACATGTGCGGGTGGCTCGCCAGGATGAAGGCCAGCCCGCCGAGTTCCTCGACCCGTGCGACGGCGTCGTCGTCGATGTACCCAGGAACGTCGAACATGAGGTTGCCGGCGGAGGTGCGCACGATCTTCGGGGTGGGGCCGATGCCGACCTCCGGGACGGTGTGGAGGCCGAACAGGTCGGGTTCGAACTCGAAGAACTCGAGACGCTCACCGGCGGCGGCCAGCTCGTCGAGGGTGGTCCACTGCTGGCCGCCGGCCGGTACCCACTGCCGCTCGTCGGCGCAGATGGCGCAGACGTCGGGCCGTACGGCGTGTTCGACGCCGCACGTACTGCAGATCCAGAAGCTCATGATCTGAGAGTAGGGTCTCGGCGGCGCCCGAGGTCAAAGGCATTACGGGCTGCGCGTGGAACGCGCGGGACGCGCCGCCCTCGGCGGGACACGCCGCCCTGGGCAGAGCCCGCCCGCTCCCCGGCGGAACCCACCGGCAGGGGGAGACGACTCCGCCTCCTGGCCGATCCCGACGCCACGGCCCCGGCCTTAGCGTGACGTGCATGAGCACAGCACAACAGGCGGGCGACCTGGAGGTCAGGTCCCTCGTCCGCGTCTTCGGGACGGGTGACGGCGCAGTCCGTGCGGTCGACGACGTCTCGTTCCGCGCGCCGTCGGGCCTGCTGACGGGCTTCGTGGGCGGGAACGGGGCCGGCAAGACCTCGACCATGCGGATGATGATGGGAGTCCTGGCGCCGACGTCGGGCGAGACGTTGTTCGACGGCCGGCCGATCACGGCGGCGGACCGGCGCGCGTTCGGCTACATGCCCGAGGAACGCGGCCTGTACCCCAAGCAGGCGGTCCTCGACCAGCTCGTCTACCTCGGCCGGCTGCGCGGGATCCCCGCCCGGGCCGCCCGGGCCGAGATCCTCGGTCACCTGGAACGCCTGGGCCTGGCCGACAGGGCGAAGGACCCCGTGGAGAAGCTGTCCCTCGGCAACCAGCAGCGGGTCCAGATCATCGCGGCGCTCATGGGATCGCCCCGCGCCCTCATCCTGGACGAGCCGTTCAGCGGCCTGGACCCGGCGGCCATCGACGGCATGGCCGACCTGCTGCGCGAGCACACGGCGCGCGGCGTACCGGTGGTGTTCTCCTCCCACCAGCTCGACCTGGTGGAACGGCTGTGCGAGCGGCTCCTGATCCTGCGGCACGGCAGGGTCGTCGCCGACGGCACGCCCGCCGAACTGGCCACCCGCGGGACCGTGCGGCACCGCCTCGTGCTGTCGGGCGACGCCGGCTGGGTACGCGGCGTGCCCGGCGTCCGCACGCTCGACATCGACGGCTCCGCGGCCCTGATCGAGCTGTCCGACGACGCCGGCGGCCGGCTGCTGCGCTCCGCCCTGGAACGCGGGGACGTCCACGAGTTCTCTCCCGTGCGTCCCAGCCTGACCGAGATCTATCGAGAGGTGGCTGCCTGATGCGTGGCTCGACCGAAACCCCCGCCTGGCTGATCGTCACGCAACGCGAGATCGTCGCGCGCGTGATGAACAAGGCGTACCTGTTCGGCCTGCTGGTCACGATCCTGCTCATCGCGGGCATCGCCGGGTTCTTCGCCTGGCAGGGCCAGCAGGTCGACAGCTATGACGTCGCCGTCACCGCGGGCGACGAGCCGGCGGCGTCCGCCGTCGAGCGGGCCGCGGCCACGCTGCGCGAGTCCGGGGCCGACGACGAGCTGACGGCGCACGAGGTCCCGGACGCCGCCGCGGCGCGCGCCGCGCTCGAGGACGAGTCGGTCGACGCCTGGCTGAGCAGCGGAGGACAGGACGGCTGGACGCTGTCCAGCTGGCGCGAGCCGGACCAGGGACTGGCATCCCTGCTCACGCCCGTGGTCGAACAGGTGACCGTGACGGAGCACGCGGCGGCCCTGGGGACGAGCTTCGACCGGCTCGCCGCCGGCGGAGACCTGGTCACGGAACGGCTCGACGGCGACGACGTGGACCCGGGCGTGCTGCAGTTCGCGAGCTTCGCGCTGGCGTTCCTGTTCTTCATGGGGTCGATCGGCTCCGGACAGATGATCGCGAGCAGCGTCGTGGAGGAGAAGCAGTCGCGCCTGGTGGAGATCATCGCGTCGGCGGTGCCCCTGCGGCACGTGCTGGCGGGCAAGGTCCTGGGCAACTCGGTGATCGCGCTCGCGCAGAACGTGGTCCTGGCGTCGGTCGGACTGATCGGTCTCGCGCTGACGGACTTCAAGGCCGCCGTGCCCGCCATGACGGCGTCGCTCGGCTGGTTCGTGGTGTTCTTCGCCGTGGGCTTCGTGGCGATCGCCTCGCTGTACGCGATGGCCGGTTCCCTGGCTTCCCGGACCGAGGACCTGCAGGGCACCACCGCACCGATGGCCGTGCTGCTCATGGCCGTCTACCTGACCACGTTCGGCGCCGACGGGACCCTGGAACGCGTGCTGTCGTTCGTGCCGGTCACGTCGATCGTCTCGATGCCGGTGCGCGTGCTGTCCGGGGACGCGGGCTGGTGGGAGCCGGTCGTGGCGCTCGTGCTGCTGGCCGCGTTCGCCCTCGCCGTGGTGCTGGTCTCGGAGAAGGCGTACCGCCGCGCTCTCCTGCAGACGAGCGGGCGTGTGGGCTGGAGGCAGGCCCTGCGTGCGTGAAGGCCGGTCACCAGACTGTCCCGCGCCCGCAACACGGGCGAAACTCCCGGACTCCAGCATGGGGACGCGTGGGTGAACAACCCGACGCTGCCGCCTGAGGAGGCCGACCATGGATGCCGCAACCCGGACCAAGCCAACCGTCGCTGCAGTCAAACGTTCCCGAAGCCGTGTGCTGCCGCCGGAGCGTGAGCGCGAGCTCGGCGCACAGGACCGGCGGAACGTCGGTGACGCGCTGACCTGCGACCCGCAGGACCGCAGGCGCCGCGCCAACGCCGCCCTGCTGGATCTCGTGGTGGAGACGGCGGCCAAGCGGGGCATCTGACCCCACCGGAAGGCCCGCGCTCATGGCTCGCGAGGTTGCCCGTGTGGAAAACTCCGGACCATGCCAAAGCAGGAGCACGTCCCGCACGATGGTGACGGCACGCTGCTCGACAGCGTGCCCGAGCACATCAAGAACCCGGCCGGGCCGGACGCGGGCCTGCCCGGCCACGCCGTGGGCCAGGACCGCCGGGCGGGCGCGACGGCCGGACTTCTGAGCCGGGTGCGGCGTCGCGTCGCCGCGACCGGTGCCCGTGCGGGCGCGGCGATCCGTTCCGCGATCCCGCGTGCCGTCCCCTCCGGCAGGAAGAGCCGGGCGATCCTGGCCGCCGGCACGGCGGTCCTGCTGGTCACGGTGGTCGCGGGCGGGCTCGTGGTGCGGGCGCACCAGCGCGACGCGCGGCTCCGTGCAGCCCCCGGCGGCGTCCTGACCCTGGCGGACGCCGCGCGGGAGGCCTGGCACCTCGACCTGGACGACGTCGTCCAGCCGCAGATCGTTCCGGTGGGCGACCTCGCCGGGATCACGGCGGGCGGGCGGGTCCTCGGCCTCGACCCCGCCACCGGCACCCAGCGGTGGGCCGTCGAGGTCCTGGAACCCGGTGAGGTGGCCGACGGTGCCCGGCTGCGCTGCGGCCCGTCGCGGCGGACGGTCGGCTCGGTCGCCGTGCGCACGCCGACGCCGTCGGACCCTCTGGTCTGCGTGACCGAAGGCACCTCGGCGCCCGAGGCCGTCGTCATCACCCCCGGCGGCGGCGTCGCACGGCGCGCGCTCGGCGCGGCCGACGACACCGGCGGGACCGCGCCGGTGTACGCGCCGCTGCCCGACGGCGGACTCGCGGTCCTGGCCCGGGACCGGACGCCCGTCGACCTCGGTGGGGCGCACGTGGTCGAGGACGACGACGGCGTCGCGTCCGTCAAGGGCGCGGTCCGCTCCGCTCCCGGGGTGACCGTGCGGGTGGAGGACGCCGCGACCGGTGAGGTTCGCTGGGGTCCGCGCACGGTGGCGTTCGACGCGGCGCTCGCGAACTCGTCCTGCCTGATGTGGGGCGAGGACGGCCCGGAGCTGGACGTGCTGGACGAGCTCGCGTGGTCCGCCGACGAACGCCTGATCAGCGCCACGGCCTGCGGGGTCGTGGTGCGTCTCGCGACGGTGGACGGCGAGCCCGAGCCGGACGCCGCCCCGTCCGGCCGGATCCTCGAGCCGTGGGCGACCGACGACGCGGAGCTCGCCCCGGTCCCCGCGGGCGAGGACGTCCAGGACGTCCTGGTGCGCACGGAGGACCTCACGCTGGTCCTCCTGGAGGACGGCCGCGTGGAAGGGCGGGACGCCGCGACCGGCGACCGTCGCTGGACCTCCGACGTGCTCGGGGGCGACGCCGCCGCCGTCGCCGGGAGCGCGGCCTTCGGGGCGTACACCGACGGGCGCTCGGCGATGCTGGTGCTCGACGGACCGTCGACCGGTGGGGCGGGACAGCTCCGGCTCGTGGGGATCGACCTGGACTCGGGCGAACTCACCTGGGACGTGGACCAGGGTCAGCCGTATGCGCAGGTCGCAAGCATCGACGGGCATCTGGTGCAGGTGACCGGCACCGGGATCACGGGCCTGGCGACCGGGTAGTTCCCCGCGCGCTCAGCCGTCATGACCCGCAAGGGAGCCGTCGCGGGTCACCGACAGCAGCCGGCCGGCGGCGGCGAACCAGACCAGGTCGTCACGCTCGGCGCTCCAGCGGATCCGGCCCGTCCGGGCGTCGACGGCGAGGAGCCTGGTGCCACCCGGCGCCGCCGAGACGACCGATCCGGCCTCGTCGGACGCCGTGCTCGACCTCGTCCCGACCTGGGCCAGCATGACGGTGGTGCCGTCGGTGAAGGGCAGGGTGGCGGTCTCCGACCGCGCGAGCCCGGCGTCGAGGCCGTCCTGCTCCCAGAGGGTCCGGCCGGTGCGCAGATCGATCCCGCGCAGCGACGTGACGAACTCCTGGAGCATCCCGATGTCGCCGACCCGGGCGACCAGCACCCCGGACCCCTCCGCCTCCCACACCCGCGTCCCGTCCCGGCGGTAGCCCTGGGCCAGGTCGTTCCCGGAACCGCGGATGACGAACACGTCCGACGGCGTGCCGTCGGTGGCCTCACCCTCCGAGACCCAGCCGTCCGTCGTCAGGACCTGCTCCCCGGCGGTGTCCCAGATCGTCGTGGACAGCATGTCCCGCTCGGGGTCGTAGACCTGTTCCGCGATCAGTTCCTCGCCCGCGATCGGGGTGCCGCCGGGCGTCACGGTCCCGTCCGGCCGGAACGCGGCCGCGATGCCACAGGTCCGCACGTGAACCATCGCTCCCCAGTTCCAGATGCTCAGCTGCCCGCCGGGCCCGGGCGGCGGGACGTCGTCGGTCCTGTCGTCGCCGACGATGTTCCGCCAGCACTCGCCGAGATCCCCGGTCCACGGCACCTCCCGCCGCCACACCTCCTCACCGCTGCGGGCGTCCTCGGCCCGGACGACGAGCGTCCGGTCAGGGGTGCTGCCCACGACCGTGCACGCCAGAGGAACCATGACGGCCTCCGAGCAGTTGATCCTGGGCGTGTCCCCCTCGACCCGCGCCCTGAACAGCAGTCCGTTCCCCGCCGGAAGCACCTCCTCGGACAGGGACTCGTCGCGGGCGAGCCGACGGGGCCCGGCGGACTCACCGGTCGCGGTCACCACCACCACGCCCCGCGCGTCGGACCGTCCCGCCAGGCACACCATCTCCTCCAGGACACGGCTCGCACCGCCTGCTCCGGGCGTGGTGCACTCCGGATCGACGCCGAGCGGGACCCGCCACGACTCCTCGCCGGATTCCGCGTTCACGGCGACGAGATCGGCCTCGCGCCACCGGATGCGGGTGTCCGCGGAACCGAGGGCGGACTTGTTCACCCCGCTCTGATCGCCCTCCAGGAAGACCACGTTCGGGCCCATGACGACCGCTCCGACATCGAAGCCGTACCTGCCCACGAGGTTCGTGTCCCCACCGGGTGCGTACCGCCAGGTCTCCGTCGGAGGATCCGCCAGGGACGCGACACCGCCGGGAGCGGTGCCGAGCAGGTCGAGCCGTTCCTGCTCCCGTGCGTTCCCCACCGCCACCGAGGACACGAGTAGGGCCGCGGTGGCACCCGCGGCGACGAGGCTGACCATGCGGTGCCGGGACACCCAGCCCCAGGCCCGCGCCGCGCCCGACACGACCGACGCGCCCAGGCCGCGCAGGAGCTCACTCCCCGCGGACCGCGGCTGGTCTGCGCGATCCTCGCCGTCGTCGTCGCCGCTGACCGTACGCTCGCCCTCGACCAGGTCGAAGACGATCCGTTCTCGTCTCGCCACGTGAGCTCCTTCGCTGCGAACGTTCCCGCAACTCATCGTCGCACCGGTCAGCTCAGTCCGACGAGGTCTCCCTCCGCCTCGGCGACCAGCCTGCCGTCGACCGCGCGAACCTCCCATCCGTCCGGCACGTACCAGGTCCAGCGTTCCTCGCCGGACCGCACGTCGAGCGCGACGGCACGCCGTCCGCTGCTCGGGTCGTCCACCATGATCATCACGCGCCGGCCGTCGGTGAACGACACCTCGTTCGCGTAGCCGTTCCAGGCGCCGGCACCGGGCACGCCGACGTCGGTGCGCCACAACGTGCGGCCCGAGGCCAGGTCGACCCCGATGGCCACACCGTCCTTGTCGACGAGCACGCCCTCACGCACCGTGCGGACCAGGAACAGCTCGGCGCTCTGCTCCACGTCCCAGATGATCCGCCCCTCGGGCCCCACGCGCAGCAGCCGCGCGCCCCGCTGGACCAAGGTGACGGCGTCGGGCGAACCGTCGGTGGCGACCGGGTCCAGCACGGCGCCCGACGCATCCCGCAGCCCGCTCCCGTCCGGGGCGAACATCAGGGTCAGCCCCGTGTGCATCGCCCCCTGCCGAGCCAGGGCCCGGTACCCGCCGTCGGGCCGAGGCAGCACCTCGACGTCGCCGCGTACCGTCCGCGCCCGCTCGATCACCCGCCCGTTGGCCGCCATCCAGGCGTCGATCCCGCAGCCCTTCACGAGGATGGTGTGCTCGGTGGCGGTCAGCGTCACCGACTCCACGTCGAGTTCGTCGCCGTCGGCGCAGTGTTCCGCGCGGCTGACCGTCCGGAACCGCACGGTGCGGCGCCACCGCACCTCGCCGGTGACGACGTCCGTGGCCTGCACGCGGACGTCCCGACCGTGCGTGACGGCACCGAACCACTGGCACTCCCCGTCCTCGCAGGCCGAGCTGACCGGGGAGTCCGCGGGCTCGGGACCCACCCGGACCGCCGTGAGGTACGTACCGGCGGGGCCCGGAACACGGTCCCCGGAGACGCACACCGGGCTCGTGGGACGGCCCACCTCCGGCCCGCACCGCGTGGTCGCCGCAGGGCCGAAGTCCTCCGTGACCTGCCCCGACCCAGGTTCGACGCCGACGACGTCGGCACCCAGCGTCCCGACGACCAGCTTCGCCGACGGCCACGTCCCGGACACACCGGCGACGCGCCACCGCTCGCTCGGCGGATCCGCGAGGGACAGCACCCCGCCGGGCGCAGCGGCCAGCCGCTCGACCCGCTCACGGCGCTCACCCACCTCGTCCGCGGCGACGACCACCACGAGACCCAGCACGAGAGCCGCCACGACCCACCACCGCCGGCGACGCCACCACCGCCGAACCGGCCCCGAGCGCACAGCCGGATCGTCCCCGGACCCAGGTCCGTCGCCGGAGGCGCGTGGCGCGGACTCCCCGTCGTCCTCGAGCTCGAAGACGACGCGGTCCGCGCTCCCGTGCCCGTCCACCCGTCCATCATCCCGGGTCGGGGCAGGCGGGACCAGAGGCCGTCAGGCGGGCAGGCGCTCGCGGAGCCACGCGACGTCGGGGGCCATGTCGCCCTTGGTCTCGAGGATGACCGGCGCTCCGGCTGCCGTGATCACGGCCGTGAGCTGGTCCGGCGGAATGGTGCCGTGCCCGAGGTTCGTGTGCCGGTCCGCACCGGACCCGGCCTCGTCCCGGGAGTCGTTCGCGTGCACCAGGTCGATCCGCCCGGTGATCGCACGCAGCTGCGCGGCGGCCTCCGTGAGGTCGAGCCCGCCCGCCCAGGCGTGGCAGGTGTCGAGGCAGAAACCGACACCGCCGGCACCCTCTGCCTTCTGGATCGCCGCCCACAGCTGCTCGATGCGTTCGAGGGTGCGGGCCATGGAGTGGTCGCCGCCGGCGGTGTTCTCCACCAGGACCGGGACGTCGGTCTCGAGCGCGTCGACGGCCTTGCGCCAGTTGTCGAAGCCCTTGGCCGGGTCGTCGCCGGCCGCGACCGTTCCCCCGTGCACGACGACGCCGCGCGCGCCCACCTCGGCCGCGCGGTCCATCGTGGTCTGCAACAGCTTGCGGCTCGGGATCCGGACGCGGTTGTTGGTCGAGGCCACGTTGATGACGTAGGGCGCGTGGACGAACACGTCCAGCCCGGCGGCCTCGACGTCCGAACGGAACGCCTCGACGCCGCCCGGGTACTCGAGATCCGGGATCTTCCACTGCTGCGGGTTGCTGAGGAACACCTGCACCTGGTCCGCCCCGAGTTCCTTCGCCTGCGGGACGGCGTCGGCGAGTGACACGTGCGCACCGATCTTCACCATGCGCCCCACCCTAGGAGGTGTGACCGACAGCCGCCGTGGTCATGCCCGTCGGACGGCACGCGACCTCCTACGATGTCGCTCGTGACCGGATACGACGCCGAGTTCATCGGCCCCGGCGGCCTCGCGGTGCCGCTGCCCGTTCCAGCCCAGGAGACCCGGCGGCTCGACTACACGCACTTCACCGTGCTGCTGGATCCGGCGCGCCGCCTCGCCTCGGTGACCGCCTGCGTCGTCGACGGCGGCAAGCTGGTCGACCTGCCCCGCACCGGAGGCTGGCGGCTGGACCTCCGGGTGCCGGCCGGGGAGCAGGCGGGGAAGAGCCTGTACGAGAACAACCCGCTGGACCGCGGCCACCTGGTACGGCGGCTCGACCCGGTGTGGGGCGACGCCGCGTCGGCCGAGCAGGCGAACCGCGACACGTTCACCTTCACCAACGCGGCGCCCCAGGTGGACGCCTTCAACCAGTCGAAGGACCTGTGGAACGGTCTCGAGGACCATGTCCTGGAATACGCGGACTCCCACGACCACCGGATCGTCGTGTTCACCGGACCCGTCCTGGACGACGACGACCCGGTCTACCGCGGGGTGGCGATCCCCCGGATGTTCTGGAAGGTGGTCGCGTGGGCCTCGGCCGACGACGGCGGTGAGTCGCGCCTGTACGCCGCCGCCTTCGTCCTCGACCAGACCCCGCAGCTCGACGACGTCGACCTCGCGACGATCACCGCCCAGGCCCTCGCCCGTGACCAGGTTCCGCCGCTCGGGCCGTTCCGCACCTACCAGGTGCCCGTGGTGGACGTGGGATCCCTCACATCGATCGATCTCGGCCCCCTGCTCACCGCGGACGTCCTCGGGCTCCGGCCGCAGCCGTCGTCCGGCGGCGAACCGGGTGGGATCCTCATACACCGTGTGCCCCGGGCGCGGCGGTGGTCCGAGCTGACCCGGCGGGACCAGATCCGCGTGCGGAGCGGTTCGTGACCGTTCGGGGTTCGGACGCAAAGTTCGTCTCAACGCCCGTTACCAATAGTCTCTAGATCGTGAGTGACACAACGACTGCCCGCGGCTCGGCACCTCACGAGATTCCCGACCCGCTGCGAGACGACGTCCGACTGCTCGGCGGCCTTCTCGGCGACATCCTCCGAGAAGCCGGCGGGCAGGAGCTGCTCGACGACGTGGAGCGCCTGCGCGAGCTGACCATCCGCGCCTACGGCGAAGGCCACGACGGCGCGCTCGCCGAAGCGTCCGTGCTGGTCGACGGCTTCACGCTGGAACGCGCCGAACAGGTCGCGCGAGCCTTCACCTGCTACTTCCATCTCGCGAACCTCGCCGAGGAGTTCCACCGGGTGCGCGTGCTGCGTACCCGGGAGGCGCAGACCACCAGTGGTCCCGCGGTCCTCGAGGACACCCTCCCCGAAGCGTTCGCCCGGCTCACCGAGGAGGTCGGCAGGGACGAGGCGCTGCGCCGCCTCGACGAGCTCGAGTTCCGGCCCGTCCTGACCGCCCACCCGACCGAGGCCCGCCGTCGCGCGATCAGCGGCACGATCCGGCGCATCTCGAACCTGCTCGCCGAGCGGGACGCGCAGCGTCCCGGCGGGGTCTCGCTCGCCGAGAACGAGCGCATGCTGCTCGCCGAGATCGACACCATGTGGCGCACGTCCCCGATCCGGCAGGCGAAGCCCTCGGTGCTCGACGAGGTCAAGACCATCATGGGCGTGTTCGACGCGGTCATGGTCGACGTGTTCCCCGACGTCTACCGCCGCCTCGACGACTGGCTCCTGGCCGGGGACGCCGGCAAGGTCACCCCGATGGCCAAGCCGTTCGTCCGGCTCGGGTCCTGGATCGGTGGCGACCGTGACGGGAACCCCAACGTGACCGCCGAGGTCACCCGGAAGGCCGCCACGCTCGCGTCCGAGCACGCCCTCACGGCGCTGGAGCGGGTCGCCGTCGAGGCAGGGCGCCGGCTCACCCTCGACGAGGGCGACACGGCGCCGTCGCCGGAGCTGAACGGCCTCCTGCTCAGCCAGAAGCAGATGTCGGGCGAGCTCGCCGGCCGGGCCGCCGACGCCTCTCCCCGCGAACCGCACCGGGCCGCGATGCTCGCGATCGCCGATCGGATCGCCGCGACGCGCACCCGCGACGCCGACCTTGCCTACGCCGACGCCGAGGAGCTGGAGCAGGACCTGCGGGTCGTGCAGGACTCCCTGGTCGCGGCCGGGGCTCCGCGCGCCGCCTACGGTGACCTGCAGCGCCTCATGTGGCAGGTGCAGACCTTCGGCTTCCACCTCGCGGAGCTCGAGATCCGGCAGCACTCGCAGGTCCACGCCGCGGCCCTCAAGGAGATCCGCGCCAAGGGTGTCCACGGCGACCTGAGCGAGCGCACCACCGAGGTGCTCGACACCTTCCGGGCATTGGGCGCCGTGCAGAAGCGGTTCGGCAAGCAGGCGGCCCGGCGCTACATCGTGTCCTTCACGCAGGAGCCGGCGCACCTGGCAGCCGTCTACGAGCTCGCGGCGTTCGCCTTCGACGGCTCGGACGACGCGCCGGTCATCGACGCGATCCCCCTCTTCGAGACGTTCGCCGACCTGCGCAACTCCGTGGACATCCTGGAGTCGATGCTCACGCTCCCCGTGGTGCAGAAGCGCCTGGCGGACAACGGACGCCGCGTGGAGGTGATGCTCGGCTACTCCGACTCCTCGAAGGACGTCGGCCCGGTCTCCGCCACCCTGGCCACGGACCAGGCGCAGTCGAGGATCGCGGAGTGGGCCGAACGGCACGACATCACGCTCACGCTGTTCCACGGTCGCGGCGGCGCGCTCGGCCGCGGCGGCGGCCCGGCGAACCGTGCCGTGCTCGCGCAGCCGCCCCACTCGGTGGACGGCCGGTTCAAGCTGACCGAGCAGGGCGAGGTCATCCTGGCCCGTTACGGCGACCCGACGATCGCGGCGCGCCACATCGAACAGGTCGCCGCGGCGACGCTGCTCGCGTCGGCCCCGTCCGTCGAGAAGCGCAACGCGGACGCCGCGGCGGGCTTCACCGGGCTCGCCGAGCGCCTCGACGCCGCCTCCCGGGCGCGGTTCCACGAACTCGTGAGGTCCGACGGCTTCCCCCAGTGGTTCGCCGAGGTCACCCCGCTGGAGGAGGTCGGAATGCTGCCGATCGGCTCCCGGCCCGCGAAGCGCGGCCTGTCGGTGAACAGCCTCGACGACCTGCGTGCCATCCCCTGGGTCTTCTCCTGGTCGCAGGCGCGCATCAACCTCGCGGGCTGGTTCGGCCTCGGGACGGCGCTGAAGGAGTTCGGTGAGGCGTCCGACGGCGGCCTGGACCGGCTGAAGGAGGCCCGCGCCCAGTGGCCGTTGTTCGCGACACTGCTGGACAACGTCGAGATGTCGCTCGCCAAGACGGACGAGCGGATCGCGGAGATGTACCTGGGTCTCGGCGACCGGGACGATCTCGCCCGGATGGTGCTCGAGGAGCTTCGCCTCACCCGCGAGTGGGTCCTGAAGATCTCGGGCAACGCCTACCCGCTGGCCGGCCGCCGGGTGCTGGGCCGTGCCGTGCAGCTGCGTTCGCCGTATGTCGACGCGCTGTCGCTGCTGCAGGTCCGCGCCCTGCGTGGCCTGCGCACCGGCGTGGACGGCGAGTCGAAGGTGGACGAGGACTACCGTGGCCGCCTGCAGCACCTGCTGCTCCTGACGGTCAACGGAGTCTCGGCGGGCCTGCAGAACACCGGCTGAGGAAGGGATCGCTCGACATGGGGCCAGTACTGGTGGGGACCTCCCACGGAACGGACGACGCCGTGGGCCGTGCCGCGGTGCGCGCACTCCTGGACGGCGTCCGTGCCGCGCGGCCCGACCTCGACGTGCGTGAGGCGTTCGTCGACGTGCAGACCCCGGAGGTCGACGACGTGCTGGCGGAGTCCGTGGCCGATGCGGGCTCCGCCGTCGTCGTGCCTCTGCTGCTCTCGACCGGGTACCACGTGCGGCACGACATCGCTCGTGCGGTCGTCGCCCATGGCGGTGCGGCGGTCTCCGCCGCGCCGCTCGGCCCGGATCCCCGGCTCGTGGACCTGCTCGCGGACCGGCTGGCGGCGATCGACGACGGCGCGGGACTGCGGCCCGACGACGTCGTGCTGCTGGCCGCCGCCGGGTCGTCGGTCGCCGCGGCGGCGGTCGCGGTCGAGGAGGTCGCGTCCGGCCTCGCGGATCGGCTGGGCCGTCCGGTCACACCGTCCTACGGGGCGGGTGCCGAGCCGCGCGTCCCGGCCGCGGTGGCGGCGGCACGGAGCGGGGCGCCCGGCACCCGCGGCAGGGTCGTCGTCGCCTCCTACCTCCTTGCTCCCGGGTACTTCCACGACCGCGTCCTGGAAGCCGGTGCGGACGTGGTGACGGCACCGCTGGCACCATCACGCACCACGGAGGACCGCCTGGTGCGGATCGTTCTCGACCGCTATGAGGCGGCGGCGGAGCAGCTCGCGGGCGCGTCAGCCGCGGCCCGCTGATCCGTCGCGTGGCCGTGCCTCGACGGAGCGCTCGGCGAGCGCGTCGAGGACCCGCTTGACGCTGGACCGGATCCCCCACCGCTCGGTGAGTGCTTCGAGGGCGATGTCGTCCTGCGGTGCCATCGGCAGCGTGCCCCCGACCGCGGGAAGCGGGGCGTCGCGAGCCACCTGGACGACCCGTGGGGCGACGGCGAGATAGTCCGCGGCCTCGACGAGCCGCTTGCGCTGCGTGGCGGTGAGGCCCTTGTCGGACTCGTCGTCCCGGGCGCGCAGGATGCCGGCCAGGTCGCCGTAGCGGTCGAGCAGTTTGGCGGCGGTCTTCTCACCGATGCCCGGCACGCCGGGCAGTCCGTCGGACGGGTCGCCGCGCAGGGTCGCCATGTCGGCGTAGGCCTGGCCGGTGGGAACCGCGTACTTCTCGGCGAGACGTGCCTGGTCGACCACGTCCGGGTCGCGCACGCCGCGCGCGGGATACAGCACACGGACGCCGTCGTCGTCGTCGACGAGCTGGAACAGGTCGCGGTCGCCGGTGACGATGTCGACGCCCGGCGGCGGTGTCCCGGGCGCCGTGCGTGCCCGGCGTACCTCGCGCTCGGTGAGCGTGCCGATCACGTCGTCCGCCTCGTAGCCGGGCGCACCGACGCGGGCGATCCCGAGCGCGGCCAGGACATCGACGATGACGGGCACCTGCGGGGACAGACCCTCGGGCACCTCCTCGGTCCCGGCGGCCTCGTCCGCGACGCGGTGCGCCTTGTAGGAGGGGATCGCCTCGACCCGGAACGCCGGGCGCCAGTCGTCGTCCCAGCAGGCCACCATGCGGTCGGGTCCGTGCTCGGTGATCAGCCAGGCGATCGTGTCGAGCAGGCCGCGGACGGCGTTGACCGGCTCGCCCCGGGGGGAACGCAGGGAATCGGGCACACCGAAGAAGGCGCGGAAGTAGAGGGAGGCGGTGTCGAGGAGCATCAGGCTCATGGGCTCAGCCTGCCATCCGACACCGACACCGACACCGACACCGACACGGGCGCTGACGCTGACGCCGGCGCCGACACGGGCAGTGACGCCGACACGGGCGCTGACGCCGGCGCCGAATCCGACAGCGGCACGGGCGACGCGGGCACGGGCGACGCGGGCACGGGCGACGCGGGCACGGCCGACGCGGGCACGGCCGACGCGCTGCGGCGACCCGGTGGGCTCGACAGGATCACTGACCTTCTGCCGCGAAAGTCAGCGAAACTATCGAATATCAATGCCTAAACGTTTGGGGCGTTGACCATGTCATCAAACAACCCAAAGAATGACGACCGCGGGGGCGACCCCGCGTGTCTCACTCACGAACGACCGCACGAGGGAGTGCATGCCATGCCGAAATCGTTTACCAAATGGAGGTCCGGACCCGGGCGGCGCGGACGCCTGGCATCGGTGCTCGCGAGCGCCGGTGCGGCGCTCGCGCTGGTCGTCACCGCCGGCAACCCGGCCGCCGCGATCGACACCAACCAGGAGGGAACTCACGACGGGTACTTCTACTCCTTCTGGTCGGACACGCCGGGTACCGTCTCCATGGATCTGGGATCCGGCGGGAGCTACTCGGTCCAGTGGAACGGCACCAACAACTTCGTGGCGGGCAAGGGGTGGAACCCGGGTTCCAGCAGCCGCGTGGTGAACTACTCGGCCCAGTACAACCCGAGCGGGAACTCCTACCTCACGCTGTACGGCTGGACCCGGAACCCGCTGGTCGAGTACTACGTCGTCGAGTCCTGGGGCTCGTGGCGTCCGCCGGGCGACGCGGACTACTACGGCACCGTGACCAGTGACGGCGGCACCTACGACATCTACCGCACCCAGCGGGTGAACCAGCCGTCGATCGACGGGACCGCGACGTTCTACCAGTACTGGAGCGTGCGGACGTCCAAGCGGACCAGCGGCACCATCACCTTCCAGAACCACGTCAACGCGTGGGCGCAGAACGGCCTGAACCTGGGCAGCCACTACTACCAGATCATGGCGACGGAGGGCTACCAGTCCAGCGGCAGCTCGAGCGTCACCGTCGGTGAGGGCTCCGGGGGCGGTGGCACCCCGCCGCCGGACGGTGGTGGGGGCGGCGACGTCACCCGCCTGCAGAACGTCGACACGGGGCAGTGCCTCGACCTCCCCGGGGGCGATACCTCGAACGGCACCGAGCTGCAGACCTACTCCTGCTACCAGGGTGAGAACCAGCGCTTCACGTTCACCTCGTCCGGTGAGCTGACGGTGCGTGGCAAGTGTCTGGACGCACCGTCGGGCGAGAACGGGGCACGCCCGCAGATCTGGTCGTGCGGCGGTGGCGACAACCAGAAATGGACCCGCGAGTCCAACGGCGTGATCCGCAACCGCCAGTACGACGTGTGCCTCGACGTGTGGAGCGGCGAGAACGGCGCGCCGGTGCAGTTGTACAGCTGCCACGGCGGGGACAACCAGCGCTGGAACCGCATCTGAGCGGTCTTTCTCCGGCGGCGGGCTGAGCAGCACGCCGCCGGCGAGGGGCGGGGTGTCCGACAGGCATTCCGCCCCTCGTGGCGCCGGCGGCGAGCGCAGTCGGTCCACTGCCGACGACGGCGACCCCTCCGGTTCAGGTGAGCAGGCCGACGACGGCGATCCCGGCCGCCACCGCGACGACCGTGGCCGCAAGAGTCCCGACCGTGCTGATCAGCGCCACTCTGACGCGGTTCGACCGAGCCAACCGCACCGTCTCCACCATGGCGGTGGAGAACGTCGTGAACCCGCCGCACAGACCCGTGGCGAGGGCGAGGCGCCACGACGCGACGTCGCCGTCCTCGAACCCGCCGAAGAGCACGAGCCCGGCGACGACGCCGATGGCCAGGGAACCCAGCACGTTGACGGTGAACGTGCCCCACGGGAACGGTCCGTGGCTCCGGGTCCGCACCGCGCCGTCGAGCATGAAGCGTGCCGCGGCGCCGACCGCCCCACCGGCGGCCACGAGGAGAAGCCCGGTCATTCCTCCGCGCCGCCTCGCGCCGCCGCGCGGGACCGCCGCAGGTACGCACTGCCCGCCCGCTCCCCGAGCAGGACGCCCGCCAGGCAGGACAGAGCGCCCAGGCAGAGCGTGACCAGCACGTACGCGACGGCCACACCTGCCTGTCCGCCGGTCAGCAGGCGTTCGATCTCCAGCGCGAAGGCCGAGTACGTCGTGAACCCACCGAGAAACCCGGTGCCTCCGGCGAGACGGACGTTGCGTCGGAGAGGCGTCTCCCGGCCGAGCCGTGCCAGAGCCTCCAGCCCGAACCCGAGGGCGAACGCGCCCAGGACGTTCACCGCGAGCGTGGCGAGCGGCCAGCCGTTCGTCGTCGCGGCGGGCGGAAGTAGGACACCCACGCCGTACCGCGCCGCGGTACCGGCTGCGCCACCGAGAGCGACCAGGCCTATCAGGCCGGGGTGGAGGTGTGCGGGCATTCCCCGCCCCTCGCCCTGGCCGGGCGGCGGAGCGGGGGTGGTCCCGGGACTCGGCGCGCTCATCGAGGACCACGATGCCGCATGTGCGCCGACCCGCGCAGCCGTGTTCACGCGGACTCTTCCTCGTCGTCACGAGGGTGCTCGGGCAGAACCACCACAGGACGGCGCTGGTCGTGGATCAGATGGCCGGCCACGGTGCCGCCCACCATGCTCTGTGCCCAGCCCCGCAGGCCCGCGCGCCGGGCACCGATCACGATCATCGCCGCACCCACCTCGTCGGCGACCCGGGCCAGCTCCCGCGCCGGGTCGCCCGCCCCCCGCACCGCCGACCAGGGCAGCCCGACATCCGCCATCGAGCGGTTCAGGCCCTCCAGCACATCGGCCGCGTACTGGTCGTCGGACATCACGATGTCGGGGTCCACCGACACCGCGAACCCGGTGGGTTCCGTCACCGCGGTCTCGTCCACCCACAGGCAGACGAGTTCCACGAGTGATCCTCCCAGGCTCTGCACGAGCGCCGCCGCCCGCCGGGGGAGGTCCGGTTGCCTGTGGTCCACGCCGACCACGACGGATCTCATCGTCACGCCCCGAGGTTATCGGGACATGTGAGCCACGTCACGAGATCCACTCCCGCAGCCGCGGAAGTCACGTCAGGACAAGTGGTCCGCGAGCCCGAACAGCGGGAACAACCGCTCCGGCGAGCGGAACGTCGTGATCCCCGTGATGGCATCCCCGTCGGTCTCCAGGACCGCCAGGCCCCAGGGGGACCAGCCGCCGTTCGGATCGGGCCGGTACTGCCCGTAGGCGAGCGACCCGTTCGCGCGCACGGGGACGCAGCGCGAACCTCGGCACCCGGACCCGACTCCGAGCATCCAGGACCTGATGTCCGCCACGCCCTGGAGCCACATGGCGTACGGCGGCATGTTCATCACGGCGTCCTCGCGCAGCAGCGCGCTGAGCTCGTCCATGTCGTACCGCTCGAACGCGTCGATGTAGCGCTCCAGGAGCTCCCTCTCCTTCGCCGACGGCTCCGTGGACGGGGTGGCGCTCGCCGTGTCGAGATCGAGCGCCCGATCCGACAGCGTGGCGCGGGCCCGCTGCAGGGCGCTGTTCACCGACGCGACCGAGGTCTCCAGCAGGTCCGCCACCTCCCGGGCCGGCCAGCGCAGGACCTCGCGCAGCACGAGAACCGCGCGCTGCTTCTCCGGCAGCGTCTGCAGCGCGGCGACGAACGCCAGCCGCACCGACTCGCGCGCGACCGCCGTGTCCGCGGGGTCTCCCGGTCCGGGCAGCACGCGATCGTCCGGTACCGGTTCGATCCAGCGTTCCTCCGGGAGCTCGGCGGCGAGGCTGTCGACCACCGGGGCCGACGGGCCGCCCAGGCCCATGGGGCGCTCGCGCTTGGCACGGCTCGAGCCGATCATGTCGAGGCAGACGTTGCCGGCGATGCGGTAGAGCCACGTGCGAAGGGACGAACGCCCCTCGAACCGGCCGTAGGAGCGCCACGCGCGCAGCAGTGTCTCCTGGACCGCGTCCTCGGCGTCGAACGCGCCGCCGAGCATGCGGTAGCAGTATCCGGTCAGCTCACGACGGTACTTCTCCAGATCTGCCACGAGCTCGGGATCGATCTTCTCGGCGGCGGGTAGGCCACCTGTCGACTGTGCCATGGCTGCCACGCTACGCCGAGGGTCTGACACCCACGCGGGACGGGACTCACGCCTCCCGGTCGATCTCGAACCAGACGGTCTTGCCCTGCCTGCGTGCCCGGGGGTTGCCCCTGGTCGCGTCGTCCAACTCGGCCCCGTCGTCGTCCTCGAACGGCTCCACCCCCCAGCGCGACGCCAGCCGCTCGAGGAGTTGCGTGCCCCGGCCGCCGAACCATCGCACGTCCTCGTCCTGGGGTTGCGGCCGTGCGGGGGACCCGTCGCGCACCCCGACGCGCACCCTCCCGGGATCGATGTCGAGTTCCGCGGCGATCGGCGCCGAGCCGTGATCCAGTGCGTTCGTCAGGATCTCGGAGGCGAGCAGCGTGATGGTGCGCCGCTGTGCGAGCGGGACTCCGCAGGTCTCAAGCATGTCGTCGATCCAGAGCCGGGCCGGTGCGAGGTCCGACAGGTCGTCCGCCACCTTGCGCTCGACCCGGGCGGTCCCCGGTGCGGAGCGATGCTCCGGGACGGCTGCCATCCGGACCCGCACGGCGAGGACGGCGACGTCGTCGTGCTGCTCCTGGCCGATGATTCGCCGCACGAGAGTGATGGGTAGCGCCGCGGTGGCCGTGTCCGCGAGGCTCGCGAGCGTCTTCTCGAGGCCGGACAGCGCCTCGTCGTCCGAGGAGGAGCGCTGCTCGGTGAGACCGTCGGTGTACAGCAGCAGCGTCTCGCCCGGGCGCAGCAGCGTCGCGTGGTCGGTACGCCGGATGGTCGGGACCACCCCGAGCATCATGTCGCTGCGTGCGTCGAGGCGTTCCACGCTGCCGTCCTGGCGGAGCACGAGCGGCGGTGGGTGCCCCGCGCTCGCCCAGGTCACCTCGTAGGCGCCGCCGCCCCGCTTGACGCGGTCCAGGCGCACGAGGACCGCGGTTCCGGAGGCATGCAGGCCCAGGCCGTCGTTCGCCTTGTCGAGCAGGCGCAACAGCTCGGACGGTGCGGCGTCGTGGCTCCACGCGAGGGCACGGAGCAGGGAGCGGAGCTGGCCCATGGTCGCGGCCGCACGCATGTCGTGGCCGGTGACGTCGCCGACCATGAGGATGGACGCCTCGTCGTCGAGCTTGACGGCGTCGTACCAGTCCCCGCCCACCTGGTCGGAGCGGGTGGCGGGGGAGTAGGTGCAGGCGAGATCGAGATGCGCGATCTGCGGCAGCCGGCTGAGCATGGACCGCTGCAGGGTGGTCGCCGCCCGGCGGCGCTCGTCGAGCAGCCACGCGCGTTCCAGGGCGTCCCCCGCGTACTGCGCGAGTGCGGCGCCGAGTGCGAACACGTCCTGGTCGTTCCGCCCCTCCCGCTCCCAGACGAAGGTGACGACGCCCACGACGCCGCTCGGCCGGATGCCGAACGCGGTGCCGCTCGGCGATATCACCGGGAGGAAGGCCCGCGCCCCCAGCCCGCGGTTGCTGTGGGCGGCGACCTCGGGGAACGTGGCAGCAAGGTCGTCGTCCGAGCTGTAGTAGAGGGGCTTGCCGGTACGGACCACCTCGCAGATCGGGCGGTCGTCGGTGAGGCGGGCGTGCCGGAAGGAGGCGGGGAACCCGGGTTCGACGTGAGCCAGCGAGGTGTAGGTGATTCCCCTCCCATCGGTGTCGATGAGCGCGAGACCGCAATAGCGTGCGCCGATCCCGGTGGTGCCGATGTCGGCGATGACCGCGTCGACGTCGTTCACGGACTGTGCGCCGGCGAAGGCCTCGGACAACGACAGCAGGAAGCGGCTGCGCCGGTTCGCGCGGACCGCGGCGTGCTGCACCCGCCGTGCCCGCTCGCGCTCGGCCTGCAGGCGGGCCTCAGCGCTGCACGCGGAGGCAAGGTCCTCCAGGGACGCGAGGGCTTCCGCGGACCACGTCCGCGCGTTCTCGTCGACGGCGACCAGCGCGCCGATCGGGCGCCCGCGCAGATCGTGCACGGGGAAGCCGGCGTAGGCGACCACTCCCAGCTCCCGCACGACGGCTCCGGGGCTGAACCGCTGGTCCTGGCGGATGTCCTCGGCGACCAGCGGAGCGTCGGCCTCGATCACGGGCATGGCGAGCTCGGTGCGCAGCCGGTCCGGACTGCCGTCCTCCGGCTCCGCCGTGTCGCCGGCCCGTCGGAGACCGTCCGGGTCCGTCGGGGCGATCCCGCCGTCGGCCAGGATCACCACTGCGGCGGCCGGTACGCCGAGATGGCGGCGCACCAGCCGGGCGAACCGCCCGAAGGCGTCGTCCGCGGCCGGGGTCCCGAGGCCGACTTGCGCCAGGTCGTTCAGGGCCTGGAGGTCCGTCGGCATCTGCCCAGTATCACGGGAAACGTCCTGGCACGCCCGTCGGTGGCGGATATCGGCGAGATGACGCGGCGGACAGGCGGTGCGAAGGCACTGCCACCGGACAAACGCATGTGTAGGTATTGCGATCCGCGTCACACCGCGCGCACACTGGACGAAGCATCGAACCCACAGTGGGGGTGGATCGTGACCGCAAGCGCTGGAACTTTCGACATGTTGCCGATGCTCGGACGCGGCAAGCACCGCAGCCCCAAGAAGGGCGCCTGCTTCATGGAGCTCGCGTCGTTCCTGGCGGGTGAGAGATGGAGCGACCACCCATCGTGCACGCACCCGCTGGTGGCCATGCTCGCTCGCGCCGTCAATGACCTGACCTCGGATCACGCGCGGCCGCAGCTCGCTCCGCTGATCCCGTCCGTGATCGGGCTGACCAGCGACGACCCGCGCTGGGACGTCAACATCGCACTGCACTCCGCCCAGGCCGCACTGCCCATCTCGCCGGCTGACCGCCAGCAGACCCTCGCCGTGGCGATCTACGGTGCCGAGCGCATGCTGGACGTCCTCGACGACCGCCCTTCCGGGACCCTGGCCCCGGAGTCGGCGGAGGCGCTGGACTCCGTCCCCAGGACGGCCGCGTGGGCCGAGAGGTTCTGCGCCGGAACCACGGTGCGCCCCAAGCGGTTCGTGCGGGACGCCGCCCCGAGCGTCGTGTCGACGGCGGTCCAGGGCATCTCCGAGGCGTTCGTGCCCGATGTCGACGCCCGGCTGCGCGCCCTGCTCGCCGACACCGTCGACAACGCGCGCCGGTGGGCCGGCAGGGAGGACAGCACCGTGCTCGATCCCGCCGCATGGCGCGAGGTGGTCAAGGAGGCGCCCGTCGGGTGACGTGATCCGGATTCACCCGGGAAACCGCGCCAATTGTGCATGACCTGAGCAAAGGGCTCTACTAGCCTCGCAAAGGTGCATCCCGAACCCGGACCTCACGTTCCGCCGCCACCCACCGAGCAGATGCCACCCGCCGCCGGGCAACAGGCGGCAGCGGTGCCGAGACGTCGACGCGCGGGAGCCGTGCTCGGCATCGTGGCCGTCGTGGCGTTCGCCGCCGCAGCCGTGCTGTTGGGCTGGTTCCTGCTGCGTGAACCGCCGGTCCCGCCGCAGGACGTCGCGGCCGAGGACCTCGGCACCGCGCTGCGCTCGGGCGACCTGGCAGACTTCCCGGTGACGACCACGACGTCCGTCGTGCCGGAGGAGCAGTACGAGGCCGTCTTCGCGGACCTGGTCGACGACACCGCCGAGGCCGACGTCTCCCTGACCGGGACGACTCCCGTCGAGGAGAGCGACGACGGGACCCTGTCGTTCACCGCCACCTATGCCTGGTCCTGGCCTCTCGCCGAGGACGCCACCTGGGAGTACACGACGGACGTGCCGTTCACGTACTCGGGCCCCGACGGCCGGGAGCCCGGCGAGTGGCAGGCCGCCTGGAGCCCCGCGATCCTCGCTCCGGAGCTGGAGTCCGGGGAACGCCTGGCGGTCGAACGGACCGCCGCGCAGCGTGGCGACATCATCGGTGCCGACGGCGAGACGATCGTCACGGAGCGCGACGTCCTGACCGTGGGCGTCGACAAGTCACGGGTGGCCGCCTCGGAATGGAACGCCACCGCGAACACGCTGGCGGACCTCCTGGGCTTCGGCGAGGAGGCGACCGCCGACCTGGTCGCCCGCACAGAGTCCTCCGGGGAGAAGGCGTTCGTGCAGGCGATCGTCATCCGCGTGAACGACCCGGACTACGACCGCAGCGCGCTCGAGGAGACTCCGGGTGTGCTGCTCATCCCCGGGAGCCGGGCGCTCGCACCGACCGCTGGCTTCGCCCGTCCGATCCTCGGCACCACCGGAAAGGCCACCGCGGAGATCATCGAGAAGTCCGACGGGCGTGTCGCGGCGGGTGACATCGTGGGCATCTCCGGCCTTCAGGCCGCCTACGACGACCAGCTCTCCGGCGCACCGGGGATCCGCGTCGTCGCCACCAAGCCGGACAGCGACGACGAGGCTCGCGAGTTGTGGGCCAAGGACGGGGAGAGCGGCAAGCCCCTCGAGCTGACCCTCGATGTGGCGATGCAGAAGCACGCCGAGCGAGTGCTGGCCGACGCCGGGGAGGAATCGCCCAGCGCGATCGTGGCCGTCGACGCCCGGACCGGCGGGGTGCTGGCGGCGGCCTCCGGCGAGGGAAGCCAGGGGTACGACACGGCGATGCTCGGGCAGTACCCGCCGGGCTCCACGTTCAAGATCGCCGCGGCCCTGGGAATGCTCCGCAACGGGCTCACGCCGGACAGCACCGTCTCGTGCCCCGACCGGATCGTGGTGGGCAAGGAGTTCGACAACGTCGACGGCTACCCGAGCAGTGCCACCGGTGACGTACCGCTCCGCACCGCGTTCGCCCATTCCTGCAACACGGCGATGGTGGGTCAGCACGACCTGGTCTCGCAGCAGGACCTGCACGACGCGGCGGCGTCGCTGGGGCTGGGCCTGGAGGGGTCGCGGCTCGGCGCCGCCGGCTACCTGGGTGATGTCCCTGCCGAGGCCAGCAGCGAGGCGGACCACGCGGCGTCGTTCATCGGGCAGGCGCGCGTGCTCGCGTCACCGCTCGCCATGGCGACGGTCGCGGCGAGCGTCGCCGGCGGGAGCACGGTGAGCCCGATGCTCGTGGTCACGGACGACGCCGAGTCGGACCAGGCGCCGGGGACGTTGCGGGAGGACGAGGCCGCCACGCTCCGCGAGCTGATGAGCGGTGTCGTCGAGGTGGGCTCGGCGAGTCAGGCACTGGCCGGCGTCCCGGGAGTGGTCGGCGCGAAGACGGGAAGCGCCCAGGGCAACGACGGCAGGACGAACGTCTGGATGGTCGCGATCAAGGGTGACATCGGGGTGGCGGTCTTCGTCGAGGACGGCGAGTTCGGCTCGACGACGGCCGGGCCGATCATGCGCGACTTCCTGACGGGGAGCTGACCGGCGGGGCTTGTCGGGAGCGTCGTCCCGACAAGCCCCCGGCGGTCAGGCGCCCTTGATCCAGCCCGCCTCGCCGCACTTGGCCTTGAATGCCTCGATGCCGGCCACGACTTCCTGCGGCCGGGCAGGGCTGCCCTGCTTCGCCTGGTCGAACGGCGTACGGATGCGCTCGAGATGCGTGGTCAGGCCTGCCGGGGAGAGCCCGATCAGCGATGAGATCTGGTTGCTCATCTTCGACACCTGGCGCTGAGTGGTGGCCGGGTCCAGCGGCTTGGCGATCACCGGTGCGAGCGCTCGCACCTTGGACGCGATGGGGTTGTTCCCGCCGAAGAACGCCTCGCACGCGCCGACCGTGTCGTACGACTGGCTGAGGCCGACCTGGGTGTCCGGGGCCTGAAGGTCGAGTTTGCTCTCGAAGGAGGGGGTGGCCTCGGCAGCGCTCGTCGATTCGCCGGCCTGGGCGCCGGCTACGGAACAGCCACTCAGCAGGAGTACGCCTGCGATGGTGGCGGCAGCAATGGGGGTACGCATGTGAAGGATTTTTGCCGCTCCACGTAACGTTTCCAAACTGGTGATATGGCGGGTTTATGCCATAGGGATGACGTAAACCCGCCATTGGGGGCGATATGGTTCAGTTCGTTCTTCCGCCAGGCTCCGTCGAGCCGCGGAGCACCGCCAGCCGGCTGCGGTACTCCGACTCGTCGATCTCACCACGCGCGTAGCGCTCGCCGAGGATGGCGACCGGGTCCGTGCCCGCCTGCCGGGCCCACGGCGGCCCCTGGCGGAAACCACGCCGGGCCGCCCTGGCGATCAGCACCACGACCGCCACGATGAGCAGGAACCACAGGATCGGGAAGATGACGAACCAGCCGGGGCCGCCGCCCCAGCCCCAGCCGTCGTGCGGTGCGTGAGCGGCGATCTGCGCCAGGGTGTTCATGTCGGACTCCTCCGGTGTCGCGTTCCGCGGCGGTCCTTCCGCCGCACCATCAGCCTCCTTCTCAGGAGTCGCGCGGTCGTCAGTCCCACGTACCGTCCCGGCTACCGCGTCCGTACCGGTCAGGGCTCTCCGTTCCAGCCGGGCCGGACCAGGCCCGACTCGTACGCCACCACCACGAGCTGCGCCCGGTCCCGCGCCATCAGCTTCGTCAGCACCCGTGACACATGCGTCTTCACCGTGGACTCGGACAGGTAGAGCTTGGCGGCGATCTCGTCGTTGGCCAGCCCGCCCGCGACCTCCACCAGGACCTCACGCTCGCGCGGCGTCAGCTCGGCCAGTCCGGGCGGAGCCGGAACGTCGCGCGCCGCCCCGGCGACCCTGGCGAGCAGCCGGCGAGTCACGCTCGGCGACAGCAGCGCCTCCCCCGACGCCGCGACCCGGACCGCCCGCACCAGATCCGCCGGGTCGGTGTCCTTCACGAGAAAGCCCGCGGCTCCCGCGCGGATGGCCTCGGTGACGTACTCGTCGAGTTCGAAGGTCGTCACGACCACCACGTGCACACCGGCGGCCCGCGGATCCGCGGCGATCCGGCGCGTCGCCGCCAGGCCGTCGGAGCCGGGCATCCGGATGTCCATGAGGATGACGTCGGGCAGGTGCTCCAGTGCCAGCGTCACGGCGTCCTCACCGGTGGCGGCCTCGGCCACGACGCGCATGTCCGGCTCCGAGTCCACCAGGGCGCGGAAGCCGCCGCGGACCAGCGCCTGGTCATCGGCGATCAGGACGTCGATCATGCGGGTTCTCCTCGTGACTCGTCGTTCGGTTCGGGTGGGGCCGCGCCGCCGGGCAGCGGGAACGAGGCCCGGACCAGCCAGCCCACGGCGTCGGGCCCGGCCTCGAGCGTGCCGCCGAGTGCCTCGACCCGCTCCCGCATGCCTCGCAGCCCGTATCCGGGACTGTCGGCGGCCTGCCCGCCGTGACCGTCGTCGGAAACGGCGACCTGGCAGGAGGCGCCGGTCGTCCGGACCGACACGGCGACGCGGGTGGCGCCGGCGGCGTGCCGCCGGACGTTGGTCAACGCCTCCTGCACGACCCGATGCACCGCCCCGGCCACATGGTCGGGGAGCTCGGCCGGGTCGGCATCGAGGGTCACCGCGAGCCCTTCCGCTCGCGTCTGTGCGACGAGTCGCGCCAGCCCCGTCAGGTCCCAGGTCGGGGTGAGCGGCGCGGGCCGGCTCTCCGGCGTCGCCGATCCGCCGTCCGCCTCGTTCCTCACGATGCCGAGCACCGTCCGGACCTCGGCGAGGGCGTCGCGGCTCGTGTCCCGGATCGAGGTGAGCGCGCTCCGCGCCTGCTCCGGGTCACGGTCGAGAAGGTGCAGGCCGACGCCGGCTCGCACGTTGATCCCGGACAAGGAGTGGGCCAGGACGTCGTGCAGCTCGCGGGCGATGCGCAGCCGTTCGGCCGTGACCGCGGTGCGCTCGCGTTCCGCGGCGGTCTCGCGGGCAGCCGTTCGCCGGGCGACGCGATCCCGGATCGCGCCCGCCGCCAGCAGGGCGACGACGGTCCAGGCCGTGCCCGCGCCGAGGCCGACCGGTGAGAGCCCGACGGCCGGCTCCGTCGGAGCGCCGGCACCCCGGTCCCCGTGCGGGCCCCAGCTGCCCATCCGGCCGGGTGGGCCGTCCCAGCTCGGCTGCTGGAAGGCCGGCGGCGTGATCGTCGCCGTCGTCACGATCATGCCGAGCAGGAGCGCCGCACCGGCCCAGGCGATCACCCGCCCTCGCCGTGCCGGGCCGCTGAGGATGATCGCCGCCAGGAGCACCACCGGCCCGAGGATCACGGGACCCCAGGGATAGCCCGCGAGAAGGTGGACACCGGTGGCACCGATTGACACGGCCGCCGCCGTCGCAGGACGCCGGGGCAGGAGCACGACGAGCGCGAGGGGCGTGACCAGGAGCAGGGCCAGCGCGCCGAGGTCCAGCGGTCGGGACTCGGGCTGGGCGATGCGCGCGCCGAGACTTCCCAGCGTGGTCAGCCCGAGAACGGCGGCGGCGACGAAGATCCGTGCGCGCCGCCGTTCCAACGGCCCCTGGTCCGCGGTGGCCGGGGACGAGCGGCCACTCTGCGCGAGCGACATGCTCGCCACGCTAGCGGTGCGCGGCGCTCGGCGCGTCACCCTGGAGTGCCATCCGGACCGGTACTCAGCTGAACCGGTCGGTGCGCTCCACCACGCGCCGGGCACCCCGGCCCCCGTCGGCCTCGTGGTCCCAGCGGTAGACCTCTGTGCCCGTGATGAGGACACGCTCCGCGCGCTGGTCGGAGTCGAACGGGTCCCCGGACCACAGGACGACGTCCCCGTCGAGACCCGGACGGATGGCGCCCACGCGGTCGTCGAGCCCGAGGAACGAGGCGGGATTCGTGGTGATCGCCGCGAGCGCGGTCTCGCGCGGGAGGCCGTCCCGGGCGGCGAAGGATGCCTGGTGCACCAGGAAGTCGATCGGGATGACGGGGTGATCCGTCGTGATCGCCACGCGAACGCCGGCCGCGGCCATCTTCGCGACGTTCACGTTGGCGCGGCGTCGCACCTCGACCTTGGAGCGCGACACGAACATCGGACCGTAGATGACGGGGATGTCCTTCTCGGCCAGGATGTCGGCGATCAGATGGCCCTCGGTGCCGTGGTTGACCACGAGCCGGTAGCCGAACTCCTCCGACAGCCGAATGGCCGTGGCGATGTCGTCGGCGCGGTGGGTGTGCTGGTCCCACGCCAGTTCGCCGGTGAGCACCCGGGCGAGGGTTTCCTTGCCCAGATCGCGGTCGAACGGCTCGCCCTTTGCCGCGGCGGCGTCCCGCTTGGCCACGTAGTTCTGCGCGTCGACGAACGCCTTGCGGATCACGTGCGCCGTGCCGAGACGCGTGGACGGCAGTGTCTTCTGCTCGCCGTAGACGCGCTTGGGGTTCTCGCCGAGCGCCGACTTCACGGACACGGAGTCGCTGATCACCTGCTCGTCGACGATCCGGCCGCCCCAGGTCTTGATCGCGATGGTCTGCCCGCCGATCGGGTTTCCGGATCCCGGCTTGAGGACCGCGCTCGTCACGCCGCCCGCGAGGGCATCCCGGAAGCCTTCGTCGTCGATGTTCACGGCGTCCAGTGCGCGCAGCGCGGAACCGTTCGGGTCCGTCATCTCGTTGGTGTCGTTCCCGGCCCACCCCTCGCCCTCCTCGTGGGTGCCGATGTGGCCGTGGGCCTCGACGAACCCGGGCAGGAGCCACTTGCCCGTACCGTCGATCGTGGGCGTGCCCTCGGGGATCGTGACGTCCTGCCCGACGGCGGTGATCGCGCCGTTCTCGATCAGGACGGTTCCGTGCTCGATGGGTTCCGAGGCGACGGGGACGACGTAGGCGCCGGTGATGGCGACGCTGGAGCGAGTTGTCATGGGCAACATCATGGCGTACGCCCCCGTTGTCCGGGATATCCGGCGGTGAGGGATCCGGCCGGGAGCCGCCGGCGCTCACGTGCGGACATGCCGGAGGCCCGGCACCCTCGAGGTGTGCCGGGCCTCCTGACGCCGATCAGCTCGGCCGTGCCGATCAGCTCGGTCGTCCTGATCAGCTCGGCCGTGCCGAGCGGTTCAGCGTCGCGTCACTTCGCGACAGCCTTCTTCAGGAGCGAGCCCGCGCTGAGCTTCACGCCGAAGTTGGCGGGGATCTGGATCTCCTCGCCCGTCCGCGGGTTGCGGCCGGTCCGGGCGGCGCGCTCGACGCGCTCGGCCGAGAACAGGCCCGTCACCTTGACGGCCTCGCCCTTGCCGAGCGACTCGATCAGCACCTCCTGGAAGGCGTCGAGCGCCTTGTCAGCGTCCGCCTTCGTGAGGCCGGACTTGGACGCGATGGCCGAGACGAGCTCGGTCTTGTTGAGCGACATGCGGTTCCCTTCTTCGGACACGAGTCGGCCGTCACGCCGACATCGATGTCCGATCATGCCAGCAGATCGGCAGAAAATCGCGAAGAACGGCATTTCTGTCGCGAGTCGTCACGTGACGAAGACCTCACCAACGCTTCGCTGGTCGCCAGCGGTGCGCGGCATGGGACGCCGAACAGGCGTTCGTGACTTTCCGCCGGAGCGAGGGGAGTCTCGCTCCTCACGCCGCACTCAGTCGCCGCCGCCTCCGCCGCCGTCCCCGCCGCCGGAACCGCCGCTGTCGCCGCCGCCGGAACCGCCGGCGTCCCCGACGTCGGGCTGATCGCGCTCGCCGTCGAACTCGCCGTCCTCGATCGTGTCGGGACGGGCGCCTCCGTCGTCACGCCGGCGCATGGAGTTGTCCTCCTGCATCCTGCGCCGCATCACGACGAGCAGGGTCACCACCAGGGAAGCCGCGGCGAGGACGGCGATCCACGCCGCCCCGCTAGACAGCCCGGCCGGCGTCCCAGGGGCCGCGGCGCCGGATTCGGCGTCCGCGCCGGCGGGTGTGTCGACCGCGGCATCGGGGGCCGCCGTGGTGGGCTCGGCCGTCTCCTGCGTGGACCCGGCGCCTTCAGGACTCCGGGTGGGCTCCGGCGCGTCCGGACCATCGACCGTGAAGGAGAACGCACCCTCCAGCGGGTGCCCGTCCCCGGACACGATGTGCCAGGCGACGTGGTACTCGCCGCCGGGCAGCGTGGACGGCAGCGAGGCGGAAAGTGCGCTTCCGTCCACCGTGATGTCCTGGAGTGCGACGGTGGCACCATCGCCGTCGGTGAGAACGACCTCGGCGCCCGTCTCCAGCGGCTCGTCGGAGAATGTCAGCGTGACGGCGTCCGGCATGGTGTCGAACTCGTCCCCGTCCGCGGGGTCGCTGGCCAGCAGCTGATCGTGCGCGGCCGCGGGCGGCGAGGCGATCAGGAACATCCCGGCGATACTCACGCACGCGACGACGGCGGCGAGGATCACGACGGCGATCCGGGCCCCCGTCCGCGGGGCGGTGGCGACACATGAGCCGGCCGGGGCGAGAGCTTCAGGCATGCTCCGCACCTTACTCCGGGACCGTGACACTCCTGGGTACTTCGGTGACCGGCGCACGGTGCGCTTCGCCACGTTCCCGTGTCCGTGTCTGCGTCTACTGTGTGGGCATCGGCAGACCGGGAGCGAGCACGATGACAGCAGACACCACGGGCGCGCCGGCGCACGGCAGGCGGAACATCGCCGTGCTGGTCGCCAGCAACTTGCTGGGCGGGCTCGGTGTCGCGTCCGGCGCCGCTGTCGGAGCCCTGCTGGCGGAGAGCCTCGGCGGCACGGCCATGGGGGGTCTGGCGCAGGCGGCGGCCGTGCTCGGCGCCGCGGTGGCCGCCGTCCCCCTGGCGGCCACGGCGGCGCGGCGTGGCCGGCGGATGGCCTTGACCTGGGGATACGGCCTGGCGACCCTCGGCGGGCTGCTCATCATCACGGCAGCCGTGCTGCATCAGGCACTGTTGTTCCTGGGGGCGATGGCGCTGTACGGCGTGGCCACTGCCGCGAACCTGCAGTCCCGGTACGCGGCCGCGGACAACGCCGGTGTCGCGGCCCGCGCCCGGAGCATGGCGATCGTCGTCTGGGCCACCACGGTAGGGTCCGTGGCCGGGCCGAATCTCGCCGCACCGGGCGCCGTGCTGGGCCGGATGTTCGGCCTGCCCGGGCTGTCCGGCCCCTATCTCTTCGCCGTCGTGGCGTACGTCCTGGCGGGGCTGGTCCTCGGCCTGTTCTACCGCGATCCCGGGGCGCCCGCGGACGCGCCGTCCACTGCGCCGTCCACCGCGCCGTCCGGAACGCCGTCCACCCCGCCGTCCGGCACGTCGGAAGACGCCGGCCGGCCGGACGGCGCGTTCGGTGCGCTCGCCTGGGCCTGGCGTCACGGCCGGGTCCGGTTCGCCGTGGTGACGATGGCGGTGGCGCACGCCGTGATGATCATGGTGATGGTGATGACGCCGTTGTACATGCAGCACGGCGGGATGTCGCTGGAACTCGTCGGGGTCGTGATCAGCCTGCATGTGCTGGGCATGTTCGCGCTCAGTCCCGTGTTCGGCTGGCTCGCGGACCGTTGGGGTGCGGTGCGCACCGCCGTCCTGGGTGTGGTGTTGCAGGCGCTGGCCGTCGTCGTCGGGTTCGCCGCAGCGGTCATGTCCGGCCGCGGGACGTCCGCGGGACCGGACCCGGTGGCAAGCGTCGTGACCGCGATCGCGCTGGTCCTGCTCGGGCTCGGCTGGTCGGCAGCCGTCATCGCGACGTCGGCCCTGCTCGCCGACGTCACGGACCCGCACGTCAGAGTGCGGTTGCAGGGTGCCTGCGACGCGCTGATGAACTATGCGGGCGCGGGCGCTGCCGCGCTGGCCGGACCGGTGCTCGCGTTCGGCGGGTTCCAGGCGGTCAACGTCGCGGGTGCGGTCCTGCTCCTCCCGGCAGTGATCGCCTTTCTCGCCCGTGGCCGCGTGCGCGGGGGCGCCGCACTCGCGGGCCGCCAGCTCCCCTGACCCGGGGAGAAGCGGCCGGGGCCGACGCCGAGGCCGCCCGCCGGCCGACGGGCCGCCAGCCGACGTGCCGCCCGGCACCAGCCCGCCGCCAGCCGACGCGCCGCCCGGCCGCCGCCCGGCACCAGCCCGCCGCCCGTCAGCCCGCCGGGACGTTCCGTTCCAGCTCGGCGATCCACGTCGTGGCCCGCGTGTCCGAGGGCATACGCCAGTCCCCGCGGGGCGACAGCGTGCCGCCGGGCAGGACCTTGGGCCCGTTCGGGATCGCGGACCGCTTGAACTGGTTCGCGAAGAACCGGCGCAGGAAGAGGTCCAGCCAGTGCCGGATGGCGGCCAGGTCGTAGGCCGTCCGGTCGGCGTCGCGGTAGCCGGGCGGCCAGGCGCCGGCGTCCAGGTCGCGCCACGCGTGCCAGGCGAGGAAGGCGATCCGGCTGGGTCGCATCCCGTACCGCAACGTCCAGAACAGCGAGAAGTCCTGCAACGCGTACGGCCCCACCGACGCCTCCGTGGACTGGGGTGCCTCGCCGTGGCGAGCCGGGATGAGCTCCGGCGTGATCTCCTGCTCGAGGATCTCGGCGAGCACCACGTTCGCGGGGGACCCGGCGGTCCCGAGCTGTTCGGTGTCGATCGCCCAGCGGATCAGGTGCTGGATGAGCGTCTTCGGCACGCCCGTGTTGACCGCGTAGTGCGACATCTGATCGCCCACGCCGTACGTCGCCCAGCCGAGCGCCAGCTCGGACAGGTCGCCGGTGCCGAGCACGATGCCGCCGCGGTGGTTCGCCAGCCGGAACAGGTAGTCCGTGCGCAGGCCGGCCTGCACGTTCTCGAACGTGACGTCGTACTGCTCGGTACCCGCGGAGTACGGGTGGTCGAGGTCCTTGAGCATCTGTTCGGCGGCCGGCTTGATGTCGAGCTCCTCGAACGTGACGCCCAGCGATCGCGACAGCCGGGTGGCCCTGTCCTTCGTCTCCGGTGACGTCGCGAAGCCGGGCATCGTGAACGCGTGGATGTCGCTGCGCGGCCGGCCGAGCCGGTCCATCGCCTTGGCCGCCACGACGAGCGCATGGGTCGAGTCGAGGCCGCCCGACACCCCGATGATCACCTTCGGCGAGCCGATCGCCGTCAGCCGCCGCTCCAGCCCGCTGACCTGGATGTTGTACGCCTCGTAGCAGTCCTGCGCGAGCCGGTCGGCGTCGTTCGGGACGAACGGGAAGCGGTCGACGGCCCGTCGGAGCCCGAGGTCGCCCGACGGCGGGGCCGCCGTGAACGAGATCTCGCGGAACGCCGCGGTGGCGTCCCGCGCCGGGGCCGCCGGGCCGGGGGCCTCCGTCGTGCCACGACCGCCGTCGTACGCGATCCCGAGGGAGCGCGCGGTGTCCTCGAACGTTCCCTGCCGCTGCCGCTCCTGGCGGATCCGGTCGAGGTCGACGTCGACGACCGTGCGGCGCGGGCCGTCCGGGAAGCGCTCGGTCTCGCCGAGCAGGTCGCCGCACTCGTAGACCATCGCCTGGCCGTCCCAGGACAGATCCGTCGTGGACTCGCCCTGGCCGGCCGCCGTGTAGGCGTAGGCGGCGTCGCAGCGCGCGCTCGCGCTGCGGACCAGCAGCCGCCGGTCCTCGGCGCGTCCCACGGTGATGGGACTGGCACTGAGGTTGAGCAGGACCGTCGCCCCGGCGAGGGCGGCACGGGCCGACGGCGGCACGGGGACCCACAGGTCCTCGCACACCTCGACGTGGATCGCGAGCCCGGGGATGTCCGCGGCCCGGAAGATCAGGTCGGTGCCGAGCGGTACGTCAGCGCCCAGCAGGTGCGTCGTGGTGTCCTGGAGCGTGTACCCGGAGGCGAAGTGCCGCTTCTCGTAGAACTCGCGGTAGTTCGGCAGGAAGGACTTCGGCGCGATCCCGAGGATGCGCCCCCGATGTACGACGACGGCGCAGTTCAGCAGCCGGTTCCCGTGTCGCAGCGGCGCGCCGACCACGATCACCGGCGTCAGGTCGGCGCCCTCGGTGAGCAGATGGCGCAGAGCCTCCAGGACGCCGTCGAGCAGGGCGTCCTGCAGCAGCAGGTCGTCGATCGCGTAGCCGGACAGGCACAGCTCGGGGAACACGGCGACGGCGACGCCGTCGTCGTGGCAGGCGCGGGCCTGTTCGAGGACCGCCGCGGCGTTCGCGGCCGGGTCGGCGGGCGTGACCGGGATGGCGCAGGCCGCGACGCGGGCGAAGCCCTGGGCATACGCGTTGTAGAAGTCCACGACTCCGAGTGTAGGTATGCGGCCGGCCCGGGTGGCCCCGGTCTTGCTACAGGTCGCCCTTGCGTTCCAGGTAGCGCATGGCGACCCAGCCCAGCGGGACGCGTCCCCAGTAGGTGACCACGCGGTACAGCAGCGCGCCCGACACGGCCAGCGCCGGTGAGAGCCCGGCCGCGGCGAGCCCGGCCGTCAGCGCGCCCTCGACCCCGCCCAGGCCGCCCGGTGTGGGCAGGAGTGCGCCGAGGGCGTGGCCCACGAGGTACACCAGCGCGACGTCGACCAGCGCCAGCGACTCCCCGAACGCGCGGAGGCAGGCGTCGAACGTGAGCGCGTAGCCGAGGGTCAGCACGAGGTTCCCCGCGATGCCCAGGGCGAGGCGACCGGGGTGCGACAGCATGGACGCGAGCCGGGGCCACACCTGCCGGAGGCGTGGCCGGATGAAGCCGAGCACCCACCGTCGCACCTGCGGAACCAGGAGTATCGCCACCACTGCCACGGCCACGCCGCCCAGGGCGATCAGTGCCGAGGCCGGTGGCAGCTCGACCAGCACGCCCTCGCCGGTGAAGACGGACATCACGATCAGCAGCAGCACCGTCACGACGAACTGCGACACCTGCACGAGCGCCACCGTCGCCACCGCCATCGGCATCGCGACGTTGCGCTGGGTGAGCAGCCGCAGGTTGAGCGCGGCGGGCCCGATCCCGGCCGGTGCCGCCAGGGCGACGAACGAGCCCGCGGCCTGGGTCATCGTGGCACGGAACAGCGACACCCTGACCGGGGAGAACGCGACGAGCGTCAGCCCGGCGCCCACCCAGGTGATCAGCCCGTAGGCGTAGGCGACGGCCACCCACCACGGGTTCGCCCCGCGCACGGCCTCGGCGATCTGGTCGAAGCTGATGGTGCCGACCACCACGGCCACGGCCACGATGGTCAGCGTCAGCATCACGACGGTGCGTGCGCCGAACCGGGTGATCCGCTGCGGCTGCACGTCGGCCTCGGGCAGGTGCTCCACGATGGCGTCCCGGAGCTCCGCGATCAGGCCCTTCTGCGCGCGCAGGGCCTCACGGGTGGGCCGGGGCAGCGCGATGGACTGGATCAGCGGGCCGATGGCGGCGATGTCCTCGTCGGGCAGGGCGCGGACCGCGGACGCCACGGCCTGCCGCGCGCCGACCTTGACCGACAGCACCGCGAGCATCTGCACCAGGTCGAGCCGGCGGGAGAGCGGCGTCGAGACGATGTCTCCCTGCTCCCACCCGGTGAGCCACACGTGCGGGTCCCCGTCGTCGTCGCGGTGCACGAGCAGCACGTCGG
Organism: Myceligenerans indicum; assembly: GCF_016742955.1. Lineage (GTDB taxonomy): Bacteria > Actinomycetota > Actinomycetes > Actinomycetales > Cellulomonadaceae > Myceligenerans > Myceligenerans indicum. The sequence continues at coordinate 6,617 of NZ_JABBYC010000036.1, read as the reverse complement.
GGGCCAGGGCGCGGTGGGTCAGCCCCGCGCTGTGCGCACGTCCGAGCTGGTCCCAGGCCTCGGCGAGCACCCGCGCGTCGATGTCGTCCGCGGGGACCTCCGCGAAGGGCGTCGCGTGCTGCGGATGCTCCAGCACGAGGGTCACGGAGTCGGCGGCCTCGCCGACGCCGTGCAGTCGCGGCGTGCGCACCCCGGCGGCCATCGCCGCGTACGACAGCAGCGCATGGCGTTCGGCGACCGCCTTGAGCGAGATCGCGGCGCGCCCCTCGATGCCGCGCAGGCGCAGCGCCCGCCAGAGCCGGGTCAGGGTGCCGACCACCTGGCGGTCGCCGTCGAGCACGACGACGTCCCGGCGCACGCCGTCGTCGGTGAACAGTGCGTAGACGCGCGTGTCGCGGGTCCGGGCGAGGGCCAGGGTGGCGGGGTCCGACGGCGGCTCCGCCCCGTCCGGCCGTGGGTCGTGGAACCGTGGTGCGCTCAGCACGCTGACCGGGATGTGGGTGCTGGCCACTCCGTTCTCGTCGACCTCGGTCACGGGCTCGGCCCCCGAGGGGGTGTGGTCCGCGTCGTCGGACATGGCGCGGACCCGCACGAGGGCCTGCGGGCGGAAGCCCGCACGCCGGACCGCGGTGACGAGGTCCGGACCGTAGGCGCGCTCGCTCCTCACGCCCGAGACGTACTGCACGGCCTGGCCGACGACCCGGCCGAGAAGCAGTGCGACAAGCACCCCGGGCAGCGACACCTGGCCGGTGATGAGGACGATGAGCAGGGCGACGAACAGCAGGTTCCACGTCCACCGCACGGTACGACGGCGGGTCGCGGGCCCGGCCACGGTGAGCAGAGCGGTGAGCGCCACCGCATAGGTGGGGATGACGAGCTGGAACTCGCCCGACACCCAGACCGACATGCCGCGGACCAGCTCGCGGCTCCCCAGGTAGCGCACGCCGAGCCCGAACAGGATGCCGATGACCAGGCCGCTGACCCCGGCCACGATCGACTCCACGACCTGGCGGCCGAGCCTGCGCAGGCCGAGTTCCGTGAGGACCGCCACCGGGCCGAGGACGGCCACCACGCCCTGCAGCACCACGACGGGGACAAACAGGATGTCCGCCACGAGGCTGTTGAAGCTCCGGACGTCCTGGGTGACGCCCTCGGTGGTGCCGTGCGCGGCGACCGACATGACCAGGACCAGGACGATGCCGAGCGCGCTGATCACCAGGCCGAGCAGATCGCGAGGGTGCCGGACGCGCACCTCCGGGGTGTCCACGACGCGGACCATGTTCACGGGGTCGGCAGCCCGCTCGGTCGCGTGGGACATACTCGCGAGTCTAGGGCGGCGATCCGCGACGCGAGGAAGAACATCGCTACGCGGCCCCCATCGCCACCAGCCATTCTTCAGGAACCAGTGCATACCCCACGAACGCGACCACGTCGAGCAGGGTGTGCGCGACGACGAGCGGGATGACCCGGTGCCGGCCGTCGGACCGGAATCTCGGGGACGTGTAGAACCACGAGAACAGGACGCCCATCGCGACGTTGCCCAGGAAGGGTCCGATGCCCTGGTACAGGTGGTACGAACCGCGCAGCAGCGAGCTCGCCACGATGAACCGGACGCGCCCCCAGCCCAGGTCGTGCGTGCGCTCGTACAGGTACGCGACCGCGATGATCTCTTCCAGGAGGCCGTTGTAGAGCGCTGACAGGAGCAGCACCGGCACGGTCCACCAGTGGTCGTTCAGCGCACTGGCCTGCACGTGGACCGTGATGCCCAGGGCGCGCCCGACCGAGTAGAACGCGAGCCCGGGAATCCCGATCACCGCCGCCAGCGCCACACCCCACGCCACGTCCAGGCCGGGGCGGGCGCGGTCCAGCCCGATGCGGGCGAGCGAGCCCCGGCCGCGCGCGCTCAGCAGGAAGAGCGCCAGCGCGACCGGGACCAGGCCGAACCCGATGCCGAGCAGCTGGTAGGTCAGGTCCAGCCAGGAGCGTTCAGCCTGGCTCGCGTTCAGCGTGGCGGTCTGCTGGGCGAGCGGCGCGCCGTCGGTCAGGCGCGCCGTGATGCTCACGATCGAGTAGACCGCCGCCTTGCCGAGGCTCAGCCCCAGTACGATCCAGATCTCGGCCCCGATCCGGTGCCGGCTCTCCACAGTGCTCACGAGCGAATCCTCACCCGTCCGCCTGGGCGCATCCTGGAGCCCGCCGGATCACCGGTTGGACGCCCGTTCGACGAACGCCGCCAGGTCCGCGGACTGCTGGACCCGGGCCTCGGGGTGCACGTACATCATGTGCCCGGCCGGGTAGGTCCGGGTCTCGACGCGCTCGCGGGCCTCGCGCGGAACCGGCATCTGGTCCAGGCTGTACTCGATCGCCTCGACCGGGACGCCGCCGTCGTACCGGCCCATGGCCACGTGCACCTGCAGGTGGGGGTTCACGATCATGGCCTCGGCGAGCTTGCCCGCGACGTCGATCGCCCGGCCCTCGAACTCCTTGTACGACCACGGGTGCACGGCGCCGGTCATGACCTCGTACACCGCGTCGTTGCCGTACTCCAGCTCACCGCGCAGGTAGTGGTGGAGGGCGGCCGAGTAGGGGCCCAGGATCGCGGTGAGGAACGGGTCGCCGGGCATGACCTCGTGCGTGTAGTGGTCCGCAGGGCCGGTGAACCGCGTGTCGAGGCGGCCGGTCACCAGGCGCTGCGACCGGAGCAGCTCCGCGTAGGCGCGGGTGTGCTCGGGGCGCAGGTTCGCGCGGTCCACGTAGTCCTCGCTCAGCCCCGTGATCGCGGCGACGCGTGCGACGGCGGCCGCGCGGGCGTCGTCGTCCAGCGCCTGGCCGCGGGCGAGGACGGCGCGGTACTCGTCGGCGTAGGCGCGGGCATCGGCGACCACCTCGTCGAGCGAGCGGCCCGGGTGCAGCCCGTGGTAGTGCGCCGTGGCGGCGTACACCGGCAGGAACAGCGGATTCGGCAGGTCGGAGCCGTCCGCGTGGTAGAGCGTCTCCAGGTTCAGGGCGGGCGCGATCAGCATGAGGCCGTTGAGGAACATCCCGAACCGGCTCTGCAGGTACTCCGCCAGCGAGGCGCCCCGCGTGCCGCCGTACGACTCCCCGATGAGGAACTTCGGGCTCATCCACCGGTCGTGACGGGACGTCCACAGGCGGATGACCTCGCCGACGGACTCCAGGTCGCCCGTGAAGCCGTGGTACGGCCGGGCCTTCTCGCCCTCGGCGGCACGTGAGTATCCCGTGGAGACCGGGTCGATGAAGACGAGGTCGCTGACGCGCAGCAGGGTCTCGTGGTTGTCGATCAACCCGTAGGGCGGCGGGGTCAGGTTCCCCACGTCGCCCGAGTCCACCCGGCGCGGACCGAGGAGCCCCAGGTGGAGCCACACCGAGGAGGAACCCGGACCGCCGTTGAACGCGAACGTCACCGGGCGTCGTGCCACGTCGGCGTCGTCGAGCGTGTAGTAGGTCAGGGACATCTCGGCCTTGGCCTTGCGGCCGCCATACTTCTCGTCCGTGGTGACCTCCTCGCGCAGCACGATCCGGCCGGTCGTGGCGGTGTAGGCCAGGTCGCCGTCCGGGGTGTGCAGCGTGTGGCGAGTGGTGACGAGGTCGTCCTGGGGTTCCTGCCGCGCGGTCGCGGTGTCGCCGCCCGGCGCCGGCCGGTTCGTGCCCGGCTCCTCGGCTTCGGAACGGCTGGTGGATTCTGAGGTGGGAGTGTCGCTCACCCGGGCGAACCTACCCGACCGGATCTTCGTGGGGCTCCGGGACTTGAAATGCGGCGGCGCCAGCGGCAGACTGGTTTGCAGTACAAACCAGTTGGCGATCGGGAAAGGTTGGACATGTCAAAGGACCACGACACGCCGTCGGGCACGGAACGAGGCGGCGACGCCGAGCTCGACGCCGCCGCGCGCCTACGCCTGATCAGCGACCAGCAGCAACTCACCCGCAGCATGCTCGAGCCCGACGCGCGACTGCTCTACCTCGCCTGGGGAGCCGCCTGGATGGTCGGCTACCTCGCGATGTGGTTCACGTCGCGGGACGGCAGCGACCCCGCGCCCTGGGCCGGCTGGACGCTCGGCATCGCCGTCGTCGCGGCGATCGCCGTCACCATGATCCACTCGATCCGGCGAACCGCCGGAACACGGGGCACCTCGGCGCGCGCGGGAGCGATGTACGGCTGGGGATGGATGCTCGGCTTCGTGACGATGTGGGCCATCCTCAACGGCCTGATCCGCACCGGCGCCGACGGCGAGATGATCGCGGTCACCGCGAACGGCCTCGCCTGTCTCATCGTGGGGCTGATGTACCTGGCCGGAGGGATGGCCTTCCAGGAGGACAGCCTCTACGCCCTCGGCGTGTGGATGCTGGTCACGGCAGCCGTCGCCAGCCTCGTCGGGGTCCCCGGGACCAACCTCGTCATGGCGCTGCTCGGCGGGGGCGGCTTCCTCACGATGGGGGCCGTGTCCGCCGTCCGGGTGCGACGGCGCGGGAACCTCGATGTCTGAGAACGAGCTCGACGCCGTCATCCACGCCCCCGCGCGCCTGCGCATCGTGGCCACCCTCGCCGCCCTCGGCCCCGGCGACGAGATCGCGTTTCCCAAGCTGCGCGCGCTGCTCGCCATGACAGCCGGCAACCTGTCCACCCACCTGCGCAAACTCGAGGACGCCGGCTACGTCGAGGTCACCAAGACCCACGAGGGCCGCACCCCGGCGACCTACCTGAAGCTCACCGACCGCGGCCGGGCCGCATTTCGCGACTATCGCGCCGCCCTTTCCGACCTCCTGAAGGGAACCGGAGCATGAAACCGGACCACCACGACGACGGCACCGTCGTCTCCGTCACGGACGTGACCCGCACGTTCGGGGACATCCTCGCCCTCGACCACGTCTCCCTGGACGTGGGGCCGGGCGAGCTCGTCGGCCTCCTCGGCCCGAACGGAGCCGGGAAGTCCACACTCCTCTCCCTGGTCAGTGGCCTGCGCCGGCCCGACACCGGCAGCGTGCGGCTGCTCGGCCAGGACCCCACCCAACCCGCCGCACGCATCACCCTCGGCATGACGCCGCAGGAAACCGGACTCCCCGCCACACTGCGCGTCGGCGAGGTCGTCGACTTCGTGGGCGGGCACTACCCCGACCCCGTACCCACGCCGGAACTGCTGGCCCAGTTCGGCATCGAGGACCTGGCCCGCCGCCAGACCGGGTCGTTGTCGGGCGGGCAGAAGCGCAGGCTCGCGGTGGCGCTCGCCATGACCGGACGGCCGCGCGTCGTCCTGCTCGACGAGCCCACCACCGGACTCGACGTCGCAGGCCGTACTGCACTGTGGGACGCGATCCGGGCCTGCCACCGGTCCGGCGTGACCGTACTGCTCACCTCGCACTACCTGGAGGAGATCCAGGCGCTCGCAGAGCGCGTCGTCGTGATCGATCAGGGTCGCGTCCTCGCCGACGACAGTCTGGAGGCGATCCTCGAACGTGTCGGAGGCACCCGGGTCTCCTACGCCGGGCCCGACGGGACCCAGCGCGAGCACGTCGTCGCCGACTCCGACGAGTTCGTGCGCGACCTGGTCCGCTCCGGCACGGAGTTCAAGGGCCTGGAGATCCGGCGAGCCTCGCTCGAGGAGGCGTTCACCCAGCTGACCGAGGGCACCAGGAGCGGCGCACGTCCCGGCGCGACACCCGGGCCAGGAGCGCAGACCGACGACGCTCCGCAGGACGGCGGCCACCTGACCGAAGGAGCGAACCGATGACCACCCCGACGACGGGGCCCGGCCCCGCCACGAACCTGCGCCCCTTCTGGGCCCTGTCCTGGCTGCACCTGAAGTACCAGTTCCTCGAGACCGTGCGGATCCCCATCGCCGTGTTCGGCAACATGCTCTTCCCCGCGCTCGCGATGGCGTTCTTCGTGGTGCCGCAGGAGGACGTGGCCGGCGACCCGCAGTGGGCCACGATGGCGGTTGCCGGGCTCGCCCTGTTCGCGGTCTGCTCCGCCAGTCTGTTCACCTACGGGCTGGGCGTCGCCGAGGACCGGCAGCTGCCGTTCTACCCGTACCTGCGCTCGCTGCCCACCGGGCCCGGGCCGCAGATGGTGGGGCGTGTGCTCAACGGCGGGATCTTCGCACTGTTCGGGCTGGTCCCGCTGATCCTGGTCGCGGTCCTGTTCACGGAGGCGACCGCGACGCCGCTGCGGCTCGTCGCGGGCATCGGGACGATCCTCGCGGTGTCGGTGCCGTTCGTGCTGCTCGGACTCGGCGTGGGCTACGCCCTGCCCGCCAAGGCGGCGCTCCCGGTGGTGCAGGCGATCCTGTTCCCGCTCGCGTTCGCCGGCGGGCTGTTCCTGCCACCCGAGTTCTTCCCGGGGTGGCTGGACGGGATCTCCCAGGCAACCCCGACCCGGGCCGGGCGCGACCTGCTGGTGCAGGCGCTCACCGGCACCGAGGCCTACTCCCTGGCGATCCCGGTCCTGGTGGGCTGGACCATCGCGATCGCCGCCCTGGCCACCTGGTCCTACCGCCGCGACGAGGGCCGCAGATTCCGCTGACCCCCGCCGCGGCCACCCGCCGCGGCCCACCCGCCGCGGCCCTGTCTCTTATACACATCTGACGCTGCCGACGATAAGG
>NZ_JABBYC010000035.1 GCF_016742955.1 Myceligenerans indicum | reverse complement strand
CACGGCCGCGATCACGAGCTTCCTGGTGGACATGAGCGAGCATCCGCCCACCGGCCATTCCCATGTCCCGCGACACGCTATACCGATGACCCGAGACACCCCATTCCGATGTCCTGAGACCACACACCACCGCTACCGCACCCGCAGTACGATCCGAGCCCCTGACCAGCGGAGACGCCGGTCAGGGGCTCGTGGTTTTCGGGCTTGATCCCAGAAAGGTCCCGTGGAACCGCCTGTCACCCGGGTGGACGCGGTCAGCGAGTACGCATGGTGAAGGCCAGGTTGCCGGCAGAGAGCCGGCTCGGGGAGCCTCCTTGGGCCTTCGCTACGGTTGGCCCGTGATGTCGGCACAGGAGCGCTTCCGTACCGTCGTCCGGGATCGGATCGCCCCTGGCCTGCGGGCGATGGGCATGCGGGGGTCCGGCCGGCTCTATTCGCTGCCGAGCGACGTCTGCTGGGCGCAGTTCGGCATTCAGCGCGCCACGTGGAGCGACCGGGACGCGGTTCACTTCACGGCCAACCTCAGTGTCGTGGGCCGGGAGGACTGGACAAGAGCGCACGAGGACGGTCCCGCGCCCCGGACCAAGCCGTCGCCCAACGTCTACTCGCTCCACCCGTTCCGCTTCCAGGAGAGGATCGGCCCCGTCGCCGGCCGCACCGATCACTGGTGGCAGCTCTCGGCGGACGGCAGGGACGAGGACCTCACGTGCGATGACTTCTTGCACGTCGTCGGAGACTTCGCCGTGCCCGCGATGCTCCGCGAGATCAGGTCGCGAGCGTGACGTCCTGGGCTCGCGCCGCTGCCCGCGCCGGCGGGGCCGGCCGGTGGAGACACATGGCCGCCTCCGGCAACGGCCCTTCGTGGTGATGCCGACCTGCCCCGCGTCGACGCGCCGGGCAGGATGTGATCATGAGCGCCCCGTTGGAGGTCCCCCGCCTGAGCGTGGGCGAGAGGTTCGTGCTCCGTGCCTGGGAACTTACGGATCTGCCTCTCGTCGAGGAGGCGTCACGGGACGAGTACATCCCGCTGATCTCCACCGTTCCGTCGCCGTACTCACGGGTGGCGGGTGAGGCCTTCGTCCGGCGCCAGTGGGGCCGCGTGTCGGCGGGCAGCGGCTATCCGTTCGTCATCGCCCGGGCCGAGGACCAGCACCCGGTCGGCGCGATCGGTCTCTGGCTGAGAGACCTGGACGAGGGGCGGGCATGGATCGGCTACTGGCTCGCGCCGTCGGGCCGTGGCCACGGTGCGGCGACGGAATCTCTGCGGGTGGTCGCCCGCTGGGCCGTGGAGGATCTCCACATCCCCCGCCTCCAGCTGTGCGTCGAGCCCTGGAACGTGGCGTCGCAGCGCACGGCCGAACGCGCGGGCTTCCAGCGGGAGGGTCTGCTGCGCGGCTGGCAACAGGTGGGCGCGGAACGCCGGGACATGCTGCTGTACGCGATGCTCGACGTCGACCTGCCCCCTGCGGAGGCCGGCTGAGCCGCTCGCCCGGGAGGTCCGCTCGGTCAGGACACTCGTCGTGCGTTCCAGCGGTTCAGGGTGCCTGCGCTGCCTCGCGGGCGGAGCGGCAACCGCGCCCGGTCAGGCAGGCTGCCACAGCTCGACCCGGTTGCCCTCGGGATCGGTGACCCAGCCGAACCGGCCGACTCCTTCCATGTCCTGCGTCTTCTCGGCGACGTTCGCCCCCTTGGCACGCAGCTGCGCGAGCATCGCGTCCAGGTCCCGGACACGGAAGTTGAGCATGGCCTGCTGGTCGAGGGAGCCGAAGTAGTCGGTCTCGGACTCGAACGCCGCGAACACCGTCGCGCCCGCCTCCTGATGCCACAAGCCGTTGTCGTCGGCGTCCAGCCCCAGGCAGTCGCGGTACCACGCGCTCAGGGCCCCCGGGTCGGAAGCTCGCAGGAAGTAGCCGCCAATTCCGTGTACACGCTCCATGCCGCCATCCTGCCAGCGCTGCGGCGGAGCGGTCGGGCGCGGCGCGTCACGCGTCGAGCAACGTCAGCTCCAGCCCTCGGATCGCGTCCGGATCGGTGTACGTGTCTAGCCCGGTGATCCGCCCGTCCTGGATCGTGAAGACCATGACGCTCGCCGGGCGGCCGACGCTGCCGCCGATGGCACCGATCTGCCCGCCCACCCGGACGAGGTGCCCGCTCTCCGCCATGGCGGAGAAGGTGATGGCGCGGCCTGCGATGGTGGAGGCGCCCCGGATGAGGTCGTTCACGCCGCTCCCGTGGATGCGGAGGGTGATGCCGGGGTCCAGGAGAGCCACGAGGGCGTCGAAGTCTCCGTCCCGGGCGGCAGAGGTGAAGGCGTCGACCACGCGGCGCTGCGCGGTCAGCTCGGGGCTCGGCGCTTCCGGGTTGCCGCGCACCCGGCGTCGGGCACGGCTGGCCAGCTGCCGGGCGGCGGCCGGGGAACGGTCCACGATCTTCGCGACCTGATCGAAGGGGACACCGAACAGGTCGTGCAGCACGAACGCCAGACGCTCGGCCGGATCGAGCGTCTCCAGGACCACCAGGAGCGCCAGCCCGACGGAGTCCGCCATGAGCGCTGCGGCCTCGGGGTCGGCAGCGGCCGGTGGGGCCGGGAGGTCGGCGGAGGCCTCGGGGATCGGCTGCTCCCGCTTCGCCTTGCGCGACCGCAACTGGTCCAGGCATACCCGCCCCACCACGGTGGTCAGCCAGCCGCTCAGGTTCTGGATCTCGGCCGAGTCCGTGGCGGCCAGCCGGAACCACGCCTCCTGCACCGCGTCCTCAGCTTCCGCGGTCGAGCCGAGCATCCGGTAGGCGACCGCCACCAGACGCGGACGGTCGTCCTCGAACCGGTGCGCGAGCCACCGGTCCACGTCGTTGACCTCGTCGTGCATGACTCTCTCCTTCAGTCCCGTGCCGCCCGTGTGCCGTCACCCGGCCTGCACTCATGACGGTTCGCCACGCGCGATTGTGACCCGAACCCGCGACGCAGGTCGGAGAGTGACGCCCGCCACACCCGGTCACATCGCCCCCACGGCATCCGTCATGACAGCGAACCCCGAACACGAGAACGAAGGACACCGCCATGGAACCGCGCTTCAACTTCTACGCCAGCCCCCTCACCGCGAAGATCGTCAAGCACCTCAACTCGGCGGCCAAGGCCACCGAGACCGCCGGCCTCGCCCCCGAGATCCCGAACCTGGTGCTGCTGCGGGCCAGCCAGATCAACGGCTGCGGCTTCTGCACGGACATGCACTACAAGGACGCGGTCCACGCGGGCGAGGACCCGGTCCGGCTCAACCTGGTCGCCGCCTGGCACGAGGCCACGACGTTCACCGACGCCGAGCGTGCCGCGCTCGCACTGACCGAGGAGGGCACACGTATCGCCGACGCCCGGACCGGCGTCGACGACGACGTGTGGGAGTTCGCCCGCAAGCAGTTCTCGGACGACGAGCTCGCGGGCCTCATCTCTTTGATCGCCGTCATCAACGCCTACAACAGGCTCAACGTCCTGGCCGGCACCCCGGCCGGAAGCTACCGGCCGGGTCAGTTCGCCTGACGGCAACGGGCGCCCCGCCGCCCCCGGTCCAGGCCTCACCTGCGCCCGGGCCCCTGACCCCTGCCCCCTGGACCCGGGTCCCGGGGTCAGGAGCCGGAGCCCGCGGCGTGGGCCCCGGGCCCGGACCGGCACGGTCAGTACACGGTCGGCCAGCCGCCGTCGTAGGTGAGCAGGTTGATCCCGAGCTGTGCCACGCCGTCGTCCCGGTAGTAGTGGTAGAAGAGCGCGTCGGAGTCCGGCAGCACCGTCTGGTGCCCCGGCCCGTGGACGGAGCCGTGGCTTGCCAGGATCTCGGTCCCGCCGCCGTCCATCATCGACGTCCCCGCCCGGTCCACGTAGGGTCCCGTGATCGACGTCGAACGCCCGACCATGACTCGGTACGTGGAGTCGGCACCCCGGCAGCACAGGTCGAACGACACGAACAGGTAGTAGTAGCCGTCCCGGTAGTGGATCGTCGGGGCCTCGATCGCGCCGCCCCCACGGCTCGCGATGCCGTGGAACGCCGAGCCGGACCGCATGCCGGTGGACGGGTCGAGCCGGATCAGCTTGACGCCCGACCAGAACGAGCCGAAGCTCATCCACCAGTTGCCGCTCCGGTCCTCTGTCACGGCCGGATCGATGGCGTTGAAGTCGTCCCCGGCGCCGGACTCGATCACCACACCCTGGTTGGTCCAGGTCCCCGATGCCCCGGTGGGGCTCGTCGCGAGGAAGATCGCGGACGTGTTGGACCCGAAGGACGACGCCGAGTACCAGAGGTAGTACTGCCCGTTCGCGTACCTGAGCTCCGGCGCCCACAGGTTGCGGTCCCCGCCGGTGTACTCGTCGGCCCACGGGGTGCCGCCGGGGAACGCGGAGCCGACGTCGGTCCACCTGGTGCGGTCGCCCGACGTCTTGAGCCCGACGCCGTTCGCCGTGAAGGCCAGCAGATACTCGCCGTCGGGCTTCTTCAGCACCTCGGGGTCGTGGGCGAACGTGTCGCCCGTGACCGTGCCGGGCTGCGGGTACGTGGCGCCGACACCGTCCACCGCGACGAGCTGCCACTGCTGGTTCGCAGCGTTCGTGTCGTCGTACTGGGAGATGCGAGCGCCGTCGGCGGTGGACCACTCCCACAGGTCCAGCGCCTTGCCGCTGTTGCGGTTGACGAGCTGGATGTTGCCGGACACGTCCTGGACCGCGAACTCCTGGTTGGGGTTGCCCAGGTCGGCCCACTGGTCGACGGTTGCGCCGTTGTCGAGCGAGTGCTCGTAGATCTCCGCCACGAGGCCACTGCACCGGTTCACGAGGCGGTAGTAGCCGCCCCCGGAGTCGAGGAATCGCCACTGCTGGGCACAGGTGTCGTTGCGGGTGAACTGGGTGACCTCCGCGCCCTGCGCGGACGAGCCGTCGGCGATCTCCATCGCCTTGCCGCTGTGCTGGTTGACCAGGACGTACCAGGTCCCGGTGTCGATGGTGGCGGCCGACGCCGGCCCGGCGGCAGGGACCGCGAGGTGAGCCAGGGCGAGCACCGTCACGGCGAGCAGGGTGAACGCCGCCCGCGGACCTCGCCGTGCGAGAACCCGTGTCGGTTCCATACGGACCTCCTCCTTGAGGTTGCGGCGCCCGGCACTGGACGCCACAGGCCAGTTTTCATCGATGTAGAACGCCTCGTCAAGGCCCTGACCTCCTCAGGCGCGCACACTGCCCGGGCCCCACCCGACACCGGTCCACCCTCTCGGCGGCGGCGCACGGCCACGACGGGATCTCTTAGGCTCGTGACGTGCAGCCCGTCTCGCGCCCCACCACCTGGCACCCCGAGCCCGTCGACGTCGCACTGACCACTGTCGACGACGCCGTGCGCGTGCTGGCCGGGAACCGGATCGCAGCCCTGACCGGGGCCGGGATCTCCACGGACTCCGGCATTCCCGACTACCGTGGACCAGGCTCCCCTCCGCGCAACCCCATGACCTACCAGCAGTTCATCGGCGACGAGGACTTCCGCAGACACTACTGGGCCCGCAACCACGTGGGATGGCGGCACATGCACCGCACCGAGCCCAACGCCGGGCACCACGCGCTCGCGGACCTCGAAGAACGAGGCCTGCTGTCCGGGACGATCACCCAGAACGTCGACCTCCTGCACCAGGAGGCCGGCTCCCGCAACGTCATCGACCTGCACGGACGCTATGACCGGGTGATCTGCCTGTCCTGCTCCCTGGTGGTGCCGCGCGCCGCTCTCGCCGAGCGCCTCGACGCACTCAACCCGGGCTTCGCGGAATCGGTCGGCGCGGTGGGTGACATCGAGATCGCCCCCGACGCCGATGCCGTCATCTCCGCCACGGCTCACTTCCGCCCGGCGGCCTGCGACTCCTGCGGCGGCGTGCTGAAGCCTGAGATCGTCTACTTCGGCGAGAACGTGCCACGCGACCGCGTCGACGCCGCCTACTCCATGGTGGACGATGCCGACGCGCTGCTCGTCGCCGGATCTTCCCTGACCGTGATGAGCGGACTGCGCTTCGTGAAGCGCGCGGCGCGCGACGGCAAACCCGTGGTCATCGTCAACCGCGGCGCGACCCGCGGCGACGTGTACGCCATGGTGAAGGTCGACGACGGTACCAGCACGGTGCTCCCGGAACTTGCGAAGCGCCTGCCCGCGCCGGCCGCGACCCCACGCTGACATCGCGCGCCATCCAGGTCCAGGTCTGTCGTCCGCAATTTATCTGGAAAATCGGGCAAATTTCCTGCTAGCGTCGTCGCACCGCATTCTCGAAGGAAGAGGAAGGGACGACGACGTGCCTGCTCCGAGCCTCGGCGACTGGGCGACCCACAGTCCGTACAGCGACCCCGGGCCGCACACCGACCTGCTGACCGCCATCGCGCCCGAGCCACCCGCCGCGCATACGGCGGCCTGCGCCACCGTGGTCCACTACCGGAACCTGCCCGACGGGATCGGTCCGGAACAGTGGCACGACATCGACCATCGCTGGCTGTCGGCCATCCTCGACACCGCCACCCGGCGCGCCACGGGCCCGCTCGACACCCCACGCGAACCGCGGCAGCAGGTGGCCGGCTGCTGCCGGGACCACACGCTGTTCGCACTGGGTGTGCTCCGCAGCCACGGCGTGCCGGCACGGTCACGCATCGGGTTCGCCCGGTACTTCGAGCCGGGCTCCGGCGCGGACCACGTGGTCGTCGAGCACTGGGACGGGAGCCGGTGGGTTCGCTGGGATCCGGAGCTGGCCCCGGGCGACGAGTGGGACTTCGACCCGTACGACATGCCCGCGACCGCCACCCATGACCCGGTGTCCGACCTCGACCAGCCGTTCGTCACCGCGGCACAGGCCTGGCTCGCGATCCGCGCGGGCGTCGCCGACCCGGCGAAGTTCGGTGTAGCGGGCGTTCCGGAGCTCTCCGGCCACGACTTCGTGCGGCGCTACGTGCTGCTGGAGGTCGCCCACCGGCACCGCGACGAACTGCTGCTGTGGGACATGTGGGGGCCGATCATCGGGACACTCCCCGATGCCGTTCCGGAGGCCGTTGCCGGGAAGCGGGCCGCCGCCGCGGCCGGCCTGCCCGGACTCGACGTGTCGTCGGAGGAGTTCGACGCCCTGACCGACGAGCTCGCGCACCTTCTGGTCGCCGCGGACGCCGGGGACGACATCGCCGCCGAGCAGCTCGCGGAGCTCTACGAGGGGGACCACCGCCTGCACCCCGACACACGTGTGGGCACCTTCTCCCCCTCCGAGCGCGGCGGCATCACGGACCTGGCCACCCGAACCACTGCCTGGCGGCCGCTGTGAACCCCTGACCCGGGCCGCAGCCGGCCGGCCACTCCGGAACCGGGCATGAGCGGTCCGCCGGTCACCCCCGGGCGACTGCTCCTGTCCCCGGCGCGTCCCGGCCAGAGCGACGGGACTCGAAGAAGTCACGCAGGAGGGCGCCGCACTGCTCCTCACGAACGCCTGCGATCACCTCGACCTCGTGGTTCGCCCTGCGGTCGCGGACCAGGTCCCAGACCGATCCCGTGGCACCCGCCTTCGGGTCCCACGTGCCCAGCACCAGGCGTGACACCCTCGCCAGGAGCAGCGCGCCCGCGCACATCACGCACGGTTCCAGCGTCACGACCAGCGTGCAGCCCGCCAGGCGCCACTCACCGCGGGCCGCCGCGGCGGCCCGCAGCGCCTGCACCTCCGCATGCGCGGTCGGGTCACCACAGGCCTCACGCTCGTTGCGGCCGACGGCGATCGTGCGGCCCGTCTCGTCGAGCACCAGCGCACCCACGGGAACGTCGTCGGTCCCGAGCGCCTCGGCGGCCTCGGCGAGCGCGGCGTCCATCGCGGACTCCCATGCCGATCTCCGCTCGGCGAGCGTCACACCAGGAAAGCCGTCCGTCATGCCGTCCAGCGTAGGTGCAGGCCGGTACGGTGGCCCCATGCGCCTGCACGTTGCCGATCACCCGCTGGTGGACCACAAGCTCACCGTCCTGCGGGACGAGACCACCCCGTCCGCCACGTTCCGCCTTCTGGTGGACGAGCTCGTCACTCTGCTCGCCTACGAGGCGACGCGCGGCATCGCCACGGTGCCCAAGGAGATCAAGACCCCGGTCACCTCCATGACCGGCACCGCGATCGCCTCGCCCGCGCCCCTCGTGGTACCGATCCTGCGCGCGGGCCTCGGCATGCTCGACGGGATGAACCGCCTGCTCCCGACGGCAGAGGTCGGCTTCCTCGGCATGATGCGCGACGAGGAGACGCTGCAGGCCGTCACCTACGCCAACCGGCTGCCGGACGATCTCACGGGGCGCCACGTCTTCCTGCTCGACCCGATGCTGGCCACGGGCGGCACGCTCGTGGCGGCGATCGACTACGTCTTCGAGCGCGGCGCGCGCGAGGTCACCGCGGTCTGCCTGCTCGCGGCACCGGAGGGGCTCAAACTCGTCGAGGAGCACGCGGGGGACCGCGTCGACGTGGAGATCGTCGTCGCCGCGGTGGACGAGCGGCTGAACGAGAAGGCGTACATCGTTCCCGGCCTCGGCGATGCGGGTGACCGCCTGTACGGCGTGGTCTGACGGGCGTGACCCGGACCCGAACAGTGGCGTGACCAGGACGGCGACGCCCGGGAGTCAGGCCCCCTTGCCCCCGCGCCAGGATCCGTGCGGGAAGAACGTGGCCTGCTTGACCTTCCCGGCCTGATCACTCGACTCGGCCTGCCCCGCGGCGGTGTCGCTGGTCTCGTCCGTGCAGCCGTGGCCGAACAACGCCGTGATCCAGTCCGGCGCGTCCGAACTGCTCCAGCAGTCCGTCGTGGTCGTGGGCTCGCAGACAACGGGCGTCACGGAGTAGCTCCGCTCCACCGTGTGCACGACGCCCTCGAACTCACGGCTGAGCCGCACCACTGCCCCGGAGTCGCCCAGTACCGAGATCGACCCCGGCAACGTCAGCGTCGCGGTGCCGTGCGCCGGTACGTCGACCGTGTCGCCGTGCCGCCCGGAGTGGGGCCGCACGAGGGTGCCCCGCCAGGTCGCATCGCCGGTGTTCCGCACCGCGGCGTCCACCTGCGCCCGGCCGTCCACGCACTGCGCCTGGACGTCGGCCGTGACCGACTGCGCCGGCCAGTCGAGGCGCGCGCACGAACTGAACGTCGTGTCGATCTCGGCCAGCGATTCCTCGCCCGTCAGCAGCGGCAGCATGCCCGTGCCCCAGGGGACGCGCGCCACCACGGTCCCGGCTTCACCTGCCGGCAGGACGAGCTTCGCGCTGCCCAGGCGGAAGGTCACGGGCAACGTCGACGCGGTGTTCTCCACGGGGACCCGGAACGTCGCCGTCGACGCGCCACGATCAGGGTCGTAGACGCACTCCGAGCTCATCGTGTGCTCCCCGCCCGCGTAGGCCGGTGCGATCACGGCCCGCCCGTAGGTGGCCTGCGGCCGGCGATCGGGCTCCGCCGGGCCGGCGGGAGGATCGCCGTCCTTGTCGGCCGTCCAGCGGACCAGGAGGAACGTCACCGTGCCGGAAGCCAGCCGCTTGTGCTCCGTCGTCACCGCGAACGTCTGCCGGCCGCCCGGAGGCACGGTCCTGGACGCCGAGGTCAGCGTGCCGGACTTCTCCGGCACAACCATCTTCACGCTCATGGCCTCGTCCGACGTGTTCGTGAGTGTGCCCCGGATCCCGACCGTGCCTCCCGCGTTGACGGTGGTGGCCTCCGTTGTCGTGCCCCAGTCGGGGTCGTAGCAGTCGACGGCGGTGATGTCCCCTGCCGACAGCCGGTGCTCGTAGACCGTGCCCTCCACGGTCCGGGTGAGCACCCAGGTGGCCGAGCCGTCCGGGACGCGGATCCCGCCGGCGCGCCGGAGGGTCACGCTCTGCCCGGGCGCGAGCGCGCTCGCGCCGGAGACCGTGCCGCCCCCTGCTTCCAGCGCCACCGCCACGTTCCCCGGCGTCGTGTTGGTGTAGGTGCCGGTGATCTCGGCCTTCGCCTCGTCCACCCCGCCGGACGCGACACACTCCGCGGTGAGCGCACCGGCGCCGCGGGTGGCGCCGGCCCACGCCGAGGTCACCCCCACCCGAGCCCTGGCATCCTGCTTGTGGGAGGCCCCCACGGGAATGACGTACGCGGTGCCCTCGGCCTGCGCCGCGGCGCTGGGGAGTGCGACGACCGACAGCGGCACGTCCTTCCAGCCCCCCGGGAGGATCCCGGCCGACTTCCCGGCGGCGCAGGACCACGTCCGCGACTCGACGGGTGTGCAGGCGAGCGCGTCCTGGCTCGCGGACGGGCGAACGCCGTCGGGCAGTCTGACGGTCATCGACCAGCCCGATGGGGCGTCCTCGTCGCCGGTGTTCCCGATTCGCACCGGAAGGACCCCCCGGCCGGGGGACACGAGCTTGGTCGCCTCGGCCTGCGCGGTGAGCTCCGGCCCGAACCACGCGACCTTCCTGGCGGGCAGATCGACCGACATCGCGTCGATGTCGTCCGCCCGCACCTCGGCCCCGATCGGGAAGCTGCCGCCGGACCGGGTTCGCACCGTGACCTGCACCTCGTGCGTCTCGCCGGCACCCAGAGCGCCCACGTCGCACAGCACGGCTCCGGGGTCCGCACCGGGCGTGCAGATGGTCCGGACCGGCGCGACCGGAGCACTCGACGGCGCGGAGCCTCCCGTCCCACCGCCCGCGACGGCATCGGCTCCGGTACCGGCCGTGTCGTCCTCACCAGCACCGACGACAGGCACGTCCTCCTCACCCGTCAGCGCGTCGCCGTCGACCGCGGGAGCGTCCTCGGCCGCGTCGCCGGTGCCGACGTCGGGGGAAGCGAGGTCGACGTCGACGATCGTCCCTCCGACACCCATGCCCGACGGCGAGTCCTGGGCGGCCACCGTCATGCCGTCGGGGAGCAGCAGGCGCACTGTGGTCCCCGTGACCTCGGCACCTCCGCCGTTCTCCAGCGTCAGGACCAGGTCCTGCGCCTGGCGTGCCTGCAACGGGGAGTCTCCGCCGGTGAACGACAGCGAGAGGTCCTCGGCGAGGGGAAGCAGATTGACGGGTTCGGCGGCGTCCTGCTCCTGGGCGACCTGCGGCTGCGCACTCGCGTCCGGCGACGGCGACCCGAACCCGGACGCCTCGGGAGACGCGGCGGTCACGGGAGACCCGTCAGGGCCCGCCTCGACCGCCGGAGCCATCATCTGAAGCGCGGCCATCACGCCGACCGTCGCGACCGTGAGGGCTCCGGCGGCGGCCACACCACCCGTCGCCGCGGCACTGCCCGCGCCGACGACACCGACCGCGGTGGCACCCGCGGTCGCGCCGGCGACGCCGGCCGCGGTGCCTGCGGCCGACGCACCCGCCGCGGCCGATGCGCCCGCCGTGGAGCCGAGCGCTGCCGTGGTGCTCGCGCCCGCGGCAGTGGTACCCGCGGCCGCCGTTCCTGCCGCGCTCGTCCCCGCGGCAGTCGTCCCGGCAGCGGTGGCCGCCGACGTTCCGGCCGCGCCGGTGCCGGCGGCCCCGGCCGCGGCCGAGGTTCCGGCACCCACCCCGGAACCACTCACGGCCGCGCTTCCGGCGGCCCCGCCGCCGGCGGCGGAGGACCCCGCGAACCCACTCGCCGAGGCCGCCTTCACGGCCGCGGCGAGGCTCGCGCCCACCGGGATCGCCGAGCCGACCAGCGCGAGCCCCGCGGCCCCGAGCACCAGCGGCGCGACGACGCACTTCATCCCGTGTGCGACGTCGGCGAGCTCCAGGACGAGCGCGCTACAGGTACCGCAGGTGGACAGGTGCGCCTCGATCCGCGCTTTCTCCCGGCGTGACAGGCTGTCGCGGACGTAGCCGCCGAGGTGGGGGTTCACCGCCCGGCAGGTGTCCGACGGCGCGTGCGACAGGTGCTGCTGCAGGTAGCCGTCACGCAGGGCGTCCTTGGCCCGGTACAGGAGTGCGGACACACCGTTCGGGGTGAGGCCGAGCACCGGGGCGACCTGAGCGGGCTTGAGATCGTCGACCAGGCAGTACCAGAGCACCTCGCGCCAGCGTTCGGGAAGGCCGAAGTACGCGCGTGAGACCACGGATCGCTCGAAGCCCTGGAGCGCCGGGTCCTCTGACGAGGCGACACGCCCGAGCGCGGCCTCGATCTCCGCGTCCTCGGCGGGACGCATGCGCGTGGCGCCACGCGAGACGTCGTAGGCCCGGTGACGCACCACGGTGTAGAGATAGGTACGGAACCCGCTGTCCGGGCCGGCGCCGCGGCGCAGCATCTCGTAGAGCTTCCCGAAGGCATCGGCGACGACGTCCTCGGCGTCGCCGGGCCGCACGTACTGCCGGGCGAGGGCGCGCGCTGCCGCCGCGTGACGCGAGTAGAGCGTGCCGAACGCCTCCCGGTCACCTGACCGGACCTGCAGAATCAGCTCGGCATCGCTCGGCGCCTCGCCTGCGCCGTTCTCCACTTGCGTCACGTGCCGACTTCGCCGCCCCTCTTGTCTCGCGCCTGTCGGGTGTGGCCGGCCTCGGCCCCTGAACACACTTGACGGATCAGACTATAGGCCCATTGATGCGGAACGGGGGAGGGTGAAACTACGGATGAAATCGACCGGAGGGTGGTCTCAGACGCTGGAATATGCGTCATGATGTATCCCCGTGGGGGTCCAACGATCATGAGCGAATCGCAGCAGAAGGCGCGGAATCCCGTCCGCGGCCTGCGTGAACGCTGGCGCAGCGAGAGTCTGGCAACCGTGTGGATCCGTCCTGGGGACTGGTATCACCCGGCGGTCGAGGCTCTCGTGGAGGCGGTGGTGGACCGACGGCCGGTCGAGGGGCCCGCCGAACGGCTCGGCGCCGCCCGGGCGGCAGTGGGTGCCGGGATCGCGGAGACGCTCGACGACGTCGCGGCGCTCTACGCGGTGGCCGCACTGCCGATCGCTCCTCAGGTCATGCGGGCCGTCGCCGTCGGGTGGGTCGCCGAGCACGAGCGCGTCCCGCTTCGGGTCACGGCGCACGACCCGGCGACCGGCCTACCGACGGGCGAGTACCTCGGTGAGCGTCTGCGCGAGACGTACGGCACCGCGCACCGTGAGGGTGACGACGTCAGCACGAGCCATTGCCTGCTCATGCTCGACGTCGGCCTCGACGACCTCGACACCTGGCAGCGCCTCGCCCGTTCCGCCGCGATCGGGCGCACCCTGCACCAGGTGTTCGGCGACGGGCATCCGATGGCCGCGCTCACCGACGCCACCTATGCCGTGCTGTGCGAACGCAGCAGGGCGACGGCCGACATGGGACAGGCGCTGCGTCGCGTCGTCGAGCACAACGCCGAGGTGCTGGGACTGACCGCCGAGGTGCGGCGTCCCACCCGCGTATGGCTGGAAGGCCTGCCCGACACGCACGACGCGGCGCTCATGCTGCTGTCCCACCTGGGCCGCTAGCCGGTCACAGAGGCCGCCGGCCGCTCGTGCGGGTGGGTGCCGCCGACGTTTCGGCAGCACCCACCCGCGCGGCCCTCCCGCCTGTCACCACACGGCGGGCTCAGCGTGTCTCGAACGTCAGGCAGTCCGCGTGGCTCGGGTCCTGCGGGCCGGCCCCGACACGGATCGAACCGGCGGTGCACTCCAGGTGGTCGTTGTGCGCGCACTCACCGCGCTGGCAGGCGCCGACGTGGGCGACGACCTTCTCCAGGCCGCCCTTGGCACTCAGCGGGATGAAGGTCGCGCACGCCGCGTCACCGGCATGTCCGGCGATGGTGACCGCCCCGGCGTGGCAGCCGTGGTCGTGGTTGTACCCGCAGCCATCCACCGAGCATTCGGCGACCTCGGGCGTCTCCATCAATGTGCTCATGCTTGTCTCCCCGGTTCGACCGGCACGCCAGGGCGGTTCCCCGAACGTCCCCCGGTAACTTGACAAACATATTCCAGAATCCGTGCCAAGCCTAGCCAGGAAAGGCTTACCTGAAGCCAAACCGGGATCATCACCGGACAATTCTATTTACGAAACAATTGCATAAGGAAAATCCCGCGTCCGGCCGTCGTCGACCACTCAGCCGCGTTCGCCCCGGTGCGGGCGCCAGAGCACGAGCGCACCGGCGGCACGCGCGCGCCGACCGCCCTCGGAGCGTTCGACGATTGCCTCCTCGACATGGATCTCACCGCGTCGCACGCGCCGTCCGCGGGGAACCACGACGACGTCGCCGCTGGTTCCGGCGGCGAAGACCCGACCGGTCTGCTGCAGTTGGACGAGCGCGTCCTCGAGCCGCTCCTCCAGCATCGACACGTGGGCCTCGAGATCGAGGATGCGCTTGATGCCCGCGAGGTTGATGCCCTCCCCCTGCGCCAGCTCCTGCACCTGCCGGAGACGCGCGACGTCGCGCCGGGAGTACCGGCGTCCCCGCCCCCGCGTGCGACGCGCCACGACCAGGCCCAGCCGGTCGTACTGCCGCAGCGTCTGGGGGTGCATTCCGGCGAGCTCCGCCGCTTGCGACACGGTGAGCACGGGTGCGTCGTCGGCCACGCCTCCTCCTTCTACCCTTTGGCCCGCTCCGTCAGGTCAGCGCGCGGATCGGTGCCGTCGCTCGCTGCCGCGAACGCGTCCAGCGCGTCCTTGGCGCTCTTGCTCAGCTTCTGCGGCACGACGACCTCCACGGTCACCAGCAGATCCCCCGTCCCACGCGCGGTGTGCGCGCCGCGGCCCTTGGCCCGCAGCACCTTGCCCGACGGCGTCCCTGCCGGAAGCTTCATCCTCACCGTCTCGCCCGAGGGCGTCGGAACCTCCACCGTGGCGCCCAGAGCGGCCTCCGGGAAGGTGACCGGCAGGGTGAGGCGCACGTCCGAGCCGTCGAGGGCGAACACCGGGTGCTCGGTGACGTGCACGGTGATCAGCAGGTCGCCGGCCTCGCCGCCGCCCGCACCGGGCCGCCCCTTGCCGCGCAGGCGGATCTTCTGGCCGTCGTTGACGCCGGCGGGAATCCGTGCCGTGAGCTTGCGGCCGTCCACCGTCAGGTCGACGGTCGCGCCTTCCAGAGCCGTGCGGAACGGCAGCGTCGTGGTCGCCTGCACGTCCGCACCGCGTTCCGGTGCACGGAACCCGGCAGGCGCCCCACCGCCGCCGAACATGCTGCCGAGGATGTCCTCGAAGCCGGCGCCGCCCTGACCGGGCCTGGGCCCCGTCTGCGCATAGCGCACGCGCGGACCGGCACCGCCACCACCGAACATCGCGCCCAGGATGTCCTCGAAGCCACCCGCACCGCCGCCACCCCCTGGACCGGCGGAGAACCGGGCGCCACCGGCCATGGCGCGGACCGCGTCGTACTGCCGTCGCTGCTCGGCGTCGGACAGCACCGCGTATGCCTCGCCGATCGCCTTGAACCTGGCCTCGGCCTTCTCGTCACCCTGGTTCTGGTCCGGGTGGTAGGTCCGGGCCAGCTTGCGGTAGGCCTTCTTGATCGCCGCGTCGTCAGCGTCCTTGGGGACGCCGAGCTCGGCGTAGAAGTCCTTCTCCATCCAGTCCTGACCGGTCACGGCACCTCCGTCTGGGGTGGTCGGGTGGTGGTGGGGCCGGACCGGCCCCACCACCAGGGAGTCACTCGGGGCCGACGACGCCGACGCGCGCGGCGCGCACGACCTTCTCGCCGATCCGGTACCCGGGCTCGACGACGAGGTTCACCGTGGTGCTGGTGGCCTCGGCGTCCGTGTTGTGCATGAGCGCATCATGCACCTGCGGGTCGAACTCCTCGCCCACCTGGCCGAAACGCTCCACGCCGAACTTGGCGAGAGACTGGTCCAGCTTCTCCGCGATGGCCGCCATCGGGCCGCTGAGCTCGCCGTGCTGCTTGGCACGCTCGACGTCGTCGAGCACGGGAAGCAGCGCCGCCAGCACGTCCTGCACGCCCTTGGCCCGCGCGACCTCCTGGTCACGCAGCGCGCGGTTGCGGTAGTTGGTGAAGCTCGCACGCTCGCGCTGGAGCGCGTCGAGGTGCTGGGCGGCCTCGGCCTTGGCGGCAAGCACCGCCGCGTCCTCCCCGGCCTCGCCGGACGGCTCGAAGTCGAGCGCCTCCAACGGGTCCGGCGAGGCAGCGTCCGCGCCGTCCCCGGCCGCCTCGGTCGTCCCGTTCCCGCCGGAACCGCCCTCGGCGGCGCCGGCCGCGGCCTCCCGCGGGGTGCCGGCCTCCGGATCGACCTTGCGCTTGTCGGTGAACTCGAACGGGCGCTCGCCCGAGCCCTCGGGCCCGGACGAGTCCTGCGGTGTCTGACCGGTCACTTCTTGTCGCTCTCGTCGTCGACGATCTCGGCGTCGACGACGTCGTCGTCGGCCGCCGGCTTCTGCTGGCCGTCCGCCGGGGCACCCTCGGCGCCGGGCTGGCCGCCCTCCGACTCGGCGGCGGCGTACAGCGCCTGGCCGATCTTCTGGGAGGAGGCACCCAGCTTCTCGTAGGCGGTCTTCACGGCCTCGGAGTCCTCGCCCTCCAGGGCGGTCTTCACCGCGGCGACGTCCGCCTCGACCTCCGAGACGACGTCCGCCGGGAGCTTGTCGCGGTTGTCCGCGATCTGCTTCTCCATGGAGTAGGCGAAGGCCTCCGCCTGGTTGCGGGTGTCGGCCTCCTCACGGCGCTTCTTGTCCTCCTCGGCGTGCGCCTCGGCGTCCTTGACCATGCGGTCGATGTCGTCCTTGGGGAGGGCAGAGCCACCGGTGATCTTCATGGACTGCTCCATGCCCGTGCCGCGGTCCTTCGCCGACACGTGCACGATGCCGTTGGCGTCGATGTCGAACGTGACCTCGATCTGCGGCACGCCGCGCGGAGCCGGGGCGATGCCGGTCAGCTCGAAGACGCCCAGCGGCTTGTTGTCGCGCGTGAACTCGCGCTCGCCCTGGAACACCTGGATCGCCACGGACGGCTGGTTGTCGTCCGCCGTGGAGAAGACCTCGCTGCGCTTGGTCGGGATCGCGGTGTTGCGCTCGATGAGGCGGGTCATGACGCCGCCCTTGGTCTCGATGCCGAGCGACAGCGGCGTGACGTCGATGAGCAGGACGTCCTTGCGGTCGCCGGAGATGACGCCGGCCTGCAGCGCGGCGCCGACGGCCACGACCTCGTCCGGGTTGACGCCCTTGTTGGGCTCCTTGCCGCCGGTGAGCTCCCGGACGACGTCCGTCACGGCCGGCATGCGGGTGGAACCACCCACGAGCACGACGTGGTCGATGTCCGACACCGAGATGCCGGCGTCGCGGATGACCGCGTGGAACGGCTGCTTGGTGCGGTCGATGAGGTCCTGCGTCATCTGCTGGAACTGCGCCCGCGTGAGCTTCTCGTCCAGGTGGATGGGACCGTTCTCGCTCATCGAGAGGTACTGCATCGAGATGTTGGTGCTCGTCGCGGACGAGAGCTCCTTCTTCGCCTGCTCCGAGGCCTCACGGAGGCGCTGCAGGGCGATCTTGTCCTTGGACAGGTCCACACCCGCGGAGTTCTTCACCTGCTTGATCAGGTGCTCGACGATCCGCTGGTCCCAGTCGTCGCCACCCAGGCGGTTGTCGCCGGAGGTGGCCCGCACCTGGATGGTGGAGAAGTCGTCCTCGTCCTTGCCGACCTCGAGCAGGGAGACGTCGAACGTGCCGCCGCCCAGGTCGAAGACGAGGATCAGCTCGTCCTCCTTGCCCTTGTCCAGGCCGTAGGCGAGGGCGGCCGCGGTGGGCTCGTTGACGATGCGCTGGACGTCGAGCCCGGCGATCTGGCCCGCGTCCTTCGTGGCCTGACGCTCGGCGTCGTTGAAGTACGCGGGGACCGTGATGACGGCCTGGGTCACGGGCTCGCCCAGGTACTCCTCGGCGTCTCGCTTGAGCTTGCCCAGGATGCGCGCCGAGATCTCCTGCGCCGTGTAGGTCTTGTCGTCGATGTCCTGCGACCAGTCCGTGCCCATGTGGCGCTTGACCGACGAGATGGTGCGGTCGACGTTGGTGACGGCCTGGCGCTTCGCGACCTCGCCCACCAGGACCTCACCGGTCTTGGAGAAGGCGACGACGGACGGGGTCGTGCGCGAGCCCTCCGCGTTCGCGATGACGGTGGGCTCGCCGCCCTCCAGGACGGCGACCACCGAGTTGGTGGTGCCCAGGTCGATACCGACGGATCGGGACATGTCTTTCTCCTTCGCAGGGGCCGGCGGCAGCCAGGGTGGCCGCCGCCGCACGGGTTGAGTCTGCTGCACTCAACTTAGATCGCCCGCCGCCGCCTGGCAAGCCGACGGACCCAAAGTTGAGTCTATATGGCTCAACCTTGGGTCCGTGGTTCATATTCCCGTCGTGCCCGGCCTCCGGCGCGGGAGGTCGCCTACCGCCCCTCGTCACCGCCCTCCGGCTCGGAGTGCCACGGGTCGGTGGGCGGGGGCAGCGGCAGCGGCGGCGGAAGCTGCGCCGCGGACCGCGACGACAGCGGCCGCTCCGGAACGGCCTCTTCCACGGGGGTCTCCGTCGCGGCCTGCGGGGTCGGGCCATCCCGTTGCGGCAGCGCACCGGACCCGCCGGGCGCCTGCGCCGCGAGCGCCGCCCGGGCGGCACGCCGTCGTCGTCCCGAGATCGTCAGCCGGACCACGACGAGCGCGACGCCGAGCACGAACAGCACCAGCAGGATGCCCACCCACAGGGCGAGGTTGGCGATCTGCGAGGCACGCTCGGCGTCCTGGGCTGCCGCGTCGAGGTTGCCGGCGTCCAGGTCCTGGACGGCGTCGTCGGTCGCCCGGCCGGCGAAGAGCACGATCTCCCCCAGTTCGGTGAACGGGTCGCCCTTCGCCCCGATCCGCTGCACGGCTTCGCTCACCTGCTCGGTCACGTCGGCGGTGTGGGGCATCGTCTCGGCGAGCTCGGTGTAGTCGAGACCGTTGGCGGCCGTCTCGTAGGCCTCCTTCGCGGCTGCCGGGTCCGGGAACCCGGCAGCCGCGGCGGCGTCCTGGATGCGCCGGGCCGCCGCCGGGGTGTCGGCGCCGATCTCCTCGCGCGCCTCGGCGGCACGCGCGAACTCCCACTGGGTCATGCGAACCCGGATGCCCTGCGGCGGGTTCCACTCCCCGTCGGCCTCGTCGAGCGCGAAGTACTGCTCGCGTTCCTCGGCGCGCTTCGGCAGCTCCTTCTTCTCCTTCTTGGTGAGAACCCACTTGCCGAGCACCTTCTGGGCGCCGTCGACGCCGGCGCGGTCCTCGAGGAGGTCGAGCAGCTGCCGCCACCCGGAGTCGCCCCAGACGTGCTTGTCACCGGGCTGCTCGTAGACGGAGTCCCCGTCGAGCAGCGCCGAGACGAGGTCGGTGAACTCGTCGTCGTCGAGGTCGGCCACGAGCGTCTCGATCGTCGCGGGGGCGGCGGCGTAGGCGTAGTCCTCGACGGCGTGGTCGACGTCCGCGAAGTCCTGGGTGAGGTCGTTCCAGGTGCTCAGGGCCAGCGCGCCGTCCGCGTCGCGCGAGGCACGCGGCCGGTCCACCTTTCCGCCCGTCTCCTCGACCACGCGCCGTGCGACGGCCTCGGTGAGGCCCTCGACGAGCCAGCGCCCCTCGAGGGTGCTGCCGTTCACCCACGTGTGCGTCAGCTCGTGGTAGAAGAGCTGCTCGTCGAGGTCCTCGCCGATGACGATCTCCTCGCGCTGGTCGTCGTACCAGGCGTAGCCGACGATCTCAGGGGAGACGTCCTCCCGGATCTCCTTCAGGCCGCCGGGCCATTCCTGGCCGATGGTCTTCTCCACGACGGGCAGTCCGTCGTGGAGCCTGTCGGCGACGAACTTCGCCCACTTCTTGTCTCCCGGGAAGCTGAGCAGCGTCAGGTCCTCGCCGCTCACGTCGACCTGTGTCGTGTCGGCCTGGTCCGGGTCGCGGAGCGACACGGGGGACCAAATGCCGTACTCGTCGGTCATCGAGCTCGTGGACCAGGTGGTGGTGCCGTCCGCGGTCTTCTCCGTGAAGTCCCCGGCCATGGTGGTGAGGTCCATGGCGTCCGGTGCGACGATCTCGACGCTCACCGAGCCGGCGTCACCCATGGCCTGTGCCACGAACGTCGCGTACCCCTTGCCCACACGGGTGTACCCCTCCGAACGGATCGGGTCACCGGGAATGGTGTAGCTCCAGTCGATGGTCCGGCTCTGCCCGTACCGCAGGTTCGAGAACGAGGCCATCGCCCACTTGGTGAAATCGTCCTCGGTGGGTTCGAGGCCCACGGAGAGCGACTGCCCGCCACTGGTCGCCCGCACGTCCTGGGCGCCGGTGGGGACGGGGATCCCGTAGGAGTCCCAGAAGTAGTACTGGAGCCCCTGGTCCGGCTTGACGTTCCGGATGGTGGTGCTGACCGTCACCCGTACGGTCCTGCTGCCCGTGTCGTAGACGTAGCGGCTGTGCGACGCCTCGGCCAGCCCGTCGGCGACCCGGGCGGGCAGCCTGACGGTGCCGACGGACGACGCGGCCGGCGGCCCGGCCAGAGCCCGGGGCTGTGGCACCCCCTCGCCCGCCGCGGCGGCCGGCGACGCCGCCCCGCCGGCGACCATCGCGCCGACCACGCCGACAGCCAGCGCGCGGACCACCACCCTCGCCGCCACCGATGCGAATCCCTTCGTGCCCTGACCCATCTGCGGTTGCCCACCCGTCCTCACGTTCGCGCCGCCCTGCCGCGAGCCGGCGGGGCGATCGGCTGAAGACTTGCTGGCGGAGCTCGTCGAGGTCAAGCGAGATAAGGGTCTTTCCGTCTAAAATGGAGGCATTTCACCCGTCCGCGATCCTGTCACCGCGGCGTTCGCGGAACCTTGCGCGAGACGTCGGCCAAGGCAACCGATGTCGGCGTCGGCGGGCGCGGCGCCACAAGGTGCGATACACAAGTGCCACGGTCGGACGCGCGCAGGGGGCGTGTCGGGTCGGACCCGAAAACAGCTGCTGTCACCAGGGGGTTCTCATGGCAAGCGTCCAGGGCAGTTCGTTGTCGATCGCGCTTCTCACGGCATTGCTGGACCCGGAGGAGGACGGGTTGCGCTCGCCCCTGGTCCAGGAGCTCCTCGACGAGGCTCTTGCCACCCGGAGCGAGGCGCGCGACGTCATGGTCGCCCTGCTCGCCGCATCGGGGTCGATGCTGGGGCAGATCAGCGAACGCAACGGCGACGCCGCTCTCGAGTCGCTGCAGAAGGTGGCGCTCGGCTTCCAGAGAAAGGTCGTGGAGCTGGGTACCTGACCTTCCGGTTCCGCAGGGCTGTCACGCCCTTCCCGACCCCCGCCTGCCGCGTGGGCGCGCCGCCGCGGGGCGTCGTGCCCAGGCGGCACGTTCAGCCCTCGCGGAGCCGCACGGTGCTCGCCACCCGCTCGTTCGCGAGGCGTTCGGCCACGTCTTCGGCGTCGTGCAGCACGCGCAGCATGTTGCCGCTGGTCAGTTTCGCCAGATCGGCATCGGACCAGCCGCGTCCCGCGAGCGCGGCGAGCAGCTTCGGGTAGCCGGACACGTCTTCGATGCCCGGGGCGAACCCGGAGGAGCCGTCGTAGTCGCCGCCGAGCCCGACGTGGTCGATCCCCGCGACGTCGCGGACGTGCTCGACATGGGCGACGACGTCGTCCAGCGTCGTCGGCGGGACCGGGTGGTCCGTCTCCCACTCGGCGCTGAACGCGCTGAACGCCGCGTAGCTCGCCGGGTCGATGCCGCGCCCGCGCGCCGCCTCGGCGGCCTCGGCACGCCACTGCCCGACGTGCGGGTTCACGAAGCCCGGCACGAAGGTCACCATGCACAACCCGCCGTTGCGGCCCAGCCGTGCCAGGACGTCGTCGGGCACGTTCCGGGGGACGTCGCACACGGCACGGGCGGAGCTGTGGGAGAACATGACCGGAGCCTCCGTGACGTCCAGCGCGACACGCATCGTGTCCGCCGAGACGTGGGAGAGGTCCACGAGCATGCCCAGCCGGTTCATCTCTCGCACCACCTCGACGCCGAACCCGCTCAGTCCGCCGTGCCCGGCGGGATCGTCGGTGGCGGAGTCGGCCCACGGGGTGTTGTGGTTGTGCGTGAGAGTCATGTACCGCACGCCGAGGTCGTAGAGCATGCGCAGTGCGCCGAGCGAGGAGTCGATGGACTGGCCGCCCTCGGCACCCATCAGCGAGGCGATGTGCCCGGACGCCCACGCCTTCTCGACGTCGTCGGCGGTCAGCGCGAGCGTGAACACGTCCGGCCAGGTCCGGACCATCCGGCGCACGGCGTCGATCTGCTCCAGCGTCGCGGTGACCGCGGCACTGCCGGGCAGGTCCGACGGGACGTACACGGACCAGAACTGCGCGCCGACCCCGCCGGCCCTCAGCCGGGCGATGTCCGTGTGGGTGCGCCCGGACGTGCCGGCGCCGATGTCGAGCGCGGACCAGTCGTAGCCGGCCTGCTCGCGCGCCTCCCAGGCCAGGTCGTTGTGACCGTCCCAGACGGGGTGGCGTTCCAGCAGGGCGGTGATGCGGTCGGCGAGGTCCGCCGGCGGCGTGGAGGCGGGCATGGCGCCACGCTACCGGAGGCAGCCGGACCTGCCCGGGCACGCGAGCGGCGCGGTCAGGTGTCGCCGCACCTGACCGCGCCGCCGTCCCTCACTTGACCTTGACCACCATGATCGGGCAGGTCGCCTCGCGCACCACCCGGTCGGTCACCGAGCCGAGGATCCGGCCCGCCACACGGTTGTGGCGCCGTCCCCCGACCACCAGCAGGTCGTCCGACGTCGTGCCACGCACCAGGACCGACGCCGCCGGGCCTCCGCGGACCGCCAGCGCCGCGGACACCGTGGGGAACTTCTCCGACCACGTGCGGACCTCCTGCTCGAGCCCCTCCTGCGTCGCCGCGCGCTGCGTCATCCCGTAGCTCTCGTACTCCCGCAGCGCGTCACCCAGCAGCGACACGTCCAGCGCGCGCACGACGTCGAGCGCACACCCGCACGACTCCGCCTCGGCGAAGGCGTGCTCCAGGATGAGGTCGGCGTCGTAGGGCATGTCGACGCCCACCACGACCCGCCGCGGGTTCCCGGTCCCGGCCTCGTACGGGACCACGACGACCGGCCCGTGCGCCCGTGCCACCACCGTGGAGGACACCGAACCGAGCAGCGCCCGGCTCACCGTGCCCAGGCCGCGCCGCCCGACGACCACGAGGTCAGCCGTCTGGGAACGCTGCACGAGGACGCGCGCCGGGGCAGCCGCCGTGACCGCGAACTCCGCGGCGTGACCGCCGGGGCGCCTGCCGCCGAGCCGTCCCTCCGCCCGGTGCAGCGCCTGCTCCGCCGACACCCGCAGGTCCTTGAGCTCGACCTGGACGCCGGGCAGCGGATCCCGCGCCGTCTCGTACATGGAAAGGACGGTGAGCTGCGCCGTGTGCCTGTCCGCCGCAGCGGCCGCCCAGTCGAGCGCCGCGAGGCTCTCCGGCGAGCCATCGACGCCTACGACAACGCCCTTCTGCCATGTGCTGTCCATCACTCTCTCTCCTCACCGAGTCCCTGTACCTTGCCGAACCCTTGTGCCTTTCAGGACACCGAACCCTTGTGCCTTTCAGGACACCAGGGCATGCCGCCCCGTGGCAGTGCCGTTGGGCTCTGCCGGTGGGGCCGATGGTCCCGGCACCCGACGGACCTCGGCAGACGCCGATCGGCGGATACCGATCAGCAAATGCCGATCAGCAAATGCCGAGGCGTGCGGCCAGGACCGCCGCCTGGACCCGTCTCTCCAGGCGGAGCTTCGTCAGGATCGACGAGACGTTGTTCTTGATCGTCTGCTCCGTCAGGAGGAGCTCACCGGCGATCTCCCCGTTGGTCAGCCCGCGCCCGACCAGCGTCAGGACGCGGCGCTCGACCGGAGTCAGGTTCGCGAGCGGATCGTCGGGGGGCGACGCGTCACGCCGCAGACGCTCCATCACGCGGTCGGCAGCATGCGGGTCCAGCGTGGATCCTCCGGCTGCCACGACCCGGATGGCGTCGACGAGCTCCGGGCCGCCGATCCGGTTGACGACGTATCCCGACGCCCCGGCGAGGACCGCGTCGAACAGCGCCCGGTCGTCGTCGAACGTCGTGACGATCAGACAGGCCACCTCAGGTGCCTGCTGCTTGAGATCGCGGCACACGTGGACGCCGTCCCCGTCGGGGAGCTGCACGTCCAACAGGACCACGTCGGGCATGAGGACGGGGACGCGCGCCATCGCCCCGCGGGCGGTGGCGGCCTCCCCGATCACCTCGATCCCAGGTTCCTCGGACAGGAGGTCCGCCAGACCGCGCCGTTCCACCTCGTGGTCGTCCACCAGGAACACCCGCACCGTGGAACCGGTCATGACGAACCCCGCTGTCCGATCACTTGAAGGCCGGGTAGCGCTTCACGAAGGACAGCTCACCCCACCAGCGTCCGAGCCCGAGGGTGTTCCCAGCGAGAGCCGCGGCCAGAACCACCAGCACGACAGCGTCGATCACGTGGGCGTCCACGAACGGGTTGGTGGCGATCGGCCAGGACGCGACCCACATGAGCAGCAGGAGCAGGGCCCCGGTGGCCGCCGCGATCCGCATCCCGATGCCCAGGATCAGCGCCAGGCCGATACCCAGCAGACCGAGCATGAACAGCCAGTCGAAGACGGCGTTGCCCGCCATCGCGTTGAACATGCCCGACGCCGGGCCCTCGACACCGCCCAGGAAGCCGGCGGTGGGCGATCCCCCGTTCACCCAGGCCTGCTCGGCCGCCGTCGCCATCCCCCAGCCGAACAGCTTGTCACCGAAGGCCCAGAGGAACTCGAACCCGATCAGCAGGCGGATCGTGGCGAGGCCGTAGCGCGTCACGGTGGCGGCCGTGGTCGCGACCGACGCCTGCGTGGCGGCCTTCCCGGCCGCCGTCGCCGCAGCACGCCCGCCACCGGTCATCCCGACGGGCATGGCGCCCGCGGTCCCGCCGGCGGCCTTGGTGCGCGCCGCCGAAGCCCGCATCGCCGGGCCTCCGTCGCCGAAATACTGCTTGGACGTGCTCATCTCGTCGCCTCCAGGAGACTCGGGCCGGGCGAATCCCGGCCTCTGGCTCCAGACTCCTGCTGGTGAGCCGCACCTCTCCAGGGCCTCCCGACCCCGCCGTGCGGGACCTTGGTCCCGACCGCTCCCGGCCTCTCGCGCGAGCCCGGTGCAGCTCTGCGACCAGCGACGCGATCGATTCGCGGGCGACCGCTCGGCCCGCCCACCGGGCGCGGTCCCACGGCCGCGTGCGCCACCTACCGCCGGCGGCCGCGCAGGCGGTCGATCTCCCGGCGTTCCCGCTTCGTCGGACGCCCCGCGCCAGGATCCCGCACGCCCACCGCCTCGCGCTCCGTGCGCGTCGGCAGCGGCTCGCTGTGGTCCAGGTACGCCTTCACGGCCAGGGGCGCACCGACACGCTTGGGCACCAGCTCCACCACTTCGACGTCACGCCCCCGCAGGGCGTCACGCCAGGTCACACGGTCGCCGATGGCTACCTGCGACGCCGGCTTGGCCGGCTTCCCGTTGATCCGCACCCGGCCTGCCCGGCACGCGGCGGCCGAGACGGAACGGCTCTTGAACAACCGGACGGCCCACAACCACACATCGACTCGCATCACCCCATCTTCTCGCGAACGGCGTCCCGTGGGACAGCCGCAGACGCCGCCGGGGAGGGGCGGCCGAGCACGCGGCCGCCCGTCCCCGGCGGAAGGAGTCACCCGGCCGTGACCACCGAGCTGACCCAGCGGCGATCCGCCGTCGTGACCTCGTGCGCCTCTCCCCGGACGGCCACCGTCCTGCGGACCGGGCCGGCCGACGAGCCCGCAGGGGCGCCGTCCTCCCTCGCGGCCTGCGCGTCGTCGGTCTCCGCGATGCCCTCGGCCACCACCTGGACCACGCTGTCACCAGCGTTCGCACCGACCCATACCTCGACGTCGCCGGGTTCGACGATCCGGACCATCCGCCGGTCCGAGAAGGCGAACCGCTGGGTGGGAACGTCGAACATCACGGTCGCGGACTCGCCCGGGCCGAGGGTCACCCGTTCGTAGCCGAGCAGCTGGACGGTCGGCCGCGCGATCGATGCGATGACGTCGTGCCCGTACAGCTGCACGACGTCGGCCCCGGCGACGTCACCGGTGTTCGTGACCCGGACGACGGCGCGGAACGCGCCTCCGGCCACGACCTCGGCGTCGACCGAGACCAGCTCGCGCTCGAACGTCGTGTACGACAGCCCGAACCCGAAGTGGCGCGCCGGTGTCGGGTCGGTGCTGGTCACCTCCGACGGACCACCCAGGATGGGATGCTGGTACGCATACGGCTGCGCCCCGGTGCTCCGCGGCAGTGACACGGGCAGCCGCCCGGAGGGGTTGACCCGCCCCGAGATCACCCGGGCGACGGCGGTACCGCCTTCCTCACCGGGGAAGAACGCCTGGAGCACCGCCGCCGGGCGGAATGCCGGACGGTCGCCGCCCGCGCCGGGACGGACGTCCTGGCCGGCGTGCGCGGGATCACGGGGCGCCCGCCCCTCGCCGTCGAGCGCCCAGCCGAT
The DNA here is from genome assembly GCF_016742955.1 of Myceligenerans indicum. GTDB lineage: Bacteria > Actinomycetota > Actinomycetes > Actinomycetales > Cellulomonadaceae > Myceligenerans > Myceligenerans indicum. The sequence continues at coordinate 22,853 of NZ_JABBYC010000035.1, read as the reverse complement.
GCTGTACGGACGGCCGGTCAGCAGGACCATCACCACCGGCTTCCCGGTCGCGGCGATGGCCTCGACGAGCTCACGCTGCACGCCGGGCAGCTCCAGCGACTCGCTGTCATTGCCCTCACCGACGGTCCCCCGGCCGAACAGGCCGGCCTGGTCACCGACCACCACCACGGCGACGTCCGCGGCCCGGGCCGCTGCCACGGCCGCGTCGAACCCGGAGGTGTCGGAGCCCTCGACCGCGCAGCCCGCCGTGTACGTCAGCTCCGCACCGGAGAGTTCCTCGCGCAGCGCCTCGAGGACGGACGGAATCTCGAAACCGATATCCACCTGGTCGTGGTGGGCCAGCACGTGATTGGCGAACGAGTAGCAGCCCATGAGAGCTTCGGGGCGGTCCGCGTTCGGTCCGATGACCGCCACCCGGCCGGGTGTCTCGCCGGTGGTCCCGGCCAGCGGCAGGACGCCGTCGTTCGCGAGCAGGACCACGGACTCCTCGGCCAGCCGGCGTGCGATGTCGCGGTGCGCGGGCGGGTCGAGATCGATTTCCGAGGGTGGATCGTCCTCGAAGGCGTCCGGGTCGAGGAGGCCGAGCTCCTCCTTCTGCGCCAGGACGCGCAGCACGGCCCGGTCCACGTAGGCCTCGTCGTACTCGCCCGAGCGGATCCGCTCGGCCAGCGGCGCGAGGAACGCGTCGCCGGACGGGAGCTCGACGTCGATCCCCGCGGTCAGCGCCTGTGCGGCCGCATCGCCGCGGTCGGCCGCGACGGCGTGCATGACGGTCAGGAACGCCACGGCGAAGTAGTCGGAGACGACGACGCCCGTGAAGCCCCACCTCTCGCGCAGCAACGTCGTGAAGTACTCCTCGTTCGCGGCCATCGGGACGCCGTCGACGTCCGTGTACGAGTTCATGACGGACCGCACGCCGCCGTCCAGCACCGCCATCTCGAACGGCGGGAGATACGTGTCGGCGATCTCGCGCGGGCCGGCGCTCACCGGGGCGTGGTTGCGGCCCGCCCGGGAACCCGAGTACCCCACGAAGTGCTTGAGCGTGGCGTGCACGCCCGCGTCCTGAAGGCCCCGGACGTACGACGTGCCGATGGTGCCCACCACGTACGGGTCCTCGGCGATGCACTCGTCGACCCGGCCCCAGCGGGGGTCGCGGACGACGTCGAGCACCGGGGCGAGCCCCTGGTGCACGCCGAGCTGCGCCATCGACGTGCCGATCGCGCGCCCCATCTCCTCCACGAGTCCCGGGTCGAACGACGCGCCCCAGGCCAGCGGCGTCGGGAACGTCGCCGCCTGCCATGCGGCGAGGCCGGTGAGGCATTCCTCGTGCACGAGCGCGGGAATCCCCAGCCGGGTCTCGTTCTTCAGGCGGCGCTGCTCCGCCCACAGCCAGGCGGCGCGCTCGGCCGGGTCGACGGGCCGGGTACCGTACACCCGCGTGTACTGGCCCAGGCCGTGCTTCGTGACCTCGGCCAGCTCGCCGGAGCTCTGGCCGCCCATCTCGCCCTGCATGGGTGCCACGACGTTGCCGCCCTGGTCCAGCCAGTAGCCGACGATCTGCGCCAGCTTCTCCTCAAGGGTCATCCGTGCGAGCAGGTCGTGCACGCGCTCCGACACCTCGGGCATCGCGGGCAGGGCCACTTCGAGATCGGTCATCGGACCGTCCTTTCTGCAAGTGCTGGGTGCTGTCAGGGGTTGCAGGCTCAGCCGCGGTCAGCCCTTGACGGCACCCTGGAGTCCGTTGACGATCCGCTTCTGCATCGCCAGGAAGAACACGAGCGCGGGAATCATCGCGAGCGACGTGAAGGCGAAGACGCCCGCCGTGTCGGAGGCGTGCTCGGAGGAGAAGTCGGCGACGCCGAGCGGCAAGGTCTTCATCTCTCCCTGCAGCAGGAGCAGCGGCAGCAGGTAGGAGTTCCACGACTGCACGAAGGCCAGCACGCCCACCGTGACCATTCCCGGCCCGGACAGCGGGATCAGGATCCGCCAGAAGAAGCCGATCCGGCTCGTCCCGTCGAGCATGGCCGCCTCCTCCAGCTCCTTGGGCAGCGCCATGAGGAACGGGCGCAGGATGACCACCGTCATCGGCAGCGCGAACGCGGCCTGCGGCAGGGCGACACCGATCCAGGTGTTTCCGAGCTGGAGGTTCTGCGTGATGAGGATGAACAGCGGCACGATGGCGACCGTGGCCGGGAACAGCAGGCCGACCACGAACACCATGAACAGGCCCTCACGGCCCTTGAACTCGTACCGTGCCAGCGGGTAGGCGGCCATGACGCCGAAGATCACCACGACCGCCGTCGTGATGAGCGAGACGCCCGTCGAGTTCCACGTGTACTGCCAGAAGGCCGGGTTGGTCAGGACGCCGGTGTAGTTGTCCAGCACCCAGGGCCCCGGCAGGCCGGCCGGGCTCTCGGCGAGCTGGGCATTGGTGCGGAAGCCGCCCAGCACCCCGTACACCACGGGGCCCAGCGTGATCGCGACGACCACCAGCGCGACGCCGTACACCAGGACGTTCGTGGGGCGGAAGGTTCCCCCGCGCCGTTCGGGCGTCGTGGGTGGCAGGGAGAGATCGTTCATCGTCGGTGCGCTCATCGGTCACTTCCTCCCGGTCTCGGGCCGGGTGTCACGCCGCAGGATCAGCTGCTGGTAGAGCACCGCCATGAACAGCGCGATGACGAACAGCACCACGGAAGCGGCGCCGGCGATGCCGAAGTTGTTCCGCTGGGTTCCCTCGTTGACCAGGAAGGTCGCCATGGTCGTGGTGGCGTTCGCGGGGCCGCCGCGAGTCAGGATCCACACCATGTCGAAGAGCTGGAGCGACCCGATCATCGACAGGAAGCCCCAGGTGCGCAGCGTCGGGCCGAGCAGCGGGATCGTGATCTTGCGCTGCACCTGCCACCAGCCGGCGCCGTCGAGCTGCGCGGCCTCGTAGAGCTCCTCGGGAACGCTCTGCAGGCCGGCGAGGAAGAGGATGACGGCCAGGCCGAGGTACTTCCAGGTGAGGACCACCATCAGGGTCCACAGAGCCAGGTCGGGGTCTCCGAGCCATCCCTGTTCGGGGCCCTCCAGGCCCACGGCCCCGAGGAGGGCGTCGATGACGCCGTACTGCGGCTGCAGGAGCTGCACCCAGATGACGCCCGCGACCACCTCGGCCAGCACGTACGGCACGAAGATGATGGTGCGCAGCGCGCTCTGGCCCCACATCTTGCGGTTCAGGAGCAGTGCGATCCCGAGGCCGAGCGGAAGCTGGATCAGGATCGACAGGCCGACGATGATCAGGTTGTGGACCACCGCGTCGGTGAAGACCTCGTTGGTCAGGACCGACACGTAGTTGCGCAGCCCGACGAAGTCGACGAGCGGCCCGATGCCCTTCCACTTGTAGAGGGACATCTGGACGGCCGTCGCGATCGGGACGATCACGAACAGGCCGAAAAGCGCGCACGCGGGCGCCACGAAGAAGAAGATCTCGAGGCGCTTGCGCAGTTGCGAGCTCACCCCGCGGCGTCCGCCCCGCGCGGAGGCCGCCGGCCGCACCCGAGGGGTGCGTCCGGCGGCGTCCGGCGCGGGCGACGTCGCAGGCGAAGCGGCCACGTCCGGCGTGGTCACGTCGTCTGCCACGTCACTCACTCCGACTCGGCTGCCGACTGGATCGCGTCGACGATGTCCTGCGGGCCGGCCTGGCCCGCGAACATGAGGGCGATCGCGTCGTTCATGGCGCCACCCACCGACTTGCCCAGACGCGTGTCCAGGTACAGCTGGGTGTTGCCGCCACCGTCACGGACGGGGATCAGCTGCGACAGCGCCTCGTCGGCCACGGAGTCGGTCGCCGCCGGGTTGGTGGGCAGGCCCATGTTCCGCTCCGCGAAGCCCTGCTGAGCCTCGTCGGAGAGGAGGAACTTGGCGAAGTCGACCGCGGCGTCGGGCGCCCCGGCGGAGACGGACCAGGCGTCGCCGCCACCCATCTGGTCGGCCGGGTCGCCGCCCTGGCCGTCGAAGGTCGGGAAGGCGAACCAGCCGAAGAAGTCCGGCACCTGCTCGTCCTCGGTCAGGCCGCCGGCCACGCCCGGCTCCCAGTGTCCGGCGAGCTCCATGGCCACCTTCTCGGTCGCCAGGAGACCGGAGGCCGACGTCGGCCCGTCCTGGGCGCCCGTGGACAGGAAGCCCTTGTTGAACGGCTTCTTCGCGATGATGTCCTCGACGTCCTCACCGGCCTTGATGAAGCACGGGTCCGAGTAGTCCTTGCTCTCGATCGCGCTCTCGACCGTGTCGAACGAGCACTCCCGGACCACCGCGTAGTACCAGTAGTGCGCGGCGGGCCAGGCGTCCTTCGCCCCCACGGAGAGCGGCGTGATCCCGGCCTTGTCGAGCTTGTCCACGTAGCCGTAGAACTCCTCGATGGTGGGGCTCGGGCTGACCTCGTCGATCCCGGCCTGCGCGAAGAGGTCTTTGTTGTACCAGAAGCCGACGATGCCCATCGAGTAGGGCAGCGCGTAGACCTTGTCGTCGACGGTGTACTGCCCGGTGAAGCCGGAGATCGTCGCGATCTCGTCCGCGGCGTCGTCGGTGAGGTCCCGGACCACGCCCGTCTCGACCTCGGTCTTGAGCTCGCCACCGCCGCGGCTCATGTACACGTCCGGGATCTGCTCGTCGTCCCCGGACTGGAACGCCGCCTGCAGCTTGGTGAGCATGTCCTCGTGCTGCATGGCGCTCACCTCGACCTTGACGCCGGTCTCGGCCTCGAAGTCGGCGGCGAGCTGGTCGTAGTACTCCTTGCCCTCGCCGGTGTTCGAGTTGTGCCACCAGGTGATGGTGTCGGCGTCGGCGGTGTCGGCGTTGCCACCGCTGCTGCCACCCTGACCGGCGCAGGCGGCCGCGAGAAGCGCGACAACCGAGCCGAGCGCGATCGCGGCCGCGCTTCGCTTCGTCCTCGTCATGGTTCGAAACCCCTTGGTCTTCTTCGACGGAGTCGACAGGAAGGATCTGTCAGCGACGAGAGTGACAGGTGACACGACCGTTCGTCAAACGTTGTCGATATCGATTTCGAAACAACAGAACCTCGGCGCGAAGCATGCCTCCAGTCAAGGTAGTGTCTCCTTCGTGCAGAGCGGTACGAATTTTCCTGGTCGGGCCGGGGCGGACAGCGGCGACGAAGCGCGGACAGCGATGCCGGCGTCCGGAGACACGCCGTCGGCGGACCGGCCGTCGGAGGGCTCCGAAGGTGGCTCCCTCCGGCCCGGCCGCGTGACGATCACCGACGTCGCGCGGGCCGCCGGCGTGTCCGTCGCCACGGTGTCCAAGGTGGTCAACGGGCGCTACGGCGTCGCCCAGACGACGGCGAGCCGCGTCCTGGAGGTGGTCGACCAGCTCGGGTACGAGTCCTCCTTGGTCGCCCGCAGCCTCCGGCGCCGCCGCACCAACGTGATCGGCGTGCTGGTCGCCGAGTTCGAACCGTTCAGCACCGAGCTCCTGAAGGCGATCTCCAAGGCCGTCGAGGGCACCGGCTACGAGCTGCTCGCCTACTCCGGCGGCGGCGACACGTCCGACCGTGTGGGCTGGGAACGCCGGTCCCTGTCGCGGCTGGGCGGCACGCTGATCGACGGCGCCGTGATCGTCACACCGACGGTCCAGGTCCCCACCGACGAGGGCATCCCGGTGGTCGCCATCGACCCGCACACGGGACCGACAGGCCCGGCCACCGTGGACTCCGACAGCCTCGCCGGGGCACGCATGGCGACCGAACACCTCATCGGCCTCGGCCACACCCGCATCGGTCACCTCGGCGGTCGCCGTGACCTCGAGTCGGCGCGGCTCCGCGAGCTGGGCTACCGCCAGGCCATGAGCGACGCCGGGCTCACCGTGGACCCGAGCCTGGTCCTCACGGGCGGGTACCGTCCGGACCTGTCCGACCGGCCCGCGCACGAGCTGCTCGACCGGCCTGACCGGCCCACTGCCGTCTTCGCCGCGAACGACGTGTCAGCGCTCCACGTCGTCGAGGTCGCCGGGGAACTGGGACTCCGGGTCCCGGAGGACCTCTCGGTGGTCGGGTACGACGACATCCCGGAGGCCGCGGCCGCCCAGCCCCCGCTGACGACCGTCGCCCAGCCGTTGCGCGAGATGGGCGCCGAGGCGCTGCGCATGGTCATCTCCCTGATCGAGAGCGAGGGACCGCGTACCGGCCGGGGGCACCACACCCGCCTGCCCACGCGCCTCGTGGAGCGCGCGAGCACGGCGCCGCCGGCATCCTGAGACCCGGGTGCCGCCGCAGCCACCAGAGGTCACCACCCGAACGGCACCAGCTCGCCGATCGCGGGTGTTCCGCGCGGGGCATCGAGGGGAACATCCTGGAAGTCCGCGTCCGAGGGGTTCACCAGGATCATCGCCGCGATCCCGGCGAGCAGCACGAGGACGACGCGGAGGAGCATCGTCCGCGACCGCGGGCGTACTCGGTACTCATGGCGCAGCACGATCAGCCTCCTGAGGCAGCGCACGCGACGGCAGCGCACCTCCACGCGGCCTCTGGGGCACGGCGCTGTGCTGCGGGAACCGTAGCAAGGCAGGCCGCCGGCCCGTCAAGACGCACCGTGCCGCCGGCGCGCCATCGATCCCAGCACCTTCGCCGCGGTACGCCTGAGCCGGCCCGCCGAACCGTCCGACAGCGCGATGAGCTCGTCGAGCTGCTCCTCGCTCACGCCGGAGTCGGGGACGAACGGCATCCGCCCCACCGGTATGGCGAGCGCCATCTCGCGCACGTCCTCCGACATGCCCGTGAGCGCGCCTGCCACCAGCGGGCCCACGGTCGGGTCGGCGATTGCCTCGCGCAGCGTCGATCCGGCGGTGATCGGGCGCACGGCGTCGTCCCCGGTGATCTCCGCCTCGCCGGTGAGGCGGATGTCGCGGCTCGACGCCCCCACCTCGACACGCCATGTGCCACCTTCGGTGGTCCAGGCGTCTTCCCGGACGCTCCAGTGCGCCAGGTCGGCGGCCGGCACGGTCAGCTCCACGCGCCGCGACTCGCCGGGCTCGAGCTCGACGACACCGAACGCGGCGAGCACCCGCGGCGGCCGAGCCACGGCCGACTCGTCCCGTCCCAGATAGCACTGCACCACCTCTCGGCCCGGCACGTCTCCCGTGTTCGTCACGGTGAGCGTCACCCGCAGCTCGTCGTGGTGCGTCGCCGTGGTGAGGCCGTCGTAGCCGAAGGTCGTGTACGACAGGCCGTGCCCGAACGGGAACGCGACGTCGAGGTCGCGGGCGTCGTACCAGCGGTGTCCGACGAACACGCCCTCGGCGTAGCGCACGTGCAGGCCCTCACCCGGGAAGTCCAGGTAGGCCGGGGTGTCGGCGAGGCGGTGCGGGATCGTCTCGGACAGCCGCCCGGACGGGTTGACGCGGCCGGTGAGCACGTCGGCGACGGCCGACCCGCCGGCCTGGCCCAGCAGCCAGCCCTCGACGAGTGCGGGGACGCGGTCCGCGAACGGGAGCCGCACCACGGAGCCGTTGGACAGTACAACGACCATGCGCGGGTTCACGTCGAGCACGGACTCGAGCAGGTCGACCTGGACCGGTGGCAGGTCGATGTGGGTGCGGTCCCGGCCCTCCGCCTCGGCGTCGTCGGGCAGACCCGCGAAGAAGAGGACGACGTCGGCGTCGCTCGCCTCCGCGACGGCCTCCGCCGCGAGCGCCGTGTCGTCGCCCGCGTCGGGTCCGAGGGCGTACCCGGGGGCGAACGCGACGTCCGGGAAGTCCGCGGTGAGGGCGGTGAGGGCGTCGTCCAGCCGGGTGGGGACCACCTGGGAGGATCCGGCGCCCTGGTACCGGGGTGTGCGCGCGAGTTCGCCGACGACGGCGACCCGGGCGTTGCTCGCGAGGGGAAGCAGGGGTGCGGCGGTGTCGGCGTCCGTGTCACCGACCGGCTCGTTCCGCAGGAGCACGATCGCGTGGGCGGCGGCCTCCCGGGCCAGGTCGTGGTGGTCGACCAGGTCGGTGGCGTCGGAGGGGGTGGTCGTGTCCCGGATCTTCCTGCTCAGGGCGACGACGCGGCCGGCGGCGCGGTCGAGGTCGTCCTCGGCCAGTTCGCCGGACCTGATCGCCTCGACGATCTGGCCTACCCGTGCCTCGCCCGGGGCGGGCATCTCGAGGTCGAGTCCGGCCCGCAGGGCCGCGACGCGGTCGTGCACGGCGACCCAGTCGGACATGACGAGCCCGTCGAAACCCCACTCGTCCCGCAGCACTCCGGTGAGCAGGCGCGCGTCCTCGCCGACGTAGGTGCCGTTGACGCGGTTGTAGGAGCTCATCACCGTCCACGGGCGGGCCTCGGTGACCACGTGCTGGAACGGCCTGAGGTGGACTTCGCGCAGGGTGCGCTCGTCGATGTCGGCGGAGACGCGTAGCCGCTCGGTCTCCTGGTCGTTCGCGACGAAGTGCTTGACGCAGGCGCCGACGCCGGCGGACTGGATGCCGCGCACCAGGGCGGCTCCGATCCTGCCGCCGAGCAGCGGATCCTCCGACACGTACTCGAAGTTGCGGCCGCACAGCGGTGAGCGCTTGACGTTCACCCCGGGGCCGAGCACCACGCCGACGTCTCTCTCGCGCGCCTCGGCGCCGATCGCGGCACCGACGCGTTCGGCCAGGGCGGTGTCGAAGGTCGCGCCGAGCGCCACCGCGGGCGGGAAGCAGGTGGCGGGTTCGGCACCGGCGACCGCACCGTTGGCCGGGTCGAGGCGCCGCACACCGTGCGGCCCGTCCGCGAGGTAGGCGGCCGGGACGTCCGGCAGCTCGGTGGTGGTCCAGTACGACGCCCCACCGACGAGCCTGGCCTTCTGCTCGATGGTGAGGCGTCCGACGACGTCGGCGGGCGTGACGGAAGTCATGTCCGCATCATCGCATCCGAGGCGGACGGCGTGGCGCGAGGTCAGAGGGTGCGTGCCATCTCCAGCTCGGGGCCCATGGCACCGGTGAAGGAGTTTCCGGTGGCGGCGAAGCCGAGGCGGCGGTACACGGCCTGCGCACGCGGGTTGTCCCGGTGCACGTAGAGCCTGGCGCGGTCCAGTGCGCGCTCCCGCGCCCAGCCGAGGGCCGCGTCGAACAGCCGGTCGATCAGTCCGCCTCCGCGATGCGCCGCGTGGACGAAGACGCCGACGACGTGCGCGCCGTCCTGCTCGACCACGGCGTCCTCGAAGTCCGTGGACCCCTGGCGCTCGACCAGCGTGACGGCCGTGCCCACCCAGGTGCCGTCGTCGGACACCGCGACGAACTGCCGGGCTCCGGCCTCGGGGCCCGCGTCGAGGGACGACGTACGGGCGCGCTCGATCCAGAACTCGTCGGGGTGGGCGGACTCGGTCTCGTACGTGGCAAGGAATGCGAACGGCGCCAGTTCGTCCTGCAGGGCGAGGAGCCGCAGGTCGCGGATCTCCCGCCATTCGGTGGAACGGACGGGGCGGATCTCGTACGACATACGGAAATCCTTGCATGCCACCCAGGGGATGAAATTCTCCGTATGCCCTTCACAGGTAGGTCACATTCTGGTTCGGTGGCTCTCATGGCATTTGACACCAAACGCGTCGCGCGGTGCACGGTGGCTACCCTCCCCGTCCTTGCCCTGACCGTCGCCGGCCTGGCGACCACGCAGGGTGCCGCGACGGCACAGCCAGCCCCAGCACCCGAGATCGGCGCTTCCGAGCACTACATCAACTATGCCGAGGCGGCAGTCCAGCCGGACGTCGGCACCGACATCGAGATCACCCAGGACGGCCGCACCGTCGAGCACGTGCCCGACGGCACGACAGGAACAACCGTGGACGCCGAGGTCCAGGCCGCGTCCGAGGAGCTCGAGGCGAAGTACGCCGGCGGGAACCCGGCGACGGCCGAGCAGCTCGCCCTGGCGGAGACCCAGGCCGTGGAACAGGGCACCAGCCCGGCGGCCGTCCGCGAGCGCCGTGCCGCGAAGGCGGCGGCCGGCGGCAGTGACGCGGTCACGAGCAACCGTGGGCACGGCAGGCATCCGCGGTACAAGCACGCGAAGACCACGCAGGAGGCCAAGCTCCTGACGATCCTGGTCGAGTTCGCGGACGACGTCGACGACGACTTCACCGACTCGATGGTCCCCACGTACTGGGGCTCCTCCGAGTGCATGCCCGGCAACGTCCAGAACGGCCCCACGCACAACAACCTTCCGGACCCGGGCGCGATGGAGCTCGAGGACAACAACTCCATGTGGGTTCCGGACTTCTCGTCGGACCACTACAACCAGATGCTCTTCACCGACGAGGGCATCACGGACCGCGTCCGTACGGACCTCACGGGGCCTGACGGCGAGGCCGGCTTCGACATCTCCGGCTACACGATGAAGAACATGTACGAGGAGATGTCGCACGGCGCCTACACCGTCACCGGCTCGGCGACTCCCTGGGTCACGGTGCCGCACTCGGAGGCCTACTACGGGGCCACCCGCTGCTTCCTCAACGACGAGGGCGTGTGGGAGGCCGGTGCCTACCAGGGCATGCAGGGCCACCCCGACAACCCGCTGGGTGCCGGGCAGCTCCCGATCGACGCCGTCGAGGCCCTCGCCGCGGCCGACCCCGACTTCCCGTGGGCGGACTACGACGTCGAGGACCAGTCCGACCGTGACGGCGACGGCAACCTCTACGAGCCGGACGGCGTGATCGACCACGTCGTGCTGGTGCACGCCGGTGCCGACAAGTCCGGTGGTGGCGGCGACGAGGGCACGTACGCCATCTGGGCGCACTCCTCCGCCGTGGCCGGCGGTGCGGACATCCCGGGCACGGACCTGAAGCTGTCGAACTACATCGTGCAGCCGGAGGACTCCGGCGTGGGCGTGTTCGCCCACGAGTACGGCCACGACCTGGGTCTGCCGGACCTGTACGACACCTCCGGCGCAGGTGACTCCGACGTCGACTTCTGGGACCTGATGAGCTCCGGCTCGCACTCGGGCCCGATCTTCCAGTCGATGCCGACGCACATGAGCCTGTGGGACAAGTACGTGCTGGGCTGGGCGGACCCGCTGGAGATCGAGCCGGGCGACGACGTGCAGACGATCCGCGTGGGGCAGAACTCGCGCCCGCTGGTCGGCACCGAGGACGGCATCAAGATCAACCTGCCGGACAAGGAGCTGTTCCTCACCGAGCCGCACTCGGGTGCCAACTCCTGGTACACCGGGGCCGACCAGGACTGGGCGGACGTGCGGCTCTCCCGGAGCCTCGACGTCCCGGCCGGCACCGAGGCCACGTTCTCGATGTGGAACGACTACATCATCGAGGAGGACTGGGACTACGGCTTCGTCGAGGTCTCCACGGACGGTGGCACCACCTGGAACGAGGTCAAGGTCTACGACTCCGAGGGCGCGGAGGTCACCACGGGCGACGCGTACGGCGACCCGAACGGCCGGCTGGGTGACTTCGGCGGCAAGCAGTACGCGCTGACCGGGTCGAGCGGCGGCTGGGCCCAGCACTTCGTCGACCTGTCGGCGTACGCCGGCTCGACCGTCGACCTGCGTCTGCGGTACGCGACCGACGCCGCGTTCCTGGAGCGCGGCTGGTTCGCCGACGACTTCGCGCTCGTGGTCGACGGCGACACCGTCTGGTCCGACGACACCGAGTCGGGCGACAACGGCTGGACGAACGAGGTCTCCACCTGGGTGGACACGACGGGCCAGGGCTGGCACACCGACAGCGGTTCCTCGACGCAGGCGCAGTACTACCTGGTCGAGTGGCGCAACGCGGACGGGTTCGACGAGGGCCTGGAGCACGCCTACGACTCCACCTATGCGGCCCCGCTGAGCGAGGCGTGGAAGGTCGAGAAGTTCTCGTACAACGTGCCCGGCATGCTGGTCTGGTACCGGGACACCACGTACGGCGACACCAACCACATCACGTCGAACCTGGGTGCCCTGCCGAGCCTCGGCGCCAAGGGCGGCCTGCTCATCGTGGACAGCCACTTCGACCCGCTGCGTCGTGACGCCTCGGCGGCGCCGGACACCTCGGTGCTGAAGAACCTGCCCTCGCGTCCGCAGTCGTCGAACGCGGCGTTCGGCCTGCGCTCCACGTACCCGTTCTCGGAGTGCATCGTGTCCGACGACGATCTGACGCAGGAGTACTGCACCGACTTCGGGCCGCTGGCCCCGGTGTCGACGTTCACCGACGACAGGGGCTGGTACCCGGGCATCGAGTCGAACGACGAGGGCCTGTTCTACCGGGACAACGACGCGTCGGTCACCGTGCCGTCGCTCGGGAACGCCCCGTACTCGTTCCGGATCGTCGGCCCGGACGGCGACCTGCTGCCCGACTGGTTCGGCGCGGACTTCGGGTTCCCCGCTCCGGCGGGTACCGGTGACCCCGTGGACGACGGCGTCGGCTACGGCACGAACGTCGAGGTGCGCAGGTCGCAGTTCGGCAACCGGGTCGGCCTGATCACGGTCACGCCGCCGAGCGTGTCCTGACCGGTTGCCCCTGGCGGGGCAGCTCACCGGCCGGCCGGTGAGCTGCCCCGGCGGGCCACACCATCGAGGCAGCACCTCCGCACGAGCGGGGGTGCTGCCTCGATGTCGTTCGCCGGGCAGGTCCGGTGCGTACGTCCGTCCGCTACCGCAGCTGGAGTTCCCGGACCGCTCGCGCGACGACGCTCGCGACGTCCGGGTCCGTGACCTCGTAGCCGCCGGTGCCGGCACCCGGCCCGCCGGCGTCGGCCACGAGGCGCTTCGCGCTCAGGTGGATCGCGTCGACGCCCGCGGCCGCCAGGGCCGGGACGTCCTCGAGCCGGACGCCGCCGCCCGCCATGATCTCCACCCCCAGGTCGGCGGACCGTTCGACGAGCCTGGCCAGGTTCTCCAGCCCGTCGCCCGCCCGGGCGGCGCCACCGGAGGTCAGCACGCGCGTGACGCCGAGATCGGCGAGCACGTCGAGCGCGGCGAGCTGGTCGGGGACGGCGTCGAACGCGCGGTGGAACGTCACCTCGGCGTCACCGGCCGCGGCCACGAGGCTGCGGACCGTGTCCTGGTCCACCGCCCCGTCGGGCGTCAGGGCGCCGACCACGACGCCGTCGGCGCCCGCGTCGACCGACAGGACGGTCTCGCGGAGCACGAGCGCACGTTCCTCCTCGGACCAGGTGAACCCGCCCGGACGCGGCCGGACGAGGACGTGCACCTCCAGGATCGGTGCGCCCGCACTCTCGGGCACGACCGCGGCGGCATCGATCGCCGCCTCGATCAGGGCGGCGCTGGGCGTGATTCCGCCCGTGGCCCCGAGCGCGGAGCACAGCTCCACGCGCCGGGCGCCGACGTCGGACGCGATCCGCGCGCCTGCGGGGTCCTGGACGGCCAGCTCAAGGGCGACGTTGTGCACGGAGGCCAGGCTACCGCCGCGCCGGGGTCGCCCCGGGCACGCCACCTTCACTAGGCTCTGCGTTCATGACCGTCGACCCGAGTGCGATCCTTCGGGGCCGCCCGCCAGGCCGGGCGCCTGCGGGGGTCATCGTGGCCATCGCGTTCTCCTCCGTGTGCCTCATGCTCGTCCTCGCGTTCGACGCGGTCAACGGCGGGGCCTCGTTCGTCGTCGGACTGATCCTCGCGCTGCTCCCGCTGGGCATCTGGCTTCCGCTGATCCTCGCGCTGGACCGGATGGAGCCCGAGCCCAAGAACGCCCTGATCCTGGCGTTCCTCTGGGGTGCCGGGGTGGCCGCGCTGGTGTCGATGGTGCTGAACACCCTCAACTTCGTGGTCATCACGGACCTGCTCGTCAGCACCGACGACGGCTGGTACTGGACCGCGGTGATCGGCGCACCGATCGTCGAGGAGGTGCTCAAGGCCTTCGTGCTGTTCGGCATGCTCTGGTTCCGCCGCCACGAGATCAACGGGCTCACCGACGGCATCATCTACGCCTCGATGGTGGGCCTGGGCTTCGCCGCCACCGAGAACATCACCTACTTCATCGAGGCCGCGGACGTGGACCAGCTCGGCTTCGTGTTCCTCATGCGGGCGGTCATCGCACCGCTCCTGCACCCGCTGTGCACGGCCATGACGGGGATCGGCGTCGCGGTCGCCGCGATGAGCCGGCCCGGGATGCTCCGGTTCACGGCCCCGCTGATCGGCCTGGCGGGGGCGATCGCGCTGCACAGCCTGTGGAACGCGGCGTCCTCGCGCGGGGTCGCGGGTCTGGCGTCCGCCTATCTGATCGGCCTGGTCGTGATGATCATCCTGGTCATCGTGGTGCGCCGGGAGCGGCACCGGCTCGTCGGCCTCATCCTGCACTATCTCCCCAAGTACATCCCGACGGGCGTCGTGGCCATGGTGGACGTGCAGATGCTCAGCTCCCTGAAGGCCCGCAAGGCCGCACGCGAATGGGCGGGTTCCCGCGGGGGCCGGCCGGCAGAAGTGGCGATGCGCGAGTACCAGCAGGCCGCGACCGAGCTCGCGATCCTGCACGAGCGGGCCGAGCACGCGGCGGCGGAGCCCGCCGAGCTGGAGAACCAGCGTCAGGCGCTGCTCTGGGTCATGCAGCGCGCCCGGGCCACGTTCCTCCCGTCCGCGGGCACGGCCAACCTCCCCTGGGCCGCCAACACGGTCTGACGCCGCCGGCCCGACACGCCGCGTTGCCCCGGGAATCCGGCGACGGCGGTCGGGCCGTGCGGTGGTTTCAGGCGCGCAGGGCGTGATACCTGGAGATGAGGGCGGCCGTCGAGGCGTCCTGGGCACCGAGCGACGCCTCGTCGCCCGCGATCGCCGGAGCGATCTCCAGGGCGAGCTTCTTGCCGAGCTCCACGCCCCACTGGTCGAACGAGTCGATGCCCCAGACCACGCCCTGCACGAACGTGATGTGCTCGTAGAGCGCCACGAGCTGCCCCAGCACCGAGGGCGTGAGGGCGGGCGCGAGGATCGACGTCGTCGGACGGTTGCCGCTGAACACCCGTGCGGGCACGATCTCCTCGGCCGTGCCCTCGGCCCGGACCTCCTCGGCCGTCTTGCCGAAGGCCAGGGCCTTCGTCTGCGCGAAGAAGTTGGCCAGGAACAGCCCGTGCACGTCGGCGTCGGCCGGGACCGCCTTGCCGTCACCCACCGGGTCGGTCAGACCGTACGCCGGGTTGGCGACGGCGATGAAGTCCGCCGGGATCAGCCGTGTTCCCTGATGGATCAGCTGGTAGAAGGCGTGCTGCCCGTTGGTGCCGGGCTCTCCCCAGAAGATCTCGCCGGTGTCGGCAGTGACGGGTGAGCCGTCCCAGCGCACCGACTTCCCGTTCGACTCCATGGTGAGCTGCTGCAGGTAGGCGGGGAAGCGGTGCAACTGCTGGGCGTACGGCAGGACGGCGTGCGTGTGCGCGCCACGGAAGTTCGTGTACCAGACGTTCAGCAGGCCCATCAGCACCGGCACGTTCCGTGCCAGAGGCGTGGTCGCGAAGTGCTCGTCCATCGCGGCGAAGCCCGCGAGCAGCTCGGCGAACCGCTCGGGGCCGATCGCGATCGCCAGCGACGTCCCGATCGCCGAGTCCACCGAGTACCGGCCACCCACCCAGTCCCAGAACCCGAAGGCGTTCTCGGGGTCGATGCCGAACGCCGCCACCTTGTCCAACGCCGTGGAGACCGCCACGAAGTGCTTCGCGACGGCGTCGGCCCGGCCCTCGTCACTGTCCTCGATCGCTCCCGCGGCCACCAGCGACCGCCAGAGCCAGTCACGGGCCAGGCGCGCGTTCGTGAGCGTCTCCAGCGTGCCGAACGTCTTGGACGCGACGATGAACAGCGTCGTGGCAGGGTCGAGGTCGGCGGTCTTCTGCGCGATGTCCGTCGGGTCGATGTTCGACACGAACCGGCATTCCAGCCCCTCGGCGACGTACGGCTCCAGCGCCTCGTACGCCATGACGGGCCCGAGGTCGGAGCCGCCGATGCCGATGTTCACGATCGTGCGGACCTTCTCGCCCGTGACGCCCGTCCACTCACCCGACCGCACCTTCGCGGCGAAGGTGTAGACCTTCGCCAGTTCGGTCCGCACGTCCGAGTCGACGTCCTGACCGTCCACGTGCAGCGCCGGAACGGCACCGGCAGGCCTGCGCAGAGCCGTGTGCAGGACCGCGCGGTCCTCGGTGACGTTGATGTGCTCGCCGGCGAGCATCGCGTCCCGGCGCTCGGCGACGCCCGTCTGCTCGGCCAGCGCGAGGAGCGCCGCGAGGACATCGTCGGTCAGCAGGTTCTTGGACAGGTCCACGTGCAGGTCTGCGGCCTGGAAGGAGAACCGCTCGGCCCGCCCGGGGTCGGTGGCGAACCAGCCTCGCAGATCCGGTTGGAGTCCGTCGGAGAGGCGGGAGAGGTCCGCCCAGGCGGACGTGGTCGTGGCGTCGACAGGCTGCTTGGCAAGCTCGGTGCGCATGGCTCAAACCTAACCGTCCGACGGCGGTCCCGTCGGAGCCGTTCCGCGGAGCGCGGCCCGCGGCCGGTCAGGACAGCCCGAGGAACTCCGCGACGTCGCGTGACGCCGGCTTCTCCCGCAGCTCGTCGGGCGTGGCGACCTGGAGCAGCCGCCCGTCGGACATGACACCGACCCGGTCCGCCACCGCGAACGCCTCCTCGTGGTCGTGGGTGACGAACAGCGCCGTCGTCCCCGTCTCCTTCAGGACCCGGCGCACGTCGGCGGCCAGCCGCTCCCGCAACCGGCGGTCCAGCGCGGAGAGCGGCTCGTCCAGGAGCAGCAGCCGGGGGCTCGGCGCCAGGGCTCGCGCGAGCGCCACCCGCTGCCGCTCTCCCCCGGAAAGCGTCGCCACGCGACGCCGTTCGTAGCCCGTCAACCCCACCAGGTCCAGCAGGCCGGCGACACGCCTCGCACGCTCCGGTGCGGGAACGTGCTGCGCCTCCAGTCCGTAGGCAACGTTGCGCCCGGCATCGCGGTGCGGGAAGAGCTGCCCGTCCTGGAACAGCAGGCCGAACTGGCGCCGGTGCACCGGAACCCCGGCGAGGTCGGCGTCGTCCCACCTGACGGTGCCGCCCGCGAGCGGCTCCAGGCCCGCGACGGCACGCAGCAGGGACGACTTGCCGCACCCGCTGGGCCCGAGGAGCGCGACGATCTCGCCCTCGTCCACCTCCAGCCACACGTGGTCGACGGCCGTCGTCCCGGCTCGCGCCGGTCGCCACAGCCCGTCGCGCGGCCTCGTGTAGCGGACGACGGCGTCACGTACGGCCAGCCCCGCGCCGTGGCGGGCGACGCCCGTATCGGTGACCGTCACCGTCGATCCCGCGCCCGAGTTGAGCGACACCATCAGAACTCTCCTCCACCATGATCGCCCCGCAGTCGCTCCGCGAGCATCATCACGACCGCCGTGAGGGCCGCCAGCACCACTGAGGCCGCGAGTGCCATCCCGTAGTTCTCGGCGCCCGGCCGGCCGATGAGCCGGAAGATCACCACCGGGAGCGTGGCGCTCTGGGGACGCACGAGAAACGACGTCGCACCGAACTCCCCCAGCGACACGGCGAACGCGAAGCCGACGGCCAGTCCGAGGGACCGTGCGGCGAGGGGCAGGTCGACGGTGCGCAGGACGGCGCCGGGGCCGGCGCCGAGGGTACCGGCGACCTCGCGCAGGCGCGGGTCGATCGCACGCAGCACGGGCAGCACGGTGCGGGTGACGAGCGGGACGGCGACGACGGCCTGGGCGATCGGCACGAGCGCGGGCGACGTGCGCAGGTCGTACTCGATGCCGAGCGGCTGGTCGAGGGTGACGAGGAAGCCGAAACCCACGGTGACGGCCGACACCCCGAGCGGTAGCATGAACAGCCCGTCCAGCAGGGACACCGCACGCCGGGCTCCGGTCCGGCGCGGCCGCCGGGACGCGACGAGCGCCACGAGGCCGCCCACGACCAGCGCGATCGCGCAGGCCCAGGCGGCAGTACGCAGGGAGTTGCCGAGGGCTTCCCAGACGGTGACGGTCAGTGCGCCGCGTTCCCCGGTGGTGCCGAGGGCGGTGTAGTTGGCGAGCCCGATCCTGCCGTCGGGACCCTGGAAGGAACGCAGCAGGAGGCCGCCGAGCGGCAGCAGGATGAGCCCGCCGACGACGGCGGCCGTGGCCGCCACGGCGGCGGCGTCGCCGCGGGTGCGGCCGAGGGCCTGGGCGGACGCCTTGTCGCTGACCAGGTGCAGGGCAGCCTCGCGGCGGCCTCGCGTCCGTGCGGAGATGGTGAGGGCGGCGGCCACCACGACGAGCTGCAGGATCGACAGCACGGCCGCGGACCGCAGGTCGAGGAACTGGGTGGTGCGCACCCAGATCTCGGTCTCGACGGTGCCGTACCGGGCGCCGCCGAGCACCATGACGACTCCGAACGCGGTCGCGCAGAAGAGGAACACGACCGAGGCGGCCGAGACGAGCGCGGGGGCGAGCGACGGGAGCGTGACCGTCCACCACACGCGCCGCGGCGAGGCGCCGAGGGCGGCGGCCGCCTGTTCGGCACGAGGGTCGAGGCGTTCCCAGAGCCCGCCCACCGTCCGCACCACGACCGACAGGTTGAAGAAGACGAGCGCGACGACGATTCCGCCCAGGGTCTCCTCCAGGCCGAGGAACCCCAGGACGCCGTCGGGCACGAACAGGCTGCGGAAGGCGACGCCGACGACGACGGTGGGGAGCACGAACGGCACGGTCACGAGCCCGCGCAGCAGGCTGCGGCCGGGGAAGGCGCGACGGTACAGGAGGAATGCGACGGGTAGCCCGGCGAGGAGGGCGAACGTGGTGCCGAGGACGGACTGGGCGAGTGTCAGTCCGATGAGTCGCCATGTGCGCGGGCGGCCGAGGACGTCGGCGAAGCCCGTCAGGTCGACCGTGCCGTCGGAGACGAAACCCCGCATGACGAGCGCGACCACGGGCCAGGCGAAGAACAGGGCGAGGAAGCTCAGCGGTATCAGCGCGGCCAGCGCCCAGCCGGCCCAGGCGGCGTGCGTGGCGGAGACGCCGCGCACGCCGCGTCGGCCGAACCCCGGCAGGCGGGGTCCGAGCCCGTGCGGACCGGGTGTCACCCCAGGACGATCGCGGTCCACGCCTCGATCCACTCGTCACGGTGCGCCGCGATGTCGTCGGGGTCCACCTCGTACGGGTCGTCGGCGAGCGGCGCGAACTCGACCCACTCCGCGGGCAAGGTCGCGTCCTCGTCGGCGGGGTACATGTACATGGATCCGGGCAGGTCCTCCTGGACCGCGTCCGACTGCAGGAACCGGACCAGCTCCCAGGCCCCGTCCGGGTTGGCGGCGCCGTTCAGCACCCCGGCGTACTCCTCCTGGCGGAAGCAGGTGTCGAGCAGGGCGGTGGTGGTGGAGTCGCCGTCGTCGTTCACCGTGTAGGCGGGGGACGTCGAGTAGGACAGCACCAGGGGGCGGTCGCCCTCCCCGTCGGCGCCGGAGAAGTCGACGTAGTAGGCGTCCTCCCAGGAGTCGACGATCTTGACGTCGTTGTCGCGTAGCGCCGTCCAGTAGTCGCCGAAGCCGTTGTCGCCGAACGCGTCGATCGTGGCCAGCAGGAACGCCAGGCCCGGGGACGACGTGGCCGGGTTCGTCACGACGAGCAGGCCCTGGTACTCGGGCGCGGCCAGGTCGTCGAGAGTCTCGGGAACGGCCAGGTTCTGCTCGGCGAACCAGTCCTTGTCCGCGTTGATGCAGACGTCACCCCGGTCGATCTGCGCGAGGTCTCCGGCGATCACGTCCTCGTCCGTGACGCGTGACGCGAAGGTGTTGTCGATACCGAACACGGCGTCGCCGAGTGGCGCGTCCTTGGTCAGCACGAGCTGATTGGCGAGCGTCCCGGCGTCACCCGCGGCGTTCACCTCGACCTTCAGCCCGCTCTCCTTCTCGAACTCCTCGAGAATGCCGTCGCTCAGCGCGAACGAGTCGTGCGTCACGAGCGTGACGGTGTCCGAGGCGGGTGACGTGCCGGTGTCGGGTTCGGTGTCGGGCTGCCCCGTGCAGCCCGCGAGCAGCAGCACGGTGGCTGCGGCAGTTGCCGCGGTCGCGGCGGTACGGCGGAACATGGTCATGAAGGTCCTTTCGACTTCCTCCACCGGTGCTAACCGGATCAGGTTCGAGGGTCTGCGGCGGACCGCACTCTCAGCGCCCGCGTCTGTCGATGGCGGGGGCTCCCCTGTCGTTGTTCTCGGCAGCCTACCGCTGCTGTCCCACGGCGTTGCCGCTACGGTGGTTCCGTGGCCGAGAATGAGACGGAACCGACACTTGCCCTGAAGATCGGCACCATCGTCCTCACGTTCGCCGCCGGATGGGCGGCACAGAAGGCGCTGGCGCTGATCTGGAAGCAGGTCACCGGTAAGGACGCACCCACCAAACCCGATGACCCGGACCTCGACCTGGTCCAGGCGACCGTGTTCGCTGCCGCCGCCGCGGGGACGGCCGTGTTGGCCAAGCGTGTTGCGGCCCGGGGCGCGCAGCGGGCGGCAGCCCGCATCGCGGCACGCTCGGCGCGGCACACGGCCTGACCGGCGGGCTCGGAGACAGAGCTCAAGGGCCGGGGCAGCCTCACGACGACACGGTCCCGGCCCTTGAGGTGATCCGGCTCCTCCCGCGCGAGTGCACGGGCCCACGAACGCCCGGTCCGGGTGGGGCGCGAACCGGTGGGGCGTGAACCTGGGACGACGCCGAACCAGGGCGCACGATCTCTTACGCTGGGCCAGTGACCTTCACGCATCTCGACGACCGCGGTCAGGCTCGCATGGTCGACGTCACCGCCAAGCAGCCCACCGTCCGTTCGGCCACGGCGACCGGCCATGTCGCATGCGGCGCCGGCGTGGTCGCGGCGCTGCGCTCCGGGGACGTACCCAAGGGCGACGTGCTCGCGGTCGCCCGCATCGCGGGCATCGCCGGTGCCAAACGCACCGCCGAGCTCCTTCCCCTCGCACACGTGATCGGCGTGCACGGCGCGGCCGTGGACCTTCAGGTCACCGACGACGGCGTGGACATCACCGCCACCGTCCGCACCGCGGACCGCACAGGGGTGGAGATGGAGGCGCTGACGGCGGTGTCCGTCGCAGGCCTGGCCGTGGTCGACATGGTCAAGGGTCTGGACAAGTCCGTGTCGCTCGCGGACGTCCGCCTGGTCGCGAAGACCGGCGGCAAGTCGGGCGACTGGGTGCGGACCGAGTCCGAGCCGGGGAGCGAGCCGTCGTGATCCAGGTGCGCTACTTCGCGGCGGCGCGAGAGGCGTCCGGAACTCCCGCCGAAGAGGTGTCGGGGCCGACGACCACGGGAGCTCTACGTGCCGCGCTGTCCGCGCGACACGGGCCGGACCTGGGCGACGTGCTGCCGAAATGCGCGCTCCTGGTGGCCGGCGCGCGGGCGGCCACGGACGAGACTCCCGTTCCCGACGGGGCGACCGTGGACGTCCTGCCACCGTTCGCAGGGGGCTGACCGCTGGCCGGCGAGAGTGCTCGCCGGCCGGCGGAGGGCGATGGCGATGCTTCGGCCCGCTACTGTCCTGGCCGCACGTGGTCGCCGCCGTCGAGCTGGTCGCGGATGTGGGGCCAGAGCGGTAGGACGACAGCGGCGCCGTCGCGCACCCCACCGGTCGATCCGGGCAGGTTGACGACGAGCGCGCGACGGGCGCCGTCGGGCATCCGGGCGACCCCCACGAGACCGCGCGAGATGACCGCGGTGGCGATGCCCGCACTCGCTCCGCGTGCCCGGATCGCCTCGGCCACTCCAGGCAGCTCCGCCTCGAGCAGTTCACGAGTTCCTTCAGGCGTCAGATCGCGTGGGGTCACCCCGGTACCTCCGGTGGTGAGGACCAGGCGAGCGTCCAGGGCGAGGCCTCGCCGGATGGCGTCGCGGACGGACTCCACGCCGTCGGGCACGGTCAGTGCCACGACGTCGTCGATGCCCTCTTCCGCGAGAAGCTCGGTCAGGAGCGGGCCGGACCGGTCCTCGGCATCCCCCCGGGCGCATCGATCCGACACTGTGATGACGGCAGCACGATCGGCTTGCATGAGGCACACCCTAGTCGCGGCGTGCGCCGTCACGGGCACCTCGCCGGCCGCATCGCGCTGACGTGCATTGTCCGGCTATTCCGGTGAACAATGCGGGCATGAGGATCTCCGCCCGCGCCGACTATGCCGTGCGAGCCGCTGCCGAGCTCGCAGCAGCCGACCAGGACACTCCCGTTCGTGCCGAGGCCCTCGCCACCGCGCAGAACATCCCGTATCGGTTCCTGGAGGGGATTCTCAGCGACCTGCGCCGGGACGGCCTGGTGACCAGTCAGCGTGGCGCAGGAGGCGGCTACCGGCTCGCGAGGGACGCGGCTCAGGTGACGATCGCCGACGTCATCCGTGCCGTGGACGGACCGCTCGTCTTCGTGCGGGGCAAGCGCCCGTCCGACCTCGAGTACCAGGGCCCGGCGGCACCGCTGCTACAGGTCTGGGTGGCCCTGCGCGCCAACGTCCGCACGGTGCTGGAACAGGTCACGCTCGCGGCGCTCGTCGGAGACGGACTGCCGGCAGAGGTCCGGGACCTCGTCAAGGCCGACGATGCGTGGGAGAACGCCTGAAAGGGCTTCGCGGTGCACGATGGTTCACGGTCCACCCAGAGGGCCGGGTGCGGTTGTTCGTGAGGCGTGGTGTGTGGGGGCCGATCGTGGGGGCCGAGGTGCCCGATCGCCGCGGTGCCCGATCGCGGGTGGTCACGGTGGTGGTGGCGGCCGGGGAACACTCCCCGGGAAAGCGAAGACCCCCCGAGCAGTTGCTCGGGGGGTCTTCTGAAAGGGAGTCCGGCGGCGTCCTACTCTCCCACCCCCTGTCGAGGGCAGTACCATCGGCGCTGTAGGGCTGAGCTTCCGGGTTCGGAATGGAGACCGGGCGTTTCCCCTACGCTATGACCGCCGTA
>NZ_JABBYC010000034.1 GCF_016742955.1 Myceligenerans indicum | reverse complement strand
TACGAGATGTAGCTCCGTCTCGTGGGCTCGGAGATGTGTATAAGAGACAGGTCGGGGGCCGGTCGGGTGTGGCGTGCGGGCATGTCGGTTCTCCTTCTGGGCGGTGGGGGCCGGTGCGGGGCGGCTTCCGCCTTCGGCGCGGTGACCTGGTGAGGTGGCACGTGCGCGAGGGGCGGCGTCGTCGACGCCCCGGTCTGCTGAGAGTAGGTTCCGGCGGTGTTGCCCGGCGTATCGGAAACAGGCGTGGATATCGGTTGCGAAATGCCTCGCGGTGCGGGGCCGGCGGGGGTGGCGGGTCGTGCGGGAGCGCCGTCGCCGAGGCAACGCGAGCGCCGGCCCGCTCGTAGACTTGCCCGGTGCGTCTCCTGTTTGCCGGAACTCCTGAACCTGCCGTCGCCTCGCTCGAGGCGCTGATCGCTTCCCGTCACGAGGTGGTGGCCGTGCTGACCCGCGCCGACGCGCCGTCGGGGCGGGGCCGGAGGCTCACCCCCAGCCCCGTACGTGTCCGGGCCGAGGCGGCGGGCATCCCGGTGATCACCGACCGGCCCCGCGGCGAGGAGTTCCTCACCACCCTGCGCGAGCTCGCCGTCGACGCCGCGCCCGTGGTGGCCTACGGGCACATCCTGCGTCCCGAGGTGCTGGCCGTGCCCCGTCTGGGCTGGGTCAACCTGCACTTCTCCGTGCTGCCCGCCTGGCGGGGCGCCGCACCCGTGCAGCGGGCCCTCATCGCCGGGGACGAGGTGACCGGCGCCACCACGTTCCTGCTGGACGAAGGCATGGACACCGGCCCGGTGCTCGGCACCACCACCGAATCGATCCGGCCCACCGACACCTCCGGCGACCTGCTGGAGCGGCTGGCCGTCTCCGGCGCCGAACTGCTCGTCCGCACGCTCGACGCCCTGGAGGACGGCGCACTGTCCCCGCAGCCGCAACCGTCCGACGGCGTCTCGATCGCCCCGAAGCTCACTCCGGCCGACGCGGAGGTCCGCTGGAACGTGCCCGCGCTCGCGATCGACCGGCTCGTGCGTGGCTGCACTCCCGCACCCGGGGCGTGGACCGAGCTGCCGCACCCGGAGGGCCAGGATGCCGCAGGCGGGGCGCGGCTCGGCCTCGGCCCGGTCACGCCGGTCCCGGACGTCACCGATCTCGCGCCCGGGCAGGTCCGCGGCGAGAAGAAGCGGGTCCTGGTCGGCACCGCGACCCATGCCGTCGCGCTGGGCCAGGTCAAGCCGCCGGGCAAGAAGCACATGCCCGCCCCGGACTGGGCGCGCGGGGCCGGCCGGCCGCTGATCGACGCCGGGCTCGTGCTGGGCGGAACGGAGGCCCGGGCATGAGCGGCTACGACGACGCCCGAGGCGGGTCCGCCGACCGCCGCGGTGGACGCACCGGTGGCCCGGGCCGGGGCGGGCACGACCGGCGCCGGACGGAGACCGGGCGCGAGGAACACGGCGGTGACCGGCACCGCACGGGCGGCGAGGACCGCAGGAACGCCCGCGGCCGGGAGCGGTCCGCGGCGCGGCTGCGGGGCGAGCGGTCTGGTTCCCGGCAGGCACCCGGGCAGCGCGCCAAACGCACCGACCCGGCACGCACCGCGGCGTTCGACGTGCTGCGCCAGGTGGACGAGTCCGACGCCTACGCCAACCTCGTCCTGCCGCCCCTGCTGGCCGAGCGACGCATCCGCGGCCGCGACGCCGGGTTCGCCACCGAGCTGACCTACGGCACCCTGCGCCTGCGCGGCCGGTACGACGCCGTCCTCGCCGACTGCGTGGACCGGCCGCTGGGCGAGCTCGACGCCGCCGTGCTGGACGTGCTGCGCCTGGGCACGCACCAGCTCCTGGGGATGCGGGTCCCGTCCCATGCCGCCGTGTCCGAGACCGTCGCGCTCGCACGGGCCGAGGTGGGGGCCGGGCCGGCGCAGTTCGTCAACGCGGTCCTGCGCCGCGTGTCCGAGGCCGGCCGTCAGGAATGGCTGGAACGGATCAGGGCCGGCGCGCCGGACGAGCTGACCGCGCTGGCCGCGGTGGAGTCCCACCCGGTGTGGGTCGCGCGTTCCCTGCGCGAGGCGCTGGCCGGCCACGGCCGGGACCCGTCCGAGATCGGTGACCTGCTGGCCGCCGACAACGCCGCGCCGCGCGTCACGCTCGTGGCCCGCCCGGGCCTGGTCGACGTGTCCGACGACGACGCCTGGCACGACGCCGACCTCGTGCCGGGCCGCTGGGCGCCCACCGCGCTCGTGCTGGACGGCAACGACCCGGGGGCCGTGCCCGCCGTGCGTGACGGGCGCGCCGGGGTGCAGGACGAAGGCTCCCAGCTGGTCACTCTCGCCCTGGCGGGTGTCCCGCTCGACACGGCGCAGGACGAGGACACCGCGCCGCGGCCCGACGCCGCTCCGCCGGCGTCTCACGAGGCCGCACCGGAGGCCGCCGGCGGGCGGGCCGAGCGCTGGCTCGACCTGTGCGCCGGACCCGGCGGCAAGGCGGCACTGCTCGCCGCCCTGGCCGCACGGCAGGGCGCGACGCTCGTCGCCAACGAGGTGCAGCCCCACCGGGCACGGCTCGTGCGGCGGGCGCTGCACGCCGTTCCGGAGGGCGTCGTGGAGGAGGTGCGCACCGGCGACGGCCGCGACCTCGGGACCGACGAACCCGGCGCCTACGACCGCGTGCTCCTCGACGCGCCCTGCACGGGCCTGGGCGCCCTGCGCCGCCGCCCCGAGTCCCGCTGGCGCCGCACCCCGGCGGACCTGGCGACCCTGACCGGCCTGCAACGTGAGCTCCTGGCCTCCGCGCTCGACGCGGTCCGGCCCGGCGGCGTTGTCGCCTACGTCACCTGCTCACCCGTGCTGGCCGAGACGCAGCTCGTGGTGACCGACGTGCTGCGCAAACGGGACGACGTCGAACGCCTCGACACCCCTCACGCCGTGCGGTCGGTGCTGCGCCGCCTGCCCGACGGCACGACGCCGGACCTGCGGCTGCCCGCGGGCGACGCCGCCCGCGACGACGTCCAGCTCTGGCCGCACGTCCACGGCACCGACGCGATGCACCTGACCCTGCTGCGCAAACGCTGACGGCCCACCGGCCCGTCCCGTGACCGGACGGGGCCCCGATGACGGGGGCCCGTCCAGTCACTCGGTACGGCCCAGCGACTTGCGCACCAGGTCCGCGCCGTCCACGCCGTCGAGCAGGAACGGGGAGACGTCCGTGCCGCGCCGCGTCACGCTGATCGTCCCCGACGGCTCCAGCACCGCCATCGCCACCTCGTCGACGTTCCGGATCCCGGCCTGCCGCAGCCTGCCCGCCAGCTCGTGCGGGGCGATGCGGCAGCGCCGCAGATTGCGCTCCACGACCTGCGACCCGGCCATGAGCACCACCGGGCGCGTGGTGATCGCGCGGGCTCCCCAGCCGCCGATCCGGCTCGTCGCCAGCTGACAGCCCGCCAGCGTCGCCAGGGCGATGATGCCGCCGGCCAGGTGTGGTGCCTCACCGAGGGCGGCGCGGCCCATGATGGAGCCGATCCCGATGATCGCGGCCAGGTCGAACGCCGACAGCCCGGCCAGCATGCGCTGCCCGAGCAGCCGCACCAGCACCACCAGCGCCGCGTACATTCCCACGGTGGCCAGGACGACGGCGACGGCTTCGAGCGGCGTGATCCCCAGAAGTTCTCTCACACAGGCGATTGTGCCGCCTCACCGGAGCGGGCGAGGCATCGTCGTGGCACCACTGGCCCACCGGCCCACCGGGCACCGGCGGCCGGCACGGTGCGCCGCCGGTGTCACCGGGGTGGTTCCCGCGCCTCCTGCCGGATGCGCAGCCCGGAGGCTCGGCCCAGGAGCTCCAGGACCTCGAAGGGCAGCATCCACAGCAGGACGAGAGCGGCGGCGATCCCCATCGGGCCCAGCACGGGAGGCCACACGTCCACCCCGGTCTGGGTGACGCGGTCCGGGTCGAGGGGATCGTAGGTCACGGAGAAGGTGTAGCCGTCCCAGCTCGCGGGGCGCTGCGCGTAGTGGCGCAGGATGCGGATGTCACCGTCCCCGAACGGCTCGATGTCGATGGCGACGTTCCCGCGGGCGGCGGGCTCGGGCTGGGTCTCGGCGACGACGGCGTCCGCGACCACACCACGGGTGTCGAGCGCGTACTGGGTGATCGCCGCGTGGACCACCAGCGTGGTGATCCACGGGAGCAGCACGGCGGCGGCGATCAGGTTCTTGACCAGGTGCCCCAGGCTCGCCCGTGACGTCTGCGCTGCCTGCCGACGGATGACGGCCACCAGCAGCCCGAACGGCCCTCGGGAACGGGTCAACGGTGATGCTCCCCGCAGGCCGCGGCATCGGGTCTGCGGCGGCCCGGAGAAGACCGCTGTTCCAAGAATTCGGGCACGGAGGACATTGTGCCGTCATGGGACGCCGACCAGGAGTCGTGCTGCCGCACTCTAGGCTTGGCCGCATGAGCGCCCTCATCGCACCGAGCATCCTGTCGGCGGACTTCATGAACCTGGAGAGCGAGCTGCAGCGCATCTCCGACGCCGACTTCGCGCACGTGGACGTCATGGACAACCACTTCGTGCCGAACCTGACCCTGGGCCTGCCCGTGTTCGAGCGGCTGACCAAGGTGTCGCCGGTGCCCGTGGACGCGCACCTGATGATCGAGGACCCGGACCGCTGGGCGCCCGCCTACGCGGAGGCCGGGGCTGCGTCCGTGACGTTCCACGCCGAGGCCGCCCAGGCGCCCGTCCGCCTCGCCCGCGAACTGCGCCGCCTGGGCTCGCGCGCCGGTGTGGCGCTGCGCCCGGCCACGCCCGTCGAACCGTTCCTCGACCTGCTCGCCGAGGTCGACATGATCCTGGTCATGACGGTCGAGCCCGGTTTCGGCGGCCAGTCGTTCATCGACGGCACCCTGCCCAAGATCCGCCGCGCCCGCCAGGCGATCGGCGAGTCCGGGCTGGACGTGTGGGTACAGGTGGACGGCGGCATCTCCCGTGACACCATCGACCGCGCGGCCGACGCCGGCGCGAACGTGTTCGTCGCCGGATCGGCGGTCTACGGGGCCGACGACGCCGCCGGCGAGATCGCGGCCCTGCGCGACCTGGCCTCCGCCCACCGTCACTGAACGCGCCCTGAT
Source organism: Myceligenerans indicum (assembly GCF_016742955.1). Lineage (GTDB taxonomy): Bacteria > Actinomycetota > Actinomycetes > Actinomycetales > Cellulomonadaceae > Myceligenerans > Myceligenerans indicum. Next base: position 46,679 of record NZ_JABBYC010000034.1, on the reverse strand, counting down.
CCCGGCACTGAACCCGCCGGAGAACCTGCCCTGAATCTCCGGGCGTCCTCGGCCGTGCCGTGAGACGAAGGACACTCCCGGGGCGCGCACCGGTTGTGGCATGCTTATCGGTGCAAGCAGTACCACACCTACGTGCTCCGGGGTCGGTGTAATTCCGAACCGGCGGTGACAGCCCGCGACCCGCGACCTGCCTCACGGCAGGCCGGTTGACCTGGTGAAATTCCAGGGCCGACGGTGAAAGTCCGGATGGGAGGAAGCACGTACGGCCGTGGGCGTCGGGCCGTACCTCACGGGACGGGCCGGTGTTCGTGGCCGGCGCCGTCGTCCGTGCGCCGCCCGGGAGGATTCCCGGCCTGGCTCGCAGGCGATCTCTCGGCGAACCCCGGAGCACCGACGCTCTGGGAGGGAAACCGCAGATGTTCACCGGCATCGTCGAGGAGACCGGCACGGTCCGCTCCTTCGCTCATCCCGACGCGGCAGGTACCGACGCGATTCTCACGGTCGCCGCGCCCCTGGCCGCCTCCGACGCCCGCCTGGGCGACTCCGTCGCCGTCAACGGCGTCTGCCTGACCGTCACCGACGTCACCGAGGACCACGCCACGGCCGGCTCCGAGCCCACCCTCACCTTCGAGGTCATGCCCGAGACCCTGCGCCGCAGCACCCTCGGCGGGCTCACCCCGGGAGCCCGGGTGAACCTGGAGCGCGCGCTGCCGGCGAACGGCCGCCTGGGCGGCCACGTCGTCCAGGGCCACGTCGACGGCACCGCCACCCTGGTGACGCGGAACCCGGGACCGCGCTGGGACGAGCTCACGTTCGAGGCCGATCCCGCACTCCTGCGCTACGTCGCCGAGAAGGGTTCCATCGCGCTGGGCGGTGTCTCCCTGACCGTCACCCACGTCTCCGACCCGGCCGGACCCGGGCAGGGCACGTTCGGCGTTTCCCTCATCCCCACGACGCTGGAGGCCACGACCCTCGGAGAGCTCACGCCCGGATCGGCCGTGAACGTCGAGGTGGACGTCCTCGCGAAGTACGCCGAACGCCTCCTGACGGCCTCCGGGGCGCACCCCGGCCCCGCCGCCGGCGGGCCCTCCCTCCTGCCACCCCACGTCCCCGCATCGAACCCGGAGGTGCACGCATGACCGCCGTCGTCCCTGATCACCGCGCAGCGACCACAACCGGCACCGGCCACACCGTCGCCGCCGCGCTGGAGGCGCTGCGCGCCGGGCGGCCCGTCCTCGTCGCGGACGACGCGTCCCGGGAGAACGAGGTCGACGTCGTGCTGCCCGCCCGTACCGCGACCACCGAATGGGTCGCCTGGACGGTGCGCCACTCGTCGGGCTACCTGTGCGCGCCCATGCCGCTGGACCGGGCCGACGCCCTGGGCCTGCCCCTGATGTGGGAGAACGGCGAGGACCCGCGCCGCACGGCCTACACCGTGTCGGTCGACGCGCGCGGTGTGGGCACCGGGATCAGCGCGGCCGACCGCGCGCTGACGCTGCGCACGCTGGCAGATCCCGCCGCCACGGCCGCCGACCTGATCCGGCCCGGTCATGTGCTCCCGCTGCGGGCCCGCCCCGGCGGGGTCGCGGAACGCCGCGGCCACACGGAGGCGTCCGTCGACCTGGTCCGCCTCGCCGGGCTCGACACCGGCTCCGGTGCCGTCGCGGGGATCGCCGAGCTCGTCGCCGACGACGGCGAGATGCTGCGGTACGACGACGCCCTGCACCTGGCCGACGCCGAGGGGCTGGTCCTGGTGACGGTGTCCGACATCGTCCAGCACCTCGCCCGCGGCGCGGAGCCCGGCCACGGGCGTCCCGGTGGGCCGGACACGTCACCCGGCGCGGCCCCGTCGGCGACCCACGACGACACGGCCGTCCGGGAGGCGCCCGGGGGCGAGGCTCCGGCCCGGCCCCGCACGATCCGGGTCGCCGAGGCGTTCCTGCCCACCGCGCACGGCATGTTCCGGGTCACGTCCTACCGGGACACCGCCACCGGCGCCGAGCACCTGGCGCTCGTCCCGGACGTCGTGCCGGAGGCTCCGGCCGGGCCGGCGGCTCCCGGTGAGGGCGCGCGTTCCGCGCTCCCGGCGCTGGTCCGGATGCACTCGGAGTGCCTGACCGGCGACGCGCTGGGCTCGCTGCGCTGCGACTGCGGTCCGCAGCTGACCGCGTCGCTGGAGGCGGTGGCTCAGGCCGCGGACGAGGGGCGGCCCGGTGCGGTGGTGTACCTGCGCGGGCACGAGGGCCGCGGGATCGGCCTGGCGGACAAGATCGCGGCCTACGCGCTGCAGGACGGCGGCCTGGACACGGTGGACGCGAACTCCTCGCTCGGCCTTCCGGTGGACGCCCGGGAGTACGGCGCCGCCGCCGCGATCCTCGGCGACCTGGGGATCGACCGCGTCGAGCTGCTGACGAACAACCCGGCCAAGACCTCCGGCCTGCGGGCCGAGGGGGTCGACGTCGCCGGGCAGCGGGCGCTGCGGGTCGGCGCCGGGCCGCACAACGCGGCCTACCTGAGTACGAAGCGGGATCGGATGGGACACATGCTGGAGGACGCACGATGAGTGGAGCAGGGGCACCGGCGATGTCGGTGGACGGCAGCGGGCTGAACGTGGTGGTGATCGCCGCGAGCTGGCACACCCAGGTGATGGACGGGCTGCTGGAAGGGGCACGGCGGGCGCTGCGGGAGTCCGGGGCGCGATGGAGCGAGGTACGGGTGCCCGGGTCGTTCGAGCTGCCGGTGGCGGCCGCGCGACTGACCGGGCTGTCCGGGCGGCCGGTGCCGGAGGCGGGGGACACGGCCGCGCGGCTGCCCGACGCCGTGGTGGCGCTCGGTGTGGTGATCCGCGGTGGCACCCCTCACTTCGACTACGTGTGCTCGGCCGCGACCACGGGCCTGGCCGACGTGAGCGTGCGCACGGGTATCCCGGTCGGGTTCGGGCTGCTGACGTGCGACGACGAGGCGCAGGCGCTGGACCGGGCGGGGCTGCCGGGCAGCCGGGAGGACAAGGGGCAGGAGGCTGTCCAGGCTGCGGTCGCCACGGCCGTGGCCCTGCGGTAGCGGCTAGGCTCGGGCCCGTGAAGACCTTCGAGTCCCTGTTCGCCGAGCTCTCCGAGAAGGCCGCCACCCGCCCCGAAGGGTCGGGCACCGTGGCGCAGCTGGACGCCGGCGTGCATGCCATCGGCAAGAAGGTCGTCGAGGAGGCGGCCGAGGTCTGGATGGCCGCGGAGTACCAGTCGGACGCCGAGACGGCCGAGGAGATCTCCCAGCTCCTCTACCACCTGCAGGTGATCATGCTCGCCAAGGGTCTCACCCTTGAGGACGTGTACACGCATCTGTAGCGGGCAGGCTCCCGCGGGTCCGGCCGCCGACGGCCGGGCCCGCAGGCGCCGGGAACCCGCTCCTGGATCAGCCGTACGTCCGACAAGGAAAGACAGACATGCTGCGAATCGCCGTCCCCAACAAGGGCTCCCTGTCGGAGCCCGCGTCCGAGATGCTGCGCGAGGCCGGGTACCGGCAGCGCCGCTCCAGCCGTGAGCTCGTGCTCGCCGATCCCGAGAACGGGTGCGAGTTCTTCTTCCTGCGTCCGCGAGACGTGGCCGTCTATGTCGGCGCAGGCACCGTGGATGCCGGGATCACCGGCCGTGACCTGCTGCTGGACTCCGGCGCGAACGCCGTCGAGCACCTGCCGCTCGGGTTCGCGCGGTCCACGTTCCGCTTCGCCGCGCCTGTCGGGACCCTGCGTGAGGTCGGCGAGATCGCGGGCCGCCGGGTCGCGTCGTCGTACACGACCCTGGTCGCCGACCACCTCGCGAAGCAGGGGATCACCCCGGCCGGCGTCGTCCACCTGGACGGTGCGGTGGAGAGCTCGGTCGGGCTCGGGGTCGCCGACCTCATCGCCGATGTCGTGGAGACCGGCAGCACCCTCAAGGCCGCAGGCCTGGAGGTGTTCGGCGACCCGATCCTCACGAGCGAGGCGGTACTGATCCGTCAGGCCGACGCCGTCGCCCCGCCCGGCGTGCGCACGCTGACGCGCCGTCTCGAGGGCGTCATCACGGCCCGCTCCTACGTCCTGATGGACTACGTGGTGCCGAACGAGCTGCTGGAGCAGGCCGTGGCGATCACGCCCGGCTTCGAGTCGCCCACGGTCTCGCCGCAGCACCACCGGGACGCGTCGGCGGTCCGTGTCATGGTGCCGCGCGGTGACACCAACCGCGTCATGGATGCCCTGCACGACATCGGTGCGCGCGCGATCATCGTCACATCGATCCACGCCAGCCGTATGTAGAGGAGGCCGCACGTGGGAACTTCCGCGGACGACGGCGAGCACCGGGACGAGCACGGCGAGCACCAGGGCGCGTCCCGGGAGCCGGACACCGTCCGGTACCGCACGTTCCGCGGCCGCTTCACCACGCCGACGGCCTGGGCGATGGGCGCGGCCCTCGCGGTGGGCTGCGTCTTCGTCGCGCTGGTCGCCGAGGGGCCCGGTTCCGACAGCGCCCTGAACCGGGTCTCGACGATCGTGGTCGGGCTGTTCTTCGCCCTGCTCACGGTCCGGTTCGCCGCCGTGCGCGCCGAACCGGACCGGGCGGGGCTGACCGTCGTCAACTACGCCCGGCGACGGCGCCTCGACTGGGCCGAGATCGTCGCCGTCCGGTTCGGGTCAGGGGACCCGTGGGTCCACCTCGATCTGGCCGACGGGACCGTGCTCGCCGTCATGGCCGTCCAGCGGGCCGACGGCGAGCACGGGATGAACGAGGCGAGACGCCTCGTGAAGCTCATCGCTGAGCACGGTGAGGCCGCTGACCCCGGTCCCGGCCACCCTCACGACGGTTGAGGCCGCCGCGCCGGTCGTCGTCGAAGCGGTCCCGGTGCGCCGGGGCGCCACGGTCCACCTGGATGCGCAGCGCCCGGCCCGACACGCGGGCCCGGCCCAGCCGGTCCATGGTCGGCTCGTCGAGCGGCGCGGTGATGTCGACCAGCGAGAAGGACCCGAAGATGTCGATCTTGCCGACGTCGGACCCGGTCAGGCCGCCCTCGTTGGTCAGCGCACCGACGATGCCGCCCGGGTTCACCCCGTGGGTGTGGCCCACCGCGAGCCGGTACCGCGTGCCCGACCGGCTGTGGTCCCGTGCACCCCGGCCCGGCCGGTCGCGGTGACCGGTGCGCTCACCGGAACGGTCGTGCCGCTCGGCGTCGTGCGTGGTACGCCGCGTCGCGGCAGCCTTGTTCCGGGCCTGCTCGCGCTCGTACTCCTCCTGCTCGGCGCGCAGGCGCGGGCCGTCGTCGCCGACGGCCATCGCCGCGAGCGCCGCGGCGATCTGGAGCAGTTCTTCGTCGGCGGCCGTGCGGGCCGGCCGTGTGGTCTCCGTGCCGGCGGTGCCGGGCGCGGTGTCGGTGTTGGGCTCGGTGGCGGCGGGCGCAGTGGCGGCGGCCTCGGTGGTGCCGGACGTCGCGGGGGCGTCGGCCACGGCGGTTCCGCCCGAGCCCGTGGTGTTCTCGGTGAGGTAGTCGCGCAGCATGCTCGCGTACAGGTCGAGGCGTCCGGCCTCGCGGCGGTCGGGGACCTGCTTCAGGAGCGTGGCGAACTTGTGCGCGGACACGTCCCGCGGGGAGGGGATGTCCGCCTCGGTGAGGCGGGTGCGGACGGTGCGCTCGATCCGGCGCAGCAGGCCGCGCTCCTGCGGGGTGACGAAGGTGAGGGCTTCGCCGGTGCGGCCGGCGCGGCCGGTACGGCCGATGCGGTGCACGTAGGCTTCGGGCTCGCGCGGCAGGTCGAAGTTGACGACGAGGCCGATGCGGTCGACGTCGAGGCCGCGGGCGGCGACGTCGGTGGCGACCAGGACGTCCAGGGCGCCCGAGCGTAGCCGTTCGACGATCTTCTCGCGTTCCTTCTGGGCCACGTCGCCGGAGATGGTGGCGGCGGAGATGCCGCGTTCGATCAGGGCGGCGCCCACGTCCTCCGCGGCCCCGCGGGTGCGGGTGAACACGATCGCGGCGTCGGCGTCGGAGGTGGCCAGCACGCGCACGAGGGACCCGGTCTTGTGCCGGAAGGGGACCACGGCGTAGGTCTGGTTGACCGAGGTCACGGTGGAGGACTGGCGGGACACGGCGATCTCGACCGGGTCGGTCAGGTGCTGGTCGGCGACCTTGCGGATGGCCGGCGGCATGGTGGCGGAGAACAGGGCGACCTGCCGTTGCGCGGGCGCGGTGGAGAAGATCTGCTCGACGTCCTCGGCGAAGCCCATGCGGAGCATCTCGTCGGCCTCGTCCAGGACGAGGAACTTCACGCTGTCGAGCACGAGGGCTCCGCGTTCCATGTGGTCCATGACGCGGCCGGGGGTGCCGACCACGACGTGCACGCCGTCGCGCAGCGCGCGCTGCTGCGGCACGTAGGGCGCGCCGCCGTACACGGGCAGGACGCGCACGCCCGGCAGGTGGGCGGCGAAGGACTCGATCGCGTCGGCGACCTGCATCGCCAGCTCGCGGGTCGGGGCGAGCACGAGCGCCTGCACGTGCCCGCGGGCGACGTCGGCGTCCGGGTCGACGGCGGCCAGCAGCGGCAGGCCGAACGCGGCGGTCTTCCCGGTGCCGGTCTGGGCGACGCCGGTGATGTCGCGGCCGTCCAGCAGCGGCGGGATCGCGGCGGCCTGGATGTCCGACGGGGTGGAGAAGCCGAGGTCCCTGGTCGCGGCGAGAAGGGCGGCGGGCAGCGGCAGGTCGTCGAACCGCTGCTGCGGCTCGGCGGGCGCGGAGTCCGTGGGCGGTGTCGTCGCGGTCGCGTCGTCGGCCGGGGCCTCGGGCGCAGGGGTGGTCAGGGCAGCAGCGGGCATGGGGGTGTCAACCGTTCGTCGTCGAGAGGGAGTCCGGACCTCGTGGCGCCTGCAGCGCCTGGCCCCGGGCCGCTCACTCGGCGAACACACACTCGCTCCGGCGACTCATGCCGACACGCGCAGAAAGGCGACCAACTCCAGGGGGATCGTGACCATCCTACGTGCCACGCCCCGGGCCAGGCCAGACGGGCGCGGGGTGACGTGTGGCACCCATGGGGCGTCGCCGTGGTGTCGTACGGGGCGGGGACGCGCCCGGGGACCCTGTGCGGATCCGCAACATCGGGCCCGTAGTATGGCGCGCACGGCAGGAAACGGCAGGCGTGAGGCGGTGTTTGTGTCCAGGGGACAGGAGATCAGCTCCCGCGTTCTGACGGTGCCCAACGCGATCAGTCTGGTGCGTCTGGCCCTCGTTCCCGTCTTCGCCGTCCTGATCGTCGCACACGAGGATGTCTGGGCACTGGTGGTGCTGGCCGTCTCGGGCGTGACGGACTGGCTCGACGGCGTGCTCGCCCGCTCGCTGCATCAGGTCAGCAGGCTGGGCCAGATGCTCGATCCGCTGGCCGACCGGCTCTTCATCTTCGCCACCCTGCTCGGTCTCGCGTGGCGTGAGATCGTCCCGCTCTGGCTCGTGGCCGCGATCCTGGCGCGCGACCTGATGCTCGCCCTGACCGTTCCCGTGCTGGCCCGTCTCGGCTACGGCACGCTGAACGTCAGCCAGTCGGGCAAGGTCGCCACCTTCGCCCTGCTGTACGCGTTCCCGCTGCTCCTGCTGGCCGAGGCCGGCGGCAGGCTCGGCACCACGGCGCACGTGGTCGGCTGGGCCTTCACCTGGTGGGGCGTCGCCCTGTACTGGTTCGCCGGACTGCAGTACGTGGCGCAGGTGCGCCGGCTGGCGGCCCGCGGATGAAGCAGACCGTCCCCGAGCCGGGGCGTCGTCCGGACGCCTCCATGACACTCCTCAACGAGGTGATGAGGCGGCCGCTCGACCCGGGGTACGCCGATGCCGCGAGGCGTCGCGCGCGGCGGGCGGCGGCCGGGGAGCCCACCGAGCCCCGTGTCCCGGCCCTCGTGGTGGCGATGCTGGTCGCGGTGGGGCTCGGCCTGGTCGTCACCGTGGCCGTGGTCCATCTGCGCGCACCGCAGCCCGCCGTGACCCAGGCCCGTTCCGTCCTGGCCGACCAGGTCGCCGAGCGCAGCATGCAGGTCGAGGAGCTTACGGACCGGTCCGTCGCGCTGGCGGCCGAGGTCGACCGGCTCGAGCGTGCCGGGACCCTGCCCAGTTCCCTGCGTGAGACCAACGACCTCGACAAGCTCGCCAACGGCACCACCGCCGTCAGCGGGCCCGGCGTCGTGATCACCCTGACCGACGGCGGGCTGGCGGGCGACGACCGGGACCAGCGCGTGTGGGACACCGACCTGCAGTTCGTCGTGAACGCCCTGTGGGCCTCGGGTGCCGAGGCGGTCGCCGTCGGCGGCGAGCGCCTGACCGCCGTCAGCGCGATCCGCAGTGCCGGTGACGCCATCCTGGTGGACCTGCAGCCCCTCAACGGGCCCTCCTACCAGGTCGAGGCGATCGGGGACACGGAGGACCTCCAGGTCGAGTTCGCGCGGTCCAGCGGCCCGGCGTTCCTCCAGGTGCTCACCACCCACGGGATCGAGTCGTCGGTGCAGGGTGCCGACGAGCTGTCCCTGCCGGCCGGCAGGCCCCAGACCCTGCGGTTCGCCACGAGCCCTGCCACGGACACCGGCAGCCCGGGACCGACCGGGACGCCGGGTGAGACATCGAGCCGGGCACCGGATCCGGGCACCGGCGGGAACGACCAGGACGACACAGCGAAGGACGGAGCATGATCCCAGTCATCGGCCTCGTGGTCGGCGTGATCGCCGGCCTCATCCTGCAGCCCACCGTTCCGGTGGTGTTGCAGCCCTACCTGCCGATCGCCGTCGTCGCCGCGCTCGACGCCCTGGCCGGTGGCCTGCGTGCCGCGCTCGAAGGGATGTTCGACGACCGGGTGTTCCTCACCTCGTTCCTGTTCAACATCCTCATCGCCGCGTTCATCGTGTTTCTCGGCGACCAGCTCGGCGTGGGCTCGCAGTTGTCCACCGCCGTCGTGGTCGTGCTCGGCATCCGGATCTTCTCCAACGCCGCCTCCATCCGCCGCAACATCTTCAAGGCCTGAGCATGAGCGACGAGCAGCACGGCGAGCCGGACCCGCGCCACGACGACGCCGAGCCCGCCGGCCCCGGCGAGGAACCGACGCGCCCGGCGCCCGAGCCGCCCGACGGCGGGACGCCCGTGCCGGCCCGCGACCACGCGCAGGACCCGCACACGGCGCAGGACCCGCATGCCGGCTCCTCCGCCGCCGAGGTGCCGGACACGGCCGGCGCACCCGGCCCGGCGGGCGAGGAGGCCGCGACGCCGCCGAACCCGGAGGGCGGGGCGGGCGAGGAACCGGGCCCGCCGCCGAACGCACCAGCACCCCACGACGACGGCACCACGGACGGCACGGTGCCGCACGAGGCCGCGAGGGATGAGGCGGTGCCGCACGACGTCGTGGAGGGAGACCTCCCGGCCGGAGACCTTCCGGCGGACGATGACACCGCAGCCGATGACACCGCGGCCCGCACGTCGGCGCGGGACTCGGCGGAGCGCGGATCGACTGCGCACGAGCCGTCGGCGCACGAGCCTTCGGGGCAGGAGTCCGCCGGAGATGACGGGGTGGCGCACGGCTCGACCGCGTCCGGCACCCCCGAGGACGACACCTCGACGGGGTCGGGTCCGGGCCCGGAGCCGGCAGGTCCCGGACACGCAGGTTCCGGACACGCGGACACCGGCGGCGCCGAGTCGGCCGTCGTCGACGATCCCCCGCCCGGCGGGACCCGCAGGCTGTGGCAGGTGTTCCGGCCCGGGAACCGCCGTGCCGAGTACATCACCGCGGCGTTGTGCGTCGCCTTCGGGTTCGCGCTCGCCGTGCAGGTGGCGCAGTCGACGGGCGATCAGCTCGCCTCCCTGCGACAGGACGAGCTCGTGCGCCTGCTCGACGAGGTCACCCAGCGCGGCGAGCAGCTCGACACCGAGGTCGCCAACCTGACCCGGACACGTGATGACCTGCGCTCGGCCGACGGGCAGGACCGGGCGGCCCGCGAGGTGGCCGAGCAACGTGCCGAGTACGAAGGCATCCTGTCCGGCAGGCTGCCCGCCGAGGGGCCCGGCGTCGTGATCGAGATCCAGGCCGGGCCCGGTACCGTCAGCGCGGCGAACATGTTCAACATGCTCGAAGAACTGCGCAACGCCGGCGTCGAGGCGCAGCAGCTGAACGACGTGAGGATCGTCACCAGCAGCCACTTCGAGGAGACCGTGGACGAGCAGCACCGCATCCTCCTGGACGGCCGGCTGCTCGAACCGCCGTACACCTGGGTGGCGATCGGGGACCCCGAGACGGTCGACCGTGCCCTGGAGATTCCGGGCGGCGCGCTGCCCACGCTGCGCGACGCGGGGGCGACCGCGAACGTCGAGCGCAAGGACCTCGTGAGCGTCGATGCGACGCGCATGCCGTCCGACCCCGAGAACGCCGTACCGAGCGAAGAGTAGCCGACCCCGGCCCGTGCCATGTAAGTTGGTTCGGACCGGGCTACCGGTGAACCCGCACGTGAAAGCACTCATGCCGCCTGCCGGCACGATCCGGGCGAGACACGTCCAACCCGTTCAGACCGACCCGTTCAGACCGAGGAGACCCGATGACCGACCCCAGTGGCCTGCCTCATCCGGGCCCCGACCCGACGGCGACCACGGCCAACCTCGGCCGCATCGTCTTCCCGACCGGGGACGACGCCGCAACGGGGCGGACCGCCCTCAGCCCTGAAGAGGCCGCGGCCGTCGCCGCGCTGCCGCGCCATTCCGCCCTGCTCGTCGTGCAGCGCGGGCCCGGTTTCGGTGCCCGTTTCCTCCTGGACACCGACCGGTGCGTGGCCGGGCGCAGCGAGCAGGCGGACATCTTCCTCGACGACGTCACGGTCTCCCGCAAGCACGCCGAGTTCGTGCGCGACGGCGACACGTTCGCCGTGCGTGACATCGGCTCGCTGAACGGCACGTACGTCAACCGCGAACGTATCGACGGTGCCACGCTCACCACCGGCGACGAGGTGCAGATCGGCAAGTTCCGTCTCACCTTCCACGCCAGCCCGCAGGCCACGGTACAGGCGTTCCCAGGGGTGCCGCAGCGGTGAGCCCCGGGGCCGCCCGCCGAGCCGCGGACAGCCCGCGGCCGGACGAGCGAGCCACCAGGCAGGAAGTCGAGCCGTGGCCGCGGGGTATCTCACGCCAGGCCACGATGCGCATCAGCGACGTGCTGCGCGCACTCGCCCCGGAGTTCGGCGACGTGTCGCACTCCAAGCTGCGGTTCCTGGAGGAACAGGGACTCATCACGCCCGTACGCACGCCGTCGGGCTACCGTCAGTACAGCCAGGCCGACGTCGAACGTCTCCGCTACGTCCTGACCGAGCAGCGCGACTCCTACCTACCGCTCAAGGTCATCAAGGAGCGGCTGGCCGCGATGGACGCGGGAGAGGACGAGGCCCGGCCGGCCCCGCGCCTCGCGCCTGCCGAGTCGTCGGCCCGCCGCCGCTGGACGCGCGACCAGGTCGCGGAGGCTGCCGGGGCGTCGCCCGAGCTCGTCGACGAGCTGGTCCGGGTCGGCGCGGTCGAGCAGTCCGGCCCCGGTACGCTCGGCGCCGGCTCGGTCGACGTCGTGCGCATCGCGGTCGCACTGGCCGAGCACGGCATCGAGCCCCGCCACATGCGCACGTTGCGCAGCGCGGCCGATCGCCAGGTCGCGCTGGCCGATCAGGTGGTCGCGCCGTGGCGTGGGCGGCATTCGTCGAGCGCACAGGGCCAGGCGGCCGCGATGGCCACGGAGATCGGTGAACTGCTGACCCGATTGCACGCAGTCTGGGTGCGCCAGGGTGTGGCGGATCTGTGACGGTCGGCATACCGTGAAACGGTGACCTCAGACGTGCCGATGGTTCCGGTGGAGATCCTCGGCGTTCGCCAGCAGCAGCGCGATCAGGAGATCGTGGTCCTGCTGCTGGACACGGCTGCGGACCTCGCCGTCCCGATCGTCATCGGCCCGCGGGAGGCGAGCGCGATCGCCATGGCACAGGCGGGACTCGCCACCCCCCGGCCCATGACGCACGACCTCCTGCGGGACGTGCTCGCCGCGGTGGGCGTCGAGCTGGAACGTGTCGAGATCGTCGCGCTGGAGGGCGGCATCTACTTCGCCGAGCTGGTTCTCTCGGGCGGGGCACGGCTCGACTCGCGCGCCTCGGACGCGATCGCCCTCGCCGTGCGTACCGGCAGCCCGGTGCTGTGCTCCGCCGAGATCGTGGCGCTGGCAGGGGTCGAGATCGTGGACGTGGAGCAGCGTGAGGAGATGGAGAAGTTCCGTGCGTTCCTGGACCACGTCAGCCCGGAGGACTTCTCCGGTCCGTCGGGCCAGTGATCGACACGACGCGCCCGCACGGCGCCGGCCCGCACGGCGCTGAGACGTCGTGGTGCGGGGTTCCCGCACGGCGACACGCCGGGCGGCCTGGCCCGCGAACGAGCCCGGGAGCCCTAGCGTGGTCACGAGACTTCCAGGAGGCACAGTGAACACCCATGGTGAGGTCAGAGCTGCCGGTGAGCCGATCCCGCACGGCGCTCAAGGTCTCCTCTTCGGGGAGGACCTGACCGAGCAGGACGCGTCCACGGGCTACCGTGGGACCACGGCGTGCAGTGTCGCCGGGATCACCTACCGGCAGCTCGACTACTGGGCACGCACGGGCCTCGTCGAGCCGAGCATCAAACCGGCCACGGGCTCGGGCACGCACCGCTTGTACAGCTTCCGCGACATCCTCGTGCTCAAGGTCGTCAAGCGGCTGCTGGACACCGGTGTCTCCCTCCAGCAGATCCGTACCGCGGTCACGCACCTGCGCGAGCGCGGCGTGGAGGACCTCGCGCAGATCACGCTCATGTCGGACGGCGCGTCCGTGTACGAGTGCATGTCCGCCGACGAGGTCGTGGACCTCGTCCAGGGGGGCCAGGGCGTGTTCGGGATCGCCGTGGGACGGGTGTGGCGCGAGATCGAGGGGACGCTCTCGGAGCTGCCCACGGAGACGTTCGGGGCGCCCGAGTCCGGCGAGGCCGAGGACGACGGCCTCACCCAGCCGCTCGCCGGGAGTGACGACGAGTTCACCCGCCGACGGCTGCAGCGGGACAAGACCCGCAACGCCGGCTGACGCCGGCGGGGCACCAGCAGGCGGGGCCACAGCAGGCGGGGCTACAGCAGGGGCCGCAGCGGCGAGATGAGGGTCTCGCCGACCTTCGCGAGCCCGGACCGCCGTTCCCACTGGTCGATGGTGAGCTCGCGGGCGTTGGTCAGGTCGAGGCGGAACACGTCCTCCATGCGGCCGGCGAGGCCGCGGTCGACGATCTCGAGGTTGACCTCGTAGTTGCCCGTGAGGCTGAGCCGGTCGATGTTCGCCGTCCCGATCGTGGTCCACCGGCCGTCGACCGTGGCGGTCTTGGCGTGGACCATGGCGTCCTGGTACAGGAAGATACGCACCCCGCCGCGCAGGAGCGAGGTGTACAGCCCGCGTGCGAGCCAGTCGGCGACGACATGGTTGGAACGGTGCGGGACCAGCACGCGCACGTCCACGCCCCGGCCGGCCGCGGCCAGCAGCGCGGCGTGGATGTCGTGGTCCGGGATGAAGTACGCCTGGGTGATGTAGACGTGGCTCGTGGCGCGGTCGATGGCGTCGAGATACAGGCCGCGGATGGGGAAGACGAGTTCGGACGGGGCGTTGCGCGCCGCCTTGAGGTGAGGCAGCCACGTCTCGGACCCGACGTCGGTCAGCTGCGGCAGGCGGGCGCCACGCTGCCGGTTCCAGAAGTCGACGAACGCGTTGCGCAGCTCCCACACGGCGGGCCCCTCGAGGCGGATGTGGGTGTCGCGCCACTGGGTCGCGTACACGGAGCCGATGTTGTAGCCGCCGACGTAGCCGACACGGTCGTCGACCACGAGGATCTTGCGGTGGTCGCGGCCGGACTTGCGGATGTTCAGCGCGATCATGCCGGGCCGCATCACGGGGAAGCGCAGGACGTGCACGTCGGGCGGGAAGCGGAAGAACGCGGCCGGCACGACCAGGTTGGCGAAGCCGTCGACCACGACGTACACGTGGACCCCGCGGGCGGACGCGTCGATGAGTTCCCGCTTGAACTGCCGGCCGACGGCGTCGTCCTTCCAGATGTACGTCTCCAGCATGACGGTGTGCCGGGCGCCGCGGATGGCCTCCAGCATCGAGTCGTACAGGTCGGCGCCGTAGGTGTAGACCGTGGTGGCGGTCTCCTCGACGTACTCGGTGAGCGGCTTCTCCGTGGGGAACGTCGCCGTGAGCGGATGCATGCGCCGACGGATCGCGTCGGTGACGGTCAGCGCGGCGGCCACGGTGACGGGCACGGCGGCCGCGACGAGCCCGGCGCGTACGGCGAACTTGCGCATCCGGCCCAGGAGGGCGGGTGCGACGTCGATGGTGAGTCCGGGGATGTCGCGAGACGGCACGATGCTCACGGTACCGGGAGTGGTGGAACCGCGCGGGACTTTTGCTCGTCGACGGCCTCGCGCCGACAGCGCCGCAGGGCCGGTGGCGCGGGAGCGGGAGGAGGCGCGAGCCGGAACCTCAGTGGAACGTGGTCGCGTAGTACGTCTGCTGGTCCACGGTCTCGACCGTGACGTCCTCGGTGCGTTCCAGGTGCCGTCGCAGGTTGTCGGCGAAGTGCCGGGACTCGTCGTTGAACCGGGAGACGTCGTAGGCGCACACGACCTGGTTCTCCGTGAGGTGGGCGACGAGCGCGTCGATCATGTCCATGAAGGTGCGCGTGGAGCGCCGGCTGGGGTGGGAGAGGGTGAAACCGATGTACCAGACCGCGCCGCGTGCGGCGTGCTCGGGGTACCGGGCCGTGAAGAACTCCGGACTCACCCAGGGGACGGCGGTGAGGTCCGTCGCGAGCGTGGTCAGCCCGACCGGCTCACCGTCCCGGTCACGTGCGACGAGCTTCGTCACGCGCCGGTCCGCCATCTCCTGGTCGAACTCCTCGCGGCGCAGGACGTGCCGGGCCGCGGCGCGCGTGCGCAACGGCTCGAAGGCGTCGAGGTAGAGCTCCCACATCCGATCGACGACCGCACCCGTCACAGCGGTCTCGAAGGTGATGTCAGCGTCCACGGCCGATCTCCTTCCAGCCCGCGCACCGGAAGGTCGCCACGACCACGGCGCACACGGGGAGCGTGACGCAGGAGATGCCCGCGATCTGCCGTCCCTCGGGGTGGTACGGCTCGCCGCGGGTGTTCGCCAGGTCGTCGAGGCTGTGGGTGAGGTCCGTGGAGACCTGCTCGCGGGAGGGCCCGCTGTGCTCGACGAACAGTCCGGCTCCGCTGCCGTCGTCGTGCCGCGACCAGGCGACCCCCGCCCAGGCCTCGTGGCCCGGCAGAGAGGCGTGCGCACGCGCGTACACGCAGTAGAGGACGTCCCCGTGGCGGCCCTGCAGCTGCTCCTTGCTCTTCACCTCCTGGACCTCGCTGCCCGCGGGGATGATGGAGCTCAGCTGGACGAGGTTGAAGTCGCAGACGCCCGCTGCGGCGAGTGCCGCGTCGAACGCCGCCAGAGTGGTCTGCCCCGCGCCGACTCCCGTACTCACTCGGATCGTCAGATTCTCAGTCACCTGGTCCTCGAAGATGGAAGCTGTCCGGATTCGTCGATCTCGCCCGTGTGACCCGCCGCGGCGTCCAGGAGATCGAGCACGGCACGCAGGACCTCGTCCGGGTTCGACTGGCGCTTCGTCAGAAAGACGGTGCTGCCCAGACGCAGGTCCTCGCGTTCGGCGGAGCCGACCTCGGCTCCTGAGTAGACCACGAGGGGCACCCATCTGAGCCGGCCGTCGCGGCGCAGGTCGGCCACGAGATCGTGCCCGCTGCCGCCCGGAAGCATGAGGTCGAGCACGACGAGGTCCGGTTCGAAGCCGTGGGCGAGGGCGGCCCGCGCCTCCTCGACGGAACGTGCCTGAGTGACGGCGAGACCGCCGTTCTCCAGGACCGTCGCCACGACGGTCCGCAGGTCGTCGTCGTCCTCGACCATCAGCACGCGGTTGTCGTGCGGCTGACGGCGGATGACGTCGCGAACCGTCTCGATGAGCCGCGCCGGCTCCACGGGCTTGACGAGCCAGTCGTCGGCCAGCGCGGCGCTCTCCAGAGCCTCCAGCGGGCGGGTGCCCGAGACGACGACGACCGGGACGTCGGCCGTCGCGGCGGACAGCCGCAGTCTGGTGAGCACCTCGGCACCGCTCGTGCCGGGCATCGCCAGGTCGAGGACGATAGCGGCGGGACGCTCGTCGTCCACGGCGTCCAGTGCCTCCCGCCCGTCCGTGACACCGGCCACGTCGTACCCGCGCTCCTCGAGCACCGTCCGGAGCACCTCGACGACCTCCGGGTCGTCGTCCACCACGATCACCCGCGTCGCGACGGACGCGGCCTCCTGCGGCCGCGGCCGGGCGGGGGCCGCGTGCGGGACGGCTCGGCGGAGGGTGAACCGGAAGCTGGACCCGTGGCCCTCGCCGTCGCTGACGGCCCAGAGGCGTCCGCCGTGCCGTTCCACGATGCTGCGCGCGATGGCCAGTCCGAGCCCCGACCCGCCCTGTTCACGGGTGTCGGACGCGTCCACCTGCTCGAACCGGCGGAAGATCGACTCCAGCTTGTCCGGCGGGATCCCGCGGCCCTCGTCGTCGACGCGCACCTCGACCGTGTCGCCCACGGGCTTGGTGGTCACGCGCACGGTGCTGCCCGGCGGGGAGAACCGCACGGCGTTGCCCAGCAGGTTGATCAGCGTCTGCACGATACGCCCGGAGTCCGCCCGGACGACCTCCGAGGACTCCGCGGGGCTGAGCGTGACGCCGGCCTCGTCGGCGAGGACCTGGACCTGCTCCACCGCCGCGGCGACGAGGGAGTCGAGCGGGTGCTCGGCCAGCTCGAGCGGAGTGGTGCCGGCGTCCATGCGTTCGATGTCGAGGATGTCGTCCACGAGCTGGCCGAGCCGCTCGCTGCTGGTGAGCGCGATGTGGATCATGCGCGCCACCTGGTCGGGCGAGTGGTCCAGGGCCTGGCTGTCGAGGAGCCCGAGCGCCCCGCGGATCGCGGTCAGCGGGGTGCGCAGCTCATGGCTCACCACGGACACGAACTCGTCCTTGATGCGCTCCATCTCACGCCGTCCCGTCACGTCGCGGAACGCGACGACCGCGCCGCGGATCCCGTCCTCGCCGCGCAGCGGGCTGGCCGTGACCTCGACCGGAACGTCCGTCTGGTCGAGACGTCGGTAGACGTCCTGCTCGGCCGTGACGGTGATCCCGTCCCGCAGGGCCTCCGTGAGATAGCAGCCGTCCACCGGGAACGGGGTGCCGTCCTCGGCGGGTGCGTGGAACGTGGCGTGCGCGTCACAGCCCACGAGCTCCGCGACGGATGCACCGAGCGTGTGCGCCGCGGCCGCGTTGACGAAGGTGACGCGTCCCTCGCGATCCACCCCGTAGATCCCGTCGGCCACGGACTCCAGCGTCCGCTCTCGTTCGCTCGCCAGCGAGCGCAGCTGGGTGGTGCGCTCCTGGACACGCCGCTCCAGGCCTTGTCGCAGGGACTCGTTGTCCGCGACGACCAGGATCTGGCGCACGACGACGGCGACGAGCACGGTCACCCACAGCGCGTTCGCGAACCAGGGCAGTCCCAGGCCCGACTGGACGACTCGTACGAGGGCCGCGGCGAGGAACATGCCGAAGGCCACGACGGTTCCGAGCACGGGTGTCCCGGTCTCCCGCTGGTCGGTGACGGTGGTGCCCGACGCGGCGGGGTGGCGTGCCGCGAGCGCGATGGCGAGGTAGCCGCCGACCCACCCCGCGTCGACGGGGCTGCCGAACGAGAAGGAGCCCGAGGCCGACAGGAGGGCAAACGCGACGTCGGCCACGGCGTACAGGACGAACCCGCCGCCCACGAGGACCAGTGGGACGCGTTCGGCGGCGCTCGACCTGGTCATGACGAGGACGGCGAGGGTGGCGAGCAGGGCGTCGACCACCGGTAGCGCGTACGCCGTGACGGAGACCTGCGCCTCCCAGACGCCGACGTCCGCGACGACGGCGAACAGAGCGATGTACAGGACGGATCCGCCGACCACGATGCTGTCGAGCAGCATCCGGATCGTCTCCGGCCCGCGCGGGCGGACGGCGGGGAACAGGGACAGGCCGACCACGCCGAGCAGGAGCGCGGTGACGTAGGCGATGTCGCCCGTCTCGGGGTCTCCGACGAGTCCCGCGTAGACGTTGCCCGCCAGTCCCACGCTCCCGCCGAGGGACAGCAGTCCCCACGCGCGGCGGCGCCGTCCTTGGGACTGCACGGCCCGCCGTCCGCAGCTCACCGCCGTGACGGCGCCGGCGCCGGCGATCGCCAGCATGGAGATGTCGGCGCGGATCGCCTGTTCGAAGGGGCCGGCGAGGACGAGCACGAGCAGAAGTACCGTGGCGCCGGCTATCCAGCACCACCGGATGAAGCTGTTCCCTGACTGCGCGGCAGCGCGCCACGACACCATGCGCCCGAGCGTAGGGCACCATCGTCGGCCTCGCAGTTCAGCGCGGCGGTTCGGTCCGGCGGTTCAGCTCGGGCCGGGCGGCCGGGGACTCAGATCGACCACTCGAGGAGCGCCGCGAGGTTGCGGGGCAGCGCGATGGGGTCGAACGGCTTGGCCAGCACCCCGGCCACGGCGAGGTCCTCGTACTTGCGCCGTTCCGCGGGCTGGACCTTCGCGGTCAGCAGGATCACGGGGATGTCGTGCGTGCGGGGGTCTTCCTGCAGGTGGGCGAACGTCGTCGGCCCGTCCATCACGGGCATCATGACGTCGAGCAGGACCGCGTCCGGCGGATCGCTCCTGCACAGGTCGATCGCCTGGGGACCGCTGGCGGCGAGCACGATGTCCCAATCCGGGATCGTCGACAGGCCGGCACGGACGACTTCCCGGATCGCTTCGTCGTCGTCGACGACCAGGATGCGGCGGTTCATGGGACTGCCTGCGGACCTGCGGTCCCGGGTAGCTTCAGCATCTGCCGTTCGACCTCCTCGCGCTCGGTCGGCGCTGTCGGCTCGTTTCATCGTGCCACGGCCGCGCCTGCTCGCGCCTGCGCACGGGACTCCGGCGGCCGGCGGTGCCCGGACGGGCAACCTGCGGTGTTCGTGCCTACCGTCTAGGTAGTCACGGGGGGCGTCCGGGTGCGAGGGCCGCTCCAGGAGGGGGAGGGCCGATGACGGACGACGCGGCGGCGGCCGGCGGTGTGGGCAGGCGTCTCGACCGGGCCGTGGGCCGCCTGATCGCCCCGGAGTCCGTGGCGCTGCGCCAGGTTCCGTTCACTCTCGCGTATGCGGTGGCCTGGGTGCTCCTGCCCGCGGGCGGGCCGGCCGGTGCCCGGCCGTGGCTGTGGACGGGGCCGGCGATGGTGCTGGCCGCCCAGGTCCTGGGGGTCGTCCTTCCCTGGTCCCGGATCGGGGTCGCGTGGCAGGCGGCGCTGCCGCTCATCCAGGTCGGGGCGCTGGTCGCGCTGGGAGGAGGCTCCGGTGCCGCCGGTGCCACGGTGGACGCGCTGCTGATGCTGCCGGTGGCGGGTCTCGGGGTGCTGGCGACGTGGTCCGGGGTGGTGCTGGCGGCCGCCGCAGCGGTGGGCCTGCAGGCCTGGCCCGCGCCCGCCGGACCGGGGGGCGTTCCGGAACGGTTCCTGCCGCAGACGGTCGTCGTACCGCTCGTGGCCCTCCTGGTCGCGCTCGCCACCTTCGGCGTGACCCGGTACCTGCGAGCCCTGGCGCGTGAGCCGTCCCTGATTCCGCAGGAGGAACTCATCGGTGCGGTCGGCCATGACCTCCGTTCGCCGCTGACCTCGGTGCTCGGGTACGCGCAGATCCTGGCCGCGGGTTCCCTGACCGACGAGCAGCACGGGTACGTGCGGGTGATCGAGCGCAACGGGCGGCGGCTGCTGCGCACGATCGACGAGCTGATGGTGAGCGTCGGGCTCACGGTGGGGGAGCCGGGTCGCACCCGGAGGGACGTGGACCTGGCCGAGGTGGCGCGTACCTGTGGCGCCGAACTGGGCCCGGCGGCGCGGGACGCCGGGCTGTCGTTCACGATGGCGGCGCCGGGCCCCGTGCCGGTGCGGGGCGATCCGGAGCTCCTTGCCCAGCTGTGCCTCACCCTGGTGGGGCGTGCGGTGAAGGAGACCCCGCGCGGTGGTGCGGTCACCACGCGGGTCCGCCTGGACGAGGACGCGCGGCGGGAGGCGGTGATCGAGGTCACCGACTCCGGTGCCGGCCTGGGACCGGAGGACCTGGGCCGGCTGACCGAGCGCCTCCGCCGAGCTCGTCGTTCCACCGGGGGGCAGGTCCTCGGTCTCGGGCTGGGGCTGCCGGTCGCGCACGCGATCGCGGACGCGCACGGCGGCACGCTCGACGTGGACGGCACGCTCGGGGAGGGGACCAGGGTCACCGTGAGGTTGCCGGCGGGCCCGCCGGCACCGGCGGGCTCGCCGGAGGGAGCCGCGTCCTCCTGACCGGGAGCCCTCCCGTGGGCGTCGGTCACCCGGAGGTACGGGGTGACGTCCACCGCGGTGGTGCCGTCCGTGCGGGGCCGGTCGTCTCGATCGGTCGCTCTCGGTCGGTTCGGTCGGTCGGTTCGGTCGGTCGGTTCAGTCGATGGCGGCCGCCAGCGGGTGGGTGCGGATCGCGGCGGCCAGTTCGCCGTCGATGCGATCGAGGTAGACGCCGGTGGTGGCGATGGACGCGTGCCCGAGGAGCTCGGCGACGACCTTGACGTCCCACCCCTCGGCGACCAGCAGGGTGGCGGTGGTGTGCCGCAGGGCGTGCGGGGTGACCTCGCGGCGTACCCGGGAGGGCATCCGGTCCACGGCACGGCGCAGCAGTCCGCGCACGGCCTGGGTGTCGATGCGCCGCCCGCGCCAGGACAGCAGGAGGGCGCGCTGCGCGTCGGCGTCGTCCGGGCGGCGGGCCGCGAGGCGCGGGCGCAGGCCGGTGAGGTAGGCGTCGAGCGCGTCGGCGAGCGGCGGGCTCAGGGCAACGGTCCGCGTGTGGCCTCCCTTGCCGCGGATCCGCCAGGTGGTGTGGTCGTCGCCGCGGGTGACGTCCGCCAGGTCGGCCCGGGCCAGTTCGGAGACGCGGGGGCCCAGGACCAGCAGGAACGCGAGGACGAGGCGGTCGCGCGCGGCGAGGTCCTGGTCGGCCCGGGAGGATGCGGCGTCGTCGGCCGACAACAGGGAGCGGGCGGCGCCGGCGGACAGGGCCGTGCGGGCGGTGCGCAGCGGCTCGCGGCTCCGGGCCGGGGGAGAGGCCCACTGCATGGGGTCGGCCTGCACCCAGCACTCCCGTGCCGCGTAGGAGAAGAACCGCGACACCGACTGGCGGAACCGGTTGACGGTGGCGGTGGCGCGTCCGGGGCCGGCCTTGGCCTCGGGGTCGGTGTACCGGGCGTCGGGCGCGGACTGGTAGCGCACGAGGATGGTGTCCACGTCGGAGCCGCTGATGTCGTCCAGCACCGTGGCGGAGCCGGCCAGGCGCGCGAACTCGGTGACGTCGCGGGTGTAGCTGCGGGCGGTGGCGGGGGACAGGACGTCGCGCACCGTGTCGACCTCGACGGCGGCGAGGTAGCGGCGGACTGCCTCGTCCACGGTGATGCGCTCCAGGCGTGGTGGTGCAACCATGCAGGTCAGACTATGTGGGGACACTGACGTCGAGCTTCACGCGGCAGATTTGCGCGGCGCGGGCCGCGACCTGGCCGCGATCTGGTCGGCGCCTGGTCGGCGCCTGGGCCGCGGTGCCCCTATGCTCGCAGGAATGACGCCGATACCAGGGGTGATGAAGGCGGTGCGGCTCCTCGGTCACGGGGGCCTGGACCAGCTTGTCTACAGTGACGACGTCCCGACGCCCACGCCAGGCCCCGGTGAGGTCCTGATCGACGTCCATGCGTGCGGCATGAACAACACCGACGTCTGGGTCCGCGAGGGCGCGTACGGCACGGAGACGGATCCGGGCTCCGTGTCCACGTGGCGGCGTGGCCGCTCCACCCTGACTTTCCCCCGTATCCAGGGCACCGACACGGTCGGGGAGATCGTGGCGGTCGGTCCCGGCGTGCCCGCCGAGCGGGTCGGGGAGCGGGTGATGGTGGACTTCAGCATCTACAACCGGCCCGAGGGCGACGACAGCCTCGCCGACATCGACTACATCGGTCACGGGCGCGACGGCGGCTACGCCGAGTACGTCACCGTGCCGGCCGAGAACGCCTACGAGATCACCTCCGGCATCGACGACGCCGAGCTGGCCACGTTCTGCTGCGCGTACCTGACCGCCGAGCAGATGCTGGACCGGGCGCGGCTGGCGTCGGGGGAGCGGGTCCTGGTGACCGGGGCGTCGGGCGGTGTCGGCTCGGCGATCCTCCAGCTGGCGCGCGTGCGCGGCGCGATCCCGTACGCCGTGTCCAGCCCCGGCAAGGAGGACGCGCTGCGGGCGATCGGTGCCCAGGACGTCGTCCTGCGGGACGCCCCGGACCTGGTGGCCGCGGTGGAGCGGATGGTCGACGGTCCGGTCGACGTCGTCGCGGACCTGGTCGCGGGGCCGATGTTCAACTCGCTGCTGCGGATCCTGCGGCCCGAGGGCCGCTACACGACGGCGGGCGCGATCGGCGGTCCGGTGGTCGATCTCGACCTGCGCACCATGTACCTCAAGCAGCTCGAGCTGCACGGCTCCTCGCAGGGCACGCGCACGGCCTTCCGCCGGCTGGTGCGGTACATCGAGAACGGCGACATCCGGCCGCTGCTGGACCGCACCTACCGGCTGTCCGACTTCCACGAGGCGCAGCGCGCCTTCATGAGCAAGACCTACATCGGCAAGCTCGTCGTCGTGCCCGACCGGCACTGGACCACGGTGGGAGCGCCCCATGCGGCATCGTGAACGGACCCTGGAACTCCTGGACACGCAGTCCGGGGGAGACGTCAGCCGGATCGTGGTGGCCGGCGTCGGGCCCCTGCCCGGGGCCACGGTGCTGGACAAGGCCCGCTACCTGCAGCGCGACGGTGACGGGCTGCGGCGGCTGCTGCTGTCCGAGCCCTACGGCGACCCGGCGATGTCCGTCGACCTGATCGTGGAGCCGTCGCATCCCGAGGCGCAGGCCGGCTACATCATCATGGAGGCGATGGGGTATCCGCTGTACTCGGGGTCCAACACCATCTGCACCGCGACGGCGCTCCTGCACAGCGGCATGATCCCGATGCGCGAGGGGCTGCAGAACGTGGTCCTGGAGTCCCCGGCGGGTCTCGCGCGGGTCAGTGCGCGTGTCACCGACGGGCGTGTCGTGTCGGTCACGACCCAGGGCGAGCCGGCCTACGTGGCCGATCAGGGGCTGTCGGTCCAGGTGCCGCACTACGGCGAGGTGCGTTTCGACCTCGTGTGGAGCGGTGCGTACTACGCGATGATCGACGCCTCGCGCCACGGGTTCGGCCTGGGGAGCACCGAGCAGATCGCGCTCACCGCGTTCGGCGACGCGTTCGTCCGGGCGGCACGGCCCGGTCTCCTGCAGGTGCACCCGGAACTGGGCGACGTCGGCCCGCTGCCGTTCGCCCATTTCATGGGACCGGTCCGCGAGACGGGCCGGACCGGCGAGGGGCACGTGCGGTACGAGTCGCCGTCGGCGACGTACGTGCATCCGGGCGTGCTGTGCCGGAGCCCGACCGGAACAGGGACGTCGGCGCGGCTGGCGCTCATGGCGCGACGCGGCGAGATCCACGAGGGCGACGAGCTCGAGACCGTCTCGCCGCGCGGCAGCCGGTTCGTCGGCACCGTGATGGACAACGCGCAGGTGGGCGACTACCCGGCGCTGCACTCGACCATCACGGGCGGCGCGCGCCTGATGGCGCACTCGCACATCACGGTCGACCTGGACGATCCGCTGGTGGACGAGTCCGACCTGGAGCACGTCCTGTCGCAGCCGCCGTCCGGTTCGGCGAACGCCCCGGCCGGCGTCACCACCCGGTAGCCCACACAGGAACAGCCGCGAACCGATAATGCACATTATGTCATTTCGACGCGGCGGAGCCCTCCCCGGACCCGTGCGATCGCCTTGAGTCGCCCGTCCTGAGGCGCCGCGCGTTCTCCCTGCCGCGCGGCTCGGAGGGCCTCCCGGCGGGCGCTCTCCCGGCAGGCCCGGCCGGGAGAACTCGACGCCGGTGGCGCTCGCGGCACGGGCCGGCTGCCGGTCGCGCCCCGAGGTCGCGCGCGACGACGCTGTCCGAATTGTCGAGTCACGCACGCCGGGCGCCGGCCGCCGGTGGCGCACCCCCGTCGCCGGCGGCCGGCGCGCCGTCGTGAACATCAGACAATGGTGTATAGCGCAACACAATGGTCTTATCGGAACTATCCCCTCCGAGACCCCCCGTGGTGAGCTGCGCGGCGGACATCAGGGGCGACTCGACCCGGTACCGCCGCCCCGCGGCCACACGGCTGGTACCGCACGGCATATCCGTCAATTCCGAGGAAACCTGGATTACACCGGCACGGGTTGCTACGGTCCCCTGCATGACGACAAGGCTGCTCAGGCTGGTGAGCGCTCCCCTCTGCGCCCTGGCGCTGGCCCTGTCCTCCGGCTGCGCCCCGAGCGGAGGCGCCGAACCGGCGTGCGTCCAGGCCGTTCCGCGCGACGACAACGACCGGGTCACGATCGGCCTGCACAGCGACCTGCCCGGGTGGAGCTACGCGCCCGACGACGCCAGCTGGAGCGGGTTCGACTACGAGTTCGCCCGCTGGCTCGGCCACTACTGCGGGTTCACCGTCACGCCCACCCGGATCGCGAGCGCCCAGCGGGAGACGGCGCTGATCTCGGGACAGCTCGACCTGGTGATCGCGACATACTCGATCACCGACGAGCGCAAGGACGTCGTCTCCTTCGCGGGGCCCTACGCGCGCACCCAGCAGGGGGTGATGGTGCGGGACGGTTCGAGGATCGCCGGCCTGGAGGATCTCGCGGGGCACACCGTGTGCGCCGCGCGCGGTACCACGTCCGCCGATCAGCTCGTCCGGTTCCTCCCGGACGCGATCCTGGACGAGCGTGACGGCTTCGGCCAGTGCACGCGGGCCCTCATCGAGGGTGACGTGGACGCCGTCTCGACGGACCAGCTCATCCTGTACGGCTTCGCCGCGGCCAGGTCGCCCCTGCAGGAGGAGGCGGAGGGCAGTCTCACGGTGCTGGACGACGTGTTCGGGCACCAGGAGCTGTACGGCATCGGGATCCCCTACGGTGAGGTCCGGCTGTGCGAGGCGCTGACCGAGGCGATCGACGCGGCCATCGTCAGCCAGTGGTGGACGGACGCGTTCGAGAACGCGCTTCCCGAGGTGACGTCGCCCGAGGAGTTCCGGCCGGCCGACTACGAGCGGTGCACCGACGGCGGGCAGGCGTGAGTACGGCCGCGAGACAGCTCGGCGGCTCCTCGCTGCGTCGTGGCGCGGTGATCGGGCTCGGTGTCGCCGGGTGCCTCGTCGCGGTGGTGATCGAGTTCGCGCTCGGTGAGGGGTCCGTGGTCGACGCGCTCGCGCTGATCGTCAGCTATCTTGCGCTGACCAGTGGTGGAAGTGCGGCCGTGGTGAGCATCCCGCGGATGAACCAGTACGTCCTGAAGGACGCCGCCGAGCCGTGGACCGTACGTTTCGCGCGGGCCGCGGTGCGGCACCAGAGGCTGGCCTGGACGATCGGGGGGTCCTTCGTCCTGGTCCTGGCCTCGGGCGTGTACCTGGCGTGGTTCTACGTGGCCGCCTCGTCCGTCCCGGTGACGGGAACGGTCACCACCAGCGGCGCGACGGACCTGCAGGACTGCTACGTCCAGGGTCCCGACGGCGCGCCCGACCGCCGTGACGAGTGCGACGCCGCCACGGTCCTGCTGCCGGGCCGGCCCCCGGTGCGGGACCACGTCACGGTGGTGGGGCACGTGGCGAACCGGTCGCCCGACGGCACCGGCACGTGCGTCGAGCCGGCCCGGGTCGTGGTCACCCCGTACGTCGACGGGAATGCCGGGACCGCCGTGCGTGCGCGGTCCGGGGAGCCGGCCGACGTGTCGGTCACCGGCGCGACGGCCTCCGCGTGGCTGGAGGTCTCGGTCGACCAGTTGCACGACGACGAGGTGTGCCGGGTCGACCTGCGGTTCACGAAGGTGGTGCTGCACGACTGACCCCGGGGCGCTCCCGGCCGGGAAGGGCCGGGAGCGCCCCGGGGTCACTCCCCCACGTACCGCGCCAGGTGCTGTCCCGTGAGCGTGGAGGCGTCCGCGACGAGGTCCGCGGGGGTCCCCTCGAAGACGACCTGCCCGCCGTCGTGCCCGGCGCCCGGCCCGAGGTCGATGATCCGGTCCGCGTGCGCCATGACGGCCTGGTGGTGCTCGATGACGATGACGGACCGGCCGGCGTCGACCAGCTTGTCGAGCAGGCGCAGGAGGTTCTCGACGTCGGCGAGGTGCAGGCCCGTCGTCGGTTCGTCCAGGACGAGGACGCCACCCTTGGTGCTCATGTGCACGGCGAGCTTGAGGCGCTGGCGCTCTCCGCCGGAGAGCGTGTTGAGCGGCTGCCCGAGCGCCAGGTACCCGAGTCCGACCTCGCGCAGGTGTCCCAGCAGCGTGCGCGCCGCCGGGACGCCGGAGTCGGGTCCGCCGAAGAACTCGTGGGCCTGGCTCACGGACAGGTCCAGGACCTCGGCGATGTTCAGCCCGCCCAGCCGGTGCTCCAGGACGGAGGCGCGGTACCGTTTGCCGCCGCAGTCCTCGCAGGGCGTGGCCACGGTCTCCATGAAGCCGAGCTCGGTGTAGATCATGCCGTTGCCCTTGCACGTGGGGCAGGCACCCTCGGAGTTCGCGCTGAACAGCGCGGGCTTGACGCCGTTCGCCTTGGCGAAGGCCTTGCGGATCGCGTCCAGCATGCCGGTGTAGGTGGCGGGGTTGGAGCGGCGTGACCCCTTGATCGCGCCCTGGTCGACGACGACGACGCCCTCGCGCCCGGCCAGGTTCCCGTGCACGAGCGAGCTCTTGCCCGAGCCGGCCACGCCGGTCACGACGGTCAGCACGCCGGTGGGGACGTCGACGTCGACGTGGCGCAGGTTGTTCTGGTCCGCCCCGCGGATCTCCAGCGCGCCGGTGGCGGTGCGGACCGAGTCCTTGAGCCGGGCGCGGTAGCCCAGGTGCTTGCCGGTCAGCGTGTCGGCGGCCGCGAGCCCGTCGACCGTGCCCTCGTAGCAGACGGTGCCGCCGTCGGTCCCGGCGCCCGGACCGAGGTCGACCACGTGGTCCGCGATCGCGATCGCCTCGGGCTTGTGCTCGACGACCAGCACCGTGTTGCCCTTGTCGCGCAGGTTCACCAGGAGGTTGTTCATCAACTGGATGTCGTGCGGGTGCAGGCCGATCGTCGGCTCGTCGAACACGTACGTGACGTCGGTCAGCGCCGAGCCGAGGTGCCGGATCATCTTGGTGCGCTGCGCCTCTCCCCCGGACAGCGTGCCGGCGGGACGGTCCAGCGACAGGTAGCCCAGGCCGATGCCGACGAACGAGTCGAACAGGTGCAGCAGGCCGGCGATCAGCGGCGCGACACCGGGATCGTCCACGGTCCGCGCCCACTGCGCGGCGTCGGTGATCTGCATGGCGCAGACCTCGGCGATGTTCCTGCCGCGGATCCTGGCCGACCGGGCCGAGGCGTTCAGCCGGGTGCCCTCGCACGCCGGGCACGGCCCGAACACGGCCGCCGCCTCCACGAAACGCCTCAGGTGCGGCTGCAGGGACTCGGGGTCCTTGCTGAACATCGAGGCGCGGATCTTCGGGATGAGCCCCTCGTAGGTGAAGTTCATCCCCATGGCCTTGACCTTGGTCTTCTCCTTGTACAGGAAGTCCTCGCGCTCCTGGGCGGAGTAGTCCTGGACCGGTTTGCGGGGGTCCACGAACCCGGACTCGGCGAACCCGCGCACCATCCAGCCGTCGGCGGTGTAGCCGGGCACCAGGATCGCGCCGTCGGACAGGGACCTGCTCTCGTCCACGATCACGGACAGGTCCAGGTCCGAGACACTCCCCCGCCCCTCGCACTCCGGGCACATGCCGCCCAGGTACACCTGCTCGCGCACGACGGCCTTGTCGACCTTCCCGCCGGCCTTCTGCGTGCTCATCACCCCGCTGGCCTTGCTGGTGGGCACGTTGAACGAGAACGCGGCCGGGGGCCCCACGTACGGCCGGCCGATCCGGCTGAACAGGCTGCGCAGCATCGCGTGCGCGTCGGTGACGGTGCCCACCGTCGAGCGGACGTTCGCCCCCAGGCGCTCCTGGTCCACCAGGATCGCCGTCGTGATCCCCTCCAGGTGGTCGACGTCGGGCCGCGGCAGCGAGGGCATGAACCCCTGCACGAACGTCGAATACGTCTCGTCGATCAGCCGCCGCGACTCGGCCGCGATCGTGCCGAACACGAGCGAGCTCTTGCCGGATCCCGACACCCCCGTGAACACCGTCAGGCGGCGTTTGGGGAGCTGGACGTCCACGTCCTTCAGGTTGTTCTCGCGGGCGCCGGTCACCCGGATCACGTCGTGGCTGTCCGCCGGGTGCCGGGTGGCCCGCGCCCCGTCGGGGGCTGCTGCATCGGTGCCGGTCGCTGGGGTGTCGGTGATCATGTCCTCAGTCTCCACGACGGTCCGCACCGCTTCGCGAAACCTACGGCGCACGGGGGTCACTTCACCTCGTTGAAGCGCACGTGGTTGCCGGCCGGGTCGCGGAACGCGCAGTCCCGGACACCGTACGGCTGGTCGACCGGCTCCTGGACGACCTCGGCGCCCGCCGCCTGGATCGTGTCGAACACCTCGTCCAGGTCGGGGGTGGCCAGGACGAGCGTGGCGTAGGTGCCCTTGGCCATCATCTCCGCGATGGTCCGGCGCTCGTCCTCGGTGATGCCCGGATTCGCCGCCGGCGGCGTCAGGACCACCGAGGTGTCCGACCCCTTGGGAGCGACCGTGATCCAGCGCATCGCGCCGCCGCCGACGTCGCCGCGGACCTCGAAGCCGAGGATGTCACGGTAGAAGGCCAGCGACTCGGCCGGGTCGGTGTGCGGAAGGAACGTGTGGTGAATCGTGATGTCCATGCCCCTGACGCTAGGGGCGTGCGGCCGGGGACGCTTCTTGATTCCTGACCGGCAGGCCCGCCGCCGGGGCCGGACCGTTCCGCACCGGCCGCGTCACCTGCTTGGCGATGCACGGCGGCATGCCCGCGACGTCGCCCGCCCCGTCGGTCCGGTAGACGCTGGGCGGCACGCCCACCAGTTCCGCGAACCGCGTGCTGAAGGTCCCCAGGGAGGAGAAGCCCACGGCGAAGCACACCTCGGTGACGCTCAGCTCCCCGCGGCGCAGCAGCGCCATCGCCCGCTCGATCCGCCGCGTCATCAGGTACGAGTACGGTGACTCGCCGTAGGCCCGCCTGAACTCGCGGCTCAGGTACCCCGCCGACAGGTGGACCCCGCTCGCCAGCGCCTCCACGTCCAGCGGCTGCGCGTACTCCCGGTCGATCCGGTCCCGCACGCGGCGCAGCAGCGCGAGGACGCGCAGGCGCTCGCGTTCGGATGCTGATGTACTCATTTGACGATGATCTCAGGTGTGTCACGAGGGGCGTAGTGTTGCAGTGTCGTTGCCAGCCTTTTACATGGTTCGTGTCAGGCTTGTGTATGGTGATGCACCCGTAAGAGTGGTGTGAGAGATAACTCGAATATGGGGGAAGGCGCGCGTGGACGGATTGCAGAGCTGGTGGAGCTACGTCGTCGGGCACAGCGACGACGTTTTTGAGGCCACCTTGGAGCATGCCCAGATCACCGTGACCGTCGTCATCCTGGCGACGGTGTTCTCCGTCGCTCTCGGGATCTACGTGCAGTCACGTCCCACCAGCAAGGCGATAGCCCTGGCGATCTCGGGAATCTTCCTGACGATCCCGGCGCTCGCGCTCTTCGCGCTCTTCATCCCGCTGGTCGGGCCGGGCAACAGCCCCGCGATGATGGCCCTGTTCCTTTACGCGATCCTGCCGATCCTGCGCAATACCGTGACAGGACTGGACGAGGTCAGCCCCGCGGTGGTCGAGTCCGCCCGGGGCATGGGCATGAGCCCGGCGCAGCAGCTGTGGCGGGTGCGTCTGCCCCTGGCCTGGCCGCTGATCATGACGGGCGTGCGCATCTCGACGCTCCTGACGGTGGGCATCGCGGCGATCGCGATCCTGGTGGGCGGCGGTGGCCTCGGAGTCTTCATCCAGGGCGGCCTCACGCGTCTGGGACTGCCGAACAGTGTGGAGTCGGTGTGGGTCGGGACGGTCTTCACCGTCGTCCTGGGGCTCGCGCTCGACGCCGTGCTGTCTCTCATCCAGCGCTTGACCAGCTCCCGCGGCCTACGGGCCTGAACGCGAAGGTAAGGAACTCATGGCTGTCGAACCGAAGATCCGACTCGATCACGTGAGCAAGGTCTATCCGGGGACCGACACCCCGGCGGTCTCCGAGCTCACCCTCGACATCGACCCCGGGGAGATCCTGGTCCTGGTGGGGCCGTCCGGCTGCGGCAAGAGCACGACGCTGCGGCTGATCAACCGGATGATCGAGCCCACCGGAGGGCGCATCTACCTGGACGGGGACGACGTCACCGACGTCAACCCGGACCAGCTGCGCCGCCGGATCGGGTACGTGATCCAGCAGATCGGTCTCTTCCCGCACCAGACCATCGCGGAGAACGTGGCCACGGTCCCCAAGATGCTCAAGTGGGAGAAGAAGAAGATCTCCGCGCGCGTGGACGAGCTGCTGGACATGGTCGGTCTCGACCCGCGCGTGTACGGGGGCCGCTACCCGAAGGAGCTGTCCGGCGGCCAGGCGCAGCGTGTCGGCGTCGCCCGGGCCCTGGGCGCGGACCCGTCGATCATGCTGATGGACGAGCCGTTCGGCGCCATCGACCCGATCACGCGCGAGAGCCTGCAGAACGAGTTCCTGCGGCTGCAGGACGAGCTGAGGAAGACGATCGTGTTCGTCACGCACGACATCGACGAGGCCATCAAGATGGGTGACCGGATCGCGATCCTGGGCAAGCAGAGCGTGGTGCACCAGGCCGACACCCCGGAGCGCATCCTCGCCTACCCGGTGGACGACTTCGTGCGCAGCTTCATCGGCGCCGGCACGGCGATGAAGGGCCTCGCGTTCGAGCGTGTCGGCGACCTGGACCTCGCGCCGTTCGACGGGCCGAACGGCAACGGCGAGTCCGGCGCCGAGCCCACGGGCACGATCACGGCGGACGCCACCCTGTACGAGGCGCTCGAGGAGATGCTGCGTACCGCGGACGGCAAGACCATCGTGCTCGACGACTCCGGTGAGCCCGCCGGCGTGGTGGAGCTGAGCCACCTCAGCGACGCGCTGCGCACGGCCCAGGACGAGGCGCGCCGCCACTACGACGAGCTCGAGGCGGCATCGTGAGCGAGTCGGTCGCGCCGGTCATCACCAAGCGGCGGGCGGACCAGGACGACGCCGCGAAGGCGGCCGTCGTCAGCGTCACGAGCACCACCCGCCTCTGGCGCCGGTTCTCGCTCCTGCTCGCGCCGGTCCTCATCGTGGCGCTGGCCCTGGTCCTGTGGTTCTACTACCAGAGCCTCGGCGTGGGCACCACGGCCCAGATCCAGGTGTCCTCCGCGCTGGACTGGGACACCAAGCTGCGGCCCCAGCTGACCCAGCACCTGACGATCGCGTTCTGGTCCACGCTCCTGGTGATCGCCATCGCCGTGCCGCTGGGCGTCCTGCTGACCCGCAGCGGGGTGCGCAAGATCGGCCCCGCGGTGCTGACGGTCGCCAACTCCGGTCAGGCGCTGCCGGCGTACGGTCTGCTGATCATCTTCCTGGCGCTGCTGGGCCAGGGCGCCCGCACCGTGATCGTCGCCCTGGTGGTCTACGCGATCCTGCCTGTGCTGCGCAACACGATGGTGGGCCTGGACAGTGTCGACCGCAGCACGCTGGAAGCGGGGCGCGGCATGGGCATGACCCGCCTGCAGACCCTGCTGCGCATCGAGCTGCCGCTCGCCGTGCCCGTGATCGTGGCGGGCATCCGCACCGCCATGATCATCAACATCGGCATGGCCACCCTCGCGTTCCTGATCGGCGGGGGCGGGCTCGGCATCACGATCAACTCGGGCCTGAAGCTCAACCAGGACCCGGTACTCCTGGTCGGCGCCATCATGGTGGCGCTGGTCGCACTCACCTTCGACTGGCTCGGCGCGCTGGCCGAGCGGTTCCT
Source organism: Myceligenerans indicum (assembly GCF_016742955.1). Lineage (GTDB taxonomy): Bacteria > Actinomycetota > Actinomycetes > Actinomycetales > Cellulomonadaceae > Myceligenerans > Myceligenerans indicum. The sequence continues at coordinate 14,433 of NZ_JABBYC010000034.1, read as the reverse complement.
GCACCCGCGGGGGCTGTAAGCGCCCCGCGCGCCCTGCCGAGCACGGAAGCGGGGGGCGGGCGGCCGGTACCACGTTCTCGCGTGGTGTCCCGGCCGCCCGCCCCCCGCTTCCGTCGTGAGGGCGCGGCGCCTCAGAGCAGGCCCTGCTCCTGCAGGTACTCCATCGCCACGTCGTCGGCGCTCTCGCCGTCGACGTCGACCTTCGCGTTCAGCTCGGCCATCTTGGCGTTGTCGAGCGGGGCGAAGATGGTGTCGACCAGCTCGTCGTACACGTCGGCGTTCTCCTCGTACACGGAGTTGTTGAACGTGTAGGAGGCGTTGTAGACGATCATGACGCTCGGGTCCTCGACGAGGTCGATGTTGAGCGCCTCGATGCGGCCGTCGGTCGTGAAGACCTCACCGAAGTCGCAGTTGCCCGCCGCGGTCTCGGTGTAGATCAGGCCGGTGTCCAGGATCTGGATCTGGGACTGAGGCACCTCGTAGCCGGTGGCCTCCTCGAACAGGATGAGCCCGTCGGGGCGGTCCGGGAACTCGGTCTCCAGGCAGAGGGACGCGTCGGGGTTGGCCTCGAGGTAGTCGGCCATGCCCTGGAAGTCGAAACCGCCCTCGGCGGCAGCGAGGTCGCCGTTGGCGGCGAACCCGTAGGTGTCGTTGAACGGGGTGGTGCCCACCCACTTGATGTCGTTCGTCTCGAGATCCTCGTCGGCGGTGACCTGGAACAGCTCCGCCGGGTCGCTGCTCGGGTCGTCGTGCCCGAGGTGGACGGTCCAGCCCGTGCCGTTGTACTCCGGGTACACGTCGATCTCGCCGGCCAGCAGCGCGTCGCGGGCGACCGAGGTGCCGCCCAGGTTGGTCTGCGAGGTGACGTCGGCCCCCTCGGCCTCCAGGGCCTGGACCAGCATTTCCCCGAGCAGGATGTTCTCCGTGAAGTCCTTGGACCCGACCGTGATGCTGACGCCGTTGAGCCGGCCGTCGCCTCCGCCGGACGAGTCGTTACCGCTGCACGCGGTCAAGGTCAGGCTGGCGGCGAGGCCGACCGCAAGGCCGGCCGCGGCGTTGAGCTTTCCGCGGGTTCGCATGGATGTACTCCCTGGTCGCTATCAAGTCGTGCCCTTTGCGGGCTCGTTCGTCCCGCTTGAGGCGGGGCCCAACGTAACGCGCTCATGTTTCGACGACGCTCCGGAACGCCGTCGGCGACTCGATCGAGACAACACCGAGACATGACCACCCCTCCATCGGGCGTGATCCGTCCTTGACGCGAGCCGCCGCACCGGTGGATTGCCCCGGGTGACAATCGGTTGCCCGATTCGCTCCCGGCATCGTGATGGGACCGTAACCGGCTTCCATGCATCCAGATGTGGATCTCGTGCGTCCATGGAAGAGAGGCGTTCGGCAGGGAAACGCCGCGCAACAAGTCATCGCAGGCAGGCAAGATGACGACGAGGGGGCGCAAGCCATGAGCAACATCACGATGGGCAGAGGTGATCTCACCGACCCCGGTTTCGGGTCCGGCCCGGTGCCGGGGAACGACAGGTACACCGCTCCTCGCGAGATCAGCGCGTGGATCCCGCTGGTGGCGTCGGGGATCGCACTCCTCGCGCTGGTCGTCGCGGGGAGCGTGGTGTTCGGTGAGGCGGTCAAGACCGCTCTCGGCGTGCTGTGAGACGCCGGAGCGCACGACTGCCACGGTGTGCGCCGTGACGCGTCACCGTCGCGGCGCACGCGAGGCCCCGGGGCACGAGCCCCGGGGCCTCGCTCATGCGGTGCGGTACGTGCTCACGCGGTGTAGTACTCGACCCCGACGCTCCACGCCGCGAACGCGAACGCCGCGAACATGCCCAACGCGACGACCAGGTTGATCACCGGATAGCGCCGCTGCGCGGGCTCACGGATCACCGGCTCGAGGGCCAGCCCCGCCCCGCCGAGCAGCAGCACCAGCGCGAAGAACCAGATCGGGAACGTCAGCTCCCCCGTGCTCATCAGGTTCCTCACGGCGTCCGACCACCAGTCCACCCAGCGCGGGACGCTCTCGGTGAGGCCGGCCCCCGTGGCCCGGGCGTCCGCGAGCCACAGGGCCGCGTACGGGATGCCCAGGCCGAGCGCGGCCAGCGCCCTCCAGTCGATGACCGTCAGCTTCGCCATGCTGATCTCGCTCTCTGCAGGTTCACTCTCTGCGTCCCCGGTGCCGGCGACACGGCCGGACGCGATTCCTTGTCCAACTTGTGATAATCCGCGATCCATTGTGCATTCACGCAGGCCAGAGCGCTACCAGGGGTCTCGATCGAGCCCCGCGGACGCCTCCTCGCGGCGTGAAATGCCTCTCGGCGGCGATTCGACTTTCGGACCATTTGGCCTGGTGGCACTCTATGGGCCGACGGTGGTCCGCGGTGGGCGCCACGCCCGCCCTCAGCGGCCTTCGTGGCACGCCGTCGAACCCAGGGTGATGCTGCGGCAAGGGAGCTGACGGGACGATGACACTGGCCAGGTCGGAGACCGGCACGCCCGCGTACGCCGTCCTCGGCTTCACCACCAGCGGGCTGGACCTGGAGAACGACACCGTCCGCGACCTCGCCGTGGTCCGGCTCGACGAGGCAGGCGGCCTCGTCGACGAATGGGGCACCACGCTGGACGACGGCACGTTCGCCGACCAGGGCACGCACCTGCGCGGGCTGCTGTCGCAGATGGCCGTGGTCACGCACAACGGACGCCTGGGCGTCGAGATGCTCCGCCGTGTCATGACCCGCTCCGGATGGGACGTGCCCACCATCGCGCAGGTCACCACCCTGGAGGCCAGCTTCAGCTACCTGCCGCGCCTGAGCCGGCGCCGGCTCGTGGACTGCTGCACGGCGGCCGGGGTCGCCGGGGCCGGCACCGACGCGAACGGGCAGGCGCGGGCCACGGCCGAACTGCTCGTACGGTTCATCGACGGCGCCGGCGGTGTCACGCCCACGCACGAGCTGACCGGGGTCACCCTGCGTGCCTGGGTGTACCCCTGGCCCGAACGACCCGCCCGCGCCGCAGCGCCCCGCCCGCGCCCCACGTTCTACCGGTTCGTCGAGCCGGCCACGCCGACCGCCTCACTCCGGCACCTGAACGAACGACAACTCGCCGACGGCGCCGCGGACACCACCGGGCACGAGCACGCGTACCTGACCATGCTCGCCGAGGCTCTCGCCCAGGAGCGGCTCCCGCAGCCCGAGCCCCCCGCCCGGGGCGGTCGCACCGGCCGCGACGAGCCCGCGGGAAACCCCGCCCTGCGGATCCTGCACGAAGCCGCGGCCCTCCTGCGGGTCGGCGACCCCACCGAACTGCACCGCGCCTTCATCAACACCCTGATCGCCCAGGCGATCGAGGAGGACCGCTACGCCCAGGAGGAACGAGGCGAACTGTTCCAGCTCGCCTCACTGCTCGGCGTGCCGTGGTCCGTGGTGCTCGAACCCATCGTGGAGGCCACACCCGTCGACTTCCCGAAGGTCGTGGACAACACCGGCAGCAGCGCCCGCCCGGCCGTCGCCACCGGCGCCGGTCCCAAGGCCATCCGGGCCTGGGCCGCCGCCAACGGCTACGCCATCGAACCCGAGGAGAAGATCCCCTGGGACGTGGTCCGGGCGTTCGAGGAAGCCCGCGACGCGCAGAACTGAGGCGCCGCGCCCGCTCACGCGCCGGGGTACCCCTGCGGGTTCGCCGACTGCCACCGCCACGTGTCCGCGCAGATCTCGTCGATCGTGCGGGTCGCCCTCCAGCCCAGCTCCGTGTTCGCCCGCGCCGGGTCCGCCCAGAACGCCGCCAGGTCTCCCGCCCGCCGCGGACCGACCTCGTACGGCAGCTCCTTGCCCGTCGCCCGCTCGAACGCGTGCAGCATCTGCAGCACCGACGTCCCCGTCCCCGTCCCGAGGTTGAACGCCCGTACCGGCTCGGCCAGGTCCCCGAGATGCTCCAGGGCCGCGACATGCCCCTCGGCAAGATCCATCACGTGGATGTAGTCCCGCTCGCACGTCCCGTCGGCCGTCGGGTAGTCGTCGCCGAACACCGTCAGGCGCTCGCGACGGCCGACGGCGACCTGGGCGATGAACGGCATGAGGTTGTTCGGGATGCCCTGCGGGTCCTCCCCGATCTGCCCGGACGGGTGGGCGCCGACAGGGTTGAAGTAGCGCAGCAGGGCGACCTTCCAGCCCTCGTGGACGGCGGCGACGTCGGACAGGACCCGCTCGATGACGACCTTGGTCTGCCCGTACGGCGAGGACGCGGACAGGTACTCGTAGTCCTCCTGGTACGGGACGGGGGCGTTCTCGCCGTAGACGGTCGCCGAGGAGGAGAACACGAACTTCGAGACCCCGCTGCGCTGCATGGCGCGCAGCAGCGAGAACGTCGCGTCGAGGTTGTTCTGGTAGTAGCGCAGCGGTTCGGAGACCGACTCGCCCACGGCCTTGAACCCGGCGAAGTGGATCACGGCGTCGATCTGCTCGTGCACGAACAGCTGCTCGGTCTTGTCGGCGTCCGTGAGGTCGAAGGCGTGGAACGGCACGTGCTTGCCGCTGAGCGCCTCCAGGCGTCCCTGCACGGTGGGCTTGCTGTTGGAGAAGTCGTCGACGACGACGACGTCGTGCCCCGCGTCGAGAAGGGCGAGGACTGTGTGGGAGCCGATGTAGCCGGCACCGCCGGAGACAAGAACGCGCATGGCGGCAATGTACCCGGGTCCGCCCGCATCACGCGGGCGGACTTCGCGCTTCGGCACCGTGGATGTCATCCTTGACCCACACCTCTCTTCTCCGTGTGTCGTCCGCCCACCCGCGACCCACGCCACGGATCTGCCTCTGACGTTCGCTTCACCGCACGACGAGTCCCGTTCGTACCGTTTCGACCGTGCCGTTGGACCGGCCCGGCCGATGCGTGGTGCCTGCCGGGACCACAGGAGGAAAGACCCTTGGCTCTGCCCAGCCCCAGCTACACCATCACCCTGCGCGTGGAGGTTCCCGCCTCGCAGCGCGCCACCAGCACCGTGGTCGGCGCGGTCGCCGATGCGGGTGCCGCCGTGACCGGCGTCGACATCGCCCACTCCACGCACGAGGGCCTCGTGGTGGACGTGACCTGCGATGCGATCGACGGCGACCACTCGGACCGCATCGTCGCCGCCCTCGACGCGCTGCCGGGCGTGCGCGTGCTCAAGGTCAGCGACTCCACGTTCCTCATGCACCTGGGCGGGAAGATCGAGGTCTCCACCAAGGCGCCGATCAGGAACCGCCGCGACCTGTCCCGCGCCTACACGCCCGGGGTCGCCCGCGTGTGCGAGGCGATCGCCCGCCGTCCCGAGGAAGCACGCCACCTGACGATCAAGCGCAACACGGTCGCCGTGGTGACCGACGGCACCGCCGTGCTCGGCCTGGGCGACATCGGCCCGGCCGCGGCACTGCCCGTCATGGAGGGCAAGGCGGCACTGTTCAAGGAGTTCGGCGGCGTGGACGCCTGGCCGGTCTGCCTGGACACCACGGACACCGAGGAGATCATCCGCACGGTCAAGGCCCTCGCGCCCGTGTACGGCGGCGTGAACCTCGAGGACATCGCCGCTCCCCGCTGCTTCGAGATCGAGGCCCGCCTGCGCGCCGAGCTCGACATCCCCGTCTTCCACGACGACCAGCACGGCACCGCCATCGTGGTGCTCGCCGCCCTGATCAACGCGTTGAAGGTGGTGGACAAGAAGCTGCCGGAGGTGCGCGTCGTCGTCTCCGGCGTCGGAGCCGCCGGCAACGCGATCATCCGGCTGCTCAAGGCCCAGGGCGCCCAGCACGTCGTGGCGTTCGGGCGTTCGGGCGCGCTGCGGGCCGACAGCCTCAGCGGCGACCCGCACCGTGACTGGATCGCGCAGAACACCAACGCCGAGGACTTCTCGGGAACCCTCGCCGAGGGCCTGCGGGGTGCGGACGTGTTCATCGGCGTGTCGGCCGGCAACATCCTCACCGGCGCCGACGTCGCCACGATGGCCGAGGACGCGATCGTCCTGGCGCTGGCCAACCCCACACCGGAGGTCGACCCGGCCGCCGCGAGCCAGAGCGCGGCCGTGGTGGCGACCGGCCGCAGCGACTACCCGAACCAGATCAACAACGTGCTGGCCTTCCCCGGCCTGTTCCGCGGCCTGCTGGACACCGGTGCCTCACAGATCACCACGGAGATGCTGCGCGTCGCGGCGGTCGCGATCGCGGACGTCGTGGGCGAGGACGAGCTGAACAGCGCCTTCATCATCCCCGGCGTGTTCGACCACCGCGTCGCCGAGGCCGTGGCGGGTGCCGTGCGCAGCGTCAGCGGGAACTGACCGGGCGCGCCGGGCCGGATCGGCCCGGCGCGTCGCGGGCCGGCCCGTCCGGCATGCCCGACTAGTCTTCCCGCGTGGCCTACACCGAGACCCGCACCGACCGCACCGGACGCACCGTCCACGTGGGCCGGTACCGAGTGGACGGACGGCTGCGCAGCACCCGGCAGATGTCCTCCCGGCGCGAGGCGCTCGCGACCGCGAGGCGCCTGGAGGAGGCGGGCAAGCGCGGCGAGTGGGTGGATCCCGCGGCCTCCCGCATCACGGTCGCCGAGTGGTTCGAGGCCTGGCAGGCAGGCCGTGCCGACCGCGCCCCCCGCACGCTGGAGGCGGAGCGGGAGCGGTTCCGTTCGCTGGTGGCTCCCCGCTTCGGGGGCGTGCCGCTGCGGCAGGTCGTGCACGAGGACGTGACGCGCTGGTCGGCGACGATGGCCTCTCCCACCACGGGTGAGGCCGCCTCCGCGGCGCGCCGGCGGGACGCGATGCGTCTGCTGGTCGCCCTTCTGGATGCCGCCGTCGATGCCCGCCGGCTTCTGGCCAACCCGGCCCGGTCGGCGTCGGGCAAGGTGACGGCACTCCCCCGCGCCCCGAAGACGAAACCTCACCGCTACCTGAGCCACGAACAGCTGCGCCGCGTGGCCGACGCCGCGGGCCTGCCCGGAACGCCGGCGCGCACCCTCGTCCTCCTGACCGCTCTGACGGGGCTGCGCTGGGGCGAGGTCAGCGCGCTGCGCGTGTCCGACGTGGACCCCCTGCGTGCCCGCCTCGGCGTGACCAAGGCCTACACCCGTCTCGACGACGGCACGCTCCTGCTCGGGGACACCAAGACGCACGCGCGGCGCGAGGTGCCGCTGCCCGCGGTGGTGGCCGACGACGTCGTCGCGCTCACCGGTGGCCGCGTGCCCGGCGATCTCCTGTTTCCCGGGGCGACGGGAGCCCCGCTGCGCCGTGAGAGTTTCGACCGGTCCGTGTTCCGGCCCGCCGTGCGGGCCGCGGGCGCGGCGGTCTCGCTGATCGAGGAGATCCTCGGGGCGGCGGTCGCCCGCGGTTCCGGGCGCACGGGCCGGTCCGACGACGGTGCCGGGCCGGCTGACGTCCCCGGCCTGCGCACCGCCGGACGCACCGTGTACGACGACGTCCTGGCGGGCCGTGTCCGTCGCCTCCAGGCCGACCACGGGCTGGAACCCACCGGAACGTGCGGGCCGGAGACCTGGGCCGTGCTGGCCGAGCTCGACAAGGCACACCGTGACGGGCTGACACGCGGGCAGAAGGTGTCCCGCACGCGCCTGCTGGCGACGCTGGCGCGCACCACTCTCGCCCCCGGTGCGGAGGACTTCGACACGCTCACCCTGCACGATCTGCGGCACACCGCCGCGTCGCTGGCGATCGCGGGCGGGGCGAGCGTGAAGGCGGTGCAGCGCCTGCTCGGTCACGAGTCGCCGATGCTGACCCTGTCCACGTATGCGGGCCTGTTCGAGGACGACCTGGACGCGGTGGGCGAGGTGATGTCGGCCGGGTTCGCGGCGGGGGCGCCGGGCACCGTGCCTGACGCCGCGCCTGCCCGGCTGCGTGCCGTGCCCTCCTGACGGGACGCCGCGTGCGCCGGGGGCTCGGGCGCCGGCGGCGCGGCGGCCTTCAGCCGAGCACCTCCTCGAACGCCCGCAGCACCGGCCGGCCGGGTCGGGGGTCGAACGTCGCGAACGTGACGTGCGTGAACCAGGGCCGGGTCCGCAGCGCGCCGGCGAACGCACCGGCGACCTCGTGGGGGTCGTTGCCGAACACCCCGCAGCCCCAGGCTCCGAGGACGAGGCGTCGCAGGCCGTGGCCGGCGGCCACGTCCAGCACCCGGGCCGCACGCCGCGCGAGAGCGGACGGCACCTGGGCCGCGTCCTGGGGTGCGTTGCGCTCGACGGCGCCGCGGTTGGGTGCGGCCGCGGTGAGGAACGTGACCGCGTACGGCTCGGGGAGCAGGGCGCCGGCGTCGTCCCGGAACACCGGGACCGACGGGGAGACGATCACCCGGTCGCTGTACAGGAGGGACTGTTCGCCGCGGTGGTGGTCGTAGAACTCGGGGACGGTGTTCTGGCAGGCGTACAGGCCGGAGCTGCGGGCGAGCGCCTCCTCCTGCGCCTGCGCACCGTTGAGGAAGCCGCCACCGGGGTTGCGGGCGGAGGCGAACACGAGGCAGGCGGCGCCGGGGCCGAGCCGCCGGGCGGCCTCGAGGCTCGTCTCCCCCGTGACCTCGATCCGGGCGGGCGCGGGAGCCGGCTCCGGCGGCGCCACGGTGTCGCCGGGCAGGACGAGGCGGGTGTCCGCGGCCGCGCGGGTCAGGGCCGGGCCGATCTCGACCTCTCGCCCGTCGAGCCGGTAGGTGCCGCGTTCGATGATGTCCATGGTCTCGGCCGCGACGGCGCGACGTCGCTCACGGTTGCGGGTAGGTGATGCTGTCACGGTCCCATGGTGTCGGAGGGGCCGGCGGGGGCCGAGCGAATATTTCCGGCGTGACGTCGTCGCGTTCGCGCGGGCGGGCCGCCGTCATGCCGGCGACGAGCACCGCGTACTCCTCCGCGGCGCCCGCGGCTTCCACGGCGCCGGTCAGCCGTCGTCCGGGCGCGGGTCCGCGGCGTGTTCGTAGGCGTCGGCGGCGCGGCCGAAGTAGTCGAGGAGAACTTCCTGCTGCTCGGTGGTGTAGCCGCGCAGGATCTCGCCGATCCGTTCCCGGGCCGGTGCCATGACCTCGTCCAGCCGGGCCGGCGTGCCGACGGACTCCACGATCACCTTGCGGCGGTCGCCGGGATCGGCGGTGCGGCGCACGTAGCCGGCCTGTTCGAGGCGGTCGATCAGCCGCGTGGTGGGGCCGGTGGTCAGTCCCGCGCGGGCGCCGAGCTCGCCCGGGGTCATGGATCCGGCCAGCTCGAGGATGTTGAGTGCGTACAGGTCGGTGGCGCCCAGGCCGCAGGCCTTGGCGCTGGCGTGCCCGTGCAGCAGTACCGCGCTCAGGTAGCGCCGGTAGAGCCGCGAGGCTTGCGCGGACGTTGACATCGGGTCACCCTGTCCCTATTCTCTTCCTCTAGGAAGAGACTGCTCGAACGAAGAAACTGTGTTGCGGAAGATTCTACGGGAGCGGGTGCCCGTCCGGCCACCCGCTCCACCGTCCACCCGCAGCAGCACCCCACCCGGTCCACCCACCCCACCCGGTCCAACCCAAGGAGCGCCTTTCATGAACGCCGCCGAGCTCACCGCCGAGATCACCGCAGTGCTGCGCCGCAGCCAGGACGCCTGGGACCGGGGCGACGGCGCCGCCTACGGCGCCTGCTTCACCCCCGACGCCACCGACGTCACCTTCGTCGGAACCGTCTACCGGGGCGCCGAGGCCATCGGACGCGCCCATCAGGCGCTCTTCGACAGCTTCCTCAAGGACACGCGCCTCCACACGGACGTCCTCTCGGTCGATCTCCTCACCCCCGACGTCGCCGTCGCGGTCACCAGCGGAGACGTCGCCAGGAAGCGTCCCCGGCACCTCGGCAAGCGCGCCACCTACACCCTGGTCCGCGACGCCGAGGGCACCTGGCGCATCGCCGCCGTCCAGAAGACGAAGCACAACCGCCTCATGGAGGCGATCTCCTTCGCCCTGCAGCCCGCCACAGCCCCCGCGGGCCGGGTGGACCGGCACTGATCCACGCCGGCGATCCGACGTCGCCACCGCCCCCGCGACTCCTCACCCGCGCCGCGGCACCGGAACCTGGTCCAGATCGCGCGCCACGGTGAGGCCGCCGTCGAACGCCTCGCGAGCCTCGCGCTCGAACTCCAGCGCCCCGCTGCCGTCGGCCGCCTCGTACCGCTGGGAGAAGTGCGTCAGCACCAGGTGCCGCACGCCCGCCTCGGCCGCCACCCGCGCGGCCTGAAGCGCCGTCAGGTGCCCGTGCTCGGCCGCGAGCCGGGCGTCACGCTCCAGATAGGTCGACTCGATGACCAGGAGGTCGACGCCGTCGGCCAGCTCCCCCACCGCATCGCACAACCGCGTGTCCATCACGAACGCGAACGACTGCCCCCGCCGCGGCACCGTCACCTCGTCCCGGTGCACGACACCGCCGCCCGGCACCGTCACCGAGCCCTCGCGCCGCAGGCGCCCGACGTCGGGCCCCGCAATCCCGCGTGCCGCCAGCCGTTCCGGGTCGAACGACACCGAGTCCGCCTCCTGCAGCCGGTACCCGAACGTCTCGATCCCGTGGTCCAGCCGGCGCGCGGTCAGCCCCACGTCCGCCGCCGAGGGCCGCTCTCCCGGCACGCGCGGCACCGAGACCGCACCGGACGGCAGCCGACCGGACGGCAGCCGACCGGCCGCAACCAGCGGGCTCTCGGACAGCGGCTGGAGAGCGAGGCGCTCGCGGTGGAAGAAGGCCGTCGCGTCGCACAGGTTGCGCACCCACGACTCCCCCGAGGCGGGGAAGCTGATCGGCACCGTGTGCGGCACGCTGTCCAGGCTGATCCGCTGCACGACGCCGGCCAGGCCGAGACTGTGGTCGCCGTGCAGGTGGGTGAGCGCGATCCGGGTGAGGTCCGAGGCCGCGACGCCGGCGCGGATCAGCTGGCGCTGGGTGCCCTCGCCGGGGTCGAACAGGATCGCCTGGTCGTCCCAGAACAGGACGTACCCGTTGTGGTTGCGGGTGCGGGTGGGTACCTGGCTGGAGGTGCCCAGTACGACGAGCTCACGGGCGGCGGTGCGGGTCACGGCCTGATCCTCCCGCGGCGCAGGTGCGGGATCCAGCTGAATCCAGCCGCGTCGCGGCGGGGCCCGGGCCTGGCAGCGCTCGTTCCCTGACGTGCTCGCCCGGTGGGGCGCGGTGCGCGTCGGCGTCCGGAATCAGCGCAGGTCACAAGGCAGATCAGCCGGATTCGAGTGCTCACCATATGCACATCAGAGGTGTCGAGCGGGCTCACGACCCTCAGATTTCGGTGTGTTCTCAGGGCTCTCTCCATAGCCGACACCCGCTCTATGAAAGCGGGTGTCGGTGGTGTGAGGGCGGTAGTAGCAGTAGTATTGCGCTACTACCACTACTACGATCGGCCGCCGAAAACTGGGATCCCCCGGGACGGCGGCACGACACGAGAGGAATCCGCGTGCGCGACAAGGAACGCGTCGTCGAAGCCATCGAGGCGCTCGCCGCCGAGGGCATCTCCCCCACCGTCACGACCGTGCGCGAGCGCGCCGGCTGCTCCAACGCGGCTGCCACGCGCTTCCTGCGCGAATGGCGGGAGGACCGCGCCGCACGCCAGGCGGACGAGACCGAGGCCGACACCCCGCCCGAGGCCGTCACCCGGATCGCCCGGCGCGGGATCGCCGCACTGTGGCAGGAGGCGGTCCGCCGGGCGCGCGAGGACCACGACGCCGAGCTGGCCGGGGCGCGGGACGCCCTGGAGCGGGCGGGCCGGGACGCGGACGAGCTCGCGCGCTCCGTCGACGACCTGACCGCCGAGCTCACCGAGGCCCGCAGCACGCTGGCCCACCTGCGTGAGCAGCTCGAACACGCCGAGGAGGCGCGCGGCGCCGCGGACCGGGACCGGACGGCCGCCCAGTCCGCCCGCGCCCGCGCCGAGGGTGAGGTCTCCGCCGTGGAGAAGACGCTCGGCGAGGCCCGCGACGAGCTGGCCCGGGTGCAGGCCGCGATGACCGGCGTCGAGCAGGCGCGGCGCGACGTGGAGAGCGCGCGAGCCACCGCGGACCGGGAGCGTGCTGCGGCCGAGGCCGCTCATGCCCAGTCGCAGGCAACTCTTGCCGCGCTGCGCGAGAACCTGGACCAGGCCCGCGAGGCCGCGGCGGCCTCCCGGGAGGACACCGGTGTGGCGCGCGAGGAGGCACGAGTGGCACGTGAAGCCCTGGAGGTCGCTCGTGACCAGGCCGCCCGTGAGGTGGCCGCCGCGCAGGGCCGGCTCGACGCCGAGCGTGATGCCCGCGCCCAGGCGGAGGCTGCCCGGGGTGCCGCCGAGGCGGAGGCGTCACGTCAGGCGGTCGCGGCCGCCCGGCTGGAGGGGGAGGTGGCAGCCCTCCGCCAGACCCGGCCGGACGGGCCGGGTGAGCAGGACGTCTCCGTCGTGGCGGGGCCGGATGCCTGAGCGGGAAGGTCTCCTGACGTGGGCAGGACTGCGTGGAGCAGTGCCGGGAGGTGTCGGGCGGGCGCCAGCCCGGAATCCTCCGGGCCGGCCGGCTCGACGGCACTCGCTCCGATGTCGGTGTCTCGTGCTGTGATGAGCACTCCTGCCCCTGCTGCACCATGGAGAACGACATGAGCCTGCGCGGATTTGCCACGATCAACTACTGGGCGGACGACGTCGGGTCGGCTGCCGCCTGGTATGCGGACCTGCTGGGAACCGAGCCGTACTTCTCCCGGCCCGGTCCGGACGGGCGGCCCGCGTACGTCGAGTTCCGCATCGGCGACCACCAGGCCGAGCTCGGCCTGGTCAGCCGGGCGTTCGCGCCGGCGGGCCTGCCTGACCTGCCCGGCGGCGCGATCATGTACTGGCACGTCGACGACCTGCCGGGCACCGTCGAGCGGCTCCTGGAGAAGGGGGCCACCGAGTACCAGCCCGTCACCCCGCGCGGTGACGGCTTCGTGACCGCGGCCGTCGTCGACCCGTTCGGCAACGTGCTCGGGGTCATGTACAACGCCCACTACGTCCAGATGGCCGGGTAGCGCGAGAGGCCCGGGCCGGCAGGTCGGCGCCCCCGGCGCCCCCGGTGCGGTCCCCTCGCGTACCGCACCGGGGGCAGGCAGGCGCCGTCCCTTCCCGCTAGGCTCGTGCCTCGTGACTCACCAGGTAGAACGCCTGCTACTGGGGATCGAGGAACAGATCGCGCACCGTTACGTCGAGGTGCCGTTCGACGTGTCCGGCGCCCACGCGATCGAGGTGCGCGTGTCCTACGACCGGCACGCCGCGTCGATCGAGCTGGGCTGTCGCGACCCGCAGCGGTGGCGCGGATGGTCGGGTACCGCACGCGACGGCTTCGTCATCCGGCCCACCCGGGCCACTCCGGGCTACGAGCCGGGCGGCCTGCCGGACGGCGGCTGGGCCGTGGTGCTGGGCCTGCACTCCGTGACGGCCGACCCGATTCCCGTGACCGTCACCGTGGTCGTGAACGACGACGCCGCGGACGTCGAGCCCGAACCCCCTTCGCCGCCGGCGCCGACCAACCCTCGTGCGTCCCAGCGCGGGCTGCCCGCACCCGAGGGGCTGACCTGGTACGCCGGCGATCTGCACACCCATTCCACGCATTCGGACGGGAGCCTGTCGCTGCACGAGCTCACGGCCGCGGCGGCCACGCGCGGGCTGGACTTCCTGGCCGTGACGGACCACAACACCGTCTCCCATCACGCCCATCTGCCCGAGGCGGCCTCCCGTTACGACACGTGCCTCCTGCCGGGCCAGGAGGTCACCACCGACGACGGCCACGCGAACGCTTTCGGCGACGTCGGCTGGATCGACTTCCGGGCCCCGGCCGAGCAGTGGTCGCGTCAGACCGCCGCTCGCGGCGGCGTCATGTCGGTCAACCACCCCGTCCAGGAGGACTGCGCCTGGCTGTCGGACCTGTCCCACGACGCCCGGGCCCGCACGGCGCTGGAGCTGTGGCACATCTCGTGGTTCCTCAGCCCGGCGGCCCGCGCCCCGTGGGCCTTCCTGAAGGAGTGGTCGCGGGGCGGGGAGCCGCCGGTGCTGCTGGGCGGGTCCGACTTCCACACGCCCGAGGCGGGGTTCCCGCCGGGGACACCGACCACCTGGGTCGCGGCGGCCGAGCGCACGCCCGAGGCGATCCTGGAGGCCGTGGCCGCCGGCCGTACCGCGATCGCGCGGTTTCCCGGACCGGGTGAGCCCGTGCTGCTGCGCACCGGGGGCGACCTGATCGCGGTGGACGCGGACGGCGCGGTCCTGGTCGACGCCGAGGGCCGGCGCCGCCTGGTGCGCGGGGAGCGTACGGTGTTCCGTCCGGGGACGGGGCCGCATCACCTGGAGGCGGTGGACCGCACGCTCCTGGCGGTCTGTCCCTGAGCGGGCCGGGTGCCAGGGCTGGGTGCTTTCGGGGCTGTCTCTTATACACATCTCCGAGCCCACGAGACGGAGCTACATCTCGTATG
>NZ_JABBYC010000033.1 GCF_016742955.1 Myceligenerans indicum | reverse complement strand
TCTACACGAGCCTTATCGTCGGCAGCGTCAGATGTGTATAAGAGACAGCCCCCCCACATCCCCGCCCCGACCGGCAAGGCGCCGGATCCGGACGTGCTGTTCGAGAACTTCGGCACATGGGCGGCCGACGGCGGTCGTCCGCTCTACCCGCACCAGGAGGAGGCACTCCTGGAACTCATGACGGGCTCCCACGTCATCCTCGCCACGCCCACCGGGTCGGGGAAGTCGATGGTCGCGATGGGCGCGCAGTTCGCGGCGCTCGCGGCGAACCGGTCCGGGCGCGGCGGGCGCACCTACTACACGGCGCCGCTGAAGGCGCTGGTCAGCGAGAAGTTCTTCGACCTGGTGGCGGCGTTCGGGTCGAAGAACGTGGGCATGATGACCGGCGACTCCGCGGTCAACCCGGACGCCCCCATCATCTGCTGCACCGCGGAGATCCTGGCGAACCTGGCGCTGCGCCAGGCCCGCAACGACGGCGGCCCGCTGACCGGCGACGACGCGATCGCCCAGGTGGTCATGGACGAGTTCCACTACTACGGCGACCCGCAGCGCGGCTGGGCCTGGCAGGTGCCGCTGCTGGAACTGCCCGACACCCAGTTCCTGCTCATGTCGGCGACGCTGGGCGACACCACGACGCTGCGCGAGGACCTGGAGACCCGCACCGGACGCGACGTCGCCGAGGTGGCCGGCGCCGAACGGCCCGTCCCGCTGGAGTTCGCCTACGTGGTGGAGCCCCTCACCGACACGATCTCCGAGCTGGTGCAGACCCACCGGGCCCCGGTGTACGTGGTGCACTTCACGCAGAAGGACGCCGTCGACCGCGCGCAGGCCCTGCTGTCCATGAAGCTCGCCGACAAGGCCGAGAAGGAGGCGATCATCACCGAGATCGGCGCCTTCCGGTTCGGCACGGGCTTCGGCAGGACCCTGAGCAAGTTCCTGCGCGCCGGCATCGGCGTGCACCACGCCGGCATGCTGCCCAAGTACCGCCGTCTGGTGGAGCGCCTGACGCAGAAGGGGCTGCTGAAGGTGGTGTGTGGCACCGACACCCTCGGCGTCGGCATCAACGTGCCGATCCGCACCGTGCTGCTGACCAGCCTCGTGAAGTTCGACGGCGAGCGCATGCGCCACCTCACGGCGCGCGAGTTCCACCAGATCGCGGGCCGCGCCGGCCGGGCGGGCTTCGACACCCTCGGCGAGGTCCTGGTCATGGCGCCCGAACACGTGATCGAGAACCGCAAGGCGCTGCTCAAGGCGGGCGACGACCCGAAGAAAAAGAAGAAGATCGTCCGCAAGAAGGCGCCCTCCGGTGCGGTGAACTGGACCGACTCCACGTTCGAACGCCTGCGCGACGCCGCTCCCGAGCCCCTGAGCAGCAACTTCACCGTCTCTCACGCGATGGTGCTGAACGTGCTGGCACGTCCCGGCGGCGACCCCGTCGCGGCGATGCGGCACCTGCTGACCGTGAACCACGACACCGAGGCCGCCCGGGCCAAGCACGTGCGACAGGCCTTCCGGATCTACCGCAGCCTGCGCCAGGCCGGTGTCGTGGAACGGATCCGCATCCCGGACGCCTCCCGGCCGTCGGGCTACCGCCCGAGCGCCCGGCTCACGATGGACCTCCCCCGCGACTTCGCGCTGAACCAGACGCTCTCCCCGTTCGCGCTCGCCGCCATGGACCTGCTCGACGTCGACAGCCCCACGCACGCCCTGGACGTCGTTTCGGTCATCGAGGCGACGCTCGACGACCCGCGCCAGGTGCTGTTCGGCCAGCAGAAGACGGCGCGCGGCGAGGCGGTCGCCGCGATGAAGGCCGAGGGCATCGAGTACGACGAGCGCATGGAGCTGCTGGAGGAGGTCACCTGGCCCAAGCCGCTCCAGGACCTGCTGGAGCCGGCGTTCGCCACCTACAAGCAGACGAACCCGTGGGTGGCGGACGCGGAGCTGTCGTGCAAATCGGTGGTGCGCGACATGCTGGAGAAGGCGATGACCTTCGGCGAGCTGGTCAGCGCCTACGGTCTGGAGCGTACGG
The DNA here is from genome assembly GCF_016742955.1 of Myceligenerans indicum. GTDB lineage: Bacteria > Actinomycetota > Actinomycetes > Actinomycetales > Cellulomonadaceae > Myceligenerans > Myceligenerans indicum. Next base: position 49,809 of record NZ_JABBYC010000033.1, on the reverse strand, counting down.
AGGGCGTGGTGCTGCGCTACCTGGCCGACGCGTTCCGCGCCGTGCGCCAGGTGGTGCCCGACGAGCACCGCACCGAGGACGTCCACGAGGTCATCGAGTGGCTCGGCGAGCTGGTGCGCAACGTCGACTCGTCGCTGCTCGACGAGTGGGAGCGGCTGCAGAACCCTGTGGACGACGACGCCGACCTGGTCGTGGAGGGTGAGCTCGCCGAGGCCGGCGCGGAGGCACCCGCGCGCCCCGTCACCGGGAACACCCGCTCGTTCCGCCGGCTGGTGCGCAACGCGATGTTCCGCCGCGTCGAGCTGGCCGCGCGGGAGGCGTACGAGGCGCTCGGCTCGCTCGACGGCGCGCTCGGCATGAACGCGGACGCCTGGGGCGACGCGCTGGACCCGCTGTTCGAGGAGCAGGGCGACGACGCGATCGGCATCGGCCCGCAGGCCCGTGCCGCGAGCCTGATCACGATCGTCGAGCCCGGCGGCGAACTGCCGGACGGCAGTCGCGTCCCCGAGGGCACGTGGTGGGTGCGGCAGGTGCTCGACGACGCGGACGGCAACCACGACTGGGCCATCACCGCGGGGGTCGACCTGGCCGCGAGCGACGAGGCCGGCCAGGTCATGCTGCGGGCCCTGCGCGTCGGAACCATCTGACCGGGACCCTCCTGCGGGCGGGGTCCGGCGGTCACCGGCGGACCCCCTCACCGGATGGTCGATCTCCGGCAAGCCTCCCGTTCGTCATATTTTGCCGATCATTTGCTCTTTGGTGACAAATTTGTAGACTCCGCTATTGTTACCCGAGTCAGCAACGAAGCTGACTCGTCCGACAACAGGAGTCTGGTCATGCACACCTTGTCTCGCATCAGATCGTCCCGTACCGGAGCCGCCCTGACCGGGCCGGCCGTCGCCCTCGCCACCGCCGCCCTCATCGCCTCGACCTCCGCCGTCGCACCCCCCGCCGCCGCCGACGGCCCCGGCAGCGGCGACCCGTGGGTCGTCACGCTCGGCGACTCGTACATCTCGGGGGAGGCCGGGCGCTGGGCCGGCAGCTCCAACGACGACTACCACCGCGCCGACGCGCTGGGCCCGAGCGCGTACCACGACAACGCGTCCGGCACCGGCGAGACCATCCCGGGCTGCCACCGGGCGGAGTCCGCCGAGGCGTACATCGGCGCGGGCACCAGGGGGCTCAACCTCGCGTGCAGCGGCGCGGAGACCGCGACGTCCACGGGGTCGGACTTCAAGCCCGGCATCGACTTCTACGACGGCTCCGCCGGACAGGGGCAGGCGCTGGCGCTGCAGGAGGCGGCCGCCACCCGGAACGTGAGCATGGTCGTGGTCTCGATCGGGGGCAACGACTTCGACTTCGCCGGCATCGTGCAGCAGTGCGTGGTGGACTTCCTCACCTCACCCACCTGGTGGAAGAACTACTGCCACGACGACGACTCGGTCGAGGCCAACTTCACCTCCGCGAACGTCGCGGCCGTTCGGGCCGAGGTCGCCGGCGCACTCGGGAACGTGGCGACCGCCATGCGCAACGCCGGATACGACGACAGCCAGTGGACGCTCGTCGTCCAGACCTACCCGTCCCCGGTCCCGAACGGGGGCGGGATCCGGTACTCCCAGTCGGGATACACGCGCCAGTTCACCGGCGGCTGTGGCCTGTGGAACGCGGACGCGAACTGGGCGAACTCCACGGCGCTGCCGGTTATCAACGGCGCGCTGCTCGGCGCGGCGTCGGACGTGGGCCTGTCGAACGTGCGCACCCTCGACATGACGCACGCGTTCGACGGGCAGCGCCTGTGCGAGGAGGGCGTGGGCCTGTACGAGGAGGTCGGCCTGGCGAACTGGCAGTCGCCGGGCGCGGTCGACAGCACGGAGTGGGTCAACCAGATCCGCACCGTCTCCACGATCGGCGACTCCCCGTACGCGGTCCAGGAGTCGCTGCACCCCAACTACTGGGGTCAGCTCGCCCAGCGCAACTGCCTGCGCCAGGTGTGGAACGGCGGCAGCCCGGTCAGCGGAAGCTGCGTGATCGGCGGCCTGGGCGCGACGACGCTCACCGCGACGGGCGAGCCGCGCATGACCCTGGGGCCGCTCGACCAGGAGGTCATGTCGCTCGGCGAGAAGTGACGCCGCTCGGTCAGGAACCCGGCACGGACCGCTGAACGGCCCGGTGGCCCGGGTCTCCGGGGCGAGCGCGTCGCACCGGAGACCCGGGCCACCAGGGCGAGCGCGCCCGGCGCCGGTCAGGCAGCGCGCCGATAGGTGGGCAGCAGCGCGTCGCTGGGCACGATCTCCTTGCCCAGCGGCATCAGCGACACGGGGATGAGCTTGAGGTTCGCCCACCCCATCGGGATGCCGATGATCGAGACGAACAGCGGGATCGCCGTGAGGATGTGACCGATCGCGAGCCACCAGCCGGCCACGATCACCCAGATCACGTTGCCCACGAGCGAGAACGCCTCGCCCACTCCGGACTGCTGCTTGTCCACCACCGCGCGGCCGAAGGGCCACAGGGCGTAGACGGCGATCCGGAAGGACGCGATGCCGAACGGGATCGTCACGATCAGCAGGCAGCAGATGATGCCCGCCAGCGCGTAGCCGAGAAACAGGCCGAGTCCCGCGAAGACGAACCAGATGATGTTCAGCAGCGTCCGAAGCATGGTCCGATTCTGCCGCATGCCGCGGCCCGGACGTCACCAGGTATCGCCCTGATCCGTCCCTGATCACGGCCGCAGCCACCAGCACACCCGCACCGGGCCCGCCCTCGCGGGCGCGCGCCACCCGCGGACGGCCGTTGCGTCGCCGGGCAGCCACGGATCCATACACTCGGACCGTGCCGTCTTCCTCCATCGCCGATCGCCTCGCCGCCGTCCGTTCCCGCATCGACACCGCCGCCCGCACCGCCGGGCGCGACCCCGGCGAGGTCCGCCTCCTGGTCGCGACCAAGACCCAGGACGCCGACGCCGTGCGCGCCGCGGTCGAGGCCGGTGTCGACCTGATCGGCGAGAACCGCGTGCAGGAACTCGTCGCGAAGGCTCCCGCGCTGGCCGACCGCGTCGCGGCGGGCACGCTCGAGGTCCACATGATCGGGCATCTGCAGCGCAACAAGATCAACCAGGTGCTGTCCACGTCGACCGGGGTCGAGACGGTCGACGCGCTGGCCCTCGCCCGGGCGCTGTCCACGCGATGCGTCCGCGACGACCGCACGCTGGACGTGATGGTCCAGGTGAACGTGTCGGGCGAGGACACCAAGTCCGGCGTCGTGCCCGGCGACGCCGTCCCGCTCGCCCTCGACGTCGCCGCCCTGCCCGGCCTGCGCCTGACGGGCTTCATGACGATCGGCGCCCACCTGGACGCCGGCGGCGAGCCGGCCGGCGACGCCGCCGTCCGCGCCGGGTTCGCCCGTCTGCGCGCGATCCGCGACGAGGTCCTGGCGTCGGACGCCCCCGGCACCGCCGACGCCCGAGAGCTCTCCATGGGCATGACGACCGACCTGGACCTCGCGATCGCGGAGGGCGCCACGATCGTCCGCGTCGGCACGGCGGTCTTCGGCCCCCGCGCCCGCTAGGCCCCGGGAATGGGCCCCGGGAACGAGCCGGCCTCCGGTGTGGGCGGGGCTAGCGGGCGATGGGGGCCGCCGTCCCTCCGGTGAGGGCCAGGAGGTCGGCAGGCGCCAGGCCGGCCTCCAGGCCCCGGCGCCCGGCGGAGACGTAGACGACGTCGAACGCCTCGGCCGACTCGTCCAGCACCGTGACGTGCCGCTGCTTCTGGCCGAGCGGCGAGATACCGCCCGCCACGTAGCCGGTCGCCCGTTCGGCCCGCGCGACGTCGGCCATCGCCGCCTTCTTCCCGCCGACCGCCCTGGCGAGCGCCTTCAGGTCCAGCTTGTGGTCCACGGGCACGATGCCGACGGCGAGCACGCCGTCGACGTCGGCCAGGAGCGTCTTGAACACCTGCCCGGAAGGCAGCCCGAGCGCGTCGGCCGCCTCGGCACCGAAGTCGTCCCGGGACCCGTCGTGCTCGTAGGCACGCAGCACATGGTTGACGCCGGCCGTCTCCAGGGCCAGGACGGCCGGCGTCCCGCCACCGCCGGCCCCCGCACGCTTCTTCTTCGCCACGAGCCACATTGTCGCGGACCCTCCGACAGGCCTGCCGCCCCGTCCACGCGCCCGGGGAGGAACCACTCGGGGTTCGCGGCTCGCGGTCCGGGCCGCACCGCAGGTGGCCCGAGGGCGCGTTGCCCGAGCGTACAGTTGCCCCGTGCTCGCTCTCCTCGTCCTGGCAATCCTGGTGGGCGGGTCCCTCCAACGCGTGGCCGGCATGGGGTTCGGGCTGGTGGCCGGGCCGTTCATCGTGCTGCTCGTGGGCCCGCTGGAAGGAGTGCTGCTGGTCAACGTCGTCGGTGCCGCGATGGCGCTGCTGATCATCGGCCGGGTGCTCCGCGAGGTGGACTGGCGGCGGTACGCGTGGCTCGTGGCCGCCTCGGTGAGCGTCAGCGTCCCGGCGGCGCTCCTGCTGCGCGGCGCGAGCTCGGCGGCCCTGGAGATCGGCATCGGGCTCGTCGTCATCGGTGCCATGACGCTGGCCCTCGTCACGGCGCGCCTGCGCGGTGAGCGGCGCCGGTTCGCCGCGCGGGACCCGCGCCCCCTGCTCGTGACCGGCGCCGCCTCCGGGGTCGGCAGCGTCGCGGCAGGGATCGGCGGGCCGCCGCTCGCCGTGTACGCCGTCCTGGACCGGTGGGACACCAGGTCGTTCGCCGCCACGGCGCAGCCGTTCTTCATGACCAACGCGCTCGCCGCGATGGCGGCCAAGCTCCTCTTCGCCGGGGCGACGTTCCCGGCGTTCGCGGTCTGGGAGTGGCTCGTGATCGGGCTCGCACTCGTCGGCAGCATCGCCCTGGGCGAGCTTCTCGCCCCGCGCCTCTCGCGGGAGGCGACCCGGCGCGTTCTCGTCGTCCTGGCCTACGTGGGTGGCGCGGCGACACTCGCCCGGGGCGTCGCACAGCTGCTGTGACGCGGCGGCCGGCCACCGACACCATCTTGTGACGCCGTCTCGTGAGGCCGCTCACGATGTGGGCCGCGCCACTGATCCGGACGTGCGCGCCCGGTATTGTCGGAGCGATCCCATTTCCTCAAGGAGAGGATGCTCCCATGCCCGTCGCCGCTCCCGCGAGCCCCTTGCTGCGGCCCGCGACCGCGTCCGACGTCCCGGCCCTGGTCGAGCTCAACAACGCCGCAACACCGGCGGTCCCGGTGACCCCGGCCGACGCGATGCAGGACCTCCTGGACATCTCGTCGCTCGCACTGGTCGCCACGGACCCCGAGAACAGCGCTGACCCGCTCGGCTTCCTCCTCGCCCTGGACCCCGGTGCCGAGTACTCGTCGGAGAACTACGACTGGTTCGAGGATCGCGGCCTGGATCACCTGTACGTGGACCGCATCGTGCTGGGCGAGCGCGCCCGCAACCGCGGCATCGGCCGTCAGCTCTACGACGCCGTGTTCGACGCCGCCCGCGAGGCCGCGCGCGACGTCGTCACCTGTGAGATCAACCTCGACCCGCCGAACCCCGGATCGATGCGGTTCCACGGCCGGCTCGGGTTCGAGCAGACCGGCGAGCAGCTCACCAAGGGCGGCGAGGTCCTGGTCGCGAAGATGGCGGCCCAGGTCCCCGAGCGGGTCTGACACCGCCGGCCCGGGGACCCGGAAGACACCGTCAGCGCAGGCGGTCGAGCGCCCCGCGCACCCCTCGCACCCCTGGCGCGGCGAGCGCGGCCCTGGCGGCCGTCTCGTCGACGCCGACGAGCAGGGTCACGAGCGCCACGCGCAGGTCTCCCCCGACGTCCCGCAGAGCCCGCTCGCAGTCCTCCGTCGGCCGGCCCGTGGCCTGCTCGAGGAGGCGCACCAGCCGGCCGCGCAGCTTGTCGTTCGTGGCGACCACCTCGACCATGAAGTTCGAGTAGGTCTTGCCCAGCCGGACCATCACGGCGGTGGAGAGCGTGTTCAGCACGAGCTTCTGCGCCGTACCCGCCTTCATCCGGGTGGATCCGGTGATGGCCTCGGCCCCGGTGTCGACCAGGATGGCGACGTCGGCCAGCGGGGCCAGCGGCGCGAGCGGGTTCGACGCGAGCAGCACGGTCGACGCGCCGATCTCCCGGGCCGCCTCGAGCGCACCGCGCACGTAGGGCGTACGGCCGCTGGCCGCGATGCCGACGACGACGTCGTTCGGGGAGGCGTCGTCGAGCAGCGCCCGCCCTGCCGCGACATCGTCCTCGGCCCCCTCGACGGCCCGGGCGAACGCACCGGCACCTCCCGCGAGGTGCGCGACGAACATCTCCTGCCCGACCCCGAACGTGGGCAGCAGCTCGGCGGCGTCCATGAACGCCATCCGCCCCGAGGTGCCGGATCCCGCGTAGTGCACGCGCCCGCCGGCGAGGATCCCTTCGACGGCGATGTCGACCGCCGCGACGATCTGCGGGTGCTGCGCGCGCACCGCGTCCACGACCCGCGCGTCCTCGTCCGAGATCATCGCCACCAGCTCGGCCGTGGGGACGACGTCGATGTCCCGCGTACGCGGGTTGCGCTCCTCCGTCGGCGACGAGACCCGCACCGGCGGGACAGAATCAGCCCTCTCGTACCTCATGTCGGTGATCATCATGGTTCTCCTTCCCGACCGGCAGCTCGACCGTGCCGGCTGGAACTGGCCACGGCACGCACCCTGTCGCTCACGCTGGTCCCTCTTTTGTCACACCCGGCATCCGACCGCGTGAAATGCAGTTACCCGACTTGCCGCCACTCGCGGAGATTACCTCCACGCAGTAGGGGCGAATAACCATCACCACCGACCGTTATCGAAACGTGATCTTATCCATGTCACGCGAGCTGTGCAGCACGACACGCCGAGGGCGCCACGCGGCTCCAATAGCACACTGCGGCATGCCGGATATTTCGCGAGTAATATGCGCGAATTTCCACGACTCTTTACGCAATCTTGGGGGGAAATCGTGGCAGAATGGATTGGTGCAGACTGACACAGAGGCGGACGGGACAGCCCTCGGTGACACCCCGGGCTGGATCGTCGCCATGGACGTGGGTGGCAGCGGCTCACGGCTGACCGCCGAGTTCAGGGACGGCGGCAGGCAGCGTGAGGGCATCACGATCACGCTGGAGGGTGAGCCCGTCAAGATGCTGCCCGAGGGCAGCAATGCCGCGCAGGTCGTCAGGGGACTCTGTGAAACATTTCTCTATTGGGTGAAGAATGCGGAATACCACTTCCAGCAGCCCCCGCACGTCCTCGCTGCCGCCGTCGGGACGACCGGCCTCACCACGGTGGTGCCCAGCGCCTCCGAGATCCACGACATCATGGGCTCGATGCTGCAGACCAACCGTACGGCGGTCGCCGGCGACGCGCTGACCGCTCACATGGGCGCCCTGCGCGGTCGCGCGGGTGCGGTGCTCTCGGTCGGCACCGGGGCGGTCGCCTTCTCGTTCGACCAGAAGGGCCGCTGGCACCGAGCCGACGGCTGGGGCCATCTGCTCGGTGATCTGGGCGCCGGTGTCTGGGTGGGCACCGAGGCGCTGCGCGCTGCCACCGCCGCGCACGACGGACGCACGCGAGGCAAGTCCGAGCGCCTCCTCGAGGTCGCCACGCAGAAGCTCGGCCCGGTCGCCAGCTGGCCCGCCCAGCTGTACATGAGCAGCGACCGCGCGGCCAAGCTCGCGTCCTTCGCCCCCGCGGTGATGAGCGCGGCAGCCGCCGGTGACACCACGGCGCACGGAATCCTGGTCGAGGCCGGGCGCCATCTCGCGGCGACGCTGGCCACCGCGCTCAGCCCCGACATCCCGCAGCTCGCGTCGATCACCGGCAGGCTCGCGCACCGCCCGTCCCCGCTGACCGAGTCCCTGCACGAGAACCTCATGCAGGAACGCCCCGGCGTCCGGCTGGTGCCGTGCGAGGGCACGCCGCTCGACGGCGCCAGGGTGCTGGCGCGCCGCCTCGCGGCCGATCCGTCCAGCGTGGTCGGCTATCGTCCGTGGCTGACGGTGCGGGTCGACGGTCGTCACACCACCGGCGAGCACGCCGATATGGGGGCAGATATGTTCAGCTCCATGTCCACCGCGCAGTTCTCCGCGACGGAACTGCCGGACGTCCTGCCCGACACCCCGGGGCTCGCATGATGCCCCGGGGCCCGATGACAACTGGAGATCCCGCCGATGACCGGTGACGTGCTCGTCAAGCTCCGACGCTCGCTCCCGACGCTGCGCCCCGCCGAGGCGCGTGTCGCCGAGACGGTGCTGGAGAACCCGAGCCTGGTCGTCGCCTCCACGATCACCGAGCTCGCCGGCGAGGCCGACACGTCCCAGGCGACGGTCGTCCGCTTCTGCCGCGCGATCGGCTACGCGGGCTACCCCGAGTTCCGGATCGATCTCGCCCAGGCCACCAGCCGCCGCGACCTCGAGCTCGAACGGTCGGGCATCGCCCAGGGTGAGCTCACCCAGACCGACGGCGTCGACGACGTCGTCAACAAGATCGCCTTCCACGAGGCCCGCACCATCGAGGACACGGCCCGCACGGTGGACCGTGAGGTCCTCGACAAGCTCGCGGAGGCCATCTCCACGGCGCCGCAGCTTGCCGTGTACGGCGTGGGCGCCTCTCACATCGCGGCGCTGGATCTCGCGATCAAGCTGCAGCGCATCGGACGGATCGCCTTCTGCTCGCCCGACGCGGACCTGCAGCAGTCCTCGGCCGCGGTGCTCGACCCGGGTGCGGTCGCGATCGGCATCTCGCACAGCGGCCAGACCCGGGCGACGAACACCGCCCTGGAGCTGGCCCGGCAGCGCGGTGCCATCACCGCCGCGATCACCAACTACCCCGACGCGCCGATCGGCAGGGTCGCCGACCTCGTGCTGGCCACCACCGCGCGGGAGACCAAGTTCCGCGCGGGCGCCATGGCGAGCCGTATCGCGCAGCTGACCATCGTGGACTTCCTGTTCGTCCGGGTCGCGCAGCGCACCTACGAGAAGTCGCAGGAGGCCATCCGCCTCACGGCCGACGCGGTGGCGGACCAGCGCATGGCGTTCAACCGCCCCTCCCGCAACGACTGACCACGCGCGCCGCGTGCGTTCCGCGCCGGAAGGCGTCACGCACGCGGCGCGTCTCAGGCGGACGTCCGGGCCGGTGTGGCGCCGGCCTTGATCAGGCCGTAGACGTAGGCGCCCGTGACGGCCTCCCAGGCCGCCTCGATGACGTTCGGGCCGACGCCGACCGTGGACCAGGAGTGCTCGCCGTCGGCGGTCTCCACGAGCACGCGGGTGCGGGCGTCGGTCCCCTGGTCCGTGTCGAGGATACGGACCTTGAAGTCGATCAGCTCGAACCGCTCGAGCACCGGGTACTCGGCCGTCAGCGCCTGCCGCACCGCACGATCCAGCGCGTCGACCGGACCGCTGCCCTCCCCGGTCGCGACGATCCGCTGGTCGCCCACGGTGATCTTCACGGTCGCCTCGGCGAACGCCTCGGCCTCGGGCCCGTACACGTCGGCGGGCGTGTGCCCGTCCGGGACGGTCTCCACGATGGTGCGCCACGACTGCGTCTCGAAGTACCGGGGCAGGTCACCGAGCTCGTCCCGGAGCACGAGCTCGAACGACGCGTCGGCGGCCTCGTAGGTGTAGCCGCGCGCCTCGTCCTGCTTGACGCGGTCCGTGACCCGGGCGAGGACGTCCTTCTGGTCGGACAGGTCGAACCCGAGCTCGCGTCCCTTCAGCTCCACCGAGGCACGCCCCGCCATGTCGCTGACCAGCATCCGCATGTCGTTCCCGACGTCCTTCGGATCCATGTGCTGGTACAGGTCGGGGTCCACGCGGATAGCGCTGGCGTGCAGGCCCGCCTTGTGCGTGAACGCGCTCTGCCCCACGTACGGCTGGCGCGCGAAGGGCGAGATGTTCGTGATCTCGCTGATCGCGTGGGCGATACGCGTCGCCTCGCGCAGCCCGGTCTCCGGGACCAGCTCCATCCCGAGCTTGAGCTGGAGGTTCGCGGTCACCGCGATGAGGTCGGCATTCCCCGTGCGCTCGCCGTACCCGTTCACGGTCCCCTGGACGTGCGTCGCGCCGGCCTCGACCGCTGCCAGCGTGTTGGCGACGGCGCAGCCGGAGTCGTTGTGGGCGTGCACGCCGAGCATGTGCCCGGTCTCGCGGCCGCCCACGCCGTCGAGCACCTCCGCGACGATCTGCGACACCCACGTGGGGATCATCCCGCCGTTCGTGTCGCAGAGGCAGACCACCTCGGCCCCTGCCTCGAAGGCCGTACGTGCGGCGGTCAGGGCGTAGTCGGCGTCGTGGCGGTAGCCGTCGAAGAAGTGCTCCGCGTCGAGCACGACCCGGCGGCCCTCGCGGGAGAGGAACTCCACGGTGTCCCGGATCATGGCGAGGTTCTCGTCGCGCGTGGTCCTCAACGCCCGCTCGACGTGTCGCGAGTCGGACTTGGCCACGAGCGTGACCACGGGCGTCTCGGCGTCGAGCAGGGCACGGACCTGCGGGTCGTCCCCGGCGCGGGTTCCGGCCCGGCGGGTGGCGCCGAACGCGGCGAGCACGGCGTTGCGCAGGGTCAGCTCCTTGGCCGCGCGGGCGAAGAAGTCGGTGTCCTTGGGTACCGCGCCCGGCCAGCCGCCCTCGATGAACCCGACACCGAGCTCGTCCAGCTGCTCGGCGATCGCGAGCTTGTCCGTGACCGAGAGGTTCATGCCCTCCTGCTGGGCCCCGTCGCGCAGGGTGGTGTCGTAGACGTGGAACGGTGTGCGCATGCGTCGGGTCTCTTCCGTGCGAGGATCCGCGGCCCTGCCGGGCCGGGACTGGCGTGCGAGAACGTGCGGAGGAGCTTGTGGCTCTGCGGGCAAAGAAAAAGACCCTCCGGGGTGCGGAAGGTCTGCGCGTCCAGCGAAAGCAGCTGGACGCGCTAGCAAATGATGATCGCCGGACGCGGGGTGATGCGCAGGGTCATGCGGGCCATGGTGCCACAGGTCCGGCCGGCGCGGTAGGTGTGCTCCAGGATTCGGGATCTCCTACCGCGCCGGCGGGCCCGTCACATGTCGTGGCGACGGGTGAGCTCCAGGCGGGAGCGGGTGACCAGCCAGGCGGCCCCGGCGGCGAGCAGCGGAAGGCCCACGAGCAGCAGACCCGCCCACTGCCACGGCACGTGCAGCGTCCAGCGCGGGTCCGGGAAGTCACCCCGATAGCGTTCGAGGAGGACGAACGCCCAGGCCGTGAGGATCCCGAGTCCCGTACCGAGCACGGCCCCGGTCACCGACACGACCGCCGCCTGCGCGGCGACGAGCCGGCGTCGCGTCGCCGGGGACGCTCCTGCCGCCGTGAGCGTCGCCAGATCGGCCCGGCTGTCCGCGGCCGCGAGCGCCGCCGCGAGCCAGGTCGCGACCAGGGCGACGACGCCGCCGACCAGCGCGAGCGCGAAGGGCGTGGGGTCCGGGCGGTCGGCTTCGGTGCGCGGACCCAGCTCCGCGTAGACGAAGATGCCGTCGCGAACCTCCGCGAGGGTCTGGCGCAGCCGTTCCTCGGAGAGGGCGGTGGGTTCCGTCTCGGGGATCAGGGCCACGCCGGCGCGGACGACGTCGAGGCCGAGTTCGTCGGCGGCCTCGGGCGACAGCACGATACCGTCGAGAACCTCGTTGACACGTCCCGCGCCGGCGGCGGCGAGCCGCTTCTCGGACGTCTCCTGCTCACCTTCGACGACGACCTCGCCGTCGTCGCCGAACTCCGGCTCGATGTAGCGCGTCACCACGATCGTGGCCGTCCCGTCGGCATTCATCACCGGTGGTGCCACAACCACCTTCCCGGCGCCCAGCGCACGCGAGGCGGCCTCGGGGTCGGTGTACGGCAGGACCGCGGTGATGTCGCCGTCCGAGACCAGCGGCATCCAGAGTCCGTTGCCGGACCACGTGTCGAGCTGTGCGTCGAGACACTCGCGGTCGCCGTCGTCGCACACCTCGTCGGCGTCCGCCGCCCGGATCTCCTCCAGCAGGTCCTGCGAGAGCAGGATCTCGGTGAAGTCGGAGCCCGGCGAGACGACGGTCCGCAGTTCGACGGCCCGTGCGGGGCCGAGCACGTCGTGGGACACCTCGACGACCCGCTCCAGTTCGGCATCCGTCAGCGGTTCCCCGGCCTGACCGTGCTGGATCAGGACCACGCCGTCGTTCACGCGGGCGCCGTAGGAGGCGCTCTGGAACGCCTGTGCCGAGGCGAAGTACGACACGGCCCCTACCCCGGTTCCGACCGCCGCCACGACGGCCACCACGGCGGGAACGGTCCGGGAGCGCTGCCGCACGGCGTCGCGCAGGGCGAAGCGTCCGGAGAGCGGCAGCAGCGGCGCCACACGTCCGACCGTGGCCAGGATCGCGCCCATCGCCAGGATGACGCCCAGCTCGGCGAGCACGACGCCGGTGACGATCCACCAGGGCTCCTGCCGGACCGGCCCTGCCAGGGCCACGACGACACCGGCACCGGCCAGGACGGCCCCGGCCACCAGGAGCCACGGCCGGGGTGGTTTCCGCGGGAACCGGCCCGCCAGGGCCGCCGTCACGTCGGTGCGCCCGGCGGCCCATGCGGCAGGCATCGCCGCGACCGCGGCGAGGAGCGCCCCTCCGGGGACGAGCAGTGCGAGCAGGGGCGGGACCACGAGATTGGGCAGCGGGCGCAGGAACAGGTCGATGGCGACCACCCCGCCGATGCCGAGGCCGAGGCCGGCGACCGCCGCCACGAGTCCCGTCACGATCGCGCCGGAGAGCGTCACGTACCGCAGCGTGGCCCGGTCTCCGCCTGACGCCGCCACGACCGCGAGGCTCCGCGCGGCGGACCTGCGGCCGATCGCGAACGCCGGCATCACGATGAGGATCCCCTGGGCGAGTGCGATCCCCATCACCGCCGCCACCATCAGCATCAGATCGAGATCGGCCCCGGACGGCTCGGGCATCGCCTCAGGGGGCGGGTCCTGCGCCAGGGCCGGGCTGATCACCGTGCTTCCCAGGGCGTTCACCGCGCGCGCCTCGTCCCAGGTGATGGGCTCCGGCGAGTCGACGTACCAGTCCCGCGTCGCGGGCCAGGCGCCGGGCTCGGGCATGTGCGTGAAGGGAACGAGCGGCCCGTCGACGTCGACCACGGCCGTGATGGTGGTCGCCTGCCGGGCGGCGAGCAGGCCGGTGACGTCGAGATGGTCCAGGTCGATCTCCTCGCCGTCGTCGTCCCAGCCGTTGACCGTCACGGTCTCCCCGATCGCGACGCCGAGGAGTTCCGCGACGGAGGTGTCGAGAGCGATCTCGTCGCTCCCGTCCGGGAGCCGGCCGGCGTCGAGGGGGTAGACGGCGGCAACCTCGGGAACGGACAGATCCGTCTGGTGGATCTGCACCGGCCAGCGCAGACCGGTCCCCTGAAGATTGCGGTCACCGGCGAGCACGGGGTACAGCGTCGATCCCGCGGGCAACGCCTCGGCCAGCTTCTCGCCGTACTCGTCGACCGTGAGCAGTTCGCCGTTGTCGTCAAGGCCGCTGTCGTTGTCACGCCGCTGCTCGTGCACCGGGTTTCCCACGAGGTCCTGGGAGTCGACCGCCGTGGTGCTCCAGTCGATGCGGGCCTCGAGCTCGGGCCCGACCATCTGTGCGGCATAGGTCGTGGGGGTCGGGTCGCGTGATTCCAGCCAGGTGAGGAACAGCGACGCCGCCGCCACCGGCAGCCCCACCATGAGTGTGACCAGGACTGTCCGGACCTTGTGCCGCCGCGCGTCGCGCACCCCGTAGCGCAGCGCGACCCGCCAGCGACCCCACCAGCGCGCCATCCGGCCCCTCACCGGCCGGCTCCGGCCACGCCGTCGTCGGGGTCGTCCGCGGCGTGGCCGCCCGTGGCGGCTGCCCCCGCGAGCAGGCTCTCCGCGGAGGGCGCCGCCGTCGTGCCGTCCACGAGCAGCCCGTCACGGAGGAACACGGTCCGGTCCGCCCAGGCGGCGTGCCGCGCGTCATGGGTCACGAGCACCCCGGCCGCTCCCGCCTCCACCCGGGCCCGCAGGACGCGCAGCACGGCCTCGCCCGTGACGGAGTCCAGGGCGCCGGTGGGTTCGTCGGCGAGGAGCAGTCCGCGTGTCCCCACCAGGGCGCGGGCGATCGCGACCCGCTGCGCCTGACCGCCCGACATGTCGTCCGGGAACCGCGCTCCCATGTCCTCCATGCCGACCTCCGCAAGTGCGACCCTCGCATGCTCCCGGGCACGCCGCGCCGGCATCCCGTCCAGCTCCAGAGGCACCATCACGTTTTCCCGCGCGGTCAGTGCGGGCACGAGGTTGAAGTCCTGGAACACGTAGCCGATGTGCTTGCGGCGCAGCGCTGCGCGCTCCCTGGCGCCGGCGGAGCCCACGTCGCGTCCGGCCACCTCGACACGGCCCGACGTCGCCGTGTCGAGCCCGCCCGCCAGGTGCAGCAGGGTGGACTTGCCGGAGCCCGACGGCCCCATGACGGCCACCATCTCGCCCCGACGGACCTCGAGGTCGACCCCGCGGAGCGCGTGCACCTCGCCCGCGCCCTTGCCGTGCACCCGCGTCACGCCGGTCAGTTTCAGTGCGACGGCGCTCATCGGGTCGCCCCCTTCCGGTCCGCCGTCTTCCTCGCCGTCGCCGACGAGGGCGCGGGCGCGCCCTGCTCCGCGCGTTCCGGGTGCTGCCGCGCGGCCCGGACGACGCTCGCCTCGACGTGGTCGAGCCAGCGGATCTCCGCCTCGGCCGCGAAGACCAGCGAGTCCAGCACGAGGGACCAGGCGAGGTCGTCGCCCGCCTCCCGCTTGAGCCGGGTGAGGTCCCGCAGCACGGTCATCGTCGCGGTGCGCTGTCGCTGGACGATGGCCGGGACGTCGACCGGCTTCCCGTCGACGCGCACGGTGACCGCGAGCGCGAGCTTGATCGCGAGCTCGTCACGGGCCGGGGTGCCGCGGTCCACCGGGGTGTCCCACCACGAGCGCGCCTGCTCGGTTCCGTCGTCGGTGAGGCGGTAGGTCTCCGGAGCGTCCGGGTCGTCGGACCCGACGGGGGCGACCAGGCCGTCGCGTTCCAGACGGGACAGTGTGGAGTAGGCCTGGCCGATGTTCAGGGGCCAGGTGCCGCCGGTGCGGCGCTCGAACTCCTGGCGGAGCTGGTAGCCGTGCATGGGGCGCTCGGACAGGAGCACCAGCAGGGCATGCCGGACGGACATGAGATCCTCCGATAGTTACCGGGTAAGTGTCAGCGCCATACTTACTCAGTAAGCACGGGTCGTCAACCTCGCCCTCCCCGGCCGCTTGTGCAGATTTCATCGTGACTTTTGATTGATTCTCGGCATAAGCCGGGCTAGCGTGAAGACCGTCCGGGGCAGCGCCGCTCCGGCGAGCGACGAACGGGAGCACCGATGACGCACGCCCGCACCCGCGAGACCACCTCCGCCCGTACCAGCAGCCGGGCCACCGGACTCTGGCTGGTCGGCGCACGCGGATCGGTCGCCACGACCGCCGTCCTCGGCCTCGCCGCCCTGGCGGGGGGCCACGCCGAACCGACCGGCTGCGTCACCGCCCGCCCCGGCCTCGCGCCGGATCCGATGCCGGACTTCGAGGACATCGTGGTCGGCGGGCACGACCTGTCCGCCTGTCCCCTGCCGAAGCGCGCCGAGGCCCTGGCGGACGCCGGCATGCTCCCGCCCCGGCTCGTCACCCTCACGCGCGACGCGCTGGAGACCGCCGACGCGCAGGTCCGTCCCGGCCACGACCCGGCGCGCGCCGAGGGCAGCGGCCAGGCCACCGCGGAACGCCTCGCGGCCGACATCGTCGCGTTCCGGGAGCGGCACAGCCTCGAACGCGTCGTCGTGATCGACGTGGCCTCGACCGAACCGCTCCCGGAACCGGCTCCGGAGCACGACGACGACGCCCTCCTCCTCGCGGCCCTCGCCGACCCCGACCGCGCACCACTCCCGCCGTCGTCCCTGTACGCCTACGCCGCGATCCTCGCGGGCGCGCCGTACGCGGCCTTCACGCCGAGCGCGAGCATGGCACTGCCCGCGCTGGCCCGCCTGGCCACCGAACACGGCGTTCCGTTTGCCGGCCAGGACGGGAAGACCGGCCAGACCTGGCTGCGCACCGTGGTCGCCCCCGCGCTGGCCGCGCGCCACCTGCGCGTCCTGTCCTGGTCGGGCACGAACCTGCTGGGCGGCGGCGACGGCGCCACGCTCGCCGACCCGAACGCCGTCAGCTCCAAGCTGGGCAGCAAGTCGCGCGGACTGCAGGCGATCACCGGCACCGACAGCACGCCGTTGCACATCGACTACGTGCCCGATCTCGGGGACGTCAAGGTCGCCTGGGACCACGTCCACGTCGAGGGCTTCCTCGGCTCGCGGCTCACCCTGCAGACCACGTGGAGCGCGTACGACTCCATGCTCGCCGCTCCCCTGGTGCTCGACCTGACCCGGCTGCTCGCCCTCGCGCACGCGGCCGGCCTGGCGGGCCCGGTCCCGGAACTCGGGTTCTTCTTCAAGGATCCGTGGGGCACCGGCGTGCACGACGCCGCCGCTCAGGCGCGCCTCCTGGACGACTGGATCCGGGAGACGGGATCCCGGGCCTCCGCCTCCGGAGCGGCGACCGGCCGGAGCCACCGATGACGGCACCGCGACCGGCAGCATCGCGGCCCACGGCATCGGCCCTGGCCGAACTGGTCCGGCTCCCCGCCGCCCTGACCGTCGTCGGAGACACTCTCGCCGGGCACGCCGCGGGGCGCGGCCGCGTCACGGCCCGCCACCTGCTGCTACCCGCGGCGTCCTCGTGCCTCTACCTGGCCGGCATGGCACTCAACGACTGGGCGGACCGCGAACTCGACGCCGTCGAACGCCCCGAGCGCCCGATCCCCTCGGGGCGGGTCACCCCACGAATCGCGCTCACGGTCGGCGTGACGCTGACCGCCGCGGGGATCGCCGCCGCCACCCTGGCGACCGGCCACCGCGGTGCCGTCCTCGCGACCGGCGTCGCCGCCGGCGTCTGGGCCTACGACACCGCGCTCAAGCACCATCCGGTCCTCGGTCCGGCGGCGATGGCGGCCTGCCGCGGCCTCGACGTGCTGCTCGGCTCCACCACCGGCACCCCGCGCGCCGCCGCCGGAGCCGCAGCGGGCATCGCCGCCCACACCGCGGCCGTCACCGTCCTGTCCCGCGGCGAGGTCCGGGGCACGACGCCGGCCGTGGCGGGCACGGTCGCGGGCGTCACGGTCGTGGGGGCACTGCTGCCCGCGCTATCCGTGCCGTCCGCCTCCTCGCACCGCCCGGCCGCGACACCATCGCGGACCGCACGGCTGACCGCCGCGATCTCCGCCCTCGCCTGTTCCGCCACCTGTGTACCCGGCCAGGTCCGCGCCGCCGGCGACCCCACCGCAGGCGCCGCCCGCTCCGCCACCCGCTCGGGCCTGCAGGCCATGATCCCGCTCCAGGCGGCGTGGGCCGCCCGCTCCGGCAGACCGGGGATCGCGCTGGTGCTGGGCGGCGTCGCGGCCACCGGACACGCGCTCCGCCTGCGGGCACACGCCCGGGGACGGCGGCAGGTGAGCATCACATGAGGCCGCCCTTCCTGCTCGGCTACGGCACGAACGGGCTGTCGGACCACCCGCTGCCCGCAGCCCTCGACCTGCTGGACGAGGCCGGGTACGACGCCGTCGCGCTCACCCTCGGCTTCCCGCACCTGGACCCCCTGTCGGCGCCGCCGGACGCCGTGCGGGCCGTGGCCGCCCGGCTCGCGTCGATGCGGCACGGCGCGGGCGCCGCCGTCGTCGTCGAGACCGGCACGCGCTACCTGCTCGACCCGGCACACAAGCACCGGCCCACCCTGGTCGACCGGGACGCCGGCCACCGGATGCGGTACCTCGCCCGCGCGGTCGACGTCGCCGCGGACCTCGGCGCGGACTGCGTGTCGTTCTTCTCCGGCACCCTGCCCGCCGGCGAGCGCCCCGCCGAGGGCCGTGCCCGGCTGCTCGGCCGGCTGCCCGTCCTCCTGGAGCACGCCGCCGCGCGGGACGTGGCTCTCGCCCTCGAACCCGAACCCGGGATGCTCGTCGAGACGGTCGAGGACGGGCTGCGCCTGCGCCGCGACCTGGGCGACCCGCCCGGCCTCGGCCTCACCGTCGACGTCGGGCACTGCCTCGTGGTGGAGCCCGGCGGCGTCGACGGCGCCCTGCGTGCGGCGGCGCCCGTGCTGCGCAACGTGCAGCTCGACGACATGCCCCGCACCCACCACGAACACCGCCCGTTCGGCGAGGGCGACCTCGACCTGCCCGCCGCCCTGGCCACTCTCGCCGACATCGGCTACCGCGGCGTCGCAGCCGTCGAGCTCCCCCGGCACTCCCACGCCGCACCCGACCTCGTCACCGCGTCCCTCAAGGCCCTGACCAGCGCCTGGAAGGAGGTCCGCCCATGACCGGCGCCCCACCGGACGTCCCGGCCGGCACCGCACGCGCCAGGCCGGGTCCGGCGGGGCTCGCCCTGACGCCCGCCGCGCTCCGCCCGCTGCTGCGCGACGCGGACTGGTTCGACGCCGCGCGCGAGGCCGTGGTGGCCGACCCAGCGGTCCTGCCCCGCCTCTTCGCCCTCGCCGGCCGCCACGCGGGCCGCGGACCGCTACGGCCGGACACCGACCCGGCCGGCACCGTGCACGGCACCGTGGGCGACGCCGCCCGCGCCGCGCTGGTCGTCACGCTCGTCACCACCCCCTCCCCCGCAGGTAGCCCCGGCGACCCCCCGCTGCCCGGCCTGGCCACCCGGCTCACCACGCTCTACCACCAGGGCGACACCGGCGAGCGGCGCGGCGTCCTGCGCGCCCTGGACGCACTCGTCGTGCACGGGGACACCTCGCCGCACGCCCCGTCGCCGCCCGAGCCGCTGGTCACCGCCGGGGTCGCGCTCGCCGAGGACGCCCTGCGCGCCAACGACACCAGCCTCGTCGCGGCCGCCGTCGGCCCGTTCGGCGCACGGCACCTGGACGCCCCCACCTGGCGCCACGCGGTGCTGAAGCTCGTGTTCCTCGGCGTCCCGCTGGACGCCGTCGACCGCCTGGCCGCACGGGCCGACGCCGACCTGGCCCGCATGGCGGGTGACCTGGCCGCCGAGCGCCGCGCCGCGGGACGCGACGTCCCACCCGACCTCACCCGGCTGCTGACCGTCACGAAGGAGTGAGCATGCGCATCCTGGACCCCCACATCCATATGACCAGCCGCACCACCGACGACTACGAGGCGATGTACGCCGCCGGCGTGCGCGCCGTCGTCGAACCCGCCTTCTGGCTGGGGCAGCCCCGCACCTCGGCCGCCTCGTTCACCGACTACTTCGACTCCCTCGTCGGCTGGGAGAGGTTCCGCGCCGCGCAGTTCGGCATCCGCCACCACGCCACGATCGCGCTCAACCCCAAGGAGGCGAACGACCCACGCTGCCGCGAGGTGCTCACCGAGATACCTCGCTACCTGGTCAAGGACGGTGTCGTCGCCGTCGGCGAGGTCGGCTACGACTCCATGACGCCCGCCGAGGACGAGGTGTTCGCCGCCCAGCTCGACCTGGCACGCGAGGCCGGCCTGCCCGTGCTGGTCCATACCCCCCACCGCGACAAGCTCGCCGGCACCCGCCGCACCCTCGACGTCGTGCGCGAGTCCGGGCTGCCTCCGCAGCGGGTCCTCGTGGACCACCTCAACGAGACCACGGTCGCCCTCGTGCGGGACGCCGGCCTGTGGGCCGGCTTCTCCGTCTACCCCGACACCAAGCTGGACGAACCACGCACCGTGGCGCTGCTGCGCCGCTACGGCGCCGACCGCATGATCGTGAACTCCGCCGCCGACTGGGGCCGCTCCGACCCGCTCACCACGGCCCGCACCGGCCGCCGCATGCTGGCCGACGGCTTCACCGACGACGACGTCGACCGGGTCCTGTGGCGCAACCCCGTCGAGTTCTACGGGCAGTCCGGAAACCTCGTCCTGGACCCGGTACCCGGGTTCGTGGCCGGTGAACCACCCGAACCCGGCGCGCAGTTCGCCGGTTCCTCCGTGCTGCGCGGCGCGCGGGCATAGGGGGCCGCCATGCACCTGTCCTACTGCACCAACGTGCACCCCGCCGAGGACGTCGACGGCGTCGTCGCCCAGCTGGCCACGTACGCCGGCCCCGTCCGCGAGGCCGCCGGGCTCGACGTCCTCGGCGTCGGGCTGTGGCTCCCCGCGCAGGTCGCGCACCGGCTCGACACGACGCCGACCGACCTCGACCGGCTCCGCGGCGCGCTCGCCGACCACGGCCTGGAGGTCCGCACCCTCAACGCCTTCCCCTACGGCGGCTTCCACTCCGCGGTGGTGGGCCGCTCCGTCTACCGCCCCACCTGGGCCGAACGCGCCCGCCTGCAGTACACACAGGCGTGCGCACGGGTGCTCGCCGCCCTCCTGCCCGGCGGCGCCGCCGGATCGATCTCCACCCTGCCGCTCGCCTGGCGCGCGCCCTGGACCCCGGCCGACGACGACGAGTCGGCCCGCGCACTGGCCGGCCTGTCCCGTGACCTGCGGGAGCTCGCCGACCGGACCGGTCACGTGGTCCGGATCGCGGTGGAGCCCGAGCCGGGCTGCGTGCTCGACACCGTGGACGACGTGGTGCGCTGGCTCGCCGCGCGGACGGACGCGGGGCTCGCGCCGGAGCAGCGGATCGACCCGGAGCACGTCGGGGTGTGCCTGGACGCGTGCCACCTGGCCGTGTCGTTCGCCGATCCGGCCGGCGCCGCGGGACGGGTCGCCGACGCGGGCCTGCGGGTCGTGAAGGTCCAGGCGTCGGCCGCCCTGCAGGTGGACGACCCAGGACAGGAGGCGTCGCGCGCCGCGGTCGCCCGGTTCGCCGAGCCGCGGTACCTGCACCAGGTGCGCGAGCGGACGCCGTCGGGCACGGTGCTGGCGGCCGACGACCTGGACGAGGCGCTGGGCACCGCCCGGGGCCGCCCCGGCCTGCCGGGCACCGGACCGTGGCGCGTGCATTTCCACGTGCCGCTGCACGCCCGGCCCGCTCCCCCACTGGCCTCGACCACCGGGGTGCTGCGCGAGGCGGTGGCGGCGGTGCACGCCACGCCGCACGGTCGTGAGGCGCATCTGGACGTGGAGACGTACACGTGGACGGTGCTGCCCGCCGGTGTCGCGGGGCTCGGCGACGAGCCCGGCGGCCTCGTGGCGGGCATCGCCGCGGAGCTGCGCTGGGCGCGGGAGAACCTGACCGCCGACGAGGAGGTGGCCGCATGAGGCCCGTGCTGCTGCTCGACGTCGTCGGGCTGACCGAACGCGCCCTGGCGCACATGCCGCGCCTGTCCCGCCTGGCGCGGGCCGGCTGGTCCTCCCGCCTGGGCACGGTGCTGCCCGCGGTGACGTGCACCGTGCAGTCCACGATGCTGACCGGGCTGGCCCCGCGGGACCACGGGATCGTCGGGAACGGGTGGTACTTCCGCGACCTGGGCGAGGTGCACCTCTGGCGGCAGCACAACCGGCTGGTCGGCGGGGAGAAGCTGTGGGAGACGGCCCGCCGCACCGAGCCCGGCTACCAGGCGGTGAACGTCTGCTGGTGGTACGCGATGGGGATGACCACGCAGGTCACGGTCACCCCCCGGCCCGTCTACCACGCGGACGGCCGCAAGTCACCGGACGCGTACGTCCGCCCGCCCGCGCTGCACGACGAGCTCACCGGCGCGTTCGGCGACTTCCCGCTGTTCCGGTACTGGGGCCCGACGGCGTCGATCGACTCCACGCGGTGGGTGGTGGCGGCCACGCGACACCTGCTGACCACGCGCGCCGCCGACCTCACCCTGGCCTACGTGCCGCACCTGGACTACGACCTGCAACGGTTCGGCCCCCGGTCCCCGCAGGCGGACCGGGCCGCGGCCGAGCTGGACGCCGCGCTGACGCCCCTGCTGGACCAGGCGGAGGCCGACGGGGTGACGGTGCTCGCTGTGTCGGAGTACGGGATCGGCCCGGTCTCACGGCCCGTCCACCTGAACCGGCCGCTGCGGCGCGAGGGGCTGCTGGAGGTGTACACGCAGCAGGGACGCGAGCTGCTGGACCCGTGGACGTCCCGCGCGTTCGCCGTCGCCGACCACCAGGTGGCGCACGTGTACGTGGCCGACCCGGCGGACCTGCCGCGCGTGGCGGCGATGCTGCGGGCGGAGCCCGGCGTGGACGAGGTCCTGGACCGGGCCGCTCAGGCCGCCTACGGCCTCGACCACGAGCGGTCCGGCGAGCTGGTAGTGGTCGCGGAGCCGGACTCGTGGTTCACCTACTACTACTGGCTCCGCGACGACCGGGCGCCGGAGTTCGCCCGCGGCGTCGACATCCACCGCAAGCCGGGCTACGACCCCGCCGAGCTGTTCTTCGACCCGGCGGACCGGTTGGCCAAGGCCCGCGCCGGGCTGAACCTGGTGCGCAAGAAGCTCGGCCTGCGGTACGCGATGAGCACCACGCCGCTGGACGCGACCTGGGTGCGCGGCTCGCACGGCCGGCTCCCGGACGCGGCGGCCGACACCCCCCTGGTGCTGTGCTCGGACCCCGGCGTGCCGGCCGTGGTCGCCCGGCAGGTGTCCGACGACGACGGGCTCGTTCCCGCGGCGTCGGTCCGGGACGTCGTGCTCCAGCTCCAGGGGGTGGACGTGCCCGCCCGCGCGTGACGGGTCCGCGCTCCCGAACGCGACCAGCGCCTCGGGAAGCCCGTCCCGCGCGGGCGACGGCTAGGCCAGGCGCATCATCCAGCCGTGGCGGTCGTCCGCGCGGCCGTACTGGATGTCGGTCAGCTCGGACCGCAGCGCCATCGTCAGCTCGCCGGACGCTCCGCCGTTCACCTCGACGTCGAAGTCCGACGACGCCAGCCGGCCGATCGGGGTGACCACGGCCGCCGTCCCGCAGGCGAAGAACTCCTTCACCCGGCCGGACTCGATGCCCTCGACGAGTTCGCGGACGGGGATGCGGCGCTCGACCACCTCGTGGCCGCGGTCGCGCGCGAGCTGGATGATCGACTTGCGGGTGATGCCCTCGAGGATGGAACCGAGCCCCGGGGTGTGGACGGTGCCGTCGGCCATCACCAAGAAGATGTTCATGCCGCCGAGCTCCTCGAGGTAGGTGCTCTCGGCACCGTCGAGGAAGCAGACCTGGTCGAACCCGCGCTGCTGGGCCTCCTGCTGCGGGAGCAGGCTGGCCGCGTAGTTGCCGCCGAACTTCGCGTCACCGGTCCCTCCGGGCGGGCCGGCACGGTGGTACTTCTCCGACAGGAAGATCGACACCGGCTTCACGCCGCCCGCGAAGTACGGCCCCACCGGCGAGGCGATGACGAGATGCTCCACCTGCAGCGCCGGACGCACGCCGAGGAAGGCCTCGCTGGCGAACATGAACGGACGCAGGTAGAGGGAGGAGTCCTCGCCGTCCGGCACCCACTCGATGTCGGTGCGCACGAGCGCGGCGATCGAGGCGAGGAAGTCCTCCTCGCTGAGCTCGGGGAGGGCGAGACGGTGCGCGCTGCGGGCGTAACGCCGGGCGTTCTGCTCCGGACGGAACGTCCAGACCGACCCGTCGGCGTGCTTGTACGCCTTCATGCCCTCGAAGATCTCCTGGGCGTAGTGCAGTACCGCCGTGGCGGGGTCCAGCTGGAGCGGGCCGTACGGCTCGACGCGCCGGTCGGTCCAGCCGTCGGCGGAACGCCAGGTGAGGCGGGCCATGTGGTCGGTGAAGACCGTACCGAACTTGGGCTTGGCGAGCAGGGATGTGCGCTCGTCCTCCGACCTGGGCGCGTCGGTGCGCCGCACGTCGAACCGAGCCACGAGGTCTTCGAGGTCGGCCGGGAGGATGTTGTGGGACGTAGTCGTCATGATCTCAGAGCCTTTCACCGGATGCAGTCAGTGTTCCATGCCCGGCCGGTGAAAGGGGACCTGTCCTGTGGGGACGCCCCCGACGGCCGGGCTGCGGGCCCGGCCGTGGGGTTGTGCTACCCCGCGACCCGGGCCGCGATGTCGGCGCCGATCTGCGCCGTGTTGCGTACGGACGACGACGTCGCCCGCTCCGCGATGTCCGCGGCGACGGCCGCCTGTACCGCCGCCGCCTCGTCGGCACGGCCGAGGTGGTCCAGCAGCAGCCCGACCGACAGGATCGTCGCGGTCGGGTCGGCCTTGCCGGTCCCCGCGATGTCCGGGGCGGAACCGTGCACCGGCTCGAACATGCTCGGCGCCGTGCGGTCGGGGTTGATGTTGGCCGACGCCGCCAGCCCGATCCCGCCCGTGATGGCCGCCGCCTGGTCGGTGAGGATGTCGCCGAACAGGTTGTCGGTGACGATCACGTCGAACCGGCTCGGGTTCGTCGTGAGGAAGATCGTCGCCGCGTCCACGTGCAGGTAGTCGGTGGTGACCTCGGGGAACTCGGCGTTCACGGCCTCGACCGTGCGGCGCCACAGGTGCCCGGCGTGCACCAGCACGTTGTGCTTGTGCACGAGGGTGAGGTGCTTGCGCTCACGCTGTGCGGCGCGGGCGAACGCGTCCCGGACCACGCGCTCGACACCGAAGGCGGTGTTCACGCTGACCTCCGTGGCGACCTCGGCCGGCGTCCCGACGCGCAGCGCGCCGCCGTTGCCGGTGTAGGGGCCCTCGGTACCCTCGCGGACCACGACGAAGTCGATCTCACCCGGGTCGGCCAGGGGGCTCGTCACCCCTTCGAAGAGGCGCGACGGACGCAGGTTGACGTAGTGGTCCAGCGTGAACCGGAGCTTGAGCAGCAGTCCGCGCTCCAGCACCCCGGACGGCACGCTCGGGTCGCCGATCGCGCCGAGCAGGATCGCGTCGTGCTGCCGGATCCGTTCGAGGTCCTCGTCGGTGAGGGTCTCGCCCGTGGCGTGCCAGCGGCGAGCGCCCAGGTCGAACTCGGTCGTGACGACCTTCGTGCCGCTCGGCGCGAGCGCCGCCTCAAGGGCTCGCAGGCCCTGTTCCACGACCTCGCCGCCGATGCCGTCGCCTGCCACCACTGCCAGGTCGATCTGCTGGTCCGTCCCGTTCTGCGCCATGCACGGAGCCTAGCGCGTCCGCACGCGAAAATGAGACACCGGTCTCATGGTCTGGGACAAGTTCACCGCTTGGGGTACAAGAGCTCGAAGCGCTCCACCACCACCGGCATGTCACCGGCGAACTCGCGCCCCTCGGGCAGGTGGCGCCGGAAGAAGCTCTCGTGCTCGGTACGCCAGTACTCCAGCGTCTTGTCACCCTCGCCCTCGGCACGGGCCACGTCCTCGTCGACCTCGTCGAACGGGACGGTGTCCACGCTCGTGGTCCGGATCAGCGCGCGCGGCTGCCGCTCGCCGTCGAGCAGGATGAAGAGCTCACCGGACTGCGGCAGCGGCTCGCCGGCGTCGTCGTACTCCCACGCCATCGAGGACGTCGCGGTCTTCTCCCGCGCCAGGATCAGGTCCAGCAGCTCGTCGGCGACCTCCGGGTCGTCACCGAAGGCCCACGCCGGCGGCGGCACCGTCTCCGAGGCCAGGACTCCGGTCACCACGCCCGTCTTCGCCATCCCGGCGTACGGCCGCACGGCCTCCCAGAAGGACTGGACCGCCTGGGCGACGTCGGCGTCGCCGGGCTCCGTGTCGGCGTAGTCCTCCGGGTCGAAGGTCGCCGGGTCGAACGTGTCGGGCCCGCTCGTCCCGAGGCCGGCCTCCTCGTCCGAGCCGGCCGCCGCCGGGCCGTAGGCGGGTGCCGCGGCCGTGTCGTCCACCCGGTCCGCGGCGCCTGCCGCCTCGTCGTTCCGCTCGGGTTCCCGCGTCTCGTCGCTCACGCTGACCATCCTGCCTCATCCACCGGCGATTGTGACCCATCCGACCTCGTCGGACCCGCCGGGAACGTCCCGCGGAACATACTCTCGGAACCGTGTCCCGCCCCAGCGCCCGTCCCTCCC
The DNA here is from genome assembly GCF_016742955.1 of Myceligenerans indicum. Lineage (GTDB taxonomy): Bacteria > Actinomycetota > Actinomycetes > Actinomycetales > Cellulomonadaceae > Myceligenerans > Myceligenerans indicum. Next base: position 23,848 of record NZ_JABBYC010000033.1, on the reverse strand, counting down.
CGACCGGCATCTCGCTCACGGTCCCCGTCGCCCTGGCCGTCCTCGCGGGCGCCGGGCTCGCCACGCAGAGCCGGGTCAACGGCACCCTCGCCGACCACGTCGGCAGCGGGTACCTCGCCGCGGTCATCTCCTTCGGCAGCGGCCTGCTGTGGCTGAGCATCGCCCTGCTCTTCTCGCGGCGCGGCCGCGCGGGCCTGCGACGTATCGCGCGGGCGCTGCGCGAACCCGCGGGGCAGGACGGCGGGCTGCGGCTGTGGCAGTGCCTCGGCGGGGCGGCCGGCGGGTTCTTCGTGGCGTCCCAGGGGCTGGCGGTCGGGACGCTCGGCGTCGCGGTGTTCATCGTGGCGTTCGTGACCGGGCAGTCGGTCGGCTCGATCGTCGTGGACCGGATCGGGCTGGGTCCGGGCGGCGTGCGGTTGGTGACGCTGCCCCGCGCCGTCGGACCGCTCCTGACGGTGGTGGCGGTGGCGACGGCGGTGTCCGGAGACGTGGGTTCACCATCGGCGCTCGCGCTCACCGTGCTGCCGCTCCTCGCGGGCGCCGGATCGGCGTGGCAGCAGGCCGTGAACGGGCGCGTCCGCGCCGCCGCCGAGGACGTGCTGGCCGCCACCTTCGTCAACTTCCTCGTGGGCACGGCCGCGCTCGTCCTCGCACTCGGCGTCTCGATGCTGTTCGACGGAGTGCCCCACGGCGCCCTGCCGGCCAACCCGCTGCTGTACACGGGCGGGGCGATCGGGATCGGGTTCATCGCGGTCGGCGTGGCGGTGGTGCACCGCGTGGGCGTCCTGCTGCTCAGCCTGAGCATGATCGCCGGGCAGGTCGTGGGCGCGCTCGTGCTCGACGCCGCCCTCCCCGACGCCGCCCCGCCGAGCACCCTCACCTACGTGGGCGCAGCCCTGACGCTGCTCGCGGTGGCGATCCCGCTGACGGCCGAACGCCGCGCGACACCCTCACGCCGAACGCCGGAGCACCGGGACGACGGCGAACGAGGTACCTGACACGTGCGGGTGCGGCCTGAACCGCACCGCAGGAGCCCTCATACGCGACGTCGCCGCCGGTCCCGGGACCGGCGGCGACGTCGTGTGTCAGGGCAGCGCGCAGGTGCTACCCGACCTGTGTCAGCGGGCGACCGAGCCCTCCGTGTAGTCGGTGTCGGTCGGCTTGATCCAGGCGAACATCTTGCGCAGCTCGCGGCCGGTCGCCTCGATCGGGTGCTGCTCGCCCTTGGCGCGCAGCTCCTTGAACTCGGGGGCGCCCGCGTCCTGGTCGGCGATGAAGCGCTCGGCGAACTTCCCGTTCTGGATGTCCTCGAGCACCGCCTTCATGTTGTCCTTCACGTGCGGGTCGATGACGCGCGGGCCGGACACGTAGTCGCCGTACTCGGCCGTGTCGGAGACGCTCCAGCGCTGCTTCGCGATGCCGCCCTCGACCATGAGGTCGACGATCAGCTTCAGCTCGTGGAGCACCTCGAAGTAGGCGATCTCCGGCTGGTAGCCGGCCTCGGTGAGGGTCTCGAACCCGTACTGGACGAGCTGCGAGGCGCCGCCGCACAGGACGGACTGCTCGCCGAACAGGTCGGTCTCCGTCTCCTCGGTGAAGGTCGTCTTGATACCGGCGGCGCGCAGGCCACCGATCGCCTTCGCGTACGACAGCGCGGTCTCCCAGGCGTGGCCCGAGGCGTCCTGCTCGACGGCGACCAGCACCGGGACGCCCCGGCCGTCGGCGTACTCGCGGCGCACCAGGTGGCCCGGGCCCTTGGGGGCAACCATGAACACGTCGTGGCCGGCCTCGGGCTTGATGTAGCCGAACCGGATGTTGAAGCCGTGGCCGAACACGAGGGCCGCGCCTTCCTTGAGGTTGGGGGCGATCTCGTCGGCGTACACCAGGCGCTGCACCTGGTCGGGGGCGAGAATGACGACGACGTCGGCATCGCGCACGGCGTCGGCCACGCTCGCCACCTTGAGGCCCTGGTCCTCGGCCTTGGCCCGGGAGGCGGAACCCTCACGCAGACCCACGGTGACGTCCACACCGGAGTCACGCAGGTTCAGCGAGTGCGCGTGACCCTGACTGCCGTAGCCGATCACCGCCACCTTCTTCTGCTGGATGACCGACAGGTCGGCGTCGTCGTCGTAGAACAGCTCAGCCACGGTTCTTGCTCCTTGATCGATGGAATTCGGTCGACGTCTTCTCGGTGAGTCCTTCGCAGCGTAAGCCTGTCGCTCCGCTACGGGAGGTGTGGTCTCACGCGGACCGCACCACGCGCTCGAGCGCGCGGTCGGTGATGGAACGCGGGCCCCGCCCGATGGCGAGGGTCCCGGACTTCACGATCTCGCGAACCCCGTACGGGTCGAGTGCCGCGAGCAGGGCGTTCAGTTTGTCCCCGGTGCCGGTGGCCTCGATCACCACGGCGTCGGGGGTCACGTCCACGACGTGCGCCCGGAACAGCTCGACCACCTCGAGCACGCCGGACCGCGCGGCGGCGTCGGCCCGCACCTTGACGAGCAGCAGCTCGCGCTGCACGGACGAGGAGGGGTCGAGCTCGACGATCTTGATGACGTGCACCAGCTTGTTGAGCTGCTTCGTCACCTGTTCCAGGGGGTGCTCCTCGACGTCGACCACGACGGTGATCCGGGAGATCTCCTCGTGCTCCGTCGGCCCGACGGCGAGGGAGTGGATGTTGAACGCGCGGCGGGCGAAGAGGCCCGCGACACGCGTCAGCACGCCGGGCTTGTTCTCCACCAGGACGGAAAGGGTGTGACGGCTCATGGTGTGTTCCTCGTCCTCGCTCAGTCTTCGCGGTCCCACGACGGCGAGATGCCGCGCGCGTACTGGATGTCGTCGTTGCTCACGCCGGCCGCGACCATCGGCCACACCATCGCGTCGCGCGAGACGGTGAAGTCCACGACCACGGGCCGGTCGTCGATCTCGCGGGCCCGCTTGATGGCGTCGTCCACCTCGGACGGGCTCTCCACGCGGATGCCCTCGCAGCCGTAGGCCTCCGCCAGCTTGACGAAATCCGGCACGCGGGCGGTGCCGTGCCCGGTGTGCAGGTCCGTGTTGGAGTAGCGCTCGTTGTAGAAGAGCGTCTGCCACTGCCGCACCATGCCGAGCGACGAGTTGTTGATCACCGCCACCTTGATCGGGATGTCGTTGATCGTGCAGGTCGCGAGCTCCTGGTTGGTCATCTGGAAGCAGCCGTCGCCGTCGATCGCCCAGACCTCCGCGTCAGGCCGGCCGGCCTTGGCGCCCATGGCGGCCGGAACCGAGTAGCCCATCGTGCCCAGGCCACCGGAGTTGATCCAGGTGCGCGGCTTCTCGTACTTGATGAACTGTGCCGCCCACATCTGGTGCTGGCCCACGCCCCCCGCATAGATCGCGTCCGGCCCGACCAGCTCGCCGAGCCGCTGGATGACGCGCTGCGGGGCCAGGTGCCCGTCGTCCGGCTCCGTGTAACCGAGCGGGTAGGTCTCCCGCCACCCGTCGACCTGACGCCACCACCCTTCCAGGTCCGGCTTGCCGACGGTCTCGTGCTCCTTGGCGAGCTCGGGCAGGAGGTCGGCGATCACCTCGCGCAGGTCGCCGACGATCGGCACGTCGACGGCGCGGTTCTTGCCGATCTCGGCCGGGTCGATGTCGGCGTGGATGATCGCGGCACGCGGCGCGAACGACGACAGCTTGCCCGTGACACGGTCGTCGAACCGGGCGCCGAGCGCGAAGATCAGGTCCGCCTTCTGCAGTGCCGCCACGGCCGGGACGGTGCCGTGCATGCCCGGCATGCCGAGGTTCTGCGGGTGCGAGTCGGGCACCGCTCCACGCGCCATCAGCGTGGTCACCACGGGCGCACCCGACAGGTCCACCAGCTTGCGCAGCAGCTCGGAGGCGCCCGAGCGAACCACGCCGCCGCCCACGTACAGCACCGGCCGCCGGGCGGTGGCGAGCAGCTTGGCCGCCTCGCGGATCTGCTTGGCGTGCGGCTTGGTCACCGGGTGGTAGCCCGGCAGCTGGAGGTCCTGCGGCCAGGAGAACGTGGTGTTCGCCTGCATGGCGGACTTCGCGATGTCGATCAGCACCGGCCCCGGCCGGCCGGTCGAGGCGATGTGGAACGCCTCCGCGACCGTGCGCGGGATCTCGTCAGGATCGGTGACCAGGAACGAGTGCTTGGTGATGGGCATCGTGATGCCGACGATGTCCGCCTCCTGGAAGGCGTCGGTCCCGATGGAGGCGGCACCGACCTGCCCCGTGATCGCCACCATGGGGATCGAGTCCATGTGCGCGTCGGCCAGCGGCGTGACCAGGTTCGTCGCGCCCGGGCCCGACGTCGCCATCGTCACCCCGACCCTGCCTGTCGCGTGGGCGTAGCCCGACGCCGCGTGCCCACCGCCCTGCTCGTGCCGCACCAGGATGTGGCGTAGCCGCTTGCTGTCCATGAGCGGGTCGTAGGCCGGAAGGATCGCCCCGCCCGGGATGCCGAAGACAGTGTCCGCACCGACCTCCTCGAGGGACCGCACGATCGACTCCGCGCCGGTCACCTCCTCGGCGGTGACAGCCTTGGCGCGAAGGTCCGCGCGTACCTGCTCACGCGCCTCGGCGCGCGCCGCGAGCTGGGCCGGTGTCGGTGTGGCGGTCATGTCGGTCTCCTGCCGTCGCACCCTGTGCGGGGTGCCTGCGGATGTTTCGGACAACAAGAAACCCCTCGGTCGTCCGTGGACGACAGGCGAGGGGCGAGCGCGCTGACGAAGCCTGCGAGAGTGGCCTCAGTCGGCGCGCTCGGGAATAAGTACTACAAGGTTCGTCTGCACGTGACGCACGTTACGCCGAAATGACGTCCGTGTCACCTGCCGGGCCGAAGATCCCACGATCCGAGATGCGCGCCGCCGGGCATCGTGCTGCCGCGCCCGTTCCGAGCCCCGCCGCGGCATCGGGCCCCGGCCGATCGGTGCAGTTCACCGCGCAGTTCACCGCGCAGTTCACCGCGCAGTTCACCGCGCCGGGACCTACCAGAAACCCGCGCCGAGGATCGAGGTCTCCGGAGGCTCGACGCCGAGACGGTCCCGGAGCACGGTGAGATCGTAGGTCCGTTCCATCGCGAGGTGGCTGAGGGAGTAGCGGGACAGGCGCGGCTCCTTGCCGGCCAGTGCGGCGGCACGTTCGGCGAGCGCCGCCGCACGCAGCGCCGTCCGCTCGGGCACGGGCACGGGCACGACGCGCACGTTCCTCCCCCGCGCGAGCATGAGCAGTTCCACGATCTGGCGCAGCAGGACCGGTTCGGCGTCGGCCACGTTGGCGACCAGCGGAACTCCCGCGACGACCTCGGGCGACAGGTCGGCCGTCAGCGCCGCGCGGACCGAGGCCGCGAGTGTGGTGACGTGGGTGAGATGGTGCATCGCCTCACCCCCGCCGGGCAGCGGCAGCCAGCGGCCCGCGACCAGCGCCCCCTCGATCCGCGGCAGCAGCGTCGTGTCCCCTGGCCCGTACACGGCGTGCGGGCGCAGGACGACCACCGGGCCCCGGTCCGGGCGGGCAGCGTCCACGGCGAGCCAGTACTCCGCCGCTGCTTTCGTGGCGCCGTAGGCGTTGAGGTAGCCGAAGGGCCGGACGCCTCGCTCCGCCGTCGGCCCCTGGTCCTCGTGGATGCGCACGCTCGGCGTTGTCGGGTCGTACACGCTACCCGACGAAACCTGGACGAACCGGGCTTTGGCGAAGGTCGCGCGCACCGCGCGGGTGCCCTCGACGTTCACCACCCATGCCGCGGAGTTCGACCCGCCGTCGCCGACGACGGCGGCGCAGTGCACGACGCCGTCGACGTCGCCCGGGTGAGCGGCCCCCTGAAGCGGGCCGGCACGCAGGTCCCAGGCAAGATGGCGGACGCCCGCAGGCAGCACGGCAGGTGCGCGGCGAGAGCATGCGAGAACGTCGTACCCCCGCGCGGCCAGGTCTCGCACGACGGCGCCGCCGACGAACCCGGACGCTCCGGTCACCGCAACCCGCATGCGCTCCTCCACGTGCCCCTGCCGCAGATCTGACAACCGGTACCGTACCGTTCAAATGTGTACGGACCGCCGGATGAGCTGTCCCGCAGCAGCGGAGAGGGCGGCACGGTCCGGCTTGCGGGACCGGCCGGACAACGGGATGCCGGCCGCCTCGACCACCAGATCGGGGAGCGCACCGTGGTCCAGGATCTCCGGCAGCCGCGGTTCGACCGCGCGGACGAGCGGAGTGTTCCCCGTGAGCGGCACGCCCCGCGCGGGTAGGAGCATGCCCGACGGCGGCATCCGCTGGCCGCCCTGTCCGTCCTCGCGACCCTGGCCGCCCTGCCCGTCCCCGCGACCCTGGCCACCCGGCCTGTCCTGGGTCGCGGTGTCGCCCCGGTCCGCGACGAGAACAAGGACGACCCGCTCGTCGCCGTCGTCCATCGGAACACCCACCATCAGCGCCTCCGCGACTCCGGGCAGCTCTCGGACGCGCGGCTCGAACAGCCCGGGGTAGATGTTCACCGTGCCGCGGATGATCATGTCCCGGGTGCGCCCGACGAGGGTGAGAATGCCCTCGTCGTCGACCTTGGCCAGGTCCCCGGTGCGGTGTTCGCGAACGTGCGGCCGCCCCGCGTCGAGATCGGCCAGGTAGCCCGCCATCAGCGACGGGCCCGAGATCACGAGCTCACCGACGCCGTCACGGTCCGGGTCATCGATGCGTGCGCAGATCCCTCGGAGCGGGGCTCCGATGAGGTCACCGGCGGCCGAGGCGCCGGACGTGCGGCCGACAGAGCCTGCCTTCTCCACACCGTCGACGACCGCGGCCGGCAGCATCTCCGTCGCTCCGTACACACAGACCCAGCGCGTGCCCGGCAGGAGCCGGATCGCCCTTGTCATCAACGCGGGAGTCACCGGCGCCGCGCCGACGGCCATCACGCGCGGTCCCGCCGAGGGATCGGGAGGATGCCCCGATGCCGATGACACGCGGGCGCCGAAGCGGCCGGAGCCGTCTGCTCGCCCGCCTCTCCGGCGCTCCTTCTCGATCACGTCGAGGAGCGCTGTGACATCCGCCGGGACCGCGAAGGAGGAGTCCGCACCCGCGACCCCGCGGGCGAACGCGACCGGGTCGGCGGCGGGAGTGCGCGCCGGGATCTCCCAGGTGCCGCCGGCCAGAAGAGCGGGCAGCCCGAGGAACAGCTGGTCCGTATGCGCGCGCTGCCCCGGACTCAGATCTCCCACCTGCGCGAACAGGCCGAGCATTCCGCCGAGAGAGGCTGTGGTGTGCACGACTGCCCGAGGTTCGGCCGTCGTGCCTGACGTGAAGACGACGAGCGCCTCCCGGTCAGCCACGACCTCCGCCGAGGCCTGACCTGCGGATTTCGCAGGCGCCGGATCCGCATGCCCCGGCCCCGCAGGCGCCGGCCCAGCAGCCCCCGGACCCACAGATCTCTCGGAGTCCGTGACCGTCGTGCTCTCCGCGAGCCGCGCGACCCGCCGGGCTCCCTTCGGGACGCCCGGGAGCCACCTTCCCGAGTAGAGATGCCGGACCGGGAGCCGGGAGTAGGCAGGAAGCAGCAGCCCGCGCGCCCGGGCAACTCGAGCCAGCGGGCCGGCAGAGGCCAGGTACAGCAGCGCCTCGGTCGCGGCCCAGCGCGGATTCGCCGCAGCAAGGCGGGCGGCGAACAGCTCCGGGGTGGAGCCGGGGTCGACGAACACGATCGAACCGCCTGCGTGAATCACCGCGAGGCAGAGGATGATCCCCTCGGGACGCGGCCGGATGCTGAAGAGCACGCGATCACCAGGGCTCATCCCGGCGGCCGTGAGACCAGCGGCGGTGCGCTCGACGCGGTCCGCGAGCGCCGCGAACGTCACCTCTTCCCGGACGCGAGACCCACGGCGGGCGCTCCGGATTCCCCGGATGGGGTCGCCGAACCAGCGCAGCGCCACCCCGTCGCGGTCGACGGTGCCGTCTGCAACCGATGCCAGCAGATCGTCGACGAACGTATGCCCGGTTCTCATGAGTGCCGAACGTAGCGGACGGTACGAGTCACCGATGATCCTGCTCCCGGTGTCGACGAGGTGCATGTCAGTGGGTCCATCTAGCGTCTCCCTCGAATGGCGGTCGGTCCCTGTGTGGATCCATCAGATCACCTTGAGCATCGATGCGGCACGTTATCCACAGATCGCTCCTTCTGATGGCATCGAGTCACGGCCACACATAGGATCGAACGCAGGGCCGAGGAATCAGCAGGACTCAGAGATCAGTGCGACAGGGGGGTGCGCCTCATGCCCGGTTCGACGTCCGACAACGTTGCCGAGCGCATGCCTGCGGGGGATCTGCCCCGTGGTGCCGCGTGCACCGGCCGTCCGGGCGGCATCGGCGGCAACCCCGACCAGGACGCGTTCGATGACCTGGAGGTGGTGGACGAGTTCGGTCTGCCGATCCTGCCTCCGGACCACACGGAGCAGGAACTGGCGGCAATCCTCGCGACCAACCCGTACGACGTTGAGGAGCGGGGAGGCCCCGGCGCCGGGGACATGTCACGTGGCCCGGACGGCACCATGGGGGCGGTCGTCGACGTGTCACGGCTGCTGCTGGACGATCTCCGTCGGCTGGCACCCGGAGTGGCCCTGGTTGGCGCACTGAAGGATCTGACCGGCCTGGAGCCGCCGTTCGACGCCGAACCGAGCCACCCGAGCCGCTCACCCGATGCGGCGCGCGCACGCTCGGAGGAACCGGGCAGGGCGACCGTCCCGAGCGCCGCTCAGGCGCATGCTCTCGCGCTCCTTGCCGACGACGAGCTGCGGAGTGTCGTTGCGGGGTGGGAACGGGTCGTGTCGTGGGTACGCGCCGCTCAGGCCCAGGTGGCGGCCGAGCTGATGGCGCGGACCGAGGGGCCTCTGGCGCGGGACTCGGCCGCCGGTGAGATCTCCGACGAGCTGCACATCACCTCGGGCGAGGGATGGCAGATCGCCGCGCGCGGCGAGGGAACGCGGATGTACCCCTGCCTGGATCGAGCACTGGCTCGCGGGGACGTGGACACCAGGAAGGCAGACACGTTCCTGCGTGCCGGATCCGACCTCACGCTCGAGGAGCGAGGCAAGGCCATCACCGACCTCCTGCCGGCAGCTCGCACGCGCACATGGCGTTGGGTCAGCGAACAGATGAACGCGCGTGCTGCCACACTGCACGGCAAGGCCCGTCGGCGCGGGGTCCTGGACCGATGCAACGTCTGGGCCGAGCAGGCAGGCTCCGGCATGGGACGCATCGTCGCCGACCTGCCGGTCATCAATACCGCCCGTACGTTCAACGCCGTCCAGGCCGCCGCCAGGGCGCTCAAGGACGTCCCCGGCGAGACCAGGCCCTTGGGCGCTCTCCGTGCGGCTGCGTTCAGCGCACTGGTGACGGGCCGCCTCGTCCAGCCCGACCCGGAGGAGACCAGCCGGGCCAAGGGCGCGGACGGTGAAGACTGCGGCAAGAGCCGCAACACCGGCAGCGACGACGTCGGCAGCCGCAGCGAGAACGGCAAGGTCGGCGGCACCGGCTGCGCCGGCCGCCGTGCAGATGGGCGCAGTGCAGATGGGCGCAGTGCCGACCAGCACGATGCCGACCAGCACGATGCCGATGCGCGCCTCGGTGATCGGGAGGGTTCCCTTGGCGGCGGAGACGAGTCGGCTCGGCTGGTCGAACCCGTGCTGGACACCGATCTGATCCCGGTTCCGGACGACTCGCACGGCATCTCGCTGACCGCGCCCTCCCCCGGCAGCGAGACCACAAGCGCCGGTGAAGCCGACGGCACCGATGGAGCCGGCACCATCGGTGATGCGGACACCACCAATGATGCGGACAGCTCCGGTGCGGGTGGCACCCCGCGCCCAGCGCGCCGGACGGCGGGCACCCGAGTGCGAGTCGTCGACGTGTCCGCCACCGTGAACGTGACGGTGCCGGCGACCATGTTGCTGGACCCGGCGGACATGACGCCCGCCGTCCTTGAGGGCATCGGCCCCATTCCCGCCGAACACACCGCAGAGATCGCCCGCGATGCCACCTGGAGACGGCTGCTGACCGACCCCGTCACCGGGATCCTGACCGACCACTCCACCCACGCGTACGCCCCTGGTGCCACCCTGCGTGCCGCGGTGATCGCACGCGACCGGACCTGCATGTTCCCGGGCTGCCAGCGTCCAGCACTCGCGGGCGGCAGAGCGGCGACCGATCTCGACCACATCCAGCCGTTCGAGCACGATCGCGCCCGGCAGCCAGGCCTGCCCGGCCAGACCCGCGCGGAGAACCTGCACGCGCTGTGCCGCAAACACCACAATCTCAAGACCCACGCCGGCTGGCGTGTCACCCGTGACCCTGACACAGGGGTCACCCGCTGGACCCCGCCCACCGGCACGACCACCTCGGTCGAGCCCACCGTGGTGGACCCCACGATCCGCTACGGCCTCGCCCACGGCATGACCCTCGCAGGGCCATCTGACGCACCACAGACCCGCCGGCCCACCTCTCCGGCGGCGGCAACGAGCAGCGCCACCGGCACCGGCACCGGCACCGACGAGTCCGGACCGCACTCAGAACGTGGGCCTGGGCAACCACCCTTCTGACGAGAACATCGGCTCGGTCATACCACCAGCGCGTCCCGGGTCCCCTGCGGCACGTCACGAGTGCACCGTTGGATTCGGCCCAGCGCGAGCCGCGAGCCGAGGAGCAGCCCGTAGGACCGCACCGCGTGCAGCGCGTATGCACTGCACGTGGGAACGAACCGACAGCGGGCCGGGAGCCGCGGTGAGACGTACCGCTGATACACGCGAACCGCGCCGATACCGATCCAACGCGCACCCCACCAGCGCCCGGGCCGCACGAAAGCGCGATGGGGCGGTTCCGCCAACGCGACACGATCGAGGACGCGATGCGGCCACGAAACGTGCTCGTTGGGCGCCTCCATGAGTGCCGTCGGCTCGGTCCCCTTCGCCCGGGTCCACTTCCCCAGGGCCCGCTTCTCCCGGACCTCCTTCGCCCGGCGGAACCGCTGGCGCAGCACGTCGCGACATGACGTACGCCGGTCGGGCAGCAGGTCGCACCCCAGGTCCAGCACATCGTCCGGACCACACCCGCAGGGCTTCGGCGTGAGCCGGTCGGTGTCCGTGTCCCCGCACCCGCCACAACCGGGGTCGCAGGCGTCCATCACCACGCATCACCCGGCCCTTCCGGGGCGAGCGTGACCCAGAGCCTGCGGTACGCCGGCACGAGGACGCCGTGCGCGGGCCGCCGTCGTCCCACGACCATCCGGCGGCCTGTCGCGGCGAGCGGCGCGAGCGCGTCCAGCACGGCCTCCACCTGCGCCATCGCCAGCGGCATCCCGAGGCAGAAGTGCGGGCCTGCCCCGAACCACAGGTGCCGCACGTCGGGGTCCGCGGGCCGGTCCGGATCGAACTCGCCGACGGCACGGCAGCAGTTCACCGTCGCGATCACCACCCGGTCCCCTGCGCGCACCCGTTGTCCACCGACGACGGTGTCGGCCCGCACCGAACGCAGCATGGCCGGGCTCGGCACGGTCACGCGCAGGGCCTCTTCGACGACGCGGTGGCGCAGCCCTCGGCGGGACGCCTCCACGCCCGGGCCGGGCTCCCCCACGCCGCCGTCCACCCCCAGCAGCCGCTCCATCCACCCGGTGTCGTGCGCGATGGCGAGCAACCGCGGCACGAACGACTGGATCGTCTCGGTCCCGGTCAGCACGAATGCTCCCACGGCGCCCATCGCCTCGTGCTCCGAGAGCCCGAGCCCACGCATCCGCCCGGGCACCGTCGACTCGTCGCCCACCCGGTACGCCTCGCGCGCCGATGCCGTGAGACCGCCCAGCACGCGGCGCGCGTGCACCACCTGCGACGTCGTCAGCCGGCGCCGATGCAGCCGCACCATTCCCGTGACGGCCTGCGCCGCGGCCATCGAGTCCCGCACCGCCGCGTCGGTCGGCGACAGCCCCACCAGCCTGCAGATCACCGCCCCGGCCTGGGCCGCGACGACACCGGCGAGATCCACGGCCTCACCCGCGTCCAGACGCGCCACCATCTCGGGTAGCGCTCCCCCGCTCGCCTGCCCGCGCGATCCGGCCCCGCGTGCCCCGACCACCTCCCGGTCCCTGACCAGCTCCCGCACCGCGCGCGGCGCGAAGATCGGCCCGAGCGCCCGCCGCATCGCGGCATGCTCGGCACCCTCCATGTTCAACAGCACGGACGGGCCCAGGATCGGCGTCCACAGCTCCGACGGCGATCCGGGCCCCACCTTGGAGAAGTGCTCCACGTCGAGCAGCACCTCACGTGCGATCGCGGCGTCGCTCACCACGAGCCCGACCCGCGGGATCCTCGCCACCGGACGCCTTCGGAGCGCCCGCACCGCCGGGTACGCGACAGGATGCGCCGCCCGCTGAACGCGCTCCTCCCAGCGGGTCTCACCCCCGCCGGCGGCACCAACCCCGCCGCCCCTCACCGGATGTCCACCACGTCTGGCCGGTACCGGTGGTCCGCATACCACCCCAGCGTCCGCACCACGCCCCAGGCATGCACCCGTCGTGTGGAGGCCCGCACCCACACCTCCGGGTGCTCGCCGTACGCGGTGGTCAGCCGGCGCACCGCATTGACCAGGGCACGGTCCTCGTGCACGTCCTCGATCCTGGTCCGCGGGAACCCCCCGGCCCGCTGGTACAGGTCCGCGGTGATCGCCAGGTTGCACCCTGGCGCCATCACGTAGGGCCCCAGGTACCCCTCACCCCGGTTGCCTGGCCTGACCTTGCCGAACGCACTCGCCAGCCGGACCACGCCGGCCAGCACGGCCTGCTGGACGCGGGACACGGGACGGTCGTCCGTCCGGGGCACGAGCCGCCCGGCGATGAGTTCGTCCCCGGCCTGGAACGCGGTCCGGACCGCCCGCGTCCACTCCGGCGGCGGCAGGCAGTCGGCATCGGTCCGGGCCAGCAGGCCGGCGCCGCCGGTGATCGCCTCCCGCATCCCCGTGTCGGCGGCGGCGCCCGTCCCCTTCTGCGGCTCGTGCACCAGCCGCCACCGCGCCGCGCGCCCCAGCCGCTCGACGGTCGTCCGCACGAGCTCGGCCGTCCCGTCGGTCGACCCGTTGTCCACGACGACCAGGTCGAAGTCGTCGTCCTCCTGCGCGTGGAGGGCCTCGAGCGTCCTCGCGATCCCGCTCTCGTGCGCCTCGTTCAACGCGGGGACGACGACGGCGAGCCGTGCCTCCCGCACGTCGGACCCACCACCTCGGCCTCCGTCACGGGTCACCACCGCACCACCATCGCACCCATGCTGATCCCGCCGGCGAGCCCGACCAGGAGCGCCACGTCCCCGCGCCGCAGGCGCCCCGCCTGCTGCGCGAGGCTGAGCTGCAGCGGCAGGGTCGCGGAGGCCACGTTGCCGTGGTCGGCGACCGTCACGATCGTGCGCTCCCGTGCGACGCCGAGGCTCTCGAACACGTCGTCCAGAGAGGCCACCGCCACTTGGTGCACCGCGACGAAGCCGACGTCGTCCCAGGTCACGCCGGCCTTCGCCAGTGCCTCGACGACCACCTCCGGCCCGAGCTCGCCGAAGGCCTCTCGCAGCCGCGACCCGTCGATCTCGAAGTAGCTGCGTTCCGCGTCGCGCGGGTTGACCGTCCCCCCGCCCGGCAGCATCCCGACGTCCCAGTGCTCGGAGGCAGCCGTGAACGCCGAGGCCAGAATGCCCGACGGCGCCTGGCCGGCCAGTCCCGCGAGCTCCGTGTCCGCGTCGCCGCACCTCTCGACGAGAACCGCGGCACCGGCGTCGGACATCGTGTAGCCCGGCGCCGACAGCGCGTAGGTCTTCCTGTCGGGAACGTCCCAGCGCACGGCTCGGCTCGGCACCTCGCCGCAGGCGATCAGGACACGCCCGTACCGCCCGGTACCGATCAGGGCCTCCGCCACCTCGATGCCGTTCAGCACCGAGTTGCAGGCGTTCTTCACGTCCATCACCGGGCAGGAGGCGCCGAGCTTCGCCGCCACGATGTGGCTCGTCGCCGGCTCGACCATGTCCTGCGAGGCCGAGGCGAAGATCAGCAGGTCGACGTCGGACACCGTCAGCCCGGCTCCGGCCACCACCTGCCGTGCCGCGGCGACGGCGAGGTCCGACGCCTGTTCGTCCGCGGCGGCGACATGCACCCGGCGCGCGCCGGTGAGCCGGGCCACCATCGGGACCCGCGGCACGACCTCAGGGTTCCGCCGATGCAGGTCACGCTCGGCCTGAGCGACGTCGCGCGTCTGCGCGGGCAGGTGAACGGCAACACCGGCGATCCTGGCGACAGGCCCTGTCGGCTCCGGTACGACGGCGGTCGAGGGCGCGACGGCGGTCGAGGTTTCTATCTGCACCCGGCACACGGTAGCGACCACGACCGACATCACGACGTGCTCGTGGCCGCCCGTTCGTAGATCCGGCGCACGACGTCCTCGACGTCCGGCTCGGCGATCGTCAGGTCCAGCACCTCCACCCGTTCCGAGACGGCCGCGAGCACGCGCGCCGCGGTCGTCGCGGCGGGGTCGAACGCGAGCTGCTGCCGCAGCCCGCCGCCCTCGCTGCGCAGGTGGCGCGCTCCCGGCACCTCCAGGTCGCCGTGCGGTTCCGCGAGGTCCACGATCAGCACACGCTCCGCGCCGACGGTCCGCCCCAGCCCGTCGAGGGTCCCGTCGTAGGCGAGCCGCCCGTGGTCGACCACGAGGACCCGGTCGCACAGACGCTCGACGTCGCCCATGTCGTGCGTGGTGAGCAGCAAGGTGGTGCCGTGCTCGGCCCGCTCACGCACCAGGAACTCACGCAGCCGCTGCTTGGACAGCACGTCCAGCCCGATCGTGGGCTCGTCGAGGATGAGCAGTTCGGGCCGGTGCAGCAGAGCGGCGGCCACCTCGGCGCGCATCCGCTGCCCGAGCGAGAGCTGGCGCACGGGGGTACCCAGGTAGTCGCCCATGTCGAGCGTCTCGACGAGCTCGTCGGTGCGGGCGCGCTCCTGCCCGCGGGACAGCGAGTGGATGGCCGCCAGGATGCCGAAGGACTCGCGCACCGGCAGGTCCCACCAGAGCTGCGACCGCTGCCCGAACACCACCCCGATCCGGCGCGCGAGCCGTCGGCGGTCCTTCACGGGCCGCAACCCGCAGGTGGTGACCTCGCCGGTGCTCGGGACGAGGATCCCCGCCAGCATCTTGATGGTGGTCGACTTCCCGGCGCCGTTGGCGCCGATGTACCCGACCGCCTCACCAGGAGCGATGCTCCAGGTCATGTGATCGACAGCGGTGAGCCGCCGGACCGTGAGCCCGTTGCGCACCCGGAATTCGCGGGTCAGGTCGCGTACCTCCACGCTGCCGGCCGCTGCCGGCCGCGCCGTTTCCGTCCTGGTCATCCTCCGCCTCCCTGATAGTGCCGCACTCCCGAACACCACGCGAACAGCCCGAACGCCCAGGACCACGCGGCGGCGACCGGGGCGAACCAGCCGAGCCACGCGGGCAGCCAGGGCGCTCCCGGCTCACCGAGCAGCAGCATCGCGGGCAGGTAGGCGCAGAAGGCCATGGGGAACACGAACCCGAAGATCACCGTGATGCCGCGCAGCCAGACCGTGGCAGGCTGGGTGGACGCGTGCCTCCCGCCGTACACGAACGCGTTGGTCACCTCCTGCGCGTTGAGCAGGAAGAACTGCAGCCCGCCGGCCCCGACGTAGTTCGCGCAGAAGATCGCGAACCCGCACACCAGGGACAGAGCCAGCAGGACCACCGTCCGCGGCCCCCAGTCGACGTCGTTCACGACGAGCGCGCCGACGAGGACGACGACGGCCACCGCGGACCGCCCCAGGCGACGCAGGCTGATGTCGCTGGTGACCAGTTGCGCCAGCAACGGCTGCGGCCGCAGGTACAGGATGTCGACGGTCCCGGCGCGGACCTGCTGCGCCAGGTTGTCGACATGGCCGAACATCATGTCGGCGCTCGAGAACGCGAGCTCGGCCAGTCCGAGCACGAGCAGGGCCTGGGCGAGGTCGAGGCCGCCGAGCGTGCCGTTCGCGGCGGAGAAGAGCACAACCACCTCGGCCATCTCCGTCAGCCCGACGACGGCGGCGCCGACCAGGTCCGCGCGGAAGCTCGTGCGATAGGCGCGCTGTGCACGGACCCGGGAGGCGAGCACGGCGAGGTACGGTCGCAGGGCGGCACGCACCTGGCCTCGCGTCTCGGCGAACGCCCCGTCACCCACCCTGGACCTCCAGCTTGCGACGCCCCAGCCGCGTGGTCACCGCGCCCGCCGCGAGCGCGAGGGCGAGCCAGCCCGCCTGCGCGCCGATGAGCGCCAGCGCGTCGAGGCCCGTCGTGCGGCCGCTGAGCACGTCGATCGGGTACATCATCACCGCGGGGAACGGCGTGGCAACGGCGATCATCCGCAACCAGTCCGGGAACAGCCAGACCGGCGTGATGAGGCCGGTCAGCAGTCCGGCCACGCCCATGTACAGCCCCTGGAGCCCACGCACCTCCACGAGCCAGAACCCCGCCGTGCCGAGCAGGTAGGTCAGGGTGTGCGAGAGCGTGATCCCGAGCACGAGGCTCACGGCGCCCAGCACGTACGGCAGCGCCTCGGACGGCATCGCCATGCCCACCAGGAGGACGCCCACACCGACGCTGGGCAGGCCGCGGGGGATCAGCGCGAACAGGCCGCGGCCGACGTCGTCCGCGATGCTCGCGAGCTGCACGTCCGCGGGACGCAGGAAGTCGACGGCGATGTCACCGGACTTGATGCGCTGGGCCGAGAGGGGCAGGGACCAGATGTTCACCGACCCCAGCAGTCCCTGGCTCAGCCAGACATAGGCGGCCATCGTCCCGGCGGTGTAACCGCCGATCGCGGCGCCATCACCCACGAGCGTCAGCAGGATCCCTGACTTGAGCAGCCCGAACGTCGCGTTCGCGAGCAACCCGGCGAACGCGGCGGGAAGGTAGCGCGACTGCGTGCGGAAACCCGCCGCGAGGATCCTGGCGTAGACGCGCACAATCGCAGGACGGTACCGGGATCCGGGCCACGTGTCCCGGCATTTTCCGATCGGGTCAGGCGTCCCGCGGTTCCTCAGCGCGCCGGAAGCCGGGACAGGTCCCGCACCGCGCCCTTGTCGGCGCTCGTGGCAAGGGCGGCGTACGCGCGCAGCGCGGGCGACACGTACCGGTCCCGCGCCGCGGGCTGCCACGGGCGCTCGGACGCCTCCATCTTGACGCGGCGTTCCGCGAGCACCTCGTCCGGCACGTGCAGCACGATGGACCGCTCCTCGACGTCGATCGAGATCTCGTCGCCGTCCTCGACCAGCCCGATCGTGCCGCCGGCGGCCGCCTCCGGGGAGACGTGCCCCACGGAGATGCCGCTGGACCCACCCGAGAAGCGTCCGTCGGTGATGAGCGCGACCTGCTTGCCCAGGCCGCGGCCCTTGATGAAGGAGGTCGGGTACAGCATCTCCTGCATGCCCGGCCCGCCGGCCGGCCCCTCGTACCGCACGACGACGACGTGCCCCGGCTCGACCTGCTTGGACAGGATCTTGTCGACGGCCTCGTCCTGCGACTCGCACACCAGCGCCCGCCCGCGGAACCGGAACACGTCCGGGTCGACGCCCGCCGTCTTGAACACGGCGCCGTCCTCGGCGATGTTGCCGCGCAGCACGGCGAGGCCTCCCTCGACGGTGTAGGCGTGCTCGACGTCGCGGATGCAGCCCTCGGCAGCGTCCGTGTCCAGCGACTCCCAGCGGTTCGACGTGGAGAAGGCCTGCGTGGTGCGCACGCCGCCGGGCGCGGCGTGGAACAGTTCGAGCGCCTCGTCGGTGGCCTTGCCGCTGCGGATGTCCCAGTCGTCGAGCCACTCACGCATGGTGGGCGTGTGCACGGTGGTGACCTCGCGGACCAGCAGCCCGGCCCGGTCCAGTTCGCCGAGCAGCGCGGGGATCCCGCCGGCGCGGTGCACGTCCTCCATGTGGAAGTTCGGGTGGTTCGGCGCGACCTTGCTCAGGCACGGCACGCGGCGGCTGAGGTCCTCGATGTCGGCCAGCGTGAAGTCGACCTCGGCCTCCTGGGCCGCGGCCAGGACGTGCAGCACCGTGTTCGTGGAGCCCCCCATGGCCACGTCGAGCGCCATCGCGTTGAGGAAGGCGTCCTTGGTCGCGATCCCGCGCGGGGAGGCGGTGTCGTCCTCCTGCTCGTAGAAGCGACGGGTCAGGTCGACGATGGTCCGTCCGGCGTTGAGGAAGAGTTCCTTGCGCGCGGTGTGCGTGGCGAGAGTGGAGCCGTTTCCGGGCAGCGAGAGGCCGAGTGCCTCGGTGAGGCAGTTCATCGAGTTCGCGGTGAACATCCCCGAACAGGATCCACAGGTGGGGCAGGCGTTCTCCTCGACCAGCCCGAGCGCCGTGTCGTCGACGTTCTCGTCAGCCGAGTAGTTGATCGCGTTGACCAGGTTGAGGTGCGTCTTGGCGACGCCGTTCGCCACGACCGCCTTGCCGGCCTCCATCGGCCCGCCGGAGACGAAGATCGCCGGGATGTTCAGCCGCAGGGCGGCGTTGAGCATGCCGGGGGTGATCTTGTCGCAGTTGGAGATGCACACCAGCGCGTCGGCGGTGTGCGCGTTGACCATGTACTCCACCGAGTCGGCGATGAGGTCGCGGCTCGGGAGCGAGTAGAGCATGCCGCCGTGGCCCATCGCGATGCCGTCGTCGACGGCGATGGTGTTGAACTCCTTGGCCACGCCGCCCGCCTCGCGGACGGCGCCCGCCACGAGGTCGCCCATGTCCTTGAGATGGACGTGCCCGGGTACGAACTGCGTGTAGGAGTTCGCGATCGCGATGATCGGCTTGCCGAAATCCTCCGAACCCATGCCGGTGGCGCGCCAGAGGGCGCGAGCACCCGCCATGTTCCGGCCGTGCGTGGAGGTGCGGGAGCGCAGCGGACGACTCATGCGGTCACGATAGTCCCGCCGTCCACCGGCTGACATACCGGGGCCACAGTGCGGACAGGGTGCGAACCGGTGCGAACCCGGCCGCGCTCACTGGGACGCGCGGCCTCGCCATACGGCCCGTCGCGGATCCATCATGGCGCGTAAACGTTTTATGGCCTGCCGCGGAATGCCGTGGGCGCATCACGATGCGGCGCATGACTTCCACCAGGACAGCCGCACCCACCACCCCCGTCGTCGCCCCTGACCCGGCAGGCGCCAGAATGCTGGCCGTGTGCCGCATCCTGCTCGGCTTCGTGTTCCTGTGGCCCGCGCTCGACAAGTCGTTCGGGCTCGGGTACGCCACCCCCGCCGACGCCGCGTGGCTCACCACGGGCAGCTCACCCACCGCCGGGTACCTGGGCCACGTGACCGGCCCGCTGGGCGGGTTCTTCGGGGGCCTGGCGAGCCCGGTGTCCGACGTCCTGTTCGTCGCCGGGATGTTCGCCACCGGCACCGCCCTGATCCTGGGTGTCGGGCTGCGGGTCGCCGCCGTGTCCGGGACGCTCCTCATGATCCTGCTGTGGCTCTCCACCTGGACGTTCGCCCCCGGCTCGACGAACCCGGCCGTCGACACGCACGTGATCTACGCGAGCCTGGCGATCACCCTCGCCGCCGCGCGGGCCGGAGACCGGTGGGGACTCGGCCGCGCCTGGGCAGCCTCGGGCATCCCCGGCAGCCGCACCTGGTTGCGCTGACGTGCGGGCCTCCGGGTCGGGTCAGGCGCTCGTGTCGGAGTACTCGTCCTCCAGGACGCTCATCACGTAGGCGTCCGACCAGCCCTGACCGTCCGGGTAGACGTCCCGCAGCCGCCCCTCCTCACGGAAGCCGAGTGACTCGTAGAGCGCCTTGGCCCGAGGGTTGATGCTCAGGACGTCCAGACCCACCCGGTGCAGGTGGGGGCCGGGGTGCTCCGGGCCGCCGACGAAGGCGAACCGGAGCACCTCCTCGATCGCCTCGCGTCCGTAGCCACGGCCACGGTAGTTCGGCAGCATCTGCAGCCTGAGATTCGCCGAGCGCGCGTCCACGTCGATGCCGTTCAGCACGATCTCACCGATCAGCTCGTCGCTGACCGGCACGCCGTCACGCATCGCCGCCGGGACGATCGCCCAGTCGAACCGTCCGGGGCGGTCCGAGACGGTGGCCGCCCACTTGTCGATCTGCTCGCGGGTGAAGGTCGCGGTGGTCCCCGTCAGGCGCATGCCCTCCGGGTCCTGCACCCCCTCCCAGAGGCGGTCGGCGTCGCGTGGTTCGATCGGCCGCAGGCGCACCAGCTCGCCCCGCAGCTCAGGCCCTCTGGTCACTGCCCGATCCGCTCCAGCACGAGTTCACGCACGCGCTTCGCGTCCGCCTGCCCCTTGGTCGCCTTCATGACGGCACCGATGATCGCGCCGACGGGGCCTTGGTTGCCGCCACGGACCTTCGCGACGACGTCGGGCTGCGCGGCGAGCGCCTCGTCGATGGCGGTCAGCAGCGCGCCGTCGTCGGACACGACCTCGAGCCCGCGCGACTGCACGACGGCGGCCGGGTCACCTTCTCCCGCGAGGACCCCGTCCAGCACCTGGCGCGCCAGCTTGTCGTTGATCTTCCCGCCGGCGATGAGCTGCTCGAGCTCGGCGATCTGGGCGGGAGTGACTGCCATGGACTCGAGCGGGACGTCGGCCTGCTTGGCGCGACGGGCGAGTTCACCCATCCACCACTTGCGGGCACCGGCCGGGGTGGTGCCCCCGGCGACGGTCGCCTCGATGAGGTCGAGCGCGCCGGCGTTGACGACGTCGCGCATCTCGGCGTCGGCGTACCCCCAGTCACCCTGCAGCCGACGACGGCGCGCGGCGGGCATCTCCGGCAGACCGGCGCGGATCTCCTCGACCCAGTCGCGGCTCGGCGCGACGGGAACCAGATCCGGCTCCGGGAAGTAGCGGTAGTCCTCCGCGTCGGACTTCACGCGGCCCGGCGTGGTGACACCCGTGTCCTCGTGCCAGTGCCGCGTTTCCTGGACGACGGTGTCACCCGCGTCGAGGACGGCGGCCTGGCGGGAGATCTCGTGCCGCACCGTGCGCTCCACCGAGCGGAACGAGTTGACGTTCTTCGTCTCGGTACGGGTGCCGAGCGGGGCTTCCGGTCCGGTGCGCAGGGACACGTTCACGTCGGCGCGCACGTTGCCGCGCTCCATGCGCGCCTCGGACACGTCGAGTGCGCGGAAGATGTCGCGCAGCGTCTGCACGTACGCCCGCGCCACCTCGGGTGCCCGTTCCCCGGCGCCCTCGATGGGCCTGGTGACGATCTCCACCAGCGGGATGCCCGCGCGGTTGTAGTCGACGAGGCTGTACTCCGCGCCGTGGATGCGGCCGGCGGTGCCACCCACGTGGGTGTTCTTGCCGGCGTCCTCCTCCATGTGCGCGCGCTCGATCTCGACACGGAAGGTCTCGCCGTCCTCGAGCTCGACGTCGATCCAGCCGTCGTAGGCGATGGGCTCGTCGTACTGCGAGGTCTGGAAGTTCTTCGGGACGTCCGGGTAGAAATAGTTCTTCCGGGCGAACCGGCAGGACTCCGCGATCTGGCAGTTCAGAGCGAGGCCGATGCGGATCGCGTACTCGACGGCCGTGCCGTTGACCACGGGCAGCGCACCGGGCAGGCCCAGCGACACGGGGGTGGTCTGCGTGTTCGGCTCGGCCCCGAACTCGACCTCGGCCGCGCAGAACATCTTGGTCCTGGTGCCGAGCTCGACATGCACCTCGATGCCGAGCACCGGGTCGTACCGGCGCACGGCGTCGTCGTAGGCCACGAGGTCGGTGGTCGGTACGGCGGTCATCGGGTCAGCTCCGTGGTCTTCAGCTCGGGGGCCTGGGCCAGCAGCGGCCCGCCCCAGGTCTTCTCGAGCGACGCCTCGAGGGCGGCACCCACGCGGTACATGCGGTCGTCGGCCTTCGCCGGGGCGAGGATCTGGAAGCCGACCGGGAGCCCGTCGTCGGACAGGCCGTTCGGCACGGAGACCCCGGGTACACCGGCGAGGTTGGCGGGGATCGTCGCGACGTCGTTGAGGTACATCGCCAGCGGGTCGTCGAGCTTCTCACCGAACTTGAACGCCGTGGTGGGTGCGGTGGGCGACACAAGGACGTCCGCCTGATCGAACGCGGCGGCGAAGTCACGCTGCACGAGTGTGCGCACCTTCTGCGCGCTGCCGTAGTAGGCGTCGTAGTACCCAGCGCTCAGGGCGTAGGTGCCCAGGATGACGCGCCGCTTGACCTCGTCGCCGAAGCCCGTGCCGCGCGTCGCCGCCATGACGCGTTCCGCCGTCACCGGCCCCTCGGAGGGCTGGACCCGCAGGCCGAACCGCATGCCGTCGAACTTCGCGAGGTTGCTGGAGGCCTCCGCGGGCATGATCAGGTAGTACGCGTCGAGGGCGTAGGTGAAGTGGGGGCAGGAGACCTCCACCACCTCGGCGCCCAGGGCACGCAGTGTGTCGAGCGACTCCGCGAACCGCGCGCTCACACCCTCCTGGTAGCCCTCACCCGAGAGCTCCTTGACGACGCCGACCCGAAGTCCCTTCAGGTCGCCGGCCGCGCCCAGGCGGGCCGCGTCGGCGAGCCGGGGCAGCGCCTCGGGGATCGACGTGGAGTCGCGGGGGTCGTGACCGCCGATGAGTTCGTGGAGCAGGGCGGCGTCCAGCACGGTACGGGTGACGGGGCCGGCCTGGTCGAGGCTGCTCGCCATGGCGATCAGTCCGTAGCGCGAGACACCGCCGTAGGTGGGCTTCGCGCCGACCGTCCCGGTGACGGCTCCCGGCTGCCGGATGGAGCCGCCCGTGTCCGTGCCGATCGCCAGCGGTGCCTCGAAGGCGGCGACCGCGGCGGCCGAACCGCCGCCGGACCCGCCGGGGATGCGGTCGAGGTCCCAGGGGTTCCTCGTGTTCCCGTAGGCGGAGTGCTCGGTGGAGGAGCCCATCGCGAACTCGTCCATGTTCGTCTTGCCAAGGATCGGCAGGCCGGCGGCCTTGATGCGCTCGACGAGGGTGGCGTCGTAGGGCGGGATCCAGCCCTCGAGGATCTTCGAGCCGGCCGTGGTGGGCAGCCCCTTGGTGACGACGACGTCCTTGATCGCGATCGGTACGCCGGCCAGCGGGCCGAGCTCGTCTCCGGCGGAGCGCCGGGCGTCGACGTCCGCGGCGGTCGCCAGTGCCTCCTCGGCGCTCACGTGGAGGAAGGCGTTCAGGTCGCCGTCGACCTCGGCGATACGGTCCAGGTGGGCCTGGGTGGCCTCGACGCTGGAGACGGTGCCGTCGGCGAGGGACGCCGCGAGTTCGGACGCGCTCAGGCGCGTGATGTCAGTGGTCATCTCTCACTCCTCGCCGAGGATCTGCGGGACGAGGAACCGGCCGTCCTCCTGCTCCGGGGCCGCAGCCAGCACATCCTGCTGCGAGAGAGCCTGCTGCGGGACATCGTCGCGGAACACGTTCGTGAGCGGGATCGGGTGGCTCGTCGCGGGGACGTCGGCGGTGGCAACCTGGCTGACGCGGGCGATCGACTCGACGATGACGTCGAGTTCGCCCGCGAGGCGGTCGACCTCGTCCGGGCGCAGATCGATCCGGGCCAGGCCCGCGACGCGCGCGACCTCGTCTCGGGAGATGGTGGACATGCCGCAAGTCTAGTGGCGATGCGGGCCCTGGACCGCGTCCGGTGGCGTGATGCTGGTCCGGAAATGACTCGAGGCCCGCACCGTTTCGGGTGCGGGCCTCGAGTGAAAGGGAGTCCGGCGGCGTCCTACTCTCCCACCCCCTGTCGAGGGCAGTACCATCGGCGCTGTAGGGCTGAGCTTCCGGGTTCGGAATGGAGACCGGGCGTTTCCCCTACGCTATGACCGCCGTA
>NZ_JABBYC010000032.1 GCF_016742955.1 Myceligenerans indicum | reverse complement strand
AGATGTGTATAAGAGACAGGCCCTGGACCGGCCGACCGCCCCCGGTGTCACCGCCCGCCGACCCGCCGCGCGACTGATGCCCCTCCGCGGTCCGGGCCACGTTCCCGCTGCCGCTCCGGCCGCGACGGCGCCTGCCGGACCGGCCGGAGCCACTCCCGCCGCCCTGCGCGCCACCGTTCCCCCC
Organism: Myceligenerans indicum; assembly: GCF_016742955.1. Lineage (GTDB taxonomy): Bacteria > Actinomycetota > Actinomycetes > Actinomycetales > Cellulomonadaceae > Myceligenerans > Myceligenerans indicum. The sequence goes on along the minus strand of NZ_JABBYC010000032.1, from coordinate 52,229 downwards.
GGGCCGGGACGCCGTCGTCGTCCCCTGCCCCTGACCGCTCACCGTCACCTGCTCCACGAGCGGCGCCATCTCTCCGACCAGGGCTGTCACCGTCGCATCCCCCGGAGCCACGTCCTGCGGCCGCGCGGTGATCTTCGCCTTGCGGGTCAGGACACGCATGTCGCCGCGCTGCTCCGGCAGCATCACGGTGACGACGTCGCCGCCCGAGCCGGCTCGCGCCGTACGCCCCGAGCGGTGCAGGTAGGCCTTGTGCTCGGCGGGCGGATCGACGTGCACCACCAGCTCGACGTCGTCGACATGAATGCCGCGGGCCGCGATGTCGGTCGCGACCAGCACCTTCACCGCTCCCGACGTGAACGCGGCGAGGTTGCGCTCGCGCGCGCCCTGCCCGAGGTTTCCGTGCAGGTCCACGGCGGGTACGCCCGCCGTCGTGAGCTGCCGGGCAAGCTTCTTCGCCTGGTGCTTGGTCCGGGTGAACAGGACCCGGCGGCCCGTGCCGCGCGCGAGCTGGTGCACCACCTCCTTCTTCGCGTCGCGGTCGGCGACGGCGAGGATGTGGTGCGTCATCAGCGGCGGCGGCGCTGCGGCCTCGTCCACCGAGTGGGTCACGGGCTGCTTCAGGTAACGCTTGACGAGGACGTCGACGCCGTTGTCCAGCGTGGCGGAGAACAGGAGCCGCTGGCCGTCCTGCGGTGTCCGGTCGAGGATGCGCTTCACGCCGGGCAGGAAACCGAGGTCGGCCATGTGGTCCGCCTCGTCCAGCACCGTGACCTCGATCTGGTCGAGCTTCAGCACTCCCTGCCCCAGGAGGTCCTCGAGCCGTCCCGGACACGCGACGACGACGTCCACGCCCGCGGCCAGCGCCTGAACCTGCTTGTTCTGGGAGACGCCACCGAAGATCGTCGTCGTCCGCAGACCCATGGAGCGCGCCACGGGTGCGAGCGTCGCGTCGATCTGGTTCGCGAGCTCTCGGGTGGGGCAGAGGATCAGCCCTCGCGGCGCCCTGCGGGCACCCGACGAACGCGAGTGGCCTCCCTCGCCGATACCGCTGTCACGCCTCGCGGCGAGACGCGCGACGAGCGGCAGTGCGAACGCGAGCGTCTTCCCGGAGCCGGTACGACCGCGGCCGAGGACGTCACGACCCGCGAGGGAGTCCGGGACCGAAGCGGCCTGGATCGGAAACGGGCTGGTGATGCCACGCTCGGCGAGCGATCGGACCACGGGATCGGGCAGGCCGAGTTCGGCGAAGGTAGTCACAGGGGGGCGGGGCCTCTCGGGCTCGTTACTGGCTTCCGCCGCGGAGCAACACGTGGGGAACCTCACGACGCCGGGCTCGCGGGTTCGCGTCGCCCTCGGTGGGAAAGTGTCTCACGTTCTTGTGGTTCCATGGCCCGCATGACGGACTTCCTCGCGCAAGCTGGCGCTGTGCTCGGCACCATCTGGACCGCCGCGATCACGCCGGTGGACGCTCCCCCGTCCGTTCTGGTCCTGGCCATGTGCGGCCTCGCGCTGGCGGTCGTGCTGTTCCGGCCGACCTGGCGCCTGACCCGGCACGTCATCACGATCGCGCACGAAGCCGCACACGCGCTCGCCGCACTCCTGACCGGCCGGAAGCTCGAAGGCATCCGGCTGCACTCCGACACGTCCGGCGTCACGGTCTCGCGCGGCCGGGCACGCGGGTTCGGCATGGTCGTGACCGCGTTCGCCGGGTACGTGGGACCGGGCGTGATCGGGCTCGGGGCCGCCTGGCTGCTGCGGGAGGGCTACGCGGTCGGGCTGCTGTGGCTGATCGTCCTGCTGCTGGCGCTGCTCCTGGTGCAGATCAGGAACCTGTTCGGGCTGTGGTCGGTGCTGGTCAGCGGGACCCTGCTCGTCTTCGTCTCGTGGTGGCTGCCACCGGAGGCTCAGATGGGTACCGCCTACGCGGTGACCTGGTTCCTGCTCTTCGGCGCCGTGCGGCCCGTGCTGGAGCTCCAGGTGCAGCGTGCACGCGGACGAGCGCAGTCGTCGGATGCCGATCAGCTCGCGGGGCTCACCCACGTGCCGGGCATCTTGTGGGTGGGGCTCTTCCTCCTGGTGACGGGTGGCTCCGTGCTGCTGGGTGGTGGATGGATCCTCGCAGCGGCGGTGTGAACCGGCCGGATGCGCCTCCGCCGGGCCGCGCCCGTGCCGGACGCCGAACCGCGACCTGGCCGAGGGCCGAGGTCGCGGTTCGGGACGTTCTCCCAGTCGCAGGCCACGCGCGCGGGTGCGAGCACCCGCCCGCGTGGCCCCTGACGTGTTACGCCTGGACGAGCACGAAGCCCGGGCCATCGGCGTCGGGCTGGATGTCCAGCGTGAGGTCGTCGAGGGCGACGGAGGCCGCCTGGTCGACGAAGACGTGCGTGGTATCGGACTGGGCAACCACCTGGTCCTGGGCCTCAGGAGCCTGGACGAGCGCGAGCTCGAAGTTGCCCGGCTGGCCCGCTGCCTCCGCAATGCGCAGGCCGCCCTCGGCCGGGACCTGGTTCTCCTGAACCAGCCCCTCGACCGCAGTACGGGCGTTGTCGGTCACGGTGAGCACAGGAGCTCCTCTCGTCGGTTCTCGTGACGCGTTCCACCGAATCAAGGTGCGCCCGACACCGCAAGCGCGAAACGCCCAAGTGAGACATCTTCCACGGACCAATCCTGCGACCGCTCCGCCGATGCCCCTCAGCGGCCGGAACTCGGCTCCGCCGCGCCGCGCAGGGTGAAATTGTGCGGCCGCCCTTGCCGACCTGGGTAGGCTGGGACGTCGCGTGCCCGTCGGCACGCGGTGTGACGGCCTTGCCGACACACGGGCCGCTAGCTCAATTGGCAGAGCTACGGACTTTTAATCCGCAGGTTCTGGGTTCGAGTCCCAGGCGGCCCACCAGTCGGCCCACGGCCGACCGATCGCCCCCTACGATCGACTGCGTGCGATCGTTCGAGGACCCGACCTTTGCGCCACGACCGATGTGGCCCGAGCTGGAGCGCCTCATCGGACGCTGCCCGGTTCCGGTCGATCAGGTTCCTCTGGACACTCAGACGGCCCGACACACCCTGGAGCACCTGCAGGTCTCGACGGAGACGGCGCTCGGCGCGTTCGTCGCCCACAGCGGCGGGTTGTGGGTCGACCACGGCTGGCTGCGCATCTACGGCAGCCCGTCACGGCAGGAACCCACCCGCCTTCCCGGCCTCGCCACGATGAACTGGTTCCCGCGAGACGCCGCGGAGCCCTCGCCGGTGCACGGGCTCGTCGTCGGGCACGACGTGCTGGGTGGCGCCTACGTCCTGAACGGCCACCAGCCGGAGGCCGACGGCCGGCCGGGACAGCCCGGCGAGATGCTCTACTTCGCACCGGACGCGCTCCGATGGGAAGAACTCGGGGCAAGCTACGCCGACTGGCTGGCCTGGGTCCTCGACGACGGTCTGCGAGACTTCTCCGCCGGGCTGCGCTGGCAGGGCTGGGAGAGTGAGGTCTCAGACCTGACGGGAGACCTGGGCATCAACCTGTTCCCGCCGCTGTGGTCCGAGGAGGCTCATACGGATCTGGGCGCGACCACTCGCACCGCCGTACCTCTGTCGGAGCTCGTGGACATCGCCCGCGAGACCGCGGAACAGCTGAACGGCGGCGGTGTCGGGTCGCTGGGCAGGTTCGAGGGCAGCCCGTGAGCCCTGCCGCGGTGAACCTTCGGTGGCAGATCCGTGTGTCGGGTGATGAAGCGGCGCAGAACAGCGTGTTCCCCTGTGGGTATCGGATGGCAACGGCGCTCTCGCGCGCCGCGGGCCGGTAGGTTGCGGCAAGGCGCTCCGTGCGCCCGTCGTCGGTCTGGCCCACTACTTCGGGGAGATTCCCGTGACGCCTGTCGACCTTGTTCTCCTGCTGATCCTGCTCGCCGCCCTCGGCGCGGGGCTGAGCCGGGGGCTTCTGGCCACGCTCGGCGGTCTCGTCGGCCTGATCGCGGGCGGCCTCGCGGCGTTCTGGGCCGTCCCGGCGGTCAATGACCTGCTACCGACGTCCCAGTGGCGCGGGCCGGTGGCCGTCGCCGTGGCGATCCTGCTCCCGGTGGTGGGTGCCTCTCTCGGATCCGGGCTGGGGCACGATCTGCGACGCGGGGTGGACCGCACCGCGCTGCGCCCCCTCGAACGCCTTCTCGGTGGGGTGGCGAACGTCGTCGTCGCGGCCCTCGCGCTCTCGTTCGTCGGCACCGCGATCAGCGCCACGGGCACGCCGGTCGTGGCCTCGGCGTTGTCGTCCTCAGCGGTGCTGCGCACCATCGAGGACCTGACGCCGCCGTCGGTCGGCCGCCCGCTCGCCGAGATGCGCTCCATGGTGCTCGACGACGGCCTTCCCCGGCTGAACCTCCTGATCGTCCCGCGACAGGCGCCTGTCGTGCCCGCCGTCGACCTCGACAACGCGAAACTGGAGGCCTCGGCACGGTCTGTCGCCCGGATCTCGGGCATCGCCTATGCGTGCGGGAAGAGCTCGACCGGGTCGGGCTTCGTCGTCGCCCCCGACCGGGTCGTGACGAACGCGCACGTGGTGGCCGGCGTGGGCAGGCCGGTGGTCGAGCTTCCGGCGAGCCCGGCCCGTGAGGGGCGTGTGGTCTACTTCGACCCGTCCGACGACCTCGCCGTGATCGCCGTCGACCACTTGGACGCCGATCCGCTCGACATCGCGCCGACGCTCTCGCGAGGTGATCACGCCGTCGTGCAGGGCTATCCGTTCGGCGGCCCGTTCACCTCGACGGGTGCCGGCGTGCTCGGGGTGGACACCGTCCGCGTTCCCGACGTCTACGGCGCGGACGCGACGGGGCGCGAGATCTACTCCCTGGCGGCGGCGGTGCGCCCGGGCAACTCGGGCGGGCCGCTCCTGACGACCGGTGGGCAGGTGGCGGGAGTCGTCTTCGCGCGCGCCGAGTCCGAGTCGGACATCGGGTACGCGATGACCAGCACCGAGTTGCTGCCGGTCGCGGCCCAGGCCACAGAGCTGACCGAGGCGGTGTCGCCCGGCCGGTGCGCCGCCTGACCGCCCGTGTACGCGGGTGCCGGGGGACCATCGCACCCCTGACGGGGACTTTCGCCTCTGCCCGCGGACGTCACGCGTGCGATGTGCTGTCGTGGTGGTCATCTGTCAGCTCCGTGGTCATGACACCCCCGCGTCCGAGGCGGTCACCGTCGACCGGCACGGCCGCCTGGCCCGACGGTTCCCGCGGACCCGACCACCGGGGACGGATCGCACCGGGGCAGGCACGCTCGCGAGCAGGCGGCCATGAGCGCGCCCACGACGACCGGTGTGCGTGGCGGGTTCCGCCTGGAGGGCGTGCACAAGGTCTACGGGACCGGCGAGGCCGCCGTACACGCGCTGCGCGACATCAACCTGGAGATCCCCCCGGGCGAGCTGGTCGCGGTGCTGGGCGCGAGCGGGTCGGGCAAGACCACGCTCCTGAACGTCATCGGCGGCATCGAGTCCGCCGACAGCGGCTCGATCGAGGTCGCCGGGGTACGGATCTCGCATCGGCGGCCGAGTTCGCTGGGCCGGTTCCGGCGCGACCACGTCGGCTTCGTCTTCCAGTTCTTCAACCTGATCCCGAGCCTCACCGCGGCGGAGAACGTGGCGGTGATGATCGAGCTGACCGGGCGCGGAGACCGTCGCGACGTCCCGCGTCTCCTGGACGCGGTCGGGTTGTCGGACCGGGCCGGCCATTTCCCGGCACAGCTGTCCGGGGGACAGCAGCAGCGGGTATCCATCGCGCGGGCGCTGGCCACCGACCCGGACCTGCTGCTGGCCGATGAACCGACGGGCGCGCTGGACGTCGCCACGGGACGGACCGTGCTGGAGCTGCTGCAGGACACCAGCCGGGCCGGACGCGGGGTGGTGATGGTGACGCACAACGAGGTGGTCTCGACGATCGCCGACCGCGTGGTCCGCACCAGCGACGGCCGCATTACCTCGGTGACCCGCAACGACAGTCCTGCCGACGCCGCTGCCATCCGGTGGTGAGGACGATGCCGGTGACGTCGCGTCGCGTCATGCACCGCAAGGTGCTGCGCGACCTGCGCCGGCGCCTGCCGCAGGCTGCCGCCATCGCCTTGACGACGCTGCTGGGCGTGCTGCTGTTCGTCGCCAGCTACGACTCGTTCCGCAACCTGTCGGTGTCGTACCAGCAGACCTACGAGCGCCTGCACTTCGCCGACCTCACCGCCGACGGCGGAGATCCCGCCTCGATCGCGCAGGCGGTCCGCGACGCCGACGGCGTCGCGCGGGTATCGGTACGCACCCAGGCCGACGTCCCGATGACGATCGCCGGGACCAAGCTGGTCGGCAGGGTGTCGGGGCTGGCCCCGGACGAACGGCAGCGGGTCGATGACATCGATCTCGTGTCTGGCTCGATGCCCGATCACACGCAACCGCGCGAGGTCGTGCTCGAGAAGCACGCCGCCGACACGTTCGGGCTCGGCGCCGGCAGCGCCGTCCGAGTGTTCGACGGCGAATCCTGGCACGAGCTGAGGGTCACCGGCGTGGCACGGTCGCCGGAGTACCTGTGGCCGGCCCGCGACCGTCAGGACGTCCTCAGCGACCCCCACTCCTTCGCCGTGCTCTTCGTCCCGCAGGACAACGCTGCGGCGCTGACGGGGTCGCCCGGCCCGAACGAGACCCTGGTCGAGATGTCCGGGCAGGCGACGACGGACGAACGCGACCAGGTGGCAGGGCTGCTCCGGTCCGCCGGCGCGCTGCACGTGCAGCCCCGCGCCGACCAGGCGTCCAACGCGGCCCTGCACGAGGACCTCGCGGGGTTCTCGGAGATGTCCGTCGCGTTCCCCGCCTTGTTCCTCACCGCCGCGGCCATCGCCGAGTACGTCCTGCTGACCCGGCTGGTACGCGCGGAACGCCCGGTCATCGGAACCCTGCTCGCCATGGGTGCACGCCGGGGAGCCATCGTGCGCCACTACACGTGGTACGGCGTCGTCATCGCCGGGGTCGGCTCGCTGGCCGGCGTGCTGCTGGGCGCACTGGGCACGTCGGCGGTCACCATCGCCTACACCTCGGCTCTGCACATCCCGGACACCGTGGTCGACCATCGGGTCCTCACCGCGGTCGTCGGTTTCGCCCTGGGTGTCGGCATCGGGCTCCTCGGCGCGCTGGCGCCCGCGATCACGGCCGTGACGACGGCCCCCGCGGAAGCGATGCGCGGCGACGGATCCCGGACGGTGCGGGCGGGAGCGGTGGCCCGCCTGTCCACCCGCTGGACCGCCGTGCCGGTCACCGTGCGGATGGCGGTGCGGTCGCTGGTACGGTCGCCGCGTCGTACCGCGGCGACGATGACCGGTACCGTGCTCGCGCTCGTCCTGATGCTCGCGTCGGCAGGCATGATCACGAGCATGGTCCACCTGCTGGACGTGCAGTTCGGTGAGGTGGACCGCACGGATGCCACGTTGCAGGTCGACCCGGGCGCCACGGATGTGGGCGAGCGGCTGCGCGCGACGCCGGGTGTGGCCGCCGTCGAGCCAGGGATGCTGGCCCCGGCCGTCGTCGCCGCCGGTGACAAGTCCTACGACACGGTGCTGGCGGGGATGGAGCCCGACACCACGATGCACGGGTTCCGGACGCCCGGCGGCGCCTACCGGGACCTTCCCTCCGAGGGAATCCTGGCGGGCGACGCGCTGGTGGGTGAGCTCGGGATCGAGGCGGGCGACACCGTCACCGTGACACCCGCCTCCGGCAGTCCTACCCAGGTCCGCGTGGCGGGGTTCGTCCACGAGCCCCTGGGCACCTACCTGTACGCCACCGACGAGACCGCCGGATCGATCGCGCCGCTGCACGCCGTCAGCTACGCGCTGCGCTTCTCCGACACGGTGAGCGAGGACCGGATGCGCGCGACGATCAGCAGCATTCCCGGGGTCCTGTCCTACACCGACACCCGCGCGCTGCTGCGCCAGGCCGATCAGTACCTCGCCCTGTTCTGGGTGTTCGTCGGCGTGATGCTCGGGTTGGGCGCGGTGCTCGCGTTCACCGTCATCTACGTGACCATGACGGTGAACTTCGCCGAACGGAGCACGGAACTGGCGACCTTGCGCGCGGCGGGCGTGCCGATCCGCCGGCTGACGACTGCCCTGGCCGCCGAGAACCTCGCCGCGACCGTCCTGGCGCTGCCGGTCGGTCTCGCCGCGGGAGCGGTGGCGGCCTGGGCGTTCCTCCGGTCGTTCAGCAACGACATGTTCAGCCTGGACCTCTCTCTGGGATGGGTCCCCCTCACGCTGGCCGCGGTCTCGGTCGTCGCCGCGGCCGCGCTGTCCCAGTTGCCCGCCGCACGGCTGCTGCGACGCATCGACATCGCCCGGATCGTCCGCGAACGCGCTCAGTGACGGCCGCCTCCGATCCTCGGGGCCTCACGCCGTCGCAGGGCCGGGGCGATGCCACGCCGGCCGGCAAAGGCTCCACGGGCGGCTCCGGCCCGCGGCGGCGGCGTGCCGAAAGATCGTGAGGTGTCCGGCGACGGACAGCTCGAGGTGGATCAGCGTGCGGATCAGGTCCACGTCCGGGCTGAACACGGCGGTAACGATCGCGCGGCGTGCCGGAGAACGTTCCAGCGGAGCAGTTGAACGCCCGCGGAAGTTTCCCGGAACTCCGTGGGCGTTCGCCCGATTCGCGACTCATGCCGACCTATCGTGAGGAGAAGTCCGCAGATCGGAGCACGACATGGCCCTCCTGGAACGCCCGGCCGCCCCGGCGCGGGTCTTCGCCGTCGGCAGCAGCTCCACGTCGCTCGGCACGGCGTCGAACCGCACCACCGCACCCGGCACGACCGCCAGCTCCCCGGCACGCAGGCCCGCGGCTCGCAGGCGGGTACCGCGCTGGACACCGCTGGTCTGGCTCGCCCTGCTGGCCGACCATCGGCGACACGCACGGCTCGCGACCCGGCCGGTGGCCGCCTCTGCCGTCGGGCCCGTACCGGGCCGGAATCCCGGACACGCCGGCTCCACCGCCGGTGTCACGCCCGGGACCGGCGAGGCTCCGGCCCCACCTCCCGCTACGCTCGGGCGCATGACTCGCCCCGCCGTCGTCGCGCACCGAGGCAACTCGTCCGTCGCGCCGCAGAACACGCTGGCTGCGATCGAGGCAGCGTGCCGGGCAGGTGCTGACGCGGTCGAGATCGACCTGCAGCGCACCGCGGACGGCGCCGCCGTCGTCATTCATGACGACGCCGTCGACGACACCACCGACGGCCACGGGGCGGTCGCCGAGCTGCGGCTCGACCAGGTCCGGGCCCTCGACGCGGGGAGCCGGTTCGGACCGGCCTACGCGGGACAACGGATTCCCCTGCTGTCCGAGGTCCTCGAGATCCTGGCGCGCCATCCGGACACACACCTCCTGCTAGAGCTGAAGAACGTCTGGAGCCCGGCAGAGGTCCGTGACGTGACGACGGCGATCGACGACGCCGGGCTGTCCGGACGGGTGCTCGTCCAGTCGTTCTGGCCCGACACGGTCGCAGCGGCCCGCGATGTCGCCCCGCATCTGGAACGGGGGCTCCTGCTCGCCTACGAGCCGCCGGAGGCCCTCGATGTGTGCGCGAGCCTCGAGGTGGTCGCGTGCAACCCGTCCGCGGAGATGGTGCGGCGCGATCCGGGGCTCGTCACCCGCCTGCACCGCGCCGGACTGCGGGTCATGGTCTGGACGGAGAACGAGCCCGCGGGCTGGTCGCGGTTGTGCGAGGTCGACGACGGCGCGGGCGTGGACGCCATCATCACCGACCGCCCCGACCGTCTCCTGGGCTGGTTCTCCCGCTGACCCCCGTGGCGCACGGGCGGGCCCGGACCTGACCGCCTGGCCCGGGAGCGGCGTGCACCGTCCCGGGGCCGCTACCGGTCCCGCACCGCGAGGACGAGCTCGACCAGGCGGACGAGGTCGGGCGTGGCGCGATCCTCCGGGACGGTCGCCTCGTGGCCGCCGCAGGCGACCTGATAGGTGAACGCGTCCGGCCTGCCGGGCTGCCCCGTCCCGGCGTCCGCCTGCCGCGCGAGCAGCGCGATGTCGACGCGGCGCACCAGGGCCAGGGCCTCGCGGGCGCGCGGGTCGTCACGGTCCAGGTCGAGGGAGCTGGTCGCGGTCATCCCCGCGAGGCCTCCGCTCCGGCGGACCCGCACGACACCTGCCGGCTGCCCGGTCCCCGACGGCTCCCCCGGCCCCCCGGACTCCTGGTCGGTTCCCGGGCCGGTCGACGGCCGGTCCCGCCTGGTGTCCTCCCGGCGACCGGCATCCTCGCCGACCGGGACGCCGACCGACCGCCAGGCTCCGCGGACGACCTCCGCGTGCGCGCCGGCGACGGCCAGGGTCGCGGCCGCGAACCCGGCGAAGTCGGTGGCCGGCCCGGCCGTGAGGAGCGCCTCGTACCAGATCCTTCCCGCCCCTTCGGCGGACGAACCGCCGATCCCGGTCGCGGCCAGGTAGAACGCCCGGTTGGGGATGCCGGAGTTGAGGTGCACGCCACCGTTGTCGTCGGTCGTGTCGATGTAGTCGTCCAGGTGGGCGGGCTGCGGATCCCTGCCGAGCACCGGGTCGTCGTACGCGGTGCCCGGCTGCGACATCGACCGCAGCGCGGCGCCACGCACGGCGTCGGTGAAGAGCCCTTCGCCGATCAGCCAGTCGGCCTCCATCGCGTCCTGCCCGAGGACGCGCTGCTTGAGGCAGGAGCCGAAGACGTCCGACATCGACTCGTTGAGCGCACCGGACTGCCCCTGGTACACGAGGCCCGCGGTGCGCTCGGTGACCGCGTGGCCGAGCTCGTGGGCCAGGATGTCGACGGCGATCGTGAACCGGTTGAAGATCCGCCCGTCTCCGTCGCCGAACACGAGCTGGGTGCCGTCCCAGAAGGCGTTCTGGTAGTCCTGGCCGAAGTGCACGGTGGCGCTGACGCGAGCCCCGGCGTCGTCGTACGACGTGCGGCCGAAGACCTCCGAGAGCATGACGAGCGTGGCCCGGACGCCCTCCCAGGCCTCGTCGACGGTGATGTCGCCGGACGGGGCCGCGTCGTCCTCGTCCCGCACCGGCGTTCCCGGTAGCGTGCGGGTGTTGGCGGCGCTGTGGACGGTCCAGGTGAGCCGGGCCTCCTCCGGCGGCCCGGGGGCCGGCTCGGGTTCGGCCGCCTGCGGGCGCGTCCCGCGCGCGCTGCGCCCTTCCCGGAATCCCGCGTCCAGGTCCAGCGTGCGGCGGCAGGTGTCGCCGACGTCGGCGTCGGCCAGCAGTCCGGAGGAGGCGGCCTCGGCCACCCTCTGAAGAAGATACGGCGGGACAAATCCGGAACGACTCATAAGTCTCAATCAACCATGCTGGACTCCGACGCGCCAGGGACACGGCCGCCGGCTGCGACCGGCTCGGGGAGCCCGCCCGCCGCGTCGGCCTCGAACCGGGTGCGGGGGAGCGCGCCCACGGCCTCGCGCTGCACCCAGAGGATGATCTGCTCGCGCACGTGACAGCGGAGGTTCCACAGGTCGTCCCCGTCCCGCGCGCTGATGCAGGCCCGGACCCGGATGGTGCCTCCGGTGGCGTCGGTGACCTGGAGGCTCTGCACCCGGCCGTCCCAGAGCGTCGTCCCGGAGACGATCCGTCCCAGCTCGGCGCGCAGGGCTTCGAGCGGGGTCCGGAAGTCGAGGTCGAACTCGACGGTCCCGAGCAGTTCCGCGGACGTGCGCGTCCAGTTCTCGTACGGCTGCTGCGTGAAGTACGTGCACGGCAGGATCAGCCGGCGGTCGTCCCAGATGTTCACCACCACATACGCGAGCGTGATGTCCTCGATCCGCCCCCACTCCCCTTCGACCACCACGACGTCCCCGACGTGGATGCGGTTGGTGAAGGCGACCTGGATCCCGGCGAACACGTTACCGAGCGAACTCTGGGCGGCGAGCGCCGCCACGATGGACACCAGTCCGGCCGACGCGAGCAGGCTCGTACCCACGGTGCGGGCGCCGTCGAAGGTCATCATGATGCCCGCGAGGGCGAGGACGCCCAGGACGCCGACGGTGATCCGCCGCAGCATCATGACCTGGGTGCGCAGTTTGCGAGCCTGGCGCCAGTCGGTGACGTCGCGGCGGATGCGCGCGTAGGCGCTGTTCTCCGCGACGAAGGCGAGGTTGCCGACGAGCCAGGCCCCGGTGACGATGACGGCGGGGACCACGAGGTGCTGCGCCACGGGGAACCACTCCGCGTTGGCGTAGCCCGACATGTTCAGCGCGATCCAGGCGGCGACCACCAGGAAGGTGGCGCGGACGGGGTTGCGCAGGCGCTGGGCGATCTCGCGCGCGATCTCGCTGCGCCGCCCCAGGCGTCTGACCAGCCAGGCCAGGACGGCCGTCAGGAGGTAGGCGACGACGACGGCCCCGACCATCCATGCGACCGTCTCGAGCAATCCGGACGCGCCCTGTACTGCCTGTTGTTCTGGCATGGTCCTACTGTGGCGCGCCGAGCGCATAATGCGCAAAGCCCCACAGCGCGACTTATCGGCTGTGCAGCCAGCCGTGCAGGCGCCAGGTCACCCACGGGAGCACCCAGTAGGCCATGATCGGCGTCAGGATCAGCGTGGAGACCAGCACGCGCAGCACGAGCGGAATTCCGGCCCACCCGGGAACGAACTGGCTGGACAGCCAGGTGAAGAGCAGGTTGACCGGGAAGAACCCGAGCCAGATGCTCGTCGCCTGCTTCCAGCGGGGCGGCGCGGGAACGGCGTCGTCGGCCCGGACCGGTTCGTCGAACCAGCCCTCGATCCCGGTCCGGCGCTCGATCCGGCGCTCCTCCACGAGTCCCGCGCCACGTGCAAGCCAGACGCCGCGCTCCTCGGACCGTTCCCAGGCGTCGAGCCGCGCCTCGTCGGCGAACCGGTAGAGCATGAACCAGTCGCTCGAGCCTTCGGCGGCCCGGACCCATCCGGACCCGAGGAACCCGTCCCAGCGGTTGGCGAGGTTCACGCCCTCCTGCACCCAGCGCGTCACCTCCGGCACGTTCTCGGGGCTCACGACGCGGTGGATCGACACGGTCACCGGCACGGTCGGGGCTTGGTTCATGACAAGCAGTGAACGACGAGGACGGTCCACACGGCCCGGCGGAACACCTCACCGGGAGACCGCGTCTCAGGATTCGGACGGGTGTGGCTCGCGTCACCGCGGCCAAAGGCCTCTGAGCTGTGGTCAGACCTGAGACGCAGTCCACATTCGGCCCGTCGAGCTACCACCTCTGTCCCAACCTTCACGCCGATACCACCGAACGCCTACTGACTCTGTGAACAAGGTCGCACCGAAACGGCGTTACCTGACCGCAACCATCCCCCACCATGGATTGGTCGCCGACGCCGGCGCGGGCCCCCAAGGCCCGCCGTGCGAGCCACCCGGGCCGCACGACGACCCGGCCCAGCTACGGGACTCCGCCCGGCCAACGAACGGTCGCGTGAGTCCGGACGACGACAAGCTGTGGACCTCGTCCCATGACGAGTGCACGCCATGGCGCCCAGACACGACAACCGGCGCGCACGGGTCCGTCCCCCCCGAAGGGCACCCCCCTCACGGACCCGTGAGCCCTCCGAAGCATGCGCGCCGCTGCACGAATGGAAGTCCGCGTGAAGCACCCCCACCCTGCTGCCGCACACCCTGTTGCCCGCTCCACCGCGTTCGCCGCGGTCCTGGCGATCGGCGCGCTGAGCATGAGCGCTCCCGCCATGGCGTCCCCCGTGAGCACGGCCACGGAGGGCATCGCAGCGCCGTCCACCACGCCCGGGACCCAGCCGGCAGCCACCGCATCCGTGGTGCTCGCCGACGCAGGGGTCACCGGACTCGACCCCGAGACCAGGAGGGCCCTGGCCGACGCGACCAGCGCCCTCGTCCAGGCCCAGCAACTCACCACGTCGGGCCATCTGAAGGCCAAGAACGCCGCCCGCATCGAGAAGGCCGCCACGGAGGTTCGCGAGCTCGTCATCGCCGCCACGGCCGACGGCACCCTCGCCGGCCCCGCCGTGGCCGCGCTCGAGGACCGCACGGGACGCGCCTCGCGCACCGGCGCCCGCTCGGCGCCGCCCACCGGGAACGGCTCGGCAGGGGCGGTGAGCGCGAACGCGTCGTCGGGAACCGACGTGTCGGCCGAGAACCTCAGCGAGGCAGCCGCCAACCTGTCCGGCCTCCTCGAGGCACCGGCGCAGAACGCCGTCTCGGACGTCGTTCCGGGACCCACGAAGGCGGAGATCGCTGCCCAGAAGGCCAAGGCCAAGGCGAAGGCGGAAGCCAAGGCCAAGGCCAAGGCAGCCGCACAGGCCAAGGCCAAGGCGAAGGCGGAAGCCAAGGCCAAGGCCAAGGCAGCCGCACAGGCCAAGGCCAAGAGGCAGAAGGCCGCGACCCTCGCCGCACAGGCCAAGAAGTACGGGAACGGTCAGATTCCGTCGAGCCTCCTGTGCAGCCTCGGATTCGACTCCGGGGAACAGCTGCGGTGCGACGCCGCGCTGGCGGCCGGGAAGCTGAACCGCGCGTTCCGGGCGGCGTTCGGGCGGAACCTCACGATCAACGACTCCTACCGGTCGTACGCGGACCAGGTGGCCGTCGCCGCGAGCCGAGGCGCGCTGGCCGCCCCTCCGGGAACCTCGAACCACGGTCTGGGGCAGGCCCTCGACCTGGGCGGCGGGATCTCGACGTTCGGCACCGCCGAGTACCGGTGGATGGTCGCGAACGCCGGGAAGTACGGCTGGAAGCACCCCGGCTGGGCGGAGCCGGGCGGCTCCAAGCCCGAGCCGTGGCACTGGGAGTACGGCACCGGAGCATGACCGAGCGGACGCTCCGGCACTCGGCCGGAGCGTCCGCCGCCGTCCCCTACCCCCAGCCGAGCTCGTGAAGACGCTTGTCGTCGATCCCGAAGTGGTGCGCGATCTCGTGCACCACGGTGATCGCCACCTCGTCCACGACCTCGTCCCTGGTCTCACAGATCGCCAGCGTCGGATTGCGGAAGATGGTGATCCGGTCCGGGAGAGACCCGGCGGCCCAGTTGTGGTCGCGCTCCGTGAGCGGGACACCCTCGTAGACGCCGAGGAGCCCGGGATCGCCGGCGGGGGGATCGTCCTCGACGAGCACGACGACGTTGTCCATCCGGGCAGCGAGATCCCCGGGAACCAGATCGAGCCCCTCGCTGACGGCCTGCTCGAACTCACCACGAGTCATCTCCACCACGAGGCCATCATGACCGACGCCGGCGCGTCGCGGGCCATCGGTTCCGCCGACCCGCCTCGCGGGCCATCGATGTGGCCGACCCGGTCCAGGGCCGGCGACACCGCCCGAAGACCGAGCACCCGAGCACCCGAGCGCCGGCCGCGCCGTCGTACGTCGGCCCCTGGCACGCCCCACATGAGCCGTGACGGATACGACATGGACGCACGCCGTGGCGCCTGTAGACTTTCCGCGTCCAGCCCCCATCGTCTAGCGGCCTAGGACCCCGCCCTTTCACGGCGGTAGCACGGGTTCGAATCCCGTTGGGGGTACGAGGAGGCGCCAAAGCCCCTGCTCAAGGCGGGCCTCGCCAGGTGTGAGGCACGCCATCGCCGCCGGAGTCGGATTCAATTTCCGGATCCGGCGCAGGGTGGGTTAGGCTTCTCTCGGTTCGCACGGCGGACCACCTTGGCCGCAGTAATGCGGCCATGGCCCTGTAGCGCAGTTGGTTAGCGCGCCGCCCTGTCACGGCGGAGGTCGCGGGTTCAAGTCCCGTCAGGGTCGCGCTTGACGGCCCGGTAACGTCGGTCTCGACGCACCGGGCTTTCGCGCACGACGCACCAGCGTCGCGGCTCTGTAGCTCAGTTGGTAGAGCGTTCGACTGAAAATCGAAAGGTCACCGGATCGACGCCGGTCGGAGCCACCGTCCACAGCGGGCCAGGAACTCAGGTTCCTGGCCCGCTGTTCGTTGTGCGGCACCGGTCCGTTGTGCGGCACGCACCGTATCCGGGTGGCACCCGCGCGACATCCACCTGCGCCGGCGCACTTGTTGACCAGAACACCAATGTGTCGAAGCAGTTGCCGAGACGCTCGCACCCACGTCGTCGGACAACTCATGCTCGCTTTTCCGCGCGCGGCCGAAACCACGTGCAGTTGCCTGCACAAGAGCTCGGAGACCGCACCGGCCTCATCCAGTTCGACTCAACAGTTGGTCGGTCGTCCAACTATTTCATGACCATACCGTCACATTGCCTCCACGTTGCGTGCGTCACACGCAGGAGGCCGCCGGAATCCGCGCCGCGCCGTGCTCTGGAATTGCCCTCCGCCTCCCCTACGGGTTGAGTTGACCTGAGCAGATACACGGCAGCGACCGCAAAGCCCGCGGCAAGGCACCGTGCACGGGAGGGGCACATGAGTCAGGACACGATGAACGGCGCGCCGCCGCAGGATCGCCCGACGTCGCTCGGCGGCCTCGTCGAGCAGATCAGCGAGCAGGCGTCGCGCCTGGTGCGGGCGGAGATCGCGCTCGCCAAGGCAGAACTCGCCGACAAGGCGATGAAGTCCGGGATCGGGATCGGCCTCTTCGTCGCAGCCCTCGTCGTGGTGCTGTACGGGATCGGCGTACTGCTTCTGGCGGCGGTCTACGGCCTGGGCACCGTCTGGCCCATGTGGCTCGCCGCACTGGCCGTGGGCGGGTTCCTGGTGCTCGTGACCCTGATCCTGGCCCTGGCGGGCCTCGCGCTGCTCAGAAACGGCACTCGGAAGCCGGAGAGCATGCAGCGCATCAAGGACGACGTCACGACCATCCGCACCGGCATCCAGGAAGGGCTGCACCGATGAGCACCGAGGACAAGGCACAGCGCAAGCCCTCCAAGGAGGAGCTCGAGGCAGAGGTGCTGCGCACTCGCGCGGAGCTCGCCGCGACGATCGACGAGCTGACCCTCCGCGTCAATCCCGCGCACCAGGCCCAGCGACTCGCGCGCAGCGCGAAGCAGGCGGCCGCGGGAGCAGGAAGCCGCGCGGCCGACGCCTTTCACCGGGAGAAGAAGAGCCCGGTGCCTGAGGGACACCGGGCTCGAAACACCAAGCTTCTCGTGGGAACCGCACTGGGCCTCACGGCCCTGGGCGCACTCACGATCGCCGTGGTGGTCCTGCGGCGCGCGCGGGGCTGAGCTAGGGCAGCACCCGGGCGCGCCGTCACCACTACCTGCCGACCCCGTCGGCTACGCGTCGGACTCCTCGGGACTCTCGGCCGCTGCACCGAGCAGCGCCCGAACCTCGGACTCCTTGTACCGGCGGTGTCCACCGAGCGTGCGGATCGAAGAAAGCTTTCCCGCCTTTGCCCAACGGGTTACCGTCTTGGGGTCTACGCGGAACAAGCTCGCTACCTCGGCAGGCGTGAGCAGGACCTCGGATTCACCGTGGATGGACATCCCTGCACCTCCTCCGGAACGGCGCCGGCCCTGGCGGCACCAGGTTCTTTGACGGCTCCCGCTCTCTCACCATTGTTAGCAGCAAACAGGATTTAGGCGACTTGAGAGCGGACTCATTTCGCTCACATTCTCCGACGCGTCTCTCCGCAACGGAGCGCCCTACTACGCAACCATAGCGCGAACCCCCGGCAGATGAGCGATTCGTCGTCATTTATCGCTATCGGGAACCATCATCTCACATCAATCGCCTACCAAGCCTTCACAGATGGCGGTTCGCGACGCGCGAACACCGTTGCGTCACGTCGGTCACGACAGACGACGACGCCTCGTCACGTCGTTGCGTCGGCGGCCTTCCGCCGCGTCCCGGCTCGAATGGTGCCGAAGATCACCGGCGCATCGGGCGAATCACACGTGCAGACTGGAGGAAACCACGTACAACCATGTACCGTTGGAGCCTGGACAGATCAAGCACACTCCGGGGCCGCACGTCTGTTGCACGTAGCCGCCCCGCTCCTACGTTGAGGGGGTCGGAGCCATGGGCCGCGGCCGTCAGAAGGCAAAGCAGACCAAGGTTGCTCGAGCGCTGAAGTACTACAGCCCTGAGACCAACTACCACGCCCTTGAGCAGGAGCTCCGAGGCGGGAAGTCCCACACGGACGTGGTCACGGACGATTCTCGCTGGAGTGCACCCGAGGACGAGGACTACGACAACCGCTACGCGGACTGGGCTGACTTCGACGACTCGAACGAACGCAACGAGCACTGATAACGAGCACTGATTCAGAGCTCGACGGCACGCGTCGTCAACACCCCAGCAGTCGATAGTCCTTCCTGAGCAGTTCCGCCGTGGTCGGAGCGCACCGATCGGCGCGCAGGACCTCGCCGGTCGGGACTGCCAGGGCACACGTTCCGGAACGGAAGGCCCCTGAGTTCCGGAACGTGCCCGTCCCTGGCAGTCCTGGCCACCGGCAACGAGGTGGACCGTCACTCGGCCTCACCGGTAGTCGTTCACCAGCCGCACCGCGCCGCCTTGCACGCCCTTCGTGCCACCCACCAGGTTCTCGATCTGCTCCGTGGGGTCATGGGCCTCGACCCGCCCGAGTTCCCACGCCGGCACGCCGAGCCCGGCCAGTCGGCTCAGAGCGGCGTCGGCCCCTTCAGGATCGACCACCGCCACCATCCCGACGCCCAGGTTGAGCGTGTTCTCGAGATCGCCGCGGGGCACACCGCCCAGCTCCCGCACCATCCGGAACACCGGCGGCAGCTCCCACGAGGCGCGATCCACGGTGGCCAGCGTTCCGCCAGGCAGGACGCGCGCCAGATTCGCCGCGAGCCCGCCCCCGGTCACGTGGGTGAAGGCGTGCACCCGCGCGGCGTCGTCGGCGGCCAGCGCGAGGACGTCACTCGCATACACACGCGTCGGCTCCAGCAGCTCCTCACCGAGAGTGCGCCCGAGATCCTCGACGTGCCGGTCCAGCTCCCACCCCGCGTGCCGCACGACGGCCCGCACGAGCGAGTACCCGTTCGAGTGCAGCCCGGAAGACGCCATGGCGATCAGGACGTCGCCCTCACGCACCCGGTCCGGCCCCAGGACGTCGTCGGCCTCCACGATGCCCGTGGCCGCGCCGGCGACGTCGTACTCGTCGGGCGCGAGCAGGCCGGGGTGTTCCGCGGTCTCGCCGCCGACGAGTGCGGTCTCCGCGACCTCGCACGCCTGGGCGATCCCGCGCACGATGTCCGCGACGCGCTCCGGGACGACCTTGCCGGTGGCGATGTAGTCGGTCATGAACAGCGGCTTCGCGCCGACCACCACGATGTCGTCCACGACCATCCCGACGAGGTCGAAGCCGATCGTGTCGTGCTTGTCGAGCGCCTGCGCGATCGCCACCTTCGTGCCCACGCCGTCCGTGGACGTGGCGAGCAACGGCTTGCGGTACTCCCGGAAGGCCGACATGTCGTAGAGGCCTGCGAAACCGCCCACGCCACCGAGCACCTGTGGACCCTGCGTGCGGCGCACGGCGTCCTTCATCAGCTCGACGGCCTTGTCGCCGGCCTCGGTGTCGACCCCTGCGGCCGCGTAGGTGAGCCCTTCGGATGTCACTGGTACTCCATCACTGGTCGGGTCGGTGGTCCGGGTCCGACGGCGGTGGCGCGACCGCGCCGGCTCGCGTCGGGGTCAGGGGCGGTCGAGAGCGCCGGACCCGCCGGCGGAGACCGTGAGGGCCGACAGACCGTCCTCGGGAGCCCCCAGGGGCAGCTCGGCCTGTTCGAGCAGGTGTTTGCCGAGCTGATCGTCCGACGGCAGCTCGATCGGGTACTTGCCGGTGAAGCAGGCGGCGCAGAGCTGTGACGCCGGCTGCTCCGTCGCGGCGATCATGCCCTCGGCCGAGATGTAGCCGAGACTGTCGGCCCCGAGCGACTGCCCGATCTCCTCCACGCCGAGGCCGTTGGCGATCAGCTCGGCGCGGGAGGCGAAGTCGATGCCGTAGAAGCACGGCCACTTCACCGGCGGCGACGAGATCCGCACGTGCACCTCGGCCGCTCCGGCCTCGCGCAGCATGCGGACCAGGGCTCGCTGCGTGTTGCCGCGGACGATCGAGTCGTCGACCACCACGAGCCGCTTGCCACGCACGTTCTCGCGCAGCGGGTTCAGCTTCAACCGGATCCCGAGCTGCCGGAGCGTGTCCGAGGGCTGGATGAACGTGCGCCCGACGTAGGCGTTCTTGGTGAGTCCCTGCCCGAACGGGATTCCCGACTCGGTGGCGTAGCCGATGGCGGCGGGAGTTCCCGACTCGGGCGTCGCGATGACGAGATCGGCGTCCACCGGGTGCTCGCGGGCCAGCTCCCGGCCCATCTCCACGCGCGCCGCGTGCACGGACCGCCCGTTGAGGGTGTGGTCCGGCCGGGCCAGGTAGACGTACTCGAAGACGCAGCTCGCACGCTGCGCGGTCCCGAACCGTGTCGATCGGAGGCCGTCGGCGTCGATACAGATCAGCTCACCTGGCTCGACGTCCCGCACGTACGACGCGCCGACGATGTCCAGCGCGGGGGTCTCGGAAGCCACCACCCAGCCGCGCTCCAGGCGGCCGAGCACCAGCGGACGCACGCCCTGCGGGTCCCTGGCCGCGTAGAGAGTGGTTTCGTCCATGAACACCAGCGAGAACGCGCCACGAAGACGCGGGAGGACCTCGACCGCCGTCGCCTCCAGCGTGTGGTCGGGGTCCCCGGCGAGCAGGGCGGTGATCAGCGCCGTGTCGGTGGTGTTCCCCCGGGCCAGCTCACCGCGGCGCTGAGCGCCGTACCGTTCCGCGACGAGGTCGACCAGCTCGCCGGAGTTGATCAAGTTCCCGTTGTGTCCCAGGGCGACCGTGCCGGAGGCCGTCGGGCCGAGAGTGGGCTGCGCGTTCTCCCACGTCACCCCGCCCGTCGTCGAATAGCGGCAGTGCCCGACGGCGATGTGGCCGGTCAGCGCGTTCAGCGCGGTCTCGTCGAAGACCTGGGACACCAGTCCCATGTCCTTGTAGACGAGAATCTGATCGCCGTTGCTCGTCGCGATACCGGCGGACTCCTGGCCCCGGTGCTGGAGCGAGTACAGGCCGAAGTAGGTGAGCTTGGCGACTTCCTCGCCAGGGGCCCAGACCCCGAAGACGCCGCAGGCGTCCTGGGGGCCCTTCTCCCCGGGCATCAGTTCATGGTTGAGGCGGCCGTCCGGGCGCAGAGGCATGCCATGAGTATCCCATGAAGGCGGCGCGCCACGTTCATACGGTCCCACGGGCGGATGTGACGTGCGTGACCCGCACGATCGGCGGTCCGGCGCGCCTCACGCCCGCCGGCGGGAGCGGCCGCGCTCGTACCTGCGCACGCTGCGGCGGTCTGCGAGGACAGCCAGCAGGCCTGCCACGAGGGTGGTGAGGGTGCCCGTGAAGGCGGTGATCACCGCGACGTACACGCCGGGCTTCAGCATCCCCTGCGCCTCCGGTGTCCCGACGACGAAGAGGCCGAGGCCCAGGCCGATCACTGTCCCGACCACGGCGCCGGCAAGCAGGAACCGGCCGACACGGGGCGCCCGGCGCACATCGGCAGGGCTGACAACGTCGCGCAGGGGCAGCCGGGCATCCGGCGCCTGATCGGCCGGGTGCACGGGGTCCGAGCCGGGTTCCGGTGCGGTCGAAGGAGTGTCGCTCACGGTCCCAGCCTAAGAGGTCGCGGGGGCGGACGGCGTCGCCGCCTGCCGTCGACGACGTCGAGCGGTCGGCGGGTCGCGCACGCGACCCGCCGACCGCTCGACGCTCAGGTCACTCGGCGACCGGCACCCACGGGCTGGCCCACCACCTGAGGCCCGGCGCCCAGTGGATGTTCGGGCGCTTCGCCTCGTAGACCTCGCCGCGGTACATCACCTGGTCACCCCACCAGTAGAGCCGCCACGGCTGCCACTCCGGCGCGGACGGCACGGCGGCATCGACCGTCACGGGCACCGCGATGCTCGTGGCGGACGGCTCGGCGACGACGTACAGCACGTACTCGCCCGCTTCCGTGTCCGCCGGGACCGTCGCCGTGAGCGACGTCGCACCGTCCGACACGGATGCCGTCCCGAGCGGGACCCCCCCGGAGACGTCCTCCCCCACGGGGGCGAGCACGGCCTGGGCGTCCGTGTTCCGCGGAGCGCCGAGCGAGGTGAGGTCGAGGCCCGCGAGGTCCACTGCCACGTCCTCGCCCGCCGTGACCGTGCCCGGCAGAGCCTCGGTGACCGCGTGCGAGCGAGCGAACGACGGCGACAGCGGCGAGTTCGTCCGGATGTAGTCCATCCAGGCGTCCCGGTCCACCAGGCCCGAGTCCCGCACGTCGGTCCCCTGCGTGAACACCCGGAAGTTGTCGCCGCCCGACATCAGGAACGAGAACGTGGCGACGCGGTACTCCGCCGCGGGGTCGACCGGCACGCCGTCGATCGTGATGGACGAGATGTTGTCGCCCGGGGTGGCGTTCGGATCGTCGGTGGACGCCGTGTACGAGACGTTGTCCGACAGGCCGAGCGCCAGGTAGGGGCGAGACGGACGTTCGCCCGCCTCGTCCGTCTGCCACTGCTGTTCCAGCAGCGTCTTGATCTGCTCACCGGTCAGCGTGACCGTGAGCAGGTTGTTGACGAACGGCAGCACGGAGTTGGCCTCGGCGTACGTGACGACGCCGTCGCCCTCTGCGCCCGAGGCCGCGTACAGCAGCTCGCTGCGCAGCCCGCCGGGGTTGGCGACACCGAGGTCGGCGCCCCCGCGCTCCTCGCTCGCGAGGGAGTCGCGCAGGGCGTTCGCCACGAGGTTCCCGAGCGCCGACTCCGACGCGCGGTCGTCCCGGTCACCGCCCGTCCAGACGCCGTCCACGTACTCGCCGCCGGCGAACGCCGTGGTGATGTCGGACGTGACCTCACCGATCGGCTGTGCGCCGATCTCCTCGGCCTCCGCCAGGGCGGCCTGCACGATCGTGTCCACCTGCGCCACGCGCGGGTAGGTCGCGATCAGTTCGTCGTCCGGTGTCCCGGTGCGACCGACGTTCTGGGCGGTGTAGTCCGTGACCTCGAAGGAGTCGGTGTCCACCGTGAGCGACACGTGGCCCACGTTGGAGCCGTAGTCACCGGTCTGGATGATCGGCCGGGTCTCGCCGTCCGTGCCAGGCACCGGGGCGTCCCACGCGTACTTCTTGTGCGTGTGACCGGTGAAGATGACCGCGACGCGCGGGTCCGTGCGCTCCACGATGTCCGCGAACGGACCGCCTGCGGCGACCTCCTCGTCGAGCGTGGCGCCCTCCGGCGTGCCCATGCTCGCCCCTTCGTGGGTCATCGCGACGACGAGGTCCGCCTCACCGTTCTCGGGGTCGCCGTCCAGGAGCTCGTCCGTGACGCGGTTGATCGCGTCCACGGGATTGCCGAACTCGAGGCCCTCGATCCCGGCAGGCGTGACGAGCGTGGGCGTCTCCTCCGTCACGACACCGACGAAGCCGACGTCGACCCCGCCGATCTCCTGCACCGTGAACTCCGGCAGCGCCGGCTCGCCCGTGGTCGCGTCGTACACGTTGGCGCCCAGGTAGTTCCAGTCGGCCGCGTCCGTGACGCGGCCGGTCAGGTCGTCCATACCCTGGTCGAACTCGTGGTTGCCCACCGACGACGCCGTCATCCCGAGCGCGTTCAGCACGTCGATGGTGGGCTGGTCCTGCGCCACCGCAGAGGCGAACAGCGAGGCACCGATGTTGTCACCTGCCGCGACGAGCGCGGTGGCGTCCGGGTTCTGCGCGCGGAGCTCCTCGACCGTTCCGGCGAACCCGACGGTGTGTCCGTCGATCCGGCCGTGGAAGTCGTTGATGCCCAGCAGGTCGATCGTCGTCGTACCCGGCTCGGTCGTGCCTTCGCCCAGGTCGAGACCGACCAGCAGCGGGTCGTGGTCCGAGGACCGGAACGGCGTCTCGTCGTACAGGATGGTCGCGTTGTAGTTGTACCGGCTGTACTCGTTCGCGACGGGCTCGTACGAGTTGATGTTCCAGATGTCGGTGCCGGTCACGGCCTCGACCGCGCCCGGGGAAGCCAGCACGTGGTCGAGCGAGCCGACCTGGCCCCCGTAGTTGTAGGAGTACTCACCGGTGGCGGCGCCGAGGTCGACGTAGCCGGCGTCGGTCACGACCTGGATCGGGTCCTCCTGCTCGTAGGCGTTGAAGTCGCCCACGAGCAGCACCTTGTCCGTGCCGGCCGCCGCTGCCTGCTCGTCGGCGAACGCCACCAGCGACGTCGCCTGGCGGACGCGGGACTCGTTGGAGTTGCCCTGGCCGTCGCCCTGGTCCGTGTCGCCGGGCCACGGCCCGACCGAGCCCTTCGACTTGAAGTGGTTGGAGATCACGAGGACGTCGTCGCTCGTGTCGTCCGCACCGCCCGCCGGCTGGAACACCTGCGCCAGCGGCTCACGCGCGTTGCCGAAGGCCTCGTCCCCGGTCAGGATCGTGGACCCGCCGACGGGCTCAGCCGTGGCGGTGCGGTAGACGAACCCGTTGCGGATCACGTCCTCGTCCGCGGGCAGCTCGGCCGGGGACTCGACGTATGCCCAGGTCCCAGCGCCTGCCGCAGCATTCAGCGCGTCCGTCAGGTCGGAGAGCGCCTGGTCCCGCGACTTGCCGAGGAAGTGCGCCGAGTTCTCGATCTCCTCGAGGGAGACGACGTCCGCGCCGAGCGCGGAGATCGCACCGACGATCTTGACCTGCTGGCGCTCCAGGTCCTCGTCCTCGGCGGCGCCGCGGGCGTCGCACCCTCCGGACACGGACACCGGATCGCCCTCGCGGTCCGTGTAGTACGTGCAGCCCTCGAGCTCGTCGCCCGTGGTGGTGAAGTAGTTCAGCACGTTGAAGGTGCCGACCTTCAGCGAGCCACCCACCTCGGCCGGCGAGGCCTCACGGGTGTCCTCGAACACCGCCGGCTGCAGGGCGTCTGCCGTGTCGGGCGTGAGCTGGCCCTGCGGCTGCAGACCCCAGGCGCTGTACCGGTAGTCGAGCACGACCGGCGCGGTGAACTGCACCGCGGCGCCGACACGCACGGGCGCACCGCCGGTGAGCCAGGGCAGCGGCTTCGACTGGTTCGAGGAGGAGCTGTAGTTCCACGAGGCACCGTCGTCGAGCAGCAGGCCGCGCGCGTCGTTGTCGGCGATCTGCGCGTCGTACGCCGCCGAGAGCGGCCGGCCGGCCGAGGTGGGCTGCACCAGTGGCGAGTCACCGGCCGCCAGACCGATCGTGCCGTAGTAGTTGGTCCGGTAGTTGTCCGTGACCGTGAAGTCGCCCTGCGGCGCCAGCAACATGCCTTCCAGGGCCTCACGCCCGGCATCGGTCGCGGGCCACTCGGTGAGCAGCGGTTCGACGGCGGCGCCGTCGTCGAGCACCGTCCAGGCCTCCGGCGTGATCTCCGTCAGGCCGTGGTACTCCGACACCGCTCCGGTGAGCTCGACGGAGTCGCCGACGGAGAGCTCCGCCGCTGCCGCCGCGGAGTAGACGAAGACGCCGTCCGAGGCGCCTGGTGTCGCGTCGGCGGCGGGGTCTCCGCCGGTGCCCCCCGTCTGGAGGTAGAGGCCGTTGAAGCCGCCGGTGGGGTATGCGGCCGTCACGACGCCACGCGTGGTGACCGTCTCCCCGGCCAGGGGGGAGGCGTCGCCGGTGCCCTGGATCTCGGCGATCGGAGTGACGTCCGCCTCGTCGGCGAGAGCGGGGGCCGCGAACACGGCCGAGGTGGGGAGGGCGAGCGCGGCCGCCAGGCCTGCCGCCAAGGCTCTTGGTCGCTGGACCGGTCTGGACGACCGGGGCGTGCTGGGTGTCACGCTGACTCCTTCTGCAACAGCGGGCCGACACGCGGCCCGGGAACGACTCTGCCAAGTGGTGCGCGACGTCGATCGGCGCCGCTGTACCCGCCACAGCGCGGGAGCACACACCGCTGGTAGGGGCACACAGGCCCAAACCAACCATCAGACCGTGAACCACCGGTTACGACCGGAATAAATCCGCCTTGTCCACCGAAAGGCACCGCCTCGGTCACGCATCCGTGAGAGTAGTTGGGGTCACGGACATCCACCTGCGCGAGGCGGTTTCGCGTCAGCCCACGCGGAGGTGCAGCGGCAGGAACTGGGAGAGGTCGGCGCGTTCGCCGGAGGCGGTGACCCGCCCGTCCGCGACAGCATCATCCCAGGTCACACGGCCTGTCACGAGCTCGAGCCACGTCGCCGGATCGGTCTCGACGACATTCGGCGGCGTTCCCCGCGTGTGGCGGGGACCCGCCACTGCCTGGACCGCCCCGGCGGGCGGTACACGCACCTCGACGGCATTCCCCGGGGCGACGTCGGCCAGTTCCTCGAGCGTGAAGCGAACCGCCGTCGTGATGTCGCGGCGCTCACCCACGCCCTCGGACCACGCCACGAGAGCGGCACGGCCGGTCACTGGATCGGTTCGGCGACGTGGTGGCATGCGGTCAGCATAGGAGGGGACACCGACACGCGGCGCTGTCACCTGGTACCGAGCCCTCTCAGGCGGACGAGTTGTGGCACCCTTCCCGAATGACGCAGCACAGCGACGCCCCCGCGCCGCCGGCGACCGAACCCAGCCTTCAGGAGTTCGGCGAGACGAACGACGGAGACCTCGGCACGGACGAGGCCCGTGGGCGAGAGGGCCTGCGTGCGTGGCATCGGTTCGTCGGCTGGTTCCTGTGGCTCTGCTCGCTCCCCGTCCTCGCGGTTCTGGGCTCGCGTGCCGTCCCGGACGACGGCATCACCCCGGTGGCGCAGCTCGTTCCCTTCTTCACGTACGCCCTGGCCGCCGCGGTCGTGCTGCTGGTGCTCGCCGTCACGGCGCGGCGACAGCTGCTCTCGGCAGTCCTGGTCGTGTGCGTGGGCGCGGGCGGCTTTCTCGCGGGGTCGTCGTTCCTCCCCGGGGAGCACGCCGCGACCGGGGCGGACCTCACGGACCCGAGAACTCTGCGGCTGATGACCGTCAACGCGCTGTACGGCTCGGCGGACGCCGAGTGGATCGTCGGGACGGTGCGCGCCGAGGAGGTCGAGATCCTCGCGGTCCAGGAGCTCACCCCCGAGCTCGACAGGGAACTGGCGGACGCGGGGCTCGGCGAGCTGCTGCCGCACCAGGTGACCGGCAAGGTCGAGACCGGTAGCCCGGCAGGTAGCGGCCTCTACTCCGCGCTGCCCCTGCGGGACGAGCGAGCGGGCGAGTCCTCGACGTTCGCGATGCCGTCGGCCGTGATCGACGCCGGAGGGCTGGACGTACGGATCCGCCTGGTCCATCCGGTGCCCCCGATGCCGGGCGACACCACGACCTGGAAGCGCGAGCTGGCCGGCCTCCGTCAGGTGACGCACGCGGACACGACGCCCCAGATCCTGCTCGGCGACTTCAACGCCACCTACGATCACGCGTCGTTCCGTGATCTCCTCGGAGGACGCTTCCACGACGCCTGGCGGGAGAAGGGTGTCGGGCTCGCGCGCACCTGGCCCGAGGGCAGATCCCTCCCGGTGCTCGGCACGCGGATCCCCGCGCTGATCCCCGTGGACCATGTGCTGGTGGACGACTCGATGCGCGTGGGGGACGTCCGCTCCCGGATCGTCCCGGGCAGCGACCACCGGGCGGTGCTGTCCACCGTGGTGGTGCGCTGATCGGCCAGGCTGCTCAGCGGGCCCGGATCCACTCCTGCGACGGGGGCACGGGACCACTCCCGGCGGGCGACGCGGCCACCTGGTCCGGTATCAGCTTCATGGTGTCCGCGCCAGGCGGCCCGGCAGTCCCACCCGGAACCTCCGTCGCGGCAGGCTGATCGGGCGCGACCGGCTCGGCCTGCGGCTCCGGGGCCCGGTCCGGAACGTGCTCGGCCCCTGGGGAACGCGCGGCGTCGTCACCGCCCAGGACGAACTCCACCTTGTGCGCATCGACGTCGGCCACCGAGAGCCGCACCAGAACCGGCTCCCCGAGCGGGAGGTCCCGCCCGACGACGTCCGCCCGGACCGCCGGTTCGGCCAGGACGACGGTGCCCTGCGAACCGCCGTCGTCGACGTCCACGATCACGCCCTCGAACTCCTCGCCGACGCGCCCGGCGAGGATCGTCGCCTCGACGATCTCCACGACGGCGCGCTCGAACTGCGCCGCGCGGCGGCCCGCGCCGGCCATCTCCCCGGGGAGCGACGGCAGCGCCGACAGCACCCATCCCGGCACCTGCGTGCCCGCGGCCAGCGAGAGGCAGATCTCCGTGGTGTAGCGGTCCACGAGCCTCCGGAGTGGCGCGGTCACGTGCGCGTAGTCCGCCGCGATCGCGTGGTGACGGGTGTCCGCCGGCACCGGTACGGGTCCGGAGCCGTCCTGTCCCGGCTGGCCGAACGCTACGTAGCCCGCCCCGCGGAACAGGGTCGTCGCCTCGTTGAGGAAGGCCGCCTGCTGCGGCACGCGGGAGTCCAGACCCGGAACGAGGTCCGCGTACGGAACGGCATCGGGCCAGTCGATCCGCAGCGCCCGGGCCGTGCGACGCAGCCGGGCGAGGTCGCGTTCGTCCGCCTCCGGCAGTGTGCGCAGCACGCCCACGCCCGCCTCGCGCATCATGGTCGCCGCGGCCATCCCCGTCAGGAGCGAGATCTGTGCGTTCCAGCCCTCGACGGGCAGGTTGCGCCGGAACTGCAGGGCGAACGACCCGTCCTCACCGCGTTCCACCTCCTGCTCGGGCACGTCCAGCGAGACGCCGCCCCGCTCACGCTCGCGCTCCAGGCGCAGGCGGCCGACGACGGCCAGGAGCCGCAGCGGCTCGCTCGCGGTGCCGTCGTCCAGGGCTGCCTGTGCCTCCGCGTAGGTCAGCCGCTCACGGTTACGGACCAGCGCACGGACGACCGTCGCCGTCGTGAGTTCCCCGCGCGAGTCCAGCCCGATGGTCCACAGGGCGGCAGGCCGGTCCTCGCCCGGCAGGAGGCTTGCCGCGCCCTCGGAGAGTGTCTTCGGATGCAGCGGTGTGCTCGTGTCCGGGCCGTAGACCGTGAGGCCGCGACGGTGCACCTCGGCGTCCAGCGCGCCGTCCGGGTCGACGAAGGCGGCGAGGTCCGCGATGGCGTACCTGACGATGTACCCGTCGCCCGACCGCGCCACGTGCACCGCCTGATCGAGATCGAGCGAACCCGGCGGATCGATCGTGACCAGTTCGAGGTCCCGGCGGTCCTGACGGGTGAGCCCGTCCGGACCGCCGTCCGGGTCCACCGCGATCGTGCGCTCCGCGGCGATGCGCGTCTCGTCGAGGACGTCGGCGGGGAACATCGGCGGAAGCCCGATCTCGGCACGCAGCGCGGCAAGAGCACCCACCACACTGTCCGGCGTGACAGGCGCGAGGCGCATCTGACGGTTCGGCATGCTGCCGAAACTACAGCGTGTGGCAGAACTCGCGACTTGTGCCGAGACCCGGCGCGACGGCCTCAGCCGAAGATGCCCGGAAGGGTGCCTTCGTGCGTCTCGCGTGCCTCGTCGAGCGGGATCTCGAAGTGTCCCTCGATCTCGACCGTGTCGCCGCCGGTGACGCCGAGCCGCAGCGCCGGGACGCCGTACTCGTCGGCGAGGTGGATCAGATCGCCCTCGTGGTCCTGGGTGACGGCCACCAGGACCCGCGCCGTCGACTCGCTGAACAGCGCGACGAACGGGTCCACCTTGTCGCGGCCGGTCACGCCCTCGAGCGCGATCCTGGCGCCGACCCCGAAGCGCAGCGAGGCCTCCAGCACGGCCTGCGCGAGCCCGCCCTCGGACAGGTCGTGCGCGGCGACCTCGAGCTCGTCCTTGCGGGCGGCGACGAGGAGCGCCGCGAGCGACCGCTCCGCGTCGAGGTCCACCTGCGGAGGCAGGCCTCCGAGGTGACCGTGCACGACGTCGGCCCACGCCGAGCCGTCCAGCTCGTCGCGGGTGGTGCCGAGCAGCATCACCGAGAGCCCTTCGGTCCGCCAGCCGGACGGCAGCGCGGTGCGCACGTCGTCGAGCACGCCGAGAACTCCCACCACCGGCGTGGGGTGAATCGCCGAGTCGATCTGTCCGGGCTCTCCGGTGCCGTTGTACAGGGAGACGTTGCCGCCGGTGACCGGCACCGAGAGGGCCTGGCACGCGTCCGCGAGCCCCTCGATCGCCTCCACGAGCTGCCACATGGAGTCCGGGTGCTCCGGCGACCCGAAGTTCAGGCAGTCGGTGACAGCGAGCGGCTCGGCCCCGACGGTGGCCACGTTCCGGTACGCCTCCGCGAGGGCGAGCGCGGCGCCGGTGCGGGGGTCGAGCTTGCCGTAGCGGCCGTTCGCGTCGGTGGCGAGCGCGACGCCGAGCCCGGTGGTCTCGTCCACGCGGACCACGCCGCCGTCGTCGGGCTGGGCCAGGGCCGTGTTGCCCTGGACGAAGCGGTCGTACTGGTTGGTCACCCAGGACTTGGAGGCGAGGTTCGGGGAGCCGAGCAGGCGGAGCGCCGTCTCCCGCAGTTCGTCGCCGCTCCCCGGACGGGCGAGCCCGGCGGCGATGTTGCCGTTCGCGTTGAGGCCGTCCTGCCACTCGGGCCGGGCGTAGGGCCGGTCGTAGACCGGGCCCTCGTGGGCAACGGTCTTCGGGTCGACGTCGACGATCCGCTGCCCGTGGTGGTCGATGGTGAGCCGGCCGCTGCCGTTGACCTCACCGATGACGGCCGTCTCGACGTCCCACCTGCCGGTGATGGCGAGGAACTGGTCCAGCTTGTCGGGACGGACCACGGCCATCATGCGCTCCTGCGACTCCGACATGAGGATCTCGCCGGCGTTGAGCGTGGGGTCGCGCAGCAGGACGTCGTCGAGGTCGACGTGCATGCCGCCGTCACCGTTGGACGCGAGCTCGCTGGTGGCGCAGGAGATTCCCGCGGCGCCGAGATCCTGGATCCCCTCGACGACGTCGGCCCCGAAGAGCTCGAGGCAGCACTCGATGAGCACCTTCTCCATGAAGGGATCGCCCACCTGGACGGAGGGCCGCTTGGCGGGGACGCCGTCCTCGAAGGTCTCGCTCGCCAGGATCGAGGCGCCGCCGATGCCGTCACCACCGGTGCGCGCGCCGAACAGGACCACCTTGTTGCCCTGGCCGGACGCGCTGGCGAGGTGGATGTCCTCGTGCCGCAGCACGCCGAGGCAGAGGGCGTTGACGAGCGGGTTGCCCTGGTAGGAGCTGTCGAAGACGAGCTCGCCGCCGACGTTGGGCAGGCCGAGCGAGTTGCCGTAGCCGCCGACACCGCTGACCACGCCGTGCACCACGCGCGCCGTGTCGGGGTGGTCGACCGCGCCGAACCGGAGCTGGTCCATGACGGCGGTGGGCCGGGCACCCATCGAGATGATGTCGCGGACGATCCCGCCGACGCCGGTCGCGGCGCCCTGGTAGGGCTCGACGAACGACGGATGGTTGTGCGACTCGACCTTGAAGGTCACCGCCCAGCCGTCGCCGATGTCGACGACGCCGGCGTTCTCGCCGATGCCGACCAGGAGGTTGCGCTTCATCTCCTCGGTGACGCGCTCGCCGAACTTGCGCAGGTGCGCCTTCGACGACTTGTAGGAGCAGTGCTCGCTCCACATCACCGAGTACATCGCGAGCTCGGCGGCCGTGGGACGGCGGCCGAGGATGTCGCGGATGCGCTGGTACTCGTCCTGCTTCAGACCCAGCTCGCCGTACGGCTGGGCCTCCTCGGGCGTGGCCTCGGCATTCTCGACCGTGTCGAGGACGGGGCGGGCGGCCTGGGACGCGGGCGCGGTCATGTATCCCTCGCGTGCAGTGGGGGAGCGCAGAGCAACGGCTGCGCGGGAACGTTGCGCGGAAGGCGCGGACACAGTCTATCCGGCACACGGCCCGAACGCCGTGAGATCACCGGTGAGACGCGCCACCGCAGGTCAGCCCATTGCGGACGGTGATCAGGACGAGAAGCCACGGCGAGATCCCCACCAGTCGGGCATTTCTCGTTCCTCGTCGAACCATCGTGCGACGACGATGTCGGTGGACGAGTGCAGCACGATCGAGAGCACGATCGTGACCGCCACCAGGGCGAACACCTCGTTCGCCGCAGCAATGGGCGAGGTCAGCACGATCACCCCGTAGATGACGGAGGCGAAGCCCTTGGGGCCGAACCAGGCGACGGCGATCTGTTCCCTGGCGGGCAGACCAGATCTGAGGAAGGAGACCCAGATCGCCAGCGGACGGGCGACGAACAGTGCGAGCACGGCGAAGATCCAGCCGAGCGCCCCCACCGAGCCGAGCATCTGCGGGGTGATGAGCGCGCCGAAGACCAGGAGGGCCGCGAGCTTGAAGACTTCCGCGAGCAGTTCACCCAGTTCGTGGAAGGTCTCGCGCTGCCGTTGCCCGAAGGTCGCGACCGTCACACCCGCCGCGAACGCCGCGAGGAACAGGTTCCCGTGAGTCGCCGAAGCGATGGCGAAGACCATGAGCCCGATCGCGAGCCCGTTCAAGGGTTCGTACTGGACGGAGGCCGAGAACCAGCGGGTGTGCTCGAGCTTGATGGCGAGCCACGGGATCACGACGCCGATGGCGATTCCGAGCACGATCTCCAGTGCGAGCTCGCCCAGATGCAGGTCCGCGCTCCCCTCGGCGATCCGGAGGAAGATGATCACGAACGGCAGGGCGAGCCCGTCGTTCACCCCGGACTCCACGTTCAGCAGGCTTCTCAGGCGCGGCGGCACCTTCTCGTTGCCCACGAGCGCGGCCGCGAAGACGGGGTCGGTCGGGCTGAGGATCGCCCCGATGAGCAGCGACTCCACCCAGCCGAGCCCGACCAGGTAGTGGGCCACGAGTGCCGTGATCGCCAGGGTGAGGGGCAGCCCCCAGCCAAGAGCCCGCCCGGGCAGCCGCCATGCGGACCGCAGGTCGGACCAGCCCACCTTCATCCCGTCGCTGAACAGGACGGCGAACAGGGCGATCTCCGCGAGCGTGTTGATCAGCGCGTCGTCCGGGGACAGCGAGACGACGCCGGAGACTCCGTCGCCCAGCACGAAGCCGGCCACGAGGAAGAGCACGGCGGTGGACAGGACCGTGCGGTGCGCCAGGCCGGACAGCAGCACGGCGGCGAGCAGCACGCAGGCAAACGCGGTGAGCAGGGTCATCGGGAATGATTGTGAGGCATCTCATCGACCAAGGTCACGCTGTCGCGCACACCACACCGCCGCACCTCGCTCACAACCTCCGCCGGCTATGTCGGAAATGCCCACTTTGCGGAACTTACCAACCCCGGCAAAAACCGGCCCTGACCAGGGGGTTTCGCGCTCATACCATAAGGTGGTTTGATTCGCACATGCAGATGCTTCGCACTTTCGCCAAGGATGCCTTCCGATTCGGACTTGCTTCCTGGCGATGGCTTGGTATCAGCGGCAAGACCCCGCGCTTCACCACCTGCTTCGGCGACGTGTTCCTGGAGTCCCTCGAGGGCTGGTGGTTCCTGGACACGATGGAGGGAACGCTCGAGCTGCGCTGGACCACGGCGGTGGACATGTACGCCGAGCTCGAAGCTCCCGAGGGCCGCACCACGTATCTCATGGACGACGTCGTCCGGGACGCCGAACAGCGTGGTCTGCGACTGGGGCGCAAGGACGTCTTCACGTTCAACCCCCATCCCGCGCTCGGCGGCGACATGACGGCCGACAACCTCACCACCATGCGGTTCAGCCTCGCGCTCAACTGGGCGGGAACGATGCACGAACAGCTCCGGCAGGTACCCACCAGTTCGGCGGCGCAGCCTCAGGCGCCGGCAGCCACGCACTGGGTCCACGAGGCCCCTCCGGTCCGCGTGGACACGGCGCACCCGGTCTACGCCGAGCCTCACCCTCCGACGGGATCGTTCGCGGTGACCGGAGCGTACGGCACCGTCCCGCCCCAGACCGGAGCCCACTACGTCCCCGACACGGGCACCTTCCCGCACTACGCCCCCCAACAGAACGCCTACGAGCCGCGGCCCGCGACCGGATCCCAGATGACCGGACAGCACATGGCAGCGCCGGGCCCGCACGAGGA
The DNA here is from genome assembly GCF_016742955.1 of Myceligenerans indicum. Taxonomy (GTDB): domain Bacteria; phylum Actinomycetota; class Actinomycetes; order Actinomycetales; family Cellulomonadaceae; genus Myceligenerans; species Myceligenerans indicum. Next base: position 18,309 of record NZ_JABBYC010000032.1, on the reverse strand, counting down.
CCCCCGTCCCTACGTCCAGGCCGGAGACCCCCCGGCCTGGGACGACATCTGGCGTCGCTGACGAGCGGCCGCCGTGCCGGCGCGACGCCGCGGCTCCCGGATCCTGCGCTCCCGCTCGGTGCGCGCGATTCGGCTCAGTTCGGCCACGGTCACCGTCCGCGCGTGGCGCAGCAGCCGAGTCTCCAGCGCGGCACGCCCACCCCGGTGCAGCCCGCACGTGTATCCCAGAATGGTCTGCGCGTGACCGTAGGAGATCCTTCCGCGCCGCAGCGCGGCGAGAGTACGCGGATGCTGATGCACCAGCGCGCGCGACTCCTCGACGAGCCCGGCCGCCGCCTCCGGGGACACGCGCAGGACACTCGCGAGCCTGTCCGCGACGATCCCGGCCGCGACCTCCTCGGCCTCCTCGGCAACCGCGTCGTCGCCGCCGACCGCCCCGGGAAAGATTTCCTCGAGATGTTCGGCCGCCCACGCCCCGAGATCGCTCATCAGCACCGCACGCGAGGCCGCGAGCGACGCCAGGAGCGCATCCACCGCCGCGACCGCGTCGACCGCGTCCGCGAGCGATCGGAAGTGGTCCGTCTCGACTGCGACCGTGCCGCTCGCCATGACGACCGGCCTGCTGGTGGTAGTGCTGTTGTCGCCCATTGCTACCCCTCCCGGGTCCTGCGGTTCGAACAGGTGTTCTAACCATAGCGACGTCACGCGGGAGCCGCCACCGCAACACTCCGGGAGAATGAGGCCGTGCGCGCCTCACACGTCATCGCCGTCGCGGCCGCGGTCATCGTCCTGGCCGCTCTGCTCGCCTCGCGCGCGGAGCCCGGCGACGGCCGCGAGCCTGCGGCAGAGGCGACGCACACGGAAGCGGCGATGCCGGCTCCCGGCGGCGACGACCCCGGCCCGTCGGCCTCGGCCGCACCACTGGAGCACGCGAGCGTCGCCGCCGCGGGCATCGACCTGGAGATCGCCGCCGCCCGGGTGACGGTCGGCGCCCTGCGGCCGGACGGCACGCGCCAGGTCACGACGTCAGGTGCGCCCTCGTTCTCGGTCAGGACACCGGGAGCAGATGTCGTCGAGCACGGCGACGGGAGCGTGACCGTGCGCCGCGACGGCACGGCCGTCGCCGCGCTGACACCCGTCGACGACGGGTCGGCGAGGCGGTCCGCGGGCACGGCCACCTTCACGCTCGGCGACGACGCTCTCAGCTCGGCGACCTGGGCACAGCGAGAGGGCGAGGGTGGGCTCTCGCTCGCCGTCGTCCCCGAGCCCTGGGTGCGTGGTGCCGGTGAGGCCGCGCTCGATCTGCTCACGGCGCAGCTCGCGTCCGCCGAACCCGAGACCGACAGCGACACGATGCGCGACCAGCTCGCCTGCCATCACCTGGGAGCGCCCGACAAGGCGACCTGGAACCTCGAGCCGTGGCGACCGGACGTCGGGATGCTCGGCACCATCGCGGCACGCTGCAACCCGACGGATTCCTGACTCCCGGCCGCACCCGTGGGCGGCCCGGCCCCGCTCCCACGAGGCGACACGCGGATGTGATGGGATCGTGACTTAGCACACGTCGATTCGGCGTGCGAGTCAAGCTGTGATCAGGTTTCCTGGAGGAGGTGCAGGCGTCGGCAGAGGGCGTCACGGCACCGGAAGACGCCGTCAGCAACCCCCAGCTGATCCTTGTACGGCCCCAGGGTCGTGGCAAGCACCACCCCCGCGTCCCCAGACCACGTGGGAGCCCCGTGCAGGGGCATCAGCACCAGCACGGCAGAACCTCGGCAGGGAGGCTCCCGATGACTCGTGTACTCGCCCTGGGAACGATCGTCGCCATCGGCTGCGGCATGCTCCTCGGACTCGCGCTCGCGTACGGCCAGTGGATGTTCGCCGTCGGCATCCTCATTCTCGGCGTCGGAAGTGCGACGGTCGTCGCACTCGCCGCGCCGGAGCCGACACCCACGATGGCGCCCATCATCCTCAGCGGTCCCGTCGTCCGCCCGACGATCGAGCTGGACGACGCCTCGGAAGCCGGCGCCGATCGCGACGCGGCCGCCGAGATCCCGGGGACGGCTCCGGCGCCCACACCGGCACTGCTCCCCCTCGATCCGGACCGCACCATCCCGAACGCGGCCTGACCGGCGGCCGTCCCGCCCCGCGGCAGGGCCGGCGGCCCTGCCGGCAGGGGCAGCAGCCGGCCCCGCAGGCCGGCGGCTCAGAGAGGCGTGACCGTACCGGTGAAATGACGCGTCGTGCGCCCCGTACGCCAGCCGTCGTAGACGAAGCCTCCGGCAGGACCCGCCGCGACGTCGGCGCCGGCGTCCGACGCGTAGCGGACCGCCACGTCGACCGAGCCCGGCAGCAGCACCGGCTTGTGGAACTCGGCGGTCCATTCGTACGCGTCACCGCGCCGGGCCGGGCCCACCTCGGCCAGCGCGCGTGCCGCCGTGTACATCCCGTGCGCGATCGCACGCGGGAAGCCGAAGGCCTTCGCCCCGAGCGCGGACAGATGGATCGGATTCCGGTCGCCCGAGACCGCGCCGTACTCCGGCCCTACGCTCCTGCCGAGACTCCAGCGCGCCGTCGGCAGCGGCGGGGTCCAGGACGGGCGCTCCGCGTCGCGCCGTCGCGACACACCACCGTCGGTTCCGGGCCCCGCGTCGCCGGACACGGCATAGCCCTTGGCCAGGTACGTCGAGACCGCACGGTACGCGAGCGCACCGTTCACACGGGCCTCGGCCACCACGTCCACCCGCACGCCGCGCCGGTGTGCGCGCGCGTTCTCGGCCCAGGCACGGATCTCCAGCCGGTCACCCAGCCGCACCGGGAACAGGACCCGGGCCACGTTGCGCAGGTGCACCATCCCGAGCAGGCCCAGCGGGAAGTCCTTGCGCACCATGACCGCGGTCGCCAGCGGGAAGGCGAGCACGTGCAGGAACCCTGCGGGCAGCACGTCCGACGACGGCTCCCCGACCACGTCCTGGTATGCCGCCAGGCGAGCTGCGGCATCAGCGGTGTCGACGTCCGCCACCCGGTACGCCACCGCGGGCAGCACGACGCCGGCCCGCGGACGCTTGACCACCGACGCCGCCGCGCCCCTGGCGTACAGCCCACCGAGCGTCGGCACCTCGGCGAGATCCGTGACCGTGTACGACGACGGAGCCCCCTCCTCGGGGGCGTTCGTCACCTCGTCCGCGCTGATCACGGCGGTCACTTACCCACCAGGTGCTGGCCGCACACGCGCAGCGTCCGGCCGTTGACGCCCGCGGCAGGATCGGACGCGAGGAAACAGATCGCCTCGGCGATGTCCACGGGTTCGCCACCCTGCGCCAGGGAGGGCAGCATCCGTGCCACCGATCGGGTGGCGAACGGGATCCGCGCGGTCATCTCGGTCTCGATGAAGCCCGGCGCGACGGCGTTCGCCGTACCGCCGGCGGCCGCCACGAGCGGGGCGGTGGCTGCCGTGTGCCCGATGACCCCGGCCTTGGAGTAGCCGTAGTTGGTCTGGCCCTTGTTTCCGGCGATGCCGGAGGTCGACGCCAGCGACACGATGCGCAGGCCCTCGACGCCCGCTTCCAGGAGCCGCTCGTTGATCCGCAGCTGCGAGGCCAGGTTGACGGCGATGACGGAGTCCCAGCGGTCGGCCTTCATGTTGGCGAGCAGCTTGTCCCGCGTGATACCCGCGTTGTGCACGAGGATGTCGAGGCCACCCAGGGGCTTGGCCGCCGCCAGGATCTTGTCCGCGGCGTCGTCCGCGGTGACGTCGAGCTGGAGCGCGACACCGTTCACGGAGTTGGCAACGGCCGACAGCGCCTCGCCCGCAGGCGGCACGTCGACCACCACGACCTTCGCCCCGTCGCGGGCCATCGTCCTCGCGATCGCCGCGCCGATGCCCCGCGCGGCGCCGGTCACGACCGCGACCTTGCCGGCCAGCGGCTGGTCCCAGTCGATCTGCCCGGAGGCGTCGGAAGGACCCACGGGGAGGATCTGCCCGTCGACGTAGGCCGACTTCGCCGAGAGGAAGAACCGCAGGGTCGCGACGGCCGAGACGGAGTCGACCGCCGCGCCGTCGGTGAGCTGAACGCCGTTCGCGGTGGAGCCGCCGCGCAGTTCCTTGCCGAGGGAGCGGACAAGGCCCTCGACGCCCGCGCGGGTCGCCGCGAGCGCGGGCGCGTCGCCGTCCTCCGGAGCGCGGGAGACGGCGACGACACGACCGTTGCCGGCCAGCTTGCGCAGGGTTCCGCCGACGGTGAGGACCGCCGCCGAGACGTCCTCGGGATGCGTGGCCCCCGAGAGCACGAGGACGACGGCACCGAGCTTCTCCCCCTCGGCCAGGTCGGCCGAGCGGCGTACGTCGAGGTCCCAGCCGGCGAGGACCTTGGCGACGGCATCGCCGTCGGCGGCCGAGGCGTCGTCGGACACCACGAGCACGGGGCCGACGGTGAGTGGGCTGCCGGCCTTGTACCGGCGCAGGATCGCGGGCTGGGGAAGCCCGAGCTTCTTGACGAGCGGCTTGAAGCCGCCGTTGGCAAAACGGGTGTAGCTGTCGGTCACGGTGCCCTCTTGGATCGTGGTGGTCGAAACGTGCTGGAAGCGACTGCGGACGCGAGACGGCTCAGGCGGACTCGACGAGCGCGGTGACGCCCAGGCCGCCCGCCGCGCAGACCGAGATCAGGGCGCGTGCCGGGCTGCCGGTCTCGGCTGCCTTGGCGTGCACCAGCTTCGCGGCGGTGGCGACGATCCGGCCGCCGGTCGCGGCGAACGGGTGGCCCGCGGCGAGCGACGAGCCGTTCACGTTCAGCCGGCTGCGGTCCACCTTGCCGAACGCCCCGGGCAGTCCCAGCTCGTCGCGGCAGTAGTCCTCGTCCTCCCAGGCGGCCAGCGTGGTCAGGACGGTCGAGGCGAACGCCTCGTGGATCTCGAAGAAGTCGATGTCCTCGAGAGTGAGCCCGTTGCGCGTCAGCAGGCGGGGAACGGCCGCGGCCGGGGCCATGAGGAGCCCTTCGTGACCGTGCACGAAGTCCACGCCGGCCGTCTCGGCGTCGACGAACTTCGCGAGGACCGGCAGGTCCCGCTCCTCGGCCCAGTCCCGTGAGCTGAACAGCACCGCGGACGCGCCGTCGGTCAGCGGGGTGGAGTTGCCGGCCGTCATCGTGGCCGGAAGGGGCGCGCCGTCGTCGCCCGTCAGGCTCTTGCCGAAGACAGGCTTGAGCTTCGCGAGCTTCTCCGCCGAGGTGTCGCCGCGGACGTTGTCGTCGCGGGACAGCCCGCGGAAGGGCGTGACGAGGTCGTCGAAGAAGCCTTCCTCCCAGGCACGGTGGAGGTTCTGGTGCGACTTCAGGGCGATCTCGTCCTGCGCCTCGCGGCTGATCCCCCACTTCGCCGTGGTGAGGGCCTGGTGCTCGCCCATGGACAGGCCGGTGCGCGGCTCGCCGGTGTCGGGCGTCTCGGGTGCGAGCCACTTCGGGTGTCCCAGGACCGGGAGCAGGGCCTTGATGCGGTCTCCGGTGGAGCGCGCGTGGCTCGCCTGCAGCAGCGCACGGCGCAGGTTGTCGCCGACGGCGATCGGCGCGTCGGAGATCGTGTCGGTCCCGCCGGCGACGGCTGACTCGATCTGGCCGAGCTTGATCTTGTTGGTCACCGCGATGGCGGCCTCCAGGCCGGTGCCGCAGGCCTGCTGCAGGTCGTACGCGGGCGTGGCCGGTGCCAGGGACGAGCCGAGCACGCTCTCGCGGATCAGGTTGAAGTTGCGGCTGTTCTTCAGCACGGCGCCGCCGACGACCTCGCCGAGGAGCTCACCCTGCAGCCCGAAGCGGGCCACCAGGCCCTCCAGGGCGGCCGTGAACATGTCCTGGTTGCTGGTCCGGACGTACTTCTTCCCGGCACGGGAGAACGGGATGCGGTTGCCGCCGATGATGACGGCCTCTCGGGTGGTGGGAATGGAAGAGGCCATTTTCGTCAGGTCCTTCACGTCGTTTGGGAAGTTCTTGGGCGGATGTCAACTCGGACAGTGTCCGAGACTCACAGTACCTGATACTGTCAGTCTCGTGAGGCGGAGCACAAGAGCGACGGCCCGAGAAGGGGAGAATCGATGAGCGTCGGCGTGGACGGACGATCGACTCGCTGGGCGGACCACCGCACCGCGCGCCGGGCAGAACTCGTGCGTGCGGCCCGGAAGGCCGTGCATCGTCTCGGTCCTACGGTATCCATGGATGAGATCGCCGCAGAGGCTGGAACGTCGAAGTCGATCGTGTACCGGTACTTCGACGACAAGGCAGGGCTTCGGCTCGCCGTGGCCGAGGCGGTCGTCGCCCAGATGCACGACACGCTCCAGGAGGCCGCGCACGGCGCCGCGACCCCGGAGGGCGCGCTGCGCGCCATGGTCCGGGTATACCTGGAGATGATCGAACACTCTCCGAACGTGTACTGGTTCGTGACCAGGACCTCCATCGGTGGCAACGACCCGGTCGCGCCCGCCGACGCGCCGGGCGGGCGGGACGCGCAGGCCGCGGCCTCGCTCGTCGGCTCGTCGGACGCACCGTTGGGCGCCTACCTCGACTCCGTGATCGAACTGGTCGCGGAACCCTTCGCACAGGCCGCCGGAGTCACGCCGGAGGACGCCGCCGCGTGGGCGGCCGGCGCCGTCGGCTTCGTGCGGGGCTCCGGTGAGTGGTGGCTCGGCCACCGCGGCACCGGGCACTCCGTCACCCGCGAACAACTCACCGAGCGGGTGAGCCTGTGGCTCTGGACAGGCCCTGTCGGTGTCCTGCACCCCGATGAATCCGCCACGACGACCACCGCCTGATCCGCGCGTACCTCAACCTCGCGGCCGCCGGCCGCCGACCCTCGAGGAGAACCGATGACGACCACCTCCGAACCTCCCGTGACCACGTCCGTCGCACCGTCGGCGGCGTCCGGGACGACGCCTGCCACCGTGTCCGGCCGATCCGTGTCCGACCGACCTGCGTCCGGCCGATCCGTGTCCGACCGCGCGACGTCGGGCACCAACGGTCCTCGCGTGGACGTCGCCGCGCTGGAGCACCTGCTGCTCGGGCGCTGGACGGACGTGCGATCCAACGCCCGGCGTCTGGTTGCCGAGCACGAGGAGATCTGGAAGGTCGACGGGCTCTCGATGCAGGAGCACCGCGAGCGCACCCTCGGGATCATGAAGTACATGGCGGCGGATGAGCACGGTCAGGTGTGGCGCGCCTTCCCCGAGCGCCTGGGCGGCAACGACGACGCCGGGGGCAACCTGGTGGGCTGCGAGGAGCTCTTCGTCGCCGACCCGTCGCTGCAGATCAAGTCGGGTGTGCAGTGGGGCCTGTTCGCTGCCGCGATCCTGCACCTGGGCACCGAGGAGCAGCAGGACCGCCTGCTGCCGGGGGCGATGGACCTGTCGGTCCCGGGCGCGTTCGCGATGACGGAGACGGGTCACGGCTCGGACGTGGCGTCCGTCGGGACGACCGCGACGTACGACCCGGAAACCGAGGAGTTCGTCATCAACACCCCGTTCCGGGGGGCGTGGAAGCAGTATCTCGGCAATGCCGCGAGGCACGGCGTGGCCGCGACCGTCTTCGCCCAGCTCGTCACGAACGGCGTGAACCACGGCGTGCACTGCTTCTATGTGCCCATCCGGGACCCGAAGACGCTCGAGTTCCTGCCGGGCGTGGGCGGTGAGGACGACGGCCACAAGGGTGGTCTCAACGGTATCGACAACGGCAAGCTGCACTTCACCGACGTCCGGATCCCGCGTCAGGACCTCTTGGCCCGATACGGCCAGGTCGCCGCGGACGGGACCTACACGTCGCCGATCGACAGCCCGGGACGCCGCTTCTTCACGATGCTCGGCGCTCTGGTCCAGGGGCGGGTGACACTTGACGGGTCCGCCTCGGTGGCGGCGAAGGTCGGCCTGGCGATCGCCACGAAGTACGCCTCCGAGCGCCGCCAGTTCGCGGCCGGTGAGGGCCAGGACGAGATCACGCTGCTCGACTACGCCATGCACCGCAAGCGCCTCTTCCCGCGGATCGCGGAGACGTACGCGATCTCGTTCGCGCACGACGAGCTCCTCGACCTCTTCCACGGCGTGTTCTCCGGCGAGGAGGACACGCCCCAGAACCGCGAGGACCTGGAGACGACGGCAGCGGCGCTCAAGGCGACGTCCACCTGGTTCGCCATGGACACCCTGCAGACGTGCCGCCAGGCCTGCGGCGGTGCCGGATTCCTGTCGGAGAACCGCTTCACGTCGATGCGCTCGGACCTCGACATCTACACCACGTTCGAGGGTGACAACCACATCCTCCTGCAGCTCGCCGCGAAGCGGCTGGTGGGTGATCACGGCAAGCAGCTGGCCAGGGCCGCCAAGTCTCCCGCCGGCATGGCGGGCATCGTCGCCGGCCAGGTGAAGGACACGCTGCTGCACAAGGCCTCGCTGCGGAAGCTCGGCCAGAACGTGGCCGACGGCGGTGGGGCGCGCGCTGCGGACCACCTGCTCGACGCCCGGACCCAGCGGTCGCTGCTGCAGGGACGCGTGGACGGCCTGGTGCACTCCGTGGCGATGGGCATGCGTCCCGCGATGGGCATGAAGGACGCGGCCCGGGCGCAGGAGATCTTCGACGACAACCAGGTCGAGCTCATCACCTCGTCGACGGCCTGGGCGGAGCTGTTCCGCTGGGACGCGTTCACGAGGGCGCTCGGCGCGATCGACGACCCTGGCACGCGCGCGGTCATGACGACGGTGCGCGACGTCTACGGCCTGACCGTGATCGAGCGCAACCTGGACTGGTACCTCGCGAACGGGAGGCTGTCGGCGTCCCGGGCGAAGGCCGTGACCACGACGATCCACCGCCTGCTCAAGCAGCTCCGCCCGCATGCCGTGGACCTCGTGGACGCGTTCGGCTACGGCCCGCGCCATCTCCGTGCGCCGATCGCGGACGGTTCGGAACGGGTCCGCCAGGACGAGGCGATGGCGTACTACCGGGACCAGGCGGCGAGCGGAACGGCCCCGGCGTCCGAGAAGTCGCTCCGCAAGGCGAGCAGCAGGTCCTGACCTTCTCGCCGAGGCGTCCCGGGCCGGCCGGCGCGCCACCGGCACCGGGCCACGAGGGGCGGCGGCATCGTGGGATGCCGCCGCCCCTCAGAGCCACCCCTTGCGGGCGGCATGCCAGCCGAGCTGGATGCGCGTGGCCACACCGGCGGTGTCCATCATCGACTTGACGCGACGCTGGACCGTGCGGAGGCCCAGCTCCAGGTGCTTGGCGACCGCCTGGTCGGTCAGGCCGGAGAGCATCAGGCCGAGAATCTTCAGGTCCAGGTCGTCGAGCTCGCCGCCGACGCCCTCGGCCTGCACCCGCAGCGGCACCGCGTCCCGCCAGAACGCCTCGAAGAGCGCGATGATCCCGTCGAGCAGGCCGCTCTCGTGGATGATCAGCGCGGAGACGGCGTCGGCCTCGTCGTGCGGTCGCGACTGGCCCTGCACCGGCACGATGGCGAGCCGGCGATCGATGACGAACGCCTTGATCGGGACGTCGTCGGCGATCCGGACCTCTTCGCCGGCGCGTACGGCGTCGACCGCGGCCTCCACCGTCAGCAGCCCCTGGTCGAGCATCGAACGGTCCATCACGGCCCGGTAGCGCACGCCGCGCTGCACCGCCTCGTCCTCCGCCGTGTTGTCCTCGAGTCCCATGACGAGGACCGGCGGCCGCAGAAACGTCTCCACCGTCTCACGCGCGCCGGCCTGGAGCTGCAGGATGCGCTGCAGCACCGCGTCGGAGCCACGGACCAGGTCCACGATGTCGCTCGCGGGCCTCAGGTCCGCCGCGCGGCGGTACTCCTCCTCCAGGTCCAGCATCTCGAGCTGCGCGGAGCGCAGTTCCTCGGTCCGCCGCGAGAGGATCGCACCCAGCGCGATCTCGGGTGGTGCGGCCTGGAACCGTGAGTCGTCGGTGCCCTGGCGCGCCGCGAGGCCGTGCTCCTCGAGGACGAGGAGCACGGCGTAGGCCTCGCCGGGGTCGGCCCCCATCCGCCGGGCCAGCTCGCCCGCGTCGAGCGAGGGCGAGCGGACCAGCTCTCGGTAGGCCAGCGCCTGTGCTTGTGACAGGCCGAGCACGTTGCCGAACATCGGCACCCTCCAGCAGAAATCGATGCACCGAGAATGCGGCGAGGATACGCCATGGCGGGTAACCGCCACGAGATGCCACTCGGATGCGCGCCGTCTCCGCCTCGGCGTCGGTCGACGTCGGCCGCTGCGCGGGCAGCGGTCGAGCCCCGCACTCCGACGAGGGAGTGCGGGGCTCGGCCGTTCGCTCCGGTGGCGTCGTCGGTCAGCTGCTCGCCGGCGGGACGTACGCGCTTCCTGCCGCCGGGTGCTGAACCTGGCCGTTGGCGGCCCCGACGGTGCCCGCGCTGCCGGCGGCCCCGATGCCCGCGAGCCAGCCCTCCCACTTGGCGCGCATGGGGCCGATGAGTCCGCCACCGACACCGACGATCAGGATTCCGGCGACCGTGGCCAGGACGGCGGTCAGCACGGAGGTGGTCACCGAGACTGCGATACCGACCTGGTTGAGAGCCGCGACGACACCCAGGAAGAGAATCGCGACCGACGCGATCCGGGCCACGAGCGGTCCGTGGGAGACACGCCCCAGGGACGACGTCAGCAGGTCCTTGACCGCGTTGGCGATGGCGCCCGCAATGACGACGATGACGATCGCGACGACGAGCTGGGGAAGCCAGGCGACGATCTCGTCGACGATCTGGCTCACCGGATTGGTGGGCCCGAACGCACCGAGTGCGAGCTGCAGCACGATGAGCAGGACGAAGTAGTAGATGATCTTCGTCAGCAACGAGATCGGCTCGACGCCGGACCCGGCGAGCACCCGGCCGGCACCGGCCCGGTCCAGCAGCTTCGTGAACCCGACACGGTTCAGAACCATGCCGACGAACCGCCCGATCGCCTTCGCGATGATCCAGCCGACGAAAAGAATGGCAAGGAACACGAGCAGTCTCGGAACGAAGCTCGCGATCGAGTTCCACGCGCTGGTAAGACCTGACATCCAGTCCATATCGGTGTTTCCCCTTCCCCCTTCGAGGTGACAGTTGCCGGTCAGGGAATCTCTCGTTCCCCGGACACTTCCGGCACGACCTGAAGGTAGTCCGGTGGCGGGCATTGTGCCCGTTCAGGAAATATGGTGAAGAGGAATCAGCGCGACAATGTCAGACATCATTGCAGGTCAGGAAGATGCAGTGGAATTTTTCGTGAATCTCGCTCGTCAACACCGAAAAGGAGTTATCGGGCATCGCCTATATGCTTCGGCCCAGGTCAGACGTCGTCGGGCAGGCATCCGGCCACGTCGGCCAGGTAGCCCGCAGCAGCCGTGGCCAGAAGTCCGGCCAGCCCGGACCCCTCCGGCACGGGGCGCGGGTCGTCGACCACGACCCAGAGTCCGTCGACGACGTCGTACCGCGCCTGCGGCCCGTCGGTGACGAGCGCGCGCACCGCCGCGACGAGGCGGTCCACCTCCTCGCCGGCGGTGCCGACGCCGACCGAGGCCCGCACGGCCCCGGCGTCGAACCCGAGACGCCCGAGGAGCGGGTGCGCGCAGAACCTGCCGTCACGCACGCCGATGCCGTGCTCGGCCGACAGGTAGGCAGCCACCAGGCCCGGGTCGTAGCCCGCCACCGTGAAGGTGACCACGCCGACCGGGTCGACCGCGTCGGCCCACACGCGCACCACGGAGACCCGGTCGATCGCCTCCAGGCCGTCCACCAGGCGGCCGCGCAGCGCGCCCTCGTGTGCACGGACCTCGGCCGGGTCGAGCGCCGCGAGCGCCTCGCAGGCGGCGGCGAGCGCCACGGCGCCGATCACGTTCGGGGAGCCGGCCTCGTGGCGGGCGGGTCCGTCGTGCCAGTCGGTCCGGTCGGCGCGCACACGTCGTACGGCGCCGCCGCCCGCGAGGTAGGGCGTGCCGGCGTCGAGCCAGTCGCGGCGTCCGACCAGGGCGCCCGCGCCGTAGGGCGCGTAGGTCTTGTGCCCGGAGAAGGCGAGGTAGTCGACGCCGGTGTCGGCGAGGGAGATGCGGCGGTGAGGTACGAGCTGGGCGCCGTCGAGCACGATGCGCGCGCCGTGTTCGTGCGCCGTGGCGACGAGTTCCGCCAGGGGGAGCGACTCGCCGGTCACGTTGGACGCGCCCGTGACGGCGAGCAGTGCGTAGGGACGGTTCTCGGCGACGGCGGCGGCGAGCTCGTCCCGGACCTGCGCGAGCGTGCCGGCGACCGACGCGGCGCCGGTCAGCACCGTGGCGTCGGTGTCCCGCTGCCAGGGCAGGAGGTTGGCGTGGTGCTCGACGTCGAGCACGAGGACGCGGCCGGCGGCTCCGGTGTCCGGGTCGGTGGGGACGCACCCGGCCAGCAGGTTGAGCGAGTCGGTGGTGTTGCGGGTGACGAGGGTCAGGTCGTCGTCGCGTGCGCCGACGAACTCCCCGATCGCGCGGCGGGACGCCTCGTACAGCGCGGTGGAGACCTGGGACAGGTAGCCGGCGCCGCGGTGCACGCTCGCGTACAGGGGCAGGGTCTCGGCCACGCGCTCCGCGACGGACTCGAGCGCGGGCGCGGAGGCCGCCACGTCGAGATTGGAGTAGGCGACCTGTCGTCCGTCGACGAGCGGGACGAGCGTGTCGTGGCCCACGACAGGCAGCAGCGGAGCCGCGTTTCCGGTCGGGGTGCCGAGCGTGGTCGTGGTGTGGGTCGCAGCCGTCATGGCGTCCTCCAGCGGGTTCTGGGGGAGTCCTCCCCGCGCTTGCCGCGAACGGAAGAACGCGGCCAGGTCGTCACCCGGGGCACCCCACCGCAGGAGGAGGGTTGCCGGCCAGCAAGCCGGGGCTTGTCGCTGGCGCTCATGACCTGGCGTCATCCTGCGGCCGCCGGTCGGGCGCGTCAAAGACGGTCCATATTCTGGTCTCACTGTGTGATCGGCCCGCCCCGGTGACGTACGATCGCGTCGACCATCCCGAGCGGGCGAGTGACGTGGCACGTCGACCCCGCAGCAACCCGCGGGACTCGCGCTCCGGCGCGATGTTCCGGACCAGGGTGCTAACGCCACGACCGATGGGAGGAGTGCCATGAGCAACCCCGAAGCCGACGCCCCCGCGAACCCCGGAGCACCGCTGGACGCGCGCCCCGCCGCCGGCTACGCCGGTGACATCACCCCGCAGCAGGCCTGGGATCTTCTCGGCGACGACCCGGATGCCGTTCTCGTGGACGTACGCACCGAGGGCGAGTGGCGCACCATCGGCGTGCCGGACGTCAGCTCGTTCGACAAGCAGGTCGTGTTCGCGCAGTGGGTGCACGCCGACGGCCGCCCCAACCCGGAGTTCCTGGAGGAGCTGAAGGCAGGCGTCGGCTCGGCCGGCGGTCCGGTGGTGTTCCTGTGCCGGTCCGGCCAGCGGTCGATCGGCGCCGCGCGGCTGGCGACGAGTGCCGGGATCGCGCCGTCGTACAACGTGGTCGAGGGTTTCGAGGGCCCGGCGGGGCCGGACGGCGTCCGGAACCACAACGGCTGGAAGGTTCGCGACCTGCCGTGGACGGGGGTCGAGGCATGACGACGACCGGCGCCTTCCCGTCCGACGCCGTGCCCGGCGGGTCGGGCCGCAAGCCGCTCCCGGCCGGTGTCCGCCCCCGGACCCTCGCCGTCCGGGGCGGCCACGCCCGCACGGAGTTCCAGGAGACCGGTGAGGCGCTCTTCCTCACGCAGGGGTACGTGTACGACTCCGCGGCCGATGCCGAGGCGGCGTTCTCCGGCGACCTGGACCGGTTCGTCTACTCGCGCTACGGCAACCCGACCGTGCACACCTTCGAGGAGCGCCTGCGCGTCCTCGAAGGCGCTCAGGCCTGCTATGCGACGGCGACAGGGATGTCGGCGGTGTTCACCGCGCTGGCGGCGCTGGTGCGGTCCGGGTCCCGGATCGTCACTGCCCGTGCGCTGTTCGGCTCGAGCGTCGTGATCTTCGACGACATCCTGGCGAAGTGGGGGGTGCGCACCGACTACGTGGACGGGCACGTGCTGTCCCAGTGGGAGGAGGCGCTGGCGGAGCCTGCGGACGTCGTGTTCTTCGAGACGCCGTCGAACCCGATGCAGGACCTCGTCGACGTGCGCGCCGTGGTGGAGCTGGCCCGCCGCGCCGGGGCGACGGTGGTGCTCGACAACGTGTTCGCGACGCCGCTGCTGCAGCAGCCGCTGGAGCTCGGGGCGGACGTCGTGGTCTACTCCGCGACCAAGCACATCGACGGGCAGGGGCGTGTGCTCGGCGGCGCGATCCTCGGGACCGAGGAGTTCATCACCGGGCCGGTGCAGACACTGATCCGCAACACCGGGCCGTCGCTGTCCCCCTTCAACGCATGGACCCTCCTCAAGGGGCTGGAGACGCTGCCGGTGCGGGTCGCGGCGCAGACCGCGGCGGCGCTGGAGGTCGCACGGGCCCTGGAGGGGTTCGACGGCGTCGGCGGCGTCCGGTACCCGTTCCTGGACTCGCACCCGCAGGCGGAGCTCGCGCGGGCGCAGATGTCGGGCGGTGGGACGGTGGTGACGTTCGATCTGGAGGTACCGGCCGGGACGGACGCCGAGGGCGCCAAGAAACGGACGTTCGCGTTCCTCGACGCACTGCGGATCGTCGACATCTCGAACAACCTGGGTGACGCGAAGTCGCTGATCACCCATCCCGCCACGACGACCCACCGCAAGCTGGGCGCCGAGGGACGCGCCAAGGTGGGCATCAGCGAGACGACGGTGCGGCTGTCCGTGGGGCTCGAGGACGTCCAGGACATCGTGGAAGACGTGGAGCAGGCACTGGCCGCGTCGTAGGCGCGGACGCCGTCAGTTCGGTGCCGAGCGCCCGCACGGTTCCGGCGTCGCGAGCGCGTTAGCGTGGGGGACGTGGAATCAGTGACGCCGTTCGTGTCCGTGCTGCGGGCCGACAACCCCGGGCCGATGACGCTCGACGGGACCCGGTCCTACGTGCTGCGGGCGCCGGGCGCCGCGGGGTGCGTGGTGGTGGACCCGGGACCGGACCTGGACGACCATCTGGACGCGCTGGCCGGCGCCGGACCCGTGGAGCTGGTGCTGATCACGCATCGGCATCCGGATCACACGGCCGGGTCCGCCGGGCTTCGCGAGCGCACCGGCGCACCCGTCCGAGCGCGCGACCCCGAGTTCTGCCTCGGCGGGGAACCTCTGCACGGGGGCGAGGTGCTCGACGTGGCGGGCGTACGGGTCGAGGTGCTGGCGACGCCCGGGCACACGCGCGATTCCGTGTCGTTCGTGGTCAGCGGGCCAAGGACGGGCCGAGCCGGCGGTCATGCGCAACGAGCCGGGAAGCCGGGTGGCGGGCCGGCGCCGTCGGGCCCGGAAGCCGTCGTCCTGACCGGCGACACGGTGCTCGGTCAGGGCACGACGGTGATCGCCGAGCCCGACGGCTCACTTCGCGACTTCTTCGAGAGTCTCGACCTCCTTGAGGCGGCGGGCGACGAGACCCTCGGGCTCCCCGCGCACGGCGAGCCGATCGGCGACCTGGCGGCCGCCGTGCGCATCTATCGGGCGCACCGGATCGAGCGGCTCGAGCAGGTCTGCGAGGCGCTCGAACGGCTCGGTGTTCCCGACGACGGCCGAGGCTCCGACATCTCGGAGCTCGCGGACGCGGTGGTGGGGATCGTGTACGCCGACGTCGACCCGCGCGTCCTGGGCGCCGCGCGCCAGAGCGTCCTGGCCCAGCTGCGCTACGTGCGCGGGGAGTGATCCGAGAGACCGCCTCAGAGTGTCTTGCCGTAGCAGAGCTGGTCGTCGTGCCCCGCCCACTTGCCGTACGAGGCGATCCGCGCATATCCGAGCTTCTCGTACAGGGCGATCGCCTCCGGCTGCTCCGTGCCCGTCTCGAGCACGAGACGCGCCAGGCCGGCGCGACGCGCACCGTGCTCCAGCTGCTCCATGATCCGTGTCGACAGGCCACGACGGCGGAAGGCAGGCACCACGAAGACACGCTTGACCTCGCCCGTCGCGGGCGGGTGGACGCCGCCCACGCCGTCGTCGGTCCCGGAGACGTCGCGCACGCTCCCGCCGGCGGCCGCGACCCCGGCAACCCGGATGAGGACCGTCGCGGCGATCGTGGCGGGGTCGATGTGCTCGTTCGCGTCCTCGTCGTTGCCGTAGCGTTCGCCCAGTTCCACGACCGCGGCCTGGCGGAGCGCCGCCGCCTCGCGATGGTCGAACGGCACATGCTCGACGGCGACGCCGTGCGGCGCCTCGCGCGGCCCGATCGTCTCCGTCATGCTTCCGGAGCGGGTCTCATGCCCCGACGAGCGAGGCCAGGACGGACCGGAAGAACGCGAGCCCGTCCGTTCCCGCGTGCGGGCCGTCCGCACCGGCCGGGCCGAAGCCCGGTTCGACGGCGTGCTCCGGGTGGGGCATCAGCCCCACCACGTTGCCCTTCTCGTTGGTGATCCCGGCGATGTCACGACGCGATCCGTTCGGGTTCCAGCCGTCGTAGCGGAACGCAACACGGCCTTCGCCCTCCAGCCGGTCGAGCGTGGCGTCATCGGCGACGAACTGGCCGTCCTGGTTCTTCAGGGGGATCGTGATCCGCTGGCCCGTGGCGAACTCGTTGGTCCACGCCGTGTTGGCGTTGGCGACCACCAGGGTCTGCTCACGGCACACGAAGTGCAGGTGGTCGTTCTTGATCATCGACCCCGGGAGCAGATGTGCCTCGGTGAGCACCTGGAAGCCGTTGCAGATGCCGAGCACAGGCATCCCGCCCCGCGCCGCGTCCACCACGGACGACATCGCCGGAGCGAACCGGCTGATCGCCCCGGCGCGCAGGTAGTCTCCGTAGGAGAAGCCACCGGGGAGCACGACGGCGTCGACGCCCCGCAGGTCGGCATCCGCGTGCCAGAGGGCGACGGGCTCGCCGCCCGCGAGCCTGACGGCGCGGGCCGCGTCACGGTCGTCGAGGGTCCCGGGAAAGGTCACGACGCCGATCCGGGCGCTGTTCAACCGACCCATCAGGCGAGTCCGGCACTCTGGGCGGGGGCTGCCGCCGCACCCTCCGAGGCGTCGATGACGGCGACGACGTCCTCGATGACCGGGTTGGACAGCACCTCCTCGGCCGCCTTGCGAGCCTGCTCCAGGATCTCCGGCGTGACCTCGCCGTCGACCTCCAGCTCGAATCGCTTGCCCTGACGTACCCCGGTGAACTGCGTGAAACCGAGGCGCGGCAGCGCCCCGACCACGGCCTTGCCCTGGGGGTCCAGGATCTCGGGCTTGGGCATGACCTCGACGACGACGCGTCCCACGGAGGCTCCTTGAAAGACGAGGGATTTCCGGGGCCGAGTCTACTGGGAGGCGGGGAACGGTGAGGCATCCGCCTGTGGACGCACGCGTGAGGTACGCCACGACGCCGCACCCCGTTCGCCGTCGGCACCCAGGACCATGAGTACGCCGACCATCCGCGCCCGGACCCCGGCATCGTCCGTGACCGTGGTGGCACGGGCGCGGACCCACAGCTCGCGCCCGTCCGCCGCCGCGAGGCGGTGCTCCAGGTCCAGGGGCACGCACGCCCCAGCGAGCTGCTGCGCGATGGCCGACCGCACGGCACGCTGGTCGTCCCCGTGCACACGGCCGGTCCACTCCTCGATGCTCGATCCGACCTCGTCGTCGGCCAGGCCCAGCAGCGACTTCCACGTGCGCGAGTAGTAGACGTGCCCCGTGGTGATGTCCCAGTCCCACGTGCCCTCCAGTGCCACCTCCTCCACGAGCCGGTAGCGCACCTGACCGGCCCGCAGATCCAGGGCGAGCGCCCGCTCCCGCGCGGCCAGGTCGGCCAGCGCCGCCCGCTGCGTGCGCAGCGACACGAGCCGTGCCTCACGGTCCAGCGCGACGGCGAGCATCGCCGCCCAGTGGTCGAACTTGTCGCGGGCGCTGGTGGCGTGCGTGTCGATCGCACCGCCGATGAGCAGCAGTCCCCAGTCACTGGTCGCGAACGTGACGGGGATGACGAAGGCGATCCCGTCGGCGGAGTCCAGCAGGGCGCGCGTCGGGAACGACGCCACGGGCAGCCTCGTCCCGACCAGCGCCTTGGCCTGGGGTGACGCGGCCGTCGTGCCGACGACGGTGAGCTCGCGCGCCGGGTCGGCGGCGGTACCCGCGGGCGGGCGCGGAGCCGGGCCGTCGATGTCTCCCGCATAATCCCTCACGCCCGGCCGGGGAACCTCGTCGGGGACGGGCGGGTGGGTGAGCCCTGTCTCTTATACACATCTCCGAGCCCACGAGACGGAGCTACATCT
>NZ_JABBYC010000031.1 GCF_016742955.1 Myceligenerans indicum | reverse complement strand
GCAGTAGTGTTGCCCACCAGAAAGGTGCTCCGATCCTCCAGCCCGACAGTGTCTCGACAACACCAATCGTGCCAGGTCAGAGCACCTTTCCCATGCCTTGAGTCACCTCACCCACGAAGAATCGAGGCCAGGTGTGGCGTGTCGCGCACCCGTTCCGGGCGGGGTTCGCCGTGCGGATCATCGTCTGGTTCCCGGACGACCAACGGGCAGTCATCGCGTTGTTCGGGAACAACAAGGCCCAGATGGGCGACATCTCTTATGACAGCGTCGGGTCGCGAGCAGATCAGGCGATCGAGAACTACCTGCGCGCCCGCGCCGGCGACCACAAGCCGGAACCACAGGGGACAGAACCACAGGGGACCGAGAACAACAACACGCAGGGGACGACCATCGAGGAGGAGTCATGAGCGCCACCGACCTGCCCGGGTTCACCCCGAGGAACGAGCGGCTGGCCAAGAAGCTCGCCGGCGACCCGGACCACGCCGCCGCAGTAGCCGAGATCGTCGCCGAGATCGACGAGGCAGACCGGGCCTACAAGATGCAACTCGCCGCGGTCCGCAAGGCCGGACACCTCACCCAACAAGAAGTCGCCGCCAGACTCGGCATACAACAGGGCGCAGTCTCCAAGCTCGAATCCCGCCAGGACGTCCTGTGGTCCACCCTGCTCGCCTACCTCTCCGCAGCCGGTGCCCAAGACGTCACCCTCACAGCAATGGTCGGCGGCAAACGCGTCGAAATCGCCCTCGCCGCCGCAGCAGCAGACGACGAGTAGCCGGCTCACCAAGGGTGGCGGCCAGCAGCACACTGCAGCCGGGCCGCCACCCGCTACTCAGCCGTGCTGCAGCTGCGACTGCGCAGATTGGCGCAGATCTGCCTCGCCTCTCGGCAAGGACGCCTGGTCGCACTTCCATCCTGCCGCCAGGACCTACCCCTTCCTCACGCCCGACCCCGCGTCACCAACGTCATGGCCAGCAACACCTAGGCCTGCTCGCGATCACTCCGCGGAAGCTGGCCAGATCGAATATGACGAACACTTGCGAGCCAGTCGTCCCAGGCCGCCGGGTCAGTTGGTTGACCATCAGCTTCAAGGCCGGTATCACCGATCAAGGTCAACAGATCGTCGCCTGCCCGTTCGCCAAACTGCCAGATAAAGTCAGACATGACAAGGAACGCTTCCCACGTAGTCAGCGAGTCATCATCTTGGGACAATGTTGAGACCTCCGTTGGTAATTACTCCTCCACGAACCTCAGCCCACGCTTGAGTACCGTCTTCGAGTTTTCGAAAGTACTTTTCGAGCGTCGATCCGTCCTTGAGCGTAACCGAGTGACGCAAGTTCGCGGGGTCAATGGCACTCTGAATCAGAGCCCTGTTCTCAGGAGTGTCCTCAGCCAGGTGACCTCTCGCATCCCTGAAGATGTGTACGGTATTCGGGCGGAAATCTATCGGCTCGTCGCCGCAGTTGTGCACTAGCACGTCCGCCGTACCAACATGATACGTGTGCAACTCGGAAACGGTGAGGTTATAAGCGGTGAGGTCGTAACGGCTCACGTCGACACTCACGATGGTGAGCGTTGCGCCGTCCGCCGTGCTAACGACGTCACCGATCTCAAGGTCGATAGCGTCAACCCACTCACCGGCAGAGACGACCCAGAACGGGTGTTCGTCGGTCGCATCCACCTGGGACCCATCGGACAGCTCGACGTCGACCATTGTGTGGGGTCCGCCGTGCCGGATCAGGTCGATGACCTGTCGCGGTCCCTGCTCTCCCGTTTCCGGGTCGGTCGCGATGACCTTGTCCCCGAGCTCGACGTCCTCGATCGGCTTGCGGGTCCCGTCGGCCATGAGCACGAACGTTCCGGCGTCGAAGCTGTTCGGCCTTGGACAGGAACCACCGAAGTCGTCCGAGGATCGTCGGCCTGTGTCTGCGGCGTCGATGTGTGGACTGTGTTTGAGTGCGCCTCTGATGGCGAGTGCTGCGGCTTTGCCGCCGCCCTTGGTGACGAGGGTTTCCAGGACGATGGCCGACAGCCGTCCAAGAGCGTAGGCGGTGCGTCCGGAGTCGAAGAGGTCTTTCAGGTTGTTGAATTCGTCGAGGAGTCCGTCGATGGCGCCCATGGGGTTGAGGGCGTCGGCGAAGAGTTGTTTGTTGAAGTCGAAGAAGTTCCCGCAGTTGAAGATGTTGCTGACGCACTGCTTGAGGTATTGCCACTCGGTCTTGGCCAGGTCGACCATGCCGTTGACCATTTCTGCGCCGTAGTCGAGCGCGCCCTCGGTGAACTCCTTCGCGAACTGTTCTGCCTCACTCGGCGGCGGCTCGACGGGTGGCACGGTTTCGCCGATGTCGTGCCAGTCACCGGTGTATCCGGTGTTGTTCGCTGCGACCTGCTTGCCCGCGGCGGGGCTGCTGGAGTTCTTCGGCACCCACACGCCGTCCAGCAGCGGCCCGATCACCGCGAACAGCCCGGACGCGTCGGAGTAGGTCACGGGGTTGTTGTTCGCGTAGGCGTACCCGTGCCACTGTCCGGGATCTGCGAGGTCCATGACCGGGTCCACGGAGATGAACCGGCCAAGGGTCGTGTCGTAGTAGCGGGCTCCGAGCAGCACGAGCCCGGTCGCCGAGTCATCGATGCCGCCGGCCCCGCCGAGGAACCTGCGATCACCCGCCAGCTCGTCAGCGGGCCGCACCGTCTCACCGGTGTCCGGATCAGTGACCTCAGGCGTACGGTCCCCACCGAACGGGTCGGTGTACACGCGCGTAACAGCGTCCGGAGTCCAGTCAGTGTTCGGCACCGAGGCCATCACGCTGCCCTGGTGGTCACACACCAGAGAAGTGACCCCGCCCAGCCCGTTCCCGCTGCGGGAGGCGACCATCTGCCCGGCGAAGGAGTAGTACCGCACCGCGCTGACGGCGCCGTCGGTCACGGTCACTTCCTGCCCACCAGGCAGGAACACCGTGGTCCCCTCGCCATCGGTACGGACCAGCCGGTCACCGCCAGCGGTGTACACGTACTCCGCCTGGCCGGCCAGCACCTCCTCGTCCCCGCCGGCGTCCTCACCCGTGGTGGAGACTGCAGCCAGTTCACCCTCGGTGTCCCAGCCCAACTCCTGCACCGCGGTCAACAGCCCATCACCGTCGGTGTCGGCCTCAACCTGCACCGGATCTGCCGGGTCCACCGGCTCGGACAGCGTCCGCGTCGTCTGGTTGCCGGAGGCGTCGTAGGTGTACTGGCCCACCGTGGTCTGCGGCGCCGACTCGATGTCGGCTTGCGGCCCGACCGCCTGCACGGCCTTGGTCACCTGGTTCGGACCCACACCCCCGTGCTCGTAGGAGGTACGTACCACATCAGTGCTGCCGTCCAGGACGTGCTCGGTCAGGGAGGTGCGATTCCCGGAAGTGTCGTAGGTGTACTCCTGCCAGTACGGCGCCGCCGAACCGCCCGCGACACCGACCTGCGTCGCGGTCACGTCTCCGATCGAGGCCGCGCAGGTGCCGTCGGCGTCGGTCCACGCCCCGATCAGGCGGCCCAGGCCGTCGTAGTCGAAGCACTGGTTGTCGTGACGTTCCGCCCCCGGGATGATCGGCCCGCCCGCGTACTGCTCGCCCACGGCCAGGGTGGGCTGGTCGGTGATCGAGGTGATGTTCCCCGCCGGGTCATACCCGTACGCCAGCTCCAGGTCGGTGCCGTCGTACTGCTCCCGACTCAACCGGATCCCCGACAGCCGCTCCGTACCGTCCTCGTAGTCGTAGGCAACCACCGCGCCATAGGTCGTGCCCAGGTCCAGCGCCTGCGGCTGGCCCTTGGCGGTGAACTGCGAATCGGCCACATACGTGCCCCACCCGAACCCGCCACCCATCCACACCGGCAGGCCGGCGTCGTCGTAGAACGTGGTCACACGCTCCTTGCCCAGCACCGTCCCGGCCACCGCGCCGGTCTCATCCAGCTGCGCGATGGCGGGAAGCACCTGCTGGCGCACCGATCCGTCGATCCGGTACTCGGTCGAGGTGGTGAACGTTCGCCCGGCCAGACCGTCCAGGCCCTCCAGCTCAGGCAGCACGACCGATGTCGCGGTGGGCCGCAGCGCCTCGTCGTATCCCTCGACCCGGGTGGTGTACTCCAGCCCGTCTGCGATCCGTGTTGAGGATGACGGCAGGCCCTTGACCGGCTGTCCGTCCACGCCCGGCGTCTCGTCATACGTCCACCGCGACCGCACCAGCCCGGCCCCGTCGGCAACCTGGGTGGGGCGGCCCAGCGCGTCGTAGGAGTGCACGAGCGTGTTGGCGTCCACCACCGCCTGGGTGGCGCCGGCCTCGTTCCCGTTCCCGTTCACGGTGCGAGCCACGTTCCCCGCCGCGTCGTACACGGTCGTGGAGACGCCAGCCTCAGGATCCGTGGCACGTACCTGTCGGCCACCCATGTCGTGCTCGTACGTCCACTGCCCGCCACCCGGACCCGACACCGAAGTCATCAACCCGAACCGGTCGAAGTCATACGTCGTCTTGCGGTAGGACGAGGGCGCCAGGGCACGCGGATCGAACCCCGGCAGCGTCGAGGGCACGTACCAGTGCCCGTCGGCCGTGTCGGAGTCAACAGTCGGGCGTGTCTTGTGCTCCCACAGCGCCGTGGTGCGCCCCAGCGCGTCGGTCACCGTCGTGCGCGCCACGCCACCCTCGGGAGCCACGACGGTCGTGTACTTCCCGTCATACCGGGTCACCGAACGCCACCGCTCGTTCAGATGGTTGTCCGGGTTGCCCACATAGAAGATCTGGTCCACCGGGCGGCCCGCGCCGTCGTAGGAGGAGACCGTGGCCGCAGGTGCGATCAGGTCCGGCTGCACCGGCGTGTTCGACACGAGGCCGGTCGCGAACTGGGGGCTCGTGACCTTCCAGGTGCGCCCGGCGCTGTCATAGAACGTCTGCGTGATCTGCCGGCCCCGCGTGGCGGCGTCGTCCTGACGCAGTTCCCCGGTATCCAGGGCCTCGTCCTGCGTCTGGAACACCCGCAGCATCCCGTCGTACACGCCTCGGGTGGTCTGACCGCTCGGGTCCGTCCCCGACTCCATCAGACCGGTCACGCCATCGAACTGCACCGTGGTCGTCATCGGCGTCTTGGGTCCGGCCCCGTCCGGGTCCGGCCCCGTGGTGACCGCCTGCGTCGCGATCGGTGCCGTGGCGGGCGTGTACGACGTCGTGGTCGTCCGCCCGGCCAGATCCGTGTCACTGACCACACGCCCCAGCGCGTCATAGGTCATCTTCTGCGCACGCACATACCCCACGCCGTCCGCATCCCCCAGAGTCCCCGAGTCCCGGTCCAGGTTCGGGTCCACGGTCCACTTCTCCACCGCCTGCCCCAGCGCGTTGTAGACCGCGTACCCGTCACTGATCACGTCACCCGGACGAGACGCGCCGCCGGCGCTCACCGTGGCGCACGAGACCGCGAACGTCTGGGTGCGCTCCACCAGCGTCAGCATGTTCTTGTCAGCCAACGTGCTGTCACCGGCATGCACGTAACTGACCTTCGTACAGGCCTCATCCCCGGACACGTCCAGGTCCCCGGCATCCGCCGTCTGCTTGACCTGACCGTAAGCGTTCAGCGTCGTGTCCGTGCTGCTACGCGCCGCGACCTGACCGGCAGCATCCATCGTGTAGCCGAACACGACCGTGCCGGCCATGCGGGTCGCCTTGACCCCGTCGACCCCGGTCGCGACCGCCACCGGCGCCTTGGGCTTGGTCACCGTCCAGGAGACGGCCTGCTCGGCATCGGTGCCGTTGTGCCCGATGACCTCGACAGCCTGACCGGCCAGCGCATCATGATCGGCGACCGTCGTCCTGTTTCCAGAAGGGCCGACGTCGAAGGTGCTGCCGTCCACGCCCCGCAGATATCGCGTCGTCGTGGCGCTGGCCTGCGAACCATCACCAGTGGTGACCACCACGGTACGGAACCCGCGGAACTCGGACCACGTCACCTCCTCCGGATCCGTCAGCGGCCCGGTGGGCTTGACCCACTTCGCGCCGCCGTCATACCGGTACCGGGTGACCACGTCCTCCGACCCGGTCACGATCCCCCCACCACCACCGCTCGTGGGCGAGGCGCCGGCCTGGGTCCAGGGCCCCGGCAAAGTCAGGTCTGTAGGAGTAGCGTGATGGGGCGTTCGGGGTTTCTGGCGTGATGTCGGGTGGCGGCGGTGATGTTGGTCCAGCCGGCCAGGCGCAGGAGCGTGATGGCGGTGTTGCGCAGGGTGGCCATGACCTGGGGCGCGTTGCCGGTGCGGACCTGGGAGCGGTCCTCGTCGTAGGTGACGTCGCGCACGTGGTGGAGCCGGTTCTCGATTTCCCAGTGCTGCAAGATCCAGGCGGCCAGCCGGGCTGGGCCGGCGTCGCGCGCGGGCGCTGAGGTGATGAGGTAGACGACCTCGACCGACTTCCGGGCGGGCGAGTTCTTGGCCTTCTTGCGCCAGGTGGTGCGTCGTAGCTGGGCGACCTGGGCGGCGCCGTCGAACTCGATCCAGGCCGGTACGTCTGCGACCTTGATCGTGCGGGTCTCGCGGCGCCCGTGCCCCCTGCTGCGTGATGTGGTCGCCGGGATGTTCTTCCAGGGCAGGGCCTTGAGGCGGGCATGCAGACCGCCCGTGTTGCCCTTGACGGTGAGCACGTAGTCCGCGCCCGCGTCGCGGACCGCCTTGGCGGTGGCGGGGTTGGTGTGTGCGGCGTCCATCGTGAGCACGGCGCCGGTCACGTCCAGGATCTCGACCAGGTCCCTGGTCGCCGGGATCTCGTTGGTCTTCGCGTCCACGCCGACCTGCCCGATCACCACGCCGGCACACAGCGCGGCGACCAGGTGCGGGGCCCGCTGATGGGCCTTACGCGCGCCGCGCACGGTCTTGCCGTCGATCGACACGACCCGACGCCCGTCCACGATCGCCGCCCTGGTGGCGGCCCACGCGCCCAGGACCCGGTCCAGCCGGTCGGCGTCCAGGCGCGCGAACAGGCGCCGGAACGTGGACTCCGTCGCAGCCGGGCGCACCATCCCGAGCTGCGCGAGCACGCCGGTCCCGGCGTCGCCGGCCCACTCACCAATCGCGGTGAAGCTCTTCGCGCCGGTCAGCACCGCAGCGACCGCC
Source organism: Myceligenerans indicum (assembly GCF_016742955.1). GTDB lineage: Bacteria > Actinomycetota > Actinomycetes > Actinomycetales > Cellulomonadaceae > Myceligenerans > Myceligenerans indicum. The sequence goes on along the minus strand of NZ_JABBYC010000031.1, from coordinate 46,076 downwards.
ACCGCGATCAATGCCGCCACGGTGTGGCGCCGCCCGCGACGCTCACGCGGATCAGGAACCAACGCCAGGACAGCCACCAGGTGCTCGTGACGCGAGACAGGCTCCACAACAGGACCCGTGTTCGGGGAAGATGGCATACGCGGGCGTGCTCTCCGTGCCAGATCAGAAGTGTGAGAACCTCCGATCCAACACGGTCATAGCACGCCCGCACCCACCCGTCCACCTGCAAAGACGCAGGTCACAGCCCTACCCGACGACTTTGCCGGGCCCCTGGGCCTGGGTCACACTGGTCACCACATACTTGTGGAACCAGTCGATCGGCAGGTTGTCGCCCTGCCACTCATCTCCCCACTGTCGGATCGAGGTCAACCTCTATCGCAAGGTCTCGAGAGTATTCACCCAGCCATCTTCGCACTGACTGCACTGCAGAAACGGTTTTTCCAAACATGTTGGTAGCAGGTGCGCTGTGAATCCGTTCGAGCACGTCGCGCTCAAGATCTGCCCTCGCCAGAAAGCGCGACAAGACCAAAGCTTCAGCTAGCCGAGAAGGATAGTTTGAGGGTAACTGCCACACTTCAAGGCTGCCCCGATAGACAGAATCTTCGCTCATCAGGATCCGACAGAAATCTTCCCTGTCGGTCACGAAAGACACGCCTCGCGAAAGCTCCTCGGAAAACTTCGCCAAGTCCTGCACAGAGTCAGTTATGGCGAAAACTCCGTCGGCCATCGGGCGGATTTGAAGTTTCGCCGCACCGAACCCGCGCTCACGTACTCTCTGAAAATACTGATCACCGACCCACAAGATCCATGTAGCACCCCCTGGGCCCCGCGACTCAAGCGATAACTGGTACTCGAAGTCACCTAGAGTCCACCGCGCCGTTCCGGATCTCGTTACTTCAGGCGCGGCGGGAAAATAACCGCGAGCCTGAAGCTCCTGCAGGAATCTTGCACGGCCAACTTTTCGCGGCATATCAATTCCACTTCCACCAGCGATATCGACTCTTCGGGATTGCTGTTAGGCTAAATACTACACCATCTTGACTTTGCTTATAGGTCCAGAGCTCGCCGTAGTCAACACCCATCTCTCGCATATAGCGCCTTAGCTGACGAGTACCCGCCTTTATTCCGCTCTTCGTTTGAGGCTTCAGTTCGACAGGGAACCCGCGGTCAGGAAATCCGTCAGGAATGTTGCCATCGCTGATCTTGGAACCTGGTTTGTACCCCATTGAAACGAGGTGCTCTGCCCATTCCGGCCCGTTATGAATCTTCGTTCCCGCCGAAGCCGCAGCACTATTCCCTGATTGCAGGTTACCAGTGGGGCAATTATGGACAAGAATTCTGATACTGTCGACGCCTGTGGTGCCGTCGACGACGTCCGTGGCGGGTGGGCCGCGGGCTGGGTCGGCGACTACATAGTAGGTGTGCAGTTCGGCGACGGTGAGGTTCCAGGCGGGTTCGAACGTGACGTCGTTCTCGATGCCTGCCACGGTGTGCAGGTCGCCGTGGTCGTCGAGGACCTGGTCGCCCTGGTCGAGTTGGTCGGCGCGTTGGAACTCCTGGTCGGTGGCGTTCCAGTACGGGTGGTCCTCCGTGGTCCGGATCGTCTGACCGTTCTCAAGGCGCAGGGTGACCAGGACGTCGTCGTGCACGTGCGTGGCCTTGACCTCGCGCGCGGCCTGTTCGCCTGTTTCAGGGTCGGTGGCGGTGACCTTGTCCCCGGGTTTGACGTCCTCGATCGGCTTGATCGAACCATCGGCCATCAAGATCCCGGTCGAGCTGGCGAACGAGCACTGGCCCTTGAGCCGGCTCACTGCTTGACTGACACGGTTCTTGGTTGCCTGTGCCAGCCTTGCCGCTTGGTTCTTCGCGGCTGCGGCCGCCCTCCCCGCCGCCGCCCGTGCGCCAGCCGTAGCCGCCGCCACGCGCGAAGTGACCGCGGAAGCCACCGAGCGGATCGCGTTGGACGCCGCCTGCGTCGCAGCCGGCGCCACACGTCCCGCCACGGCGCTCAGGACCCGACCGCCGGCCGGTCCGAACACCGCACCGGCGGCAGCACCCATGAGCGTGTCACGCGCCAGCGACTTCCAGGAGAACGGCGTCTTCTTCTGGACCTTGCTCTTCCACAGGTTCGTCACCGCGCCACCAGCAGCCCCGGCAGCGATGGCGCACCCGACCGACCCGGCACCCGCGGTCAGCGCCATGCAGCCGCCGAACACGACCGCTCCCGCGACCCCGCCCACGATCTCGGCCTGGTACTTGGACACGAACCTCTTCGTCCCACCCCACGCCTTCTTCGCGCCGGACTTGATGCTGCTCAACCACGACAGCCCGGACGGGTCGGAGAAGGTGACCGGGTTGTTCCCGGAGTACACGTAGGCGTTGAACTGCGCCGGGTTGGCCGCGTTCAGCTGCGGGTCGGTCGAGATGAACCGGCCCAGCCCGGTGTCGTAGTACCTGGCCCCCAACAGCACCAGCCCGGTGGCGGAGTCCTCCACACCTCCTGCCGCGCCGAGGAACCTGCGGTCCCCAGGCAGTCGGTCCCCGCCGGACAACAGCTCTCCGCTGTCCGGATCGGCTACCGCGGGCGTCCGATCCCCGCCGAACGGGTCGGAGTACAGGCGCGTGACCGCGTCCGGTGTCCAGTTCGTGTTCGGCACGGCCGCGATCGTCGTGCCCTGATGATCCGCGACCAGTGAGGTCACTCCGCCGAGCCCGCGACCGTCACGCACCGCGACGGTCTGCCCGGCGAACGAGTAGTACCGCAGCGCCCCCACGGCCCCGGCGTTGTCGACCCGGATCTCCTGACCACCCAAGTAGACGGTCGCGCCGTTCTCGTCGATACGCACCAGCCGCTCACCACCGGGTGAGTGCACGTACTCGGCCTCGCCGCCCTCGACGGTGTTCTCCCCCTCGGTGCCCTCACCCGAGGTCGCCACCGTCGCCAGGTCCCCGGCCGCGTCCCAGCCCAGCAACTGGCTGGTGGTCACCACCCCGTCACCGTCAGCGTCCGCCTCGGCCTGCGCCGGATCGGTGGCATCGACCGGCGTGGACAGCGTCCGCACGGTCTGGTTCCCGGACGCGTCATAGGAGTATTCGCCCACGGTCGTCTGCGCCGCCGAATCGATCGTCGCGGCCGGACCCGTCTGCTGGGTCACCCGAGTCACCCGATGCGGGCCCACACCACCGTGCTCATAGGACGTGCGCACCTCCTCGGAGCAGTTCGTCACCGTGGTTGCCAGGAACACCTTCCCTCCCACACACCGCGGCGCCGCGGTCAGCTCGACCGCGGGCGCCCCCTGACGACGTGCAGCGTGTGGACGATCGACGTCGCGTGGTCCTGTGCGAACGCCTCGACGGTCACGTCGGTCGGCTCGTCGCCCTCGGTGAGGGGGATGACCCGCGGCTGCGTGTCGTCGACGAGCACGCCGTCGACGTACACGAGGCCGCTCGGTGAGGCCGGGGCCACGTGCATGGTGGCGGTCGTCACCTCGGCCGGCACCGTCACCGTGTACTCGTGCACGGCCGGATCGAGCGCGGGCGAGACCGACCCGGCGTCGAACGACAGCTCCGACAGCGCCGCCTCGGCGTCGTAGCGGTCGCTCACCGTCGTGCACACGCCGTAGACGCCGCCCACGTAGCTGCTGCCGTCGCCCTGGAACCGGACCGTCACGACCGGCGCCTTCTGCCCGTTCTCGTCCAGGACGTACCCTCCGTTCTGGTCACGCTTGTAGCTGTCGGCGACGTCGAGGCCGTCGAGGATCTCCCGGGGGATCTCGTCGTACTGCACGTACCAGTCGGTCGAGCCGTTCGCGTCGGTCACGGCCTCGTGCTTGAGCAGCACGTCGCCCAGGTAGACGTCGAACGTGCGCCCGACGTCGCCCCCTTGGTACCGCACGCCGAGGTAGTTCCGCTCCACGGTCGGGTCGACGATCATGTCGTACTGGAAGTACGCGTCGGTGGCGATCTGCGCGTCGCGGTACGGCTCGCCGCGGTACACCCCCACGCTCGACCTGTTGTACTCGTAGTTCTTGTCGGCCTCCGAGTTGTTGTCGTCGAACGAGGTGAGCGAGTCGATCGTCGTCTCCTCGACGCGCAGCTGCTCCTTCTCCCGCCGGATGAGGTCCTGCGCCTCCTGCGAGTCGGGCTCGACGAGCGTCACGTACGTGGCGTAGCGCGCGCCGTAGAGGCTGTAGTACGGCTCCCAGGTGAGCGCGGCCGATGTGTCGTCGACGCCGTTCATCGCGAACCGCATGGTGGTGCGGCCGTTCGCGTTCTCACCGTCGGCGATGCGCACCAGGTTCTCGGTGATGCCGGCCTTCCACGCCGCGGCGTCGTCGACGACGACGTTGCCCGTGAGCGACGTGTCGGCGACGCTCATCTCGACGAGCACACCCGCCGTGTAGGTCGCCTCGACGTTCTCGCGGCTCAGCTCGGTCGCGAGCAGGACGGGCCGGTAACGGAACGCCACCCACGACGGATTCTCCGTCGTGCCGGAGACCCGCACCTCGGCGGGCAGCGTGTAGAGGATCTCGTCACCGGCCGCGACCTCGAACGACACGTAGCCGCCGGTCGCGAGCGCCGCGACGTCGAGGGCCTCGCCGTTCACGGTGAGGGTCGGGGTGTCTGCCGCCCAGGACGGCACCCGCAGACGGATCGTCGTGCCGTCCGCGAGGGCGCCGCCGTCGAGGGACGCGACAGAGAGCCGGACGGTCTCCTTCCGGGGGACGTCGGCGACCTGGCTGAGTTGCAGGTTGTGGGGTGCGGATCTCAGCGTGGACGACCGGAACTGGTTGACGAACACCGACCGCTCGTCGCGGAAGTAGATGGCGTCACCGAGCTTGGTGAAGTTCTCGATGCCCGTGCCGTGGTCGCACCAGAACTGGTCGAACTTCTCCCCGAACGCCTTCGCGTACCCTGCGGTCTGCGGCTGGAAGTACGTGACCATCCCGGTCTCGGGGTTCTGCGAGGCGAGGACCGTGTTGATGAACGTCGCCTCGGCGTAGTCCGCGTACTTCACGTCGCCCGTCACGGTGAACAGGGCCTGGCTGAGCTTGATCATGTTGTACTCGTTGCAGCCCTCCGAGGTCGAGTTCTCCCCGTAGCCCGTCGTGTTGCCGCTGTTCGCGTACTCGTAGAGCGTGTTCGGCGCGTGGAAGTGCTCGGACTGGCTGTTGCCGCCGTTGGCGTAGGTGTGGTCGTCGACGACGATCTGCCAGAAGTTCTCGGCGGCCGTGCGGTACATCGCCAGGTCCTGCTTCTCGGCGTCGGTGAGGGTCTCGTACAGGTTCGGGTTCGTCGTGAACACGGTGTACCGCTCGAGCGCACCGACGAGCTTCGGGATCGTGGTGTTCGCGTGCTTGCCGTTCAGCACGTCCTGACCGGCGGCGAGCTGCTGGAACAGGGTCACCTCGTCGAAGTACTCCGCCGCGCGCCTGTGGTCGGGGTCCTCCGTGATCTCGTACAGCTCGTAGAGCGCCTCGTTCATCCCGCCGTACTCCGTGTCGAGGAGCGTCGAGGGGTCGCCGAGCGACGCGCCGTAGTTGCTGACCCAGGTGCCGAAGCCGGACGCCACCGTGAGCGCCTCGGCCGAGATGTCGTCGGGCGCGTACTGGTAGGCATCGATGAGCCCGGCCAGCACCTTGTGCAGGTCGTAGAAGGGCACGAGGAGGCCGTCGCCACCGCTGGGCAGTACGTTCGTGCCGAACGGAGCGACGTAGCCGACGCTCTCCGGGTGCGCTGCCGCGTACGCGTCCCGACTCGCCTTGAGGCCGTGCACGGCCTCGGTGAGCTCCTCCAGCAGGCGCGCGCGGGTGGTCGGGTCCTCCACGGTGGCGTACGACTGCGAGAGCGAGGTGATGTAGTGGCCGAAGAAGTGGCCCTGGAAGCGCAGGCCGCTCGCGCGCTCCCATCCGCCGTAGGGTGCGGCGGTCGTCGGCTCCAGGCCGGCGGTCTCGTAGAACGAGTACAGGAACTTCGCCGAGTCGAGCTCGAGCAGGTAGTCGACGGTCTTCTGGTTCGCGTTCTCGAGGTAGGCGTCCTCGATCGTCACGTTCTCAAGACCTGCCTCCAGCAGGTGCATCGCGGTCTCCTCGGTCAGTGGTTCGACGGTCACCGGGAAGTCGCGCGTGACGGCCGCTCCGCTGCCGTAGGCCCGGTCGGCTTGTACCAGAACGACGTCGTCTGGTCCTGGGGCTGGAGCGCGGCGTCGGTACCGAGCCGGATTGCGCCGGATCCGTCGAACTCGAGGGCTTCGCCACCGTCCAGGCCGGGCGCGTAGCTCTCGGTGCCGGACTGCATCGTGACCTCGAACGCGTTCGGGCCGGAGTCGGCCAGCGAGCCGTCGAGCCGGAGCTCCAGGACCAGCGCGTCGTCGAGGGAGGTCTCGGCCGCGACCGCCGGCGTCAGCCCCGCGAGGAGCAGGGCGACCGTCGCGCCTGCGGACATCGCAGAACGTACGGGATGAGTGTTCATCGGCCTGGCCTCTCACGTCATCGTGATCGCAGAACGGGTGGTATCGGGCGCACCGAATGTTACCGGGAACAATTGATCGTGCTCAGCCAGGTCGGCGGACGACGGCCGGCGGGCAGCAGGACGGCGCGGTCTCGACGATCAGCTCGCGCTCGGCGATCGTCAGGTTCCCGGCGCGCGGTTCTCAGCCGAACGGCTGCCCATCAAGGTGCTTGCCGGACCGGACCATGAGCCCGACCATCGGTGCGCTGCACCCGATCTCACGAGCAATGTCGATCCTGCGCCAACCCTGCGCGTGCAGACTCAGCGCCAACTGCTTCTGCTCCCGGCTGAGATGACCATGTTTCCCCTGCATACGAGCCCCCTCGAGATCAGCGCCGCGGTGGCAAGCATCGGTGGGTGCTCCCTTCGTCGCTCACCGTCCTCGCGAGCCGACTCTGAGAAACGCCGAAGGATTGCGACCGCACCGCACGGCGCGGGTGTCGCCGGCGTCGTCGGGCTCGGGGCTGGTCACAGCGTCCCCGGGCGGTACCCGAGCCCCGGACCGTCACGATGGGCTGGTCGACGTCGGTGAAGACCGAACTGATGATCTGGGGCCTGGAGAATGTGCGGTGCGGCTGACCGGCCAGGAGGTTGAGCAGCGCGTTCTCCTTCGGCGTGAGCACCACAGTGCTTCCGTAGGGCGAGTAGAGGCAGCGGCTTTCCGGGTAGTAGTCCCACGACCCGATGGAGATCCTCGGCTCGCCCTGTTCGAATGTTCGTCGCAGCGCCCGTAACCCAGAGCGGTGAGCACCATGATCGGCGTGGGGATCTTCGCGCAGCGTACCGACGTCACCAGATCGATGCCGTCGGTGCCCGGCAGCCGGCGGTCGACGATCATCACGTCGAACGATCCATCGAGAGCTGCCTGCAAGCCGGCGGTGCCGTCGGCCACGTGGGTGACCGCGTACTCGTCAGAGAGGTAGTCGGTCATGATCGGCGCCAGGCGCGCGTCGTCCTCCACGAGTAGCAGCCGCGGCAGAGGCTCGGCGTTCACGTCTCCCATCCGCCCATGATCACCGACCTGGTGCCGAAGTGGTCGCTGGGCGTGCTCTGGTGCGCTCGGCATCGAGACGTCTCGCGAACACGGCGAACAAGATGGCGGCCACAGCGATGCCCAGCAGCACTCCGGCGACGGTGTCCGAGATCCAGTGAGCGCCGAGGTACGTGCGGCTGAACATCATGGCCACCGTGTAGATCCCCCCGACCACCCACACCCAGGTGCGCTGGAACAGGAACCCGAGCGTCGCGGCGATCACGGCTGCCGTCGCGCTGTGGCCGGAGGGATAGGAGCCGAAGTCGGTCACCACCAGGATGTCGATCGGCCTGGGGCGGGCGACAACTACCTTGACCAGGTACACCAGTGCCGAGCAGGCGACGAGCGAGAGCACAAGACAGGTGGCCGCCCATGGGCGACGCCACACGACGAAGACCCCTGCTGCCGCGCCGCCGAGCAGCACCGTGATCCAACCGCCGCCGAGGCCGTCGAGAGAGAGCATCACGACCGTCAAGAAGGACGAGCGGTGCTCGACCAGGGTGTTCATCCACATGCGCTCGAACCCGAAGGGCCCGTTGTGCTCGCGCGTGACAATGACGATTGCCAAGCCGACGACGGCGGTGAGGGCTGTCACCGCCGTGCCGATGAGCGGTTGCTTTCCGGTGCGCGCCGGCCTCTCGGGCGTGGGCGTGTGGACATCCATCTCTCGAGTCTCACCATCCGTCTCGAAGAAACGGTACATCTGCGGCCGCCGTCCCGAGCCGAGCCGGTTCGGGTCGAGCCGGTGATCGTGGCTGGCTCGATCGAAGCAGCTCGATATCCCGGGCGCGGACGGCTCGGAGGGTCAGGCCTGCGGCGACCCCCGCCGAGACCAGGGTGAGTGCGAGAAACAGCAGGAGGTACCCCGTCGGTGCGAGCGGATGCTGAGGGGGTGGGTCGAAGACCCCATGGAGCACGTTCACCAGCATCACCGACAGCGAGAGCGCGAGGGCGCCGCCGAGCGCAAGACCGGTCAGAACCACGGCCGACGCCTCGGCGACGACGAATCCGCCCAGCTCGCGCGCCTTGGCACCGAGCGCCGCGGCGATGGCGTAGTTCCGTTTGCGTTCCGCGAGCCCGAGCCAGAGCGAGAGCCCGGTGACCCCGACGGCCAGCGCCAGGGCGAACGTGAGCTCGGGACGCGTCAGGCCGGTCAGGTCGACCGCCGTCAGGCTGGAGCCGACGATCATCCGGCTGGAGACGATGTCGGTCACCGTCGCAGTGGTGCCGACCTGGTCACGGACCTGGTGCGCGACGCCTTGGACGTTCTGGCCGCCGGTGTCGAGCAGGAACGACCCGACCGCGTCGCTGCCGGTCGCGTGGGCCACGTACCGGGCGTTTGCGAGCAGAAAGCTGTCGCTCGGCGCGGTGGGGAACTCGTTGACGATCATCTGGCCGGACCATGCTCTCGAGGACGAACAGACTCGAATCTTGCGCGAAGACACCGAAGAACTCGACCGTGTGGACACTTCCCTGTTCACGATGACCGTGGCGCCACTGCTGGGCCAAGCTCATCCCGGTGGGTTGCTCGCCCCCGTGACCTCCGCGGACCACGAGCGGGCTGCGGAACTGATGGGTGCGCAGTTCCGACGAGAACGCGGCTACGACTTCAACCCCTACGACCCCGGACCTGAGGCGGAAACACTCCTGATTCTGGGCCGGTTCCACACGACCTTCCCCGTCGCGGTCGGCGCGGTCGGCATGTCCTGCCACCGGGGCCGGTGGACACTGGCGTAGTGCGGGTGGTGCGGAGGTGGAAGCCCTGCCCACGAGCTGGTTGCCCGTGGGCAGGGCTTCCGGTGTCATGACGTCAGCCGATGGTGCGGCGGTGACGCGAGATGACCATCGCGGCGGCGCCGAGCAGGATCAGCAGCACCGCTCCCCCGGTGATCCACCCGACGTTGACGCCCGTCGCCGCGAGCGGCGGCAGGTCGCTCGGTGTACCGGGGCTATCAGGACCGCCGGGGTTGCCAGGATCGTTCGGCTCGCCGGGTTCCTTGGGTGTGGCGCACGCGTCCGCGCTGTCGGTCAGGTCGTTGTGACCGATGTCGGCCGTGTTCGCGAACGCGCCCGGCTCACCGGAACCAGGCAGCGGGCACGTGAACGTGGACTCGTTGGCGGCGTCTTCGTCAACGGTGGCCTGGACCGTGAGCTGGTACGTGTGGGTGGCTCCCGCACGCAGGTTCACGTCGGAGGCGACCACGTTCGTGTCGTCGCCCTCGATCCCCTGACCTGTCCACGACTCCGCAGCCGTCACGCCCTTGGGCGTCGCCGTCACCTCCGCGGACGTCACGTCGATTCCCGCACCGAACCGCAGGCGGTCGGTGAGCGTGTACTTGCCTGCGGCGTCTCCGTCGTTCGTGGCCTTGACCTCGTACGTGATCGTCCAGCTCCCGCCCCTGCCGGCAACAGGGTCACTGACGACGGACTTGGTGACGTCGATCGACGGTATCGGCGCACACGCCTGATCGTCCTCGACCTGGCCCGCCGAGTCGGTCATCGCGGACGTATTGTTGAACGCCGTGTCGGAATCGTCACCGTCGGGGCCGCACGTGGTCGGGTCGCCCGCCATGCCCGCGCCGGGCACCTGGAGCGGGACGTCGGCAATCACAGTCAGCTCGTACCGGTGCGGCTCGTAGGCGCTGTCCTCGTTACCGAGGAGCGGCACCGCGGAGGCGACGGTGAGGTTCTTCTGACCGTCCCAGGCCGGTTCGGTCAGTGTCACCCCGTCCGGCGAGGACGTCACCTCGGCCGAGACGATGGTTGCCGCCTCGGCGAAGTGCAGTTCGTCGTCCAGGGTGTACGACGTCGACATGGTTGAGGTGTTGCTCACGTCGATCCCGTACACGACCTCCCACTGACCGTCACCGATCGGGGTGGCCGAGACCAGCTCCTTGCTGTGGGTGGGGTCTCCATCCACTTCCAGCCCTGCTGGGTCGCAGTTGATCGTCGGCGCTACGTCGGAGTCCTCGGGGACGTCCGCGGCACCGCACGCGGTGTTCACCACGGTGTCCGGGCTGCCCTCCTCCAGGACGATCTCGAACTCGTACGTCTCCTGCTCACCCGGGGCGAGCTCCGCCACGGTGAACGAGCCGTCAGGAAACAGGTCGTCGGTCATCACGAGATCGGTCAGGGTACCCTGACCGGTGTTCTCCACCACGATCCGGTACGGAACCGTGTCACCCAGCCGGTAGGTCGGATAATCCTCCACGGTGTTCGCGTCGCGCCACGCGCCCTCGGCGTCCTGTACGTACTTCTTCAGCGACGCCGAGTAGTAGTTCGCGACCTCGATCGGCGCCGACGTGCGCATCACGAGCTCGGTGTGGCCGTCGCGCGCCTGGGCACGGTTGACGAGCATGTCGCCGCCCTCGACGCCGTCAGTCTCGATGCCGACGGTGAAGGCCTGTGTCGCGCCCGGCACCAGCTCGGGCCCTATCACACGAACAGCGGTCGCCTCTGGGGTGTAGGTCGTGGTCCAGCCGACAGAGTTCCCCGCGATGTCGCCCGCGGCGCCGTTCGACTCGTCGCCTGGGTCGTCGCTGAGCGAGGCCGGGTCCGCTGTCGTGTAGTAGACCGTGGCACCCGCGACAGCGTCCACTCCGGTCAGCGAGTAGTCGCCCGTGAAACCGGTCCCGCGGTCGTCACCGTTGAACGGCAGAATGTCGATCGCGTCCGTGAACGACTGCGGCAGCGGGTCGAAGGACCGCAGCGTCACCGTCCACGAGCCGGCACCCACGCCGTCGCCTGCGAGGTTCGGGATGTACGGCGTGTCCGCAGACTTCCCGATCGTTGTGTAGCCGGACGACGACACAGTCACCTGCGCGGTGGCCGAGCGGGTTTGCCCGCCGTATGACGCCGACGCGGTATTGGTGAGAACCGCCCCCGGGGTCACGCTCGGATCCGCGACCGCCTGATAGGTCTGCACGTGTTGGGTGTTCGTGGCGACCCCGTCGAGACTCCAGCTCAACACCTGACGCCCTTCGCCGTCAGTCGTGGCCGCCGGCTCGGGCGACGAAGAACCAGGCACGTACGTCAGACCGAGCGGCAGCGTGTCCACGAGTTCGTAGTTGTCGACTGTCGGCGGAACCTGCCCGGCGCCGTTCGCGGCGTAGGTCAGCGTGAACGTCGCAGGAACGCCCGGCGTCACGGCGCTGCGGTCGGCCGACTTCACGATCGCCGGTGCGGCGTCGATCGTGCGCAGCACATCCCGGAAGCCCGTCGTGCACGGGTATCGCCAGCCGGGCGTGTTCGTGATGCATCCGGCGTAGTCCGGACCGGTCCACGAGTCTGGGGCCGGGGCGTCGAGGATCCCGGAGAAAAAGGTCCACACCTCCGTGCCCGGCGGGGTCTCCGGCCGGATCCGGACGAAGGCGACCGGGGTGATGCTCGGGTCGTCGGCGTGTGCCTCAGCCTGTCCCTGGGTCATCACCACGCGCACGGCCTTGACGTCGGCGAGGTTCGCCGGCGGGGTAGTGCTCCATCCGTCGTCAGGCCCGCAGTCGAACGTGTTCGGGTCGTAGCTGCCACTCGCCGGGTCCAGGTTCGGGCTAGCACCCGTGTAGTACTCGAATGGCGCGCCGTCGACGCCACCAGGCGGAGTGCCCCAGACGAACGACTCCAGCGTCACGTGCCGCGTGTCGAAGGGCGCACACATACCGACGAGACGCTCGTCCGCGCGGTCGGACCAGCGCTGCCAGCCCGTGTCGAGGTACTGCCCCACGACGGTGCCCGCAGAGACACGGTAGGTGTCGTCCCACGTCGTGCCGCCGCTTCCCGTGTACCCGCGGCCCCAACCAGAGGAGTACGTGCCGAGCGGCTGCCACGACTTGGTCTCGCTGTTGTTCGAGGGGTCGTCCTGTGCGGTCAGCCCGGTTGTCGAGGTGTAGGTCGGTGCGTTCGAGGTGAGGGTCGCCGAGCCACCGGGCACGTCGAGAACGCGCACGTAGATCGAACCGGAGGCCAGCGCCACCTCGTCGGTGGGCAGCAGGTTGCCTGCCGAGTCGCGCGTGGGGATGTTGGTTGGGTCGTAGTCGATGCCGGTCAGCGTCATCTCGAACGTGGTCGGGCCGGTCTGCGTGACCGTGCAGGCGTCCACGAACGACGTCATCCGGTCCGCCGGGTGGTCACCGCCCGACCACGGGTGACCGTCGGCCGCCACTCCCAGGTCGAACGCCGTACAGCCCTGCGGCGCGATCTGGATCGTGCCGCCCTGCGGCGACGCGATGTCGAGCTCGTAGGTGACCGTCTGCGGTCCCGCGTCACTCGCCTTCGCCTTGCTCAGGGTCCACTCGTAGGTGACCTCGAAGTAGTCCGCGCCGCTGGAAACGTAGGCGGCGCCGGTGACCCACCGGATGTCCATCCCGAAGTCGTTGACGATGTCGATCGGGCTCAGGTCGACCGTCTGCCCGGCGATCGTGCCCGATGCCGAGAGCTGGCTACCGGTGGGCCCGTCCACCTCGATCGGCGTCTGGATCACCGCGGCGGTGCCCTGGTCCTTGGTACCGAGGTTGCAGGTGAGCGTCGCGCCGTCCGCCGAGATCGCCGAGACCGGGTCGACGTCGGCCGCGAGGCAGACGTCCGGCAGCTCGGCGAAGACCCCGTTCTCCAGCGTGACGCTGAAGGTCACGTTGTCGACCGGTTCGTTGGACGGCGCGGGGGCATCGTCGTTGACGTTCACGCGCCACACGCCAGTGACGACGTCGCCGGACGTCGCGACGGTCGGCGTGCCGGTCTCCCACTCGCCCGTGATCTCGTACACGGCATCGGCGAACGCGACAGGCGTTGCCACGAAGAGTCCTGCGCAGGCCGTCACGACGGCCACGGCACCACCGATCAGACGGTTCTGCAGCTGGGAACGGCCATCCCCAGCCCGCTGCGTTCGCAGGGACTGACGCCCCCTTCTCATACGGTCGGTCTTGCGACGTTCTGACGGACTGCGCATGGGCTTCCTTTCCTCCTCGCACGCGCCCCTCGCGTGCCCAATGCGCTTCCCATGAAACGGCGATCCAGCCAGCCCTAATCGATGAAACGGCAAAAATCATCAACTCTGTCATCAGTTTTGGACAAAATTCACCCGTGCCGCTCCGGCATCCACAAAGTTGCAAAGGCATGATCCGAGAGTGCCTATTTCATCCGATGAACCGCACTCACTCAGTGACGCATTGGTCCATTCAGAGCTGATTTCTGGTGATCTCGACGGTATCGAGGCATTGTTCGACGCCCGTTGGTATGACCTGGCAAGCAAGTTCGGTCCCGAGGTGCTGCGGAGGGTGGAGGAAATCCCCACCAAGGTGTTCGAAAGCCGCCCCCGGCTGTTGCATGCCGCCCTCTTCGCATACCTTCGCGCGGGCTACGCGGAGGGAGACCACCACCGGCTACGCCGGACTCTGCAGTTCTACGTCGTGGTCGGACAGCGCTACGGCATGCGCCTTGGCTCGTTCAGCCGGTCCGGCGACCTTCTCGCGGCCGGCGCTGCCGCCGTCATCTCGGCGCGTATGCGCGGCGACTACAGCGGGTCCGAGCGCATCGGTGCGTGGAGCGACACTCACATCACACTCGGCGCGGCGCAGCCCGTACCGCCCTGGAAGCCCGCCACGGCAGCGGCCCGTCCCGGTTGGCTCTCTGCCGAGCGTGGTCTGACAGCAATGCTCGGAGGGTCGCTCGACGAGGCGACGCGGCTGTTCACGCGCGCCCACTCCGAGGCGGGCCAACCACCATACGCTCACTACGCTGGGACGAGCGCAGCGGCAAACCTCGCGCTCCTCAGCGCATGGCGTGGTCATTTCGATCTGGCCCGCAACTGGCTGGAGGCGTTCGAACACTCGGGTTCCCTTCCCGACTGGATCGAGCACCAGTGCGGCACAGGCGCAGCAACGGCCCGCGCGCTCATCGCGATCGACGAGGGCGATCCGGACACAGCGGCCCACATCCTTCATCGGATCGGACCCGCCACGGAGAGCGTGGAGCTCTGGCCATTCATTGCGTTCGCCAACGCAAGCTATGACGCGCACTTCGGCGACCCAGACCGGGGCCTTCGTACACTCGATGCCGCCCGCCAGAGACACGGAGCTCTCAGCCCCGATCCGACGACCATGGCCGGAGAACTTGTTCTGCGTGCCGAGGCAATACTGCTCCTGCGGGTTGGGGCTGGTACGCGTGTGCTGCATCTCTCGGACCAGCACGCCGAGATCGACTCACTGATCCTCTACGCCGCCTGGGCCCATCTACTGGCCGGAGACCATCACGAAGCGATGCGAGTCGCCGCAAAAGGGATCCAGTGCAACGGACTGCCCCTCAACGATCAGATGGGCCTGCGTCTCGTCGAGGCCACTACCCACCTGAGGACTGGGCATCCTGAGCGAGCCAGACTCGCGTTCCTGTCGGCGATGCGCCTGCGCGCAAGCCGAGCGCACGTCTCACCGTTCTTGGCTCTGCACGACGTCGAGCTTGAGGAGCTCGCTCGGCTGGCACGCGTGGTCAATCCGCTCCACGGCAGAACCGTCACCACACGGTACAACGCACCGCCATCGAATCCACTGGTGCACCTCACCCCTCGGGAGCACGAAGTGCTCCGGGCCTTGAGTACCGGCCAGACCGCAAAGAAGACGGCAGCACAGTTCGGCGTCTCGGTCACTACGGTCCGCACGCAGATCCGGAGGATCTATCAGAAGCTGCGAGTCTCGCACCGCAAGGAAGCGCTGGCGAAAGCCGAGTCGCTCGGGCTTCTTCGCGCGGCCAGGTTGGCTTCCCACGACCGTGCCGGATGACGCGAGGAAGGTGTCCGGCTCCCCGGGACCGCACCGTCCGCAGCTTCAGCAGGACGTTCGCCCAGCACGACGTCGCCGGTGACGTGTCCTTGCGGCGTGTTGCGCCGCAACTCGCGAGAGACCGTCCCCGGTTCACGGCCCAGGGCGCGCGCGATCTCACGCACCCCCTGGCAGATTGCCACGACAAGACGTGAGATCGCCAACCTCGCGCGCCGTCGCCCCAGGGTGCACGACAAGGACCCTGACCGATTGATCAGGGCCCGTGCAGACACCGCGTGCAGACATGAGGTTCTGAGTCTTGCGTTTATGCAGGTCAGGTGTGGTGTCCGAGAGGGGACTTGAACCCCTACGCCCTAATACGGGCACTAGCACCTCAAGCTAGCGCGTCTACCAATTCCGCCACCCGGACAGGTGGTCCGTCCCGGGCCTCGTGGCTCCGTTCCGGTGCTGGAAAAACATAGCACGAACCGGGCGCGAACTTCGCATCGATACGGGTGTGACCTGTACCGCCCCGGCGGAGGCGATCCGCCGATGCCTGGCTCCGGCCCGTGCGGCAGACTGTCGTCGTGACGTCGCAGACTCCCGCCGATCCGGCCGCCGGCGACCCGGTCCCCAGCTGGCTGCGCACCGGGGCGGGCTGGTCGTGGCGGATGATCGTGCTCCTGGCTGCCGTCGCGACCGTGTTCTGGCTGACGTGGCAGGTGCAGATCGTCTTCGTCGCGGTCTTCCTCGCGCTGGTCTTCACCGCGGTGCTCAACCCGATCACGGCGTTGTACGGACGCGTCATGCCTCGCCCGCTGGCCACCGCACTCGCGATCCTCTCGGGCGTGGTCGTCGTCGGAGGCCTGCTCACCTACGTGATCGCATCGGTGGCCGGGCAGTGGGAGAGACTCGCGATCCAGTTCAGCAGCGGCGTCGACCGGCTCGTGGCCCTGATCGAGTCCCTGCCCAGCCCGTTCGAGGTGGAGATCACCCAGCGCAGCCAGTGGCTCGGCGACATGTCCGGCTGGGTCCGGCAGAACAGCGAGGAGCTCGCCGCCCGCGCTGCCGAGGGAGCGGGCTCCGTCGTCGAGGCCCTCGCCACGCTCGCGCTCGCGATCTTCTGCACCGTCTTCTTCCTGGCGTCGGGTACGGCGATGTGGCGCTGGTTCCTCTCCCAGATCCCGGCGGTGCACCGCGAGAGCTGGCGCCAGGCCGCCGGGGCGGGCTGGCAGACGTTCTCCGGCTACACGCGCGGGACCGTCCTGATCGCCCTCACCAACGGCACCCTCGCCGGGATCTTCCTGGCGATCCTCGGAGTGCCGCTGTCGGCGCCGCTCGCGGTGCTCGTGTTCATCGGTACGTTCATCCCGATCGTGGGCGCCCCGCTCGCCATGATCATCGCGGCCGTCGTCGCCCTCGCCGCCGAGGGGCCCCTGACCGCGCTGTTCGTCATCATCGGGATCGCGGGCATCGGCCAGCTCGAGGGCCACGTGCTGCAGCCACTGATCATGGGCAGGGAGGTCTCCCTGCACCCGGTCGTGGTGGCGCTGGCGATCACCACCGGAACGCTCGTCAGCGGGGTGCTCGGCGCGGTCGTCGCGGTGCCGCTCGTCGCGGTCGCGTGGGCGGTCTTCACCGCGCTGCGCCACCCGCCGGCGGGCGACGGCGTCGGTGGGCGGCAGCCGCCACCAGAGGCGGACCACATCGATACGGACACATGAATGTGCAGGTCAGTGCACCTGTCTATGGCAGGGTAGGCGGGTGGAACCCTTCGTCCTCGCCAACGAGACCGTCCGCCTGTCCGTCCCCACGGAGGACGACATCGACGCGATCAGGGCCGCCTGCCAGGATCCGGCGATCTCGGACTGGACCGTCGTGCCCTCGCCGTACACGCGCGCGGACGCCGAACTGTTCGTGAGACGGTTCGTGCCGGACGGCTGGGCTCGCGGCAGCGAGTTCACCTGGGCCGTCCGGGAGCCCGGCGACACCGACGGGCCGCTGCTCGGCATGGTCGGGCTCCACTTCGAAGGCCGTGCCGGCGCTCCCGACGAGGAGCGGGCGGCCGAGATCGGGTTCTGGACCGCCCCCGGCGCACGCCGTCAGGGACTCGCGACCGAGGCCGCCCGGCTCGTCGTGGACTGGGGTTTCGATCCCGAGGGCCTGGACCTGGCGGTGATCACCTGGCTGGCCTACGTCGGCAACTGGGGCTCGCGCCGGGTCGCGTGGAACCTCGGGTTCCGGGTCGAGGGCACGCTGCGCCGGTACGGGCTGCAGCGCGGCAGGCGGCGGGACGCCTGGATGGGCACGCTGCTGCCGCAGGACCCGCGAGAGCCGAACGAGGAGTGGACGGGCCCGGACCCGCTCAGGCAGAGGTCCGGGCGGGTGTGAGCGCCCGGTCGATGACGGCCTTCGCGGCCGCCGCCCGGTCGTGGAAGGCCGTCTGGCCCGCCAGCAGCTCCCCGGCCGCCTGGACGAGGCCGGCGTATGCCGCCCACGCGAACGCCCCGCCCACCGAGATCCGCGCCACGCCGGCCTTCGCGAGTTCGGCGGGCGTGGGTCCGCCGGGCCGCAGCAGCACGTTGACCGGGCGGTCCACGGCACGCACGAGCGTGGCGATGTCGTCCGGCGAGCCGAGCCCGGGAGCGTAGAGCACGTCGGCGCCTGCCTCCTGGTAGGCCTGGAGGCGCGCGATGGTGTCGGCCAGGTCGGGCCTGCCGTGCAGGTAGTTCTCGCAGCGGGCCGTCAGGACCAGGTCGCCGGACGCCTCTGCCGCGGCGGCGATGCGTTCGGCGGCGAGCTCGGCGTCGTGGACGGGTTCGTCGTCGCGTCCCGTGGCGTCCTCGATCGAGAAGCCGGCCAGGCCCGCGCCGCGGGCGCCCGCCGCGGTACGGGCGACGTCGTCGGCCGTGTCGCCGAAGCCGTTCTCGAGGTCCGCGCTGACGGGGATGTCCACCGCCGCCGCGAGCGCGGCGGCGTGGTCGAGGGCCTCGGTGCGCGAGACACTGCCGTCCCGGCGGCCGAGGGTCGCGGCGAACCCGCTGCTGGTGGTCGCGATCGCGGCGTATCCCAGTTCGGCGAGGATGCGGGCCGAGCCGGCGTCCCACGCGTTGCCCAGCAGCAGCGGGTCGCCGGGGCGGTGCAGGTCCCGGAATGTCGTTGTCATCCTGGGACGCTAGCACCGGACCGGCAGACGGCTCCGGCGGGTTCCGGTCAGGGCAGTCGCACGCGGCCCGCCCGCATCTTGGCCAGCGAGTACTTCTCGAAGGCGACCTTGGCCAGGTGGTTCTGCGGACCGGGGATCATGACGGCCGCCTTGCGCGGCGGGAGCATGTGGTCGGCGAACATCGCCACGCCGTTGTTGCCGGCGTCCATGATGCACAGGGCGGGGATCTGCGAGAACTCCTTGCGGGTGGTGGGTTCCGTCCCGCGCACCTGGGCGGCGATGTTCTTCGCCGCGACGTGCGCCTGCTGCTCGGTCGGGAAGCCGGTCTTGGGGATGCCGGTGGGGATGGCAGTGGTCCACGGGACGGGCACGGCGGCGGCGATCCCGACGGCGTAGACGTCGTCCCAGTGCTGGGACTGGTAGGTGGACCGTACGGGGACGTAGCCGCCGGCGTCGACGAGGCCGGGCGTCTTGGCGAGGAAGTCCTGGCCGCGGAACGGTGGGATCACCATGGCGAACTTGTAGGGCAGCTCGCGCCCGTCGGCCAGTTCGATGGACTCGGGCCGGATCTCGCGCATCGCCTGGCCGGTCTCGACCGCGATGCCTTCCTTGCGGGCGAACATGCGCATCAGGGGCTTGGCGCCCGGCATGCCGTCGATCCCGAAGTGGCCCGCGTACGGCTCGGCGGTGACGTAGGTGAGCTTCACCTTGTCGTGCAGGCCGGCGCGCCGCAGCTGGTAGGAGGTGTTGAACAGGAACTCGTAGGCCGCGCCGAAGCAGCTCGCGCCCTGGGTGGCGCCGACGATCACGTCGCCCGGGTCGTCCAGGAACTCCCGCCACGCGTTCGCGGTGCGCTCCGCAGCGCCCAGCGTGGTGATCGTGGCGGTCTCGTGCATCCCGGGGACGACGTCGAGGTCGTTGCGGTAGCCGGTGGCGATCACCAGGTAGTCGTAGTCGAAGACGCCCTCCGTCGTCTCCACCCGGTGCTCGGCCGGGTCGACGTAGGTGGCGGCGGCGTGCACGAACCGCACACCGTGCCGTTCGAACGTGGGGGCGAGGGGGAAGCTGATGTCCGTCCGCCCGCGGCGGCCGAACGGCAGCCAGATCAGGGACGGGTTGAACACGAAGCGGTCGGCGGCCGACACGACGGTGACGTCCGCGTCGGCGCCGAGCCGCGACGTCAGCGAGAGCGCGGCCGTCAGGCCGGCGAAGCTCCCGCCGAGAACCAGGATGCGAGCAGGCATGTCATCGACTCCTTCGACGCGATGGTGGTGAGTCCATGGTGCGCCGGGAGGGGCGGGGCCGCACCGGGCATCGGTCCCGGTCGGGCGGGACCTTGGTCACTCGGGTCGCCGCCGCCCGGCATGCTGCCTCACTCCCCCGCCAGCTCCCGCGCCACCGGCGCGAACGTGTCCATCAGCTCGTCGGAGACCAGGTAGTACGACAGGCCCCACCGCTCGCGGCGGGCGCGCAGCTCGTCCGCCATCTCCTGGGGCGACCCGGACACGGCGGCAGGCGATCCTGCCGCGGCGAGCGCCTCGGCGTCGAGGCGCCCGCGCAGGAACCAGGGGACCTGTCCCCCGACGGCCATGAGGTTCACGTTCGCCTCGACGTGCCGGCCGGCGGCCGACCGGACCCGGTCGACCTTCGCGGCGGCGTCCTCGCCGGCGGCGTCGGGCGGCACGGCCAGTGCGACGGTGTCCGCGACCTCGCCGGCCAGCCGCAGCATCCGCGGTGCTCCGGCCGCGATCATGAGCGGCACGGGCCGCGCTGCCGCCCCGTCGGCGGTGACCGTCGCGCCGGTGACGGCGTAGTGCTCGCCGTCGTGTGTCACGGTCTCGCCGTCGAGCAGCCGGCGGATCAGTCCGATCGACTCGGCGAGGCGGGAGACGCGCACGGCGCCGTCGTCGAACGGGAGGCCCAGCATGGCGTTGTCGGCCTGTGCCGCCGGGCGTCCGGCGCCCAGGCCGAGCTCGAACCGGCCGTCGGACAGGGCTGCGAGCGCCAGGGACTCCTTGGCGACCATGACGGGATGGCGGACGTCGTTGGCCAGGACGTAGGTGCCCAGGCGGAGCCGTGAGGTGGCGGCGGCCGCGGCGGCGAGGGCGGGGAAGACGGCCAGTCCTCGGCTGACGTTGTCGGGCATGACGAGGGTGTCGTAGCCGAGCCTCTCGACGGCGCGGGCATGGTCGGTCCAGGCGGTCGCGCGGGGTGGTGCGGTGGTGACGACGCCGAAGCGGAACGGGATGGCGGTCATGGTGGTCTCCTCACTCGTCGGGTCGCGCGTCGTGCGCGTCCTGCCCATCGTGGGCCGGTGAGGCGTGCGGGGCTTCAGCCCACGGGACCGTTCGCGATACATCCGTGGTGCCGGAGCGGCGGCGAGACGCCGGTGCGGTGGCGCCTCGCCGTCGCCCACGGCGGGGTTCAGCCGATCCGGCGGGTGCGGGCGAGCTGCGCGTACCAGTGCCCGCTGTCCTTGACGGTGCGTCGCTGCGTGTCGTAGTCGACGTGTACGACGCCGAACCGCTTCTCGTAGCCGTGTGCCCACTCGAAGTTGTCCAGCAGCGACCACACGAAGTATCCGCGCAGGTCGACGCCGCGTTCACGGGCTCTGGCGCAGGCCACGAGGTGGCGGTGCAGGTAGTCGATGCGGCCGGTGTCGTGCACGCCGCCGGCCGGGGTGCGGCGGTCGTCGAAGGCTGCTCCGTTCTCGGTGACGATGAGGGGCAGGTCCGGGAACGCGTTGCCGAGTCCGACGAGCACCTGTTCGAGGGCCTCGGGGGCGATGTTCCAGCCCATCGCCGTGAACGGGCCGGGCTGCGGGAGGAACTCCACGGACTCGCTGCCGACCCACGGGGTCGCGGTGGACGGCTTGTGGCCGTCGGCGCTGGTCTTCTCCCCGGTCCCGTCCCACATGCGCACGGTGACGGTGGAGTAGAAATTCACGCCGAGGCTGTCGAGCGGCTGGTGGATCAGGTCGAGGTCGCCGTCGCGCAGGAACGACCAGTCGGTGACGTCCTGGGTGTCGGTGAGCAGCCGTTCGGGGTAGGCGCCGCGGAGCATCGGTCCGAGGAACGCCCCGTTGGCCAGGGCGTCCACCCGTTCGACGGCTTCGGGGCCGCCGTCTCCGCCGTCGCGGGCGGCGTGCATGTTCAGGGTGACCGACACGGACGTGCCGGGGGCGCTGCGTTCGCGCAGGGTGGCGGCCGCGAGGCCGTGTCCGAGGTTGAGGTGGTGCACGGCCGCGAGTGCGGCGGCGCCGTCGGTGCGGCCGGGGGCCATGACGCCTGAGCCGTAGCCGAGGTAGGCGGCGGCCCAGGGTTCGTTGATGGTGGTCCACATGGGGACGCGGTCGCCGAGGGCGTCGGCCACGAGCCCGGCGTACTCGGCGAAGCGGTAGGCGGTGTCGCGCAGCGGCCAGCCGCCGGCGTCCTCGAGTTCCTGGGGCAGGTCCCAGTGGTAGAGGGTGGCGACCGGTGTGATGCCGCGTTCGAGGAGGCCGTCGACGAGGCGGGAGTAGAAGTCCAGGCCGCGGCGGTTGGCCGGGCCGGTTCCGCCGGGCTGGATGCGGGGCCAGGAGATGGAGAAGCGGTAGGCGTCCAGGCCGAGCCCGTTCATCAGGTCCAGGTCCTCGCCGAGCCGGTGGTAGTGGTCGGCGGCGACGTCGCCGGTGTCGCCTCCCGCTACCAGTCCGGGGGTGTGGGAGTAGGTGTCCCAGATGGATCGCCCGCGGCCGTCCTCGTCGGCGGCGCCTTCGATCTGGTAGGCCGCGGTGGCGGCGCCGAGCAGGAACGGCCGTTCGAACACGTCGCCGGTGCGCAGGTAGTCCGCGGCCGGCTCGGGTCCGGACGTGACGGCTCCGATCACGTGCTGTGCCAGGTGGTTCACCAGCGCTTCCCTTCGTCCCATCGCAGCTGGACGCCCTGTGCGGCCAGGCGGTCCTGAAATTCGGCGGTGGCTTCCTCGCTGTCGGCCACCGCGTGGGGTTCCGTGTCGTGGTCGAGGCAGTGGGCGGCCAGCGTGCCGACGGCCTCGCCGATGGACCACTCGACCGGGTGGAGCCGGTAGGCGCCGTTGGTGATCTGGGTGGTCCCGATGTTCTTGGCGGCCGGCAGCAGGTTGCGCACGCGGCGGGGCACGAGGGCGCCGAGGGGGATCTCGAAGGGGTGCGGGGTGCCGCCCGCGCCGCGCCCGTCGCCGGTGGTGTGGTGGCGGTCGATCCAGAAGTAGTGCCCGGTGCCGACGGTGTCCGGGTATCGCTCGGCGCCGCCGTCGCCCCGGTAGGTCGTGGAGATGTCCTGTTCGACGATCGTCCTGCGCGCCAGGATGCGCCGTGACTCGCGGATGTAGGGGTGCATGGCGAACCCGTCGGTGGTCCCTGCCACGTCCGCGCGCAGCCGCACCCCGGGCCAGCCGGTTCCGCCGTCGGGCCGGGGGGCGTCGGTCTGCAGCCAGTACAGGGTGGCCCGGCTGAGCGCCTTGGCGGCCTGCCAGTGCCCGGCGGCCTCGGGCACGCCGAACAGCGGCCCGCCCACGTAGTCGTTCATCGGCCAGTTCGCGACGACGACGTCGCTGCGGTAGAAGCCGGGGGTGAAGTGGCGCCTGGCCGCGATGCGCCGGTAGTTCCACAGCTCGGGGGCCAGGCCGATGTTGCGGTGGTCCAGGTCGATGACGTCGTCGTCACGGTTGGGGGTGAACGTGAAGACGGGGCGGGGCCTGCCGTCGGCGTCGGCGGGCTCGCCGAAGCTGAGGATCGGCCGTCCGTCGAGCTGGGGCGGGCGCAGGTCGCGCCAGTACGCGTAGTCCGCGGGCCGGTCGATGGTGTGGTCCTCGCCCTCGTGGTGCTCGATCGCGAAGCACCAGGACACGCCCTGCATGTCGTGCGGGTCGGCGGTGGGCCAGGCGCCCGGTTCCCCGGTCTGCTCCTGGGACTCGCGGCCCGAGACGTGCTCGATGCCGCCGAGGTCGAGCAGGTCGCCCAGTTCGGTGGCGTCCAGGACGTACGGGGCGTGCAGGTCGGTGGTGGTGCCGTCCTCGCTGCGCACGCGGACGCAGGTGACGCGGTCGCCGTCGGTCTCGACGGCCACGGGCTCGCTCCGCATGAGTACCGTGAGCCGCCCGGAGCTGCGGTAGGGGGCCAGCAGGTCGTCGATGACGGCGACGGCCACGCGCGGGTCGACGCTGACGGGGCTGACCCAGGCCTCGCCGGGGTTCAGGTGCGGGTCGTCACGGGCCGCGTCGGTGAGCGGGTAGTGGCGCCGGTAGTAGTCGCGCAGCGCGTCCCGGAAGCGCCGGTAGGAACGGTTCGCGCCGTCGGTCTCGATGTAGAGGTGCTCGTCGAGGGGGACGAGCTGACTGGTCAGCTGCCCGCCGAGCCAGGAGGTGGGGTCGGTCATCACGACCCGTCTGCCCGCTTGCAGCGCGGCGAGCGCCGCTGACACTCCGCCGAGCCCACCGCCGATCACAGCGATGTCCGCGTAGATCTCCATAGAGTTCAACCTTTCTGGTGCCAGGATGTCTCGCGCGGCCATGATGGGCCGGGCCGCGTCAGCACGGGGCACGAGTGTACTCAAATTCTCCGAAAATTCTACAAGAATGTTATGGTGATCATGCCTAACCGGCCGACGACGGCCGGCAGAGAGAGGAGTCTGATGGTGGCGAACCGACCGAACGGGCAGGGCAAGCCGTCACTCGCCGAGGTGGCGAAGATGACCGGCGTGTCGATCTCGACGGTCTCGAAGGTGGCCAACGGCGGGGCGAACGTCTCCGACGCGACGCGGGAGCGGGTGGAGCACGCGCTCAAGGAGCGCGGCTACGTCACCCCCCGCAAGCGCCGCGGGTCGACGACGCCGGTGACCGTACTGGCCAGGGACATGTACTCGCCCTACACGCTGGACGTCCTGCGCGGCGCCATCGACGCCGCCGAGACCTCCCAGCTCGACGTCACCGTGGCGGTGTACCCCGACGACGCGCGGGACCTGCGCTGGATCGACGAACTGCACGCGGCGGGCAGGCGGGGTGTCATCGCCATCACCTCGACGCTGGACGACGCCGAACGGGCCCGGTTCGCGGCCCATCGCATCCCGCTGGTGGTGATCGACCCGCTGAGCAACCCCGAGGAGGACACCTACAGCATCGGTGCCACCAACTGGGCCGGCGGCGTGTCCGCCACCGAGCACCTCACCGAGCTGGGGCACCGCAGGATCGCGATCCTCAGCGGCTACCCCGAGGCCATGGCCTCCCGCGCGCGGCTGTCGGGCTTCCTGGCGGGCCTGGCCGCGGCCGGGGTGGAGCCCGACCCGGAGCTGGAACTGCCCGGCGACTTCACCTTCGACTCCGGGCTCGAGCTCGGCGAGAAGGTCCTGGCACGGGACCCCCGCCCCACCGCCGTGGTCACCGCGTCCGACTCCCAGGCGCTCGGGGTGCTCGAGGCCGCCCGCCGGGCCGGGCTGCGCGTCCCCGCGGACCTGAGCGTGATCGGGTTCGACGATCTCATCATGGCCCAGATGTCCTCCCCGCCCCTGACCACGGTGCGCCAGCCGCTGGACCTGATGGGCGCCGCCGCGGTCGAGACGCTGGCCGCGCTGCTGGCGGGATCCACCCCGCGGTCCCACCACACCGAGCTGGCCACCCGGCTCGTGGTGCGCTCCTCGACGGGGCCGGTCGCCATGGGATGAGACGCGTTCGTCCGCCGGTGGCACATCCCTGAGGGTACGGAGCAGCGGCTCCGTACCCTCACGCGTACCCGGAGCACCGTTATGGAAAATTTATTAGCAACTTCTCGTAGAATTCTCTGGCTCTTCTTCGAAGAACTTGCTACGTTGAGCATCGGCAGCACCGCTCCTGCCCCCTGAACACTGTTGTTGAGGAAGGAAACTCATGCGTCACTCCCCCAGGCTCCGCAGGGCGCTCCCTGCCGGGGCCATGCTCACGGCGGCCGCGCTCACACTGGCCGCCTGCTCCGGACAGGCAAGCGGCGACGAGGCCGCCGACGGTCCGGTCGACCTGCGGATGGTCATGTGGAGCAGCAACGAGGCCCACCACGCGATCTTCGACGAGATCGCGGACGCCTACGTCGCCGAGCACCCCGACGAGGTCTCGTCGGTGACCTTCGAACCGCTCACCGGCTCCAGCTACATCAACGCCCTCACGACCCAGATCGCGGGCGGCGACGCGCCGGACCTGGCCTGGCTCGGCGAGTCCGACGCCGCGCAGTTCGTCCGGAGCGGGGCCCTGTACGACCTGAGCCCCACGCTGGAGTCCACCCCGGACTACGACGTCGACGACCTGCTCGACGGCGCCCTGGAGGTCTGGTCGAAGGACGGTGACATCTACGGGTACCCGTTCTCCAACAGCCCCTTCGGCATCTACGTCAACCAGGACCTCCTGAAGAAGGCAGGACAGCCCGACCCGCGCGACCTGATCGCCGACGGCGACTGGACCTGGGACCGCCTCATGGAGGTCGCCGCGGCCACCGCCGCCGACGACGACGCCGTGGCCGGGTTCCAGACCGTGGTGGACCCCTACACCGCCTGGAACAACGCCCTCGGCGCGATGTGGATGTCCTGGGGCGCCGCGCCCTGGAGCGCGGACGGCACCCAGTGCACCTTCGACTCCCCCGAGATGGTGGAGTTCTTCGACTGGTTCCACGACCAGATCTTCGAGACCGGCGCCGTGCCGGGTCCGGGTGAGGAGTACGACTTCGCGTCCGGGCAGACCGGGATGATGCTGGCCCAGCTCAGCTCCTCCGCCTCGCTGGGCGAGGACTTCGCCTGGGACTTCGTGCCCCTTCCGGCCGGTCCGGCAGGCACCGTCCCCGTGGTGGGCCAGGGTGGGGTCGGCGTGATCTCCCAGAGCGACCACCCCGAGATCGCCGCGGACTTCCTCGCCTACTTCACGAACAAGGCCAACTCGGAGCTGCTCGCCCAGTTCTTCCCGCCGCCGCGCGCCTCGCTCCTGACGGTCGACACCCTCGGTGCCGCCGCCCCCGCACTGAACGAGGAGCAGATCCAGGGCACCGTCATCGACCAGGCGCTGGAGGCCGTCACCAAGCCCGGGCACATCAAGATGAGCGAGCTGGGTGACCCGGTCCGGGCCGACCTCGACGCCCTGTGGGTCCCGGACGGCGACGCGAAGACCGTGCTGTCCCAGGTCTGCGCCGACATCGAACCGATCATCGCCGGAGGCTGAGTTGGCCACCGCCACCACACCTTCGCCCGCGGCGGGACGTACCTCCCGCCGCGGGCGGCCGGGAGGGTCCCGGCCGGCCCGCATCGACGCCGCGTTCGGGATGGTCTTCGCCGCCCCGGCCGTGCTGGGCGTGACCGCGTTCGGCCTGATCCCGTTCGGATACGTGATCTGGTACAGCCTGCACGACTGGAACCCGCTGATCGGCCAGTTCCACTGGGTCGGTGCGGCGAACTTCCAGCGGCTGGTCACCGACCCGGTCGTGTGGGGCTCCCTGTGGACCACCCTGCTGTTCGCCGGCCTGCTCATGGTCCTGAACGTGACGCTCGCCCTCGCGCTCGCCGTCCTGCTCGACCAGCGGCTGGCCGGAACCGGCGCCTTCCGCGCGGTCTTCTTCTCACCGGTGGTCGTCTCGACCGTCGCGTGGGTCCTGATCTGGAACTACCTGGTGGCCAGCAACGGCGGCATCAACGGCGCGCTGGCCGCGATCGGCATCGACGGCCCGAACTGGCTGCGCGACCCGGCCTGGGCGCTGGTCACCGTGGTGGTCATCCAGGTCTTCAAGAGCGTGGGCATGAACATGGTGCTGTTCCTGGCGGCCCTGCAGACCGTGCCCGGCGAGCTCAAGGAGGCCGCCCGGCTCGACGGCGCGCGGCCCGGCCGGGTCTTCCGGTCCATCACCCTGCCGATCATCACCCCGACCATCCTGCTGGTCGTGATGATCACGACCATCGGCGCCATGGACGTGTTCGTCCCGATCCAGATCCTCACCGAGGGCGGGCCGGGCCGCTCCACCACGGTGATCTCCTACCTGCTCTACCGCACGGCCTTCGAGCAGCAGGACTTCGGCTACGCCTCGGCGATCGGCGTGCTGATGTTCCTCGTCCTGTTCGCGCTGGCCGCGCTGCAGTGGGGCACACGCAAGAAGTGGGTGCACGATGAAGTCTGACCTGCTCACCCGGCGCGTGGCCGCGGCCACCCCCGTGCGGCCGGTCCCCGCCCGGCGCCGCCGGGCCACCACCCGGCGCCGCCGCGGCCTGGCCTCGAAGGTCGCCCTGTACGGGCTGCTGCTCGTGCTGTCGGTCCCGTTCCTCTACCCGACGATCTGGATGGTCTTCGCGGCGTTCAAACCGGTCGACGAGATCTTCGCGACGCCGCCCCGCCTGCTGCCCACCGAGTGGACCCTGCACGGGGTCGAGCGGATCTTCACGGTCACGCCGTTCGCGCAGCAGTACGTCAACTCGCTGTACCTGGCCACCGTCATCGCGATCGGCTCGATCGTCGTCGGGGCGCTCGGCGGCTACGCGTTCGCCCGCATCCGGTTCCCCGGGGCCGGGAAGGTCTTCCTGGTGCTGATGACCGGGATGATGATCCCGGGCGAGGTGACGATCATCCCGATCTTCCGGTGGGTGGCCCAGCTCGGGCTGATGGACTCCCACGTCCCTCTGATCGTGGTGCCGATCTTCGGCCCCGGCTGCATCGTGAGCGTCTTCATCTTCCGCCAGTTCTTCCTGTCCCTGCCCGACGAGCTGGAGGAAGCCGGCCGCCTGGACGGACTGGGCCGGTTCGGCCTGTTCACCAGGATCGCGTTCCCCCTGTCGGGGCCCGCCGTCGCCGCGGTCGCGATCATGAAGTTCCTGTACGCGTTCAACATGTACTTCGAGCCGCTGGTCTTCCTGCGCAGCCCCGAGCTCTTCCCCGTCGGCCTGGGCCTGACCCAGTACCAGGACAACTACGGCGAGCCGCTCTACAACACGCAGATCGGCGCCACCGCGCTCACCGTGATCCCGGTGCTCATCGTCTTCCTCTTCGCCCAGCGCCAGTTCGTCGAGGGCCTGACCCGGTCCGGCCTGAAGGGCTGAGCCCGCCCCCTCCCCCGTTCCGCAGAATCACACATCTCACCACCATGGGAGTCAACGATGACCGAAACCCGTGACCTGACCGCTCCCGGCCTGCCGCCGCTCAGCCGGCGGGGCTTCATCACCGCCGTCGGCGCGGTCTCGGCGGCCGCCGTCGGCGCGTTCGGCCTCGCGCGGCCGGCCGCCGCGACGTCGTCCGGCACGGTCCTGCCGCTGGTCGACGCACTGCCCGCCGGCGCACCGGACCGGACGCTGTTCGCCCCGGACGAGCAGGTCTACGCCGCCTACCTGATGATCCTCGCCCCGCTGGCCAACAGCGTCGTCGACGACGACCCGGACCGGTACGGCTGGATGGAGGACGGCTGGCAGCGCAAGCCCAACGAGCCGTTCAACGCCCGCATCATGGAGCACGTGGCGACCCTGTCCTGGTTCGCCGCCCACGACCGCCCCTGGAACCCCTACTACCGGGACGCGAACCTGCTGGGACGGCTCGACGCCGCCATCGGCTTCTACCTGGGCCTGCAGCACGCCGACGGGTCGTGGCCGGAGTACCGCATCGACGAGCACGGCCTCGCCCCGACCGGGTTCGGGACGGTGGCGCTGTCGGCGACGCTGCGCGACCTGAAGTCCATCGGCGCCCTGCCCACCCGGCGCACCGAGATCGAGCAGGCCCTCCGGCTCAGCAGCACGTGGCTGACCGACCTGTCCCAGCCCTACTGGGGCCCGCCGATCCGGTACACCAACCAGGTCGCCGCCGGCCTGGCGGGCGTCGCGCAGACCGCGCACGTGCTCGGCGACGCGTCCATCGGGGCGTCACTGACCAGCCGGATGACCTACCTCCTGGAGCACGGCCTGGCCCCGGCCGGGTTCTTCTCCGAGGCCAACACGTACGACGCCGGATACAACTTCGAGGTGATGCTCCCCGACCTGGGACACATCTACGAACTCACCGGCGACGCGTCCGCACTCGAACTGGCGCGCCGGTTCGCCGACTGGCTCGGTTACGCCGTCGTGCTGGAACCCGGCAAGGACAGCGGCTTCCACTTCAGCGAGGCCAGCGCCCGCAACCCTGCCCTGACCTTCATCCCGCGGGTGCTGGACGCCAAGGACCGGGCGGCCCTGGGCCGCGTCTTCCTGGAGGACGTGCCGCGCCTGCGCGCGTTCTACCCGCCCGCCGGGGACAAGCAGGCCGCCCGTGCGGACTGGGCGGCGTCGACCGACCCGGTCGAGCCGCGCGCCAAGCAGAACAGCTCGCCGCGCCTGTACATGCACGTCTCGCAGGCGCCCGACGGTGTCACCGCCGCCGAACGGGACGCACAGGTGGCCGAGCAGCCGTACCTGCGCTCCCAGCGGTTCACGGAGCTGCGCACCGGCATCATCGACCAGCAGTTCGTGTTCGTGCGCCGCCCCGGGTACTACCTGGGCGCCATGTACGGCGACGTCGTGTGGATCCGGCAGCGCACCGGCCCCGGCATGTTCTGGCACCCCCAGGCCGGCATGGTCCTGCTGTCCACGAACAAGTGGGGCGACGACTCCTGGGCCATGGTCACCACCAGCGGCGCGGACGCCTCGCGCGTCAACGTGACCGCCGTCCACCACGAGGGGAACGACGCGTCGGGCCCGGTGATCCAGGATGCGGACCTGACCGGGTACAACGGGACGTTCACCACCCGGTACACCACCGCGTCGGGCGCCACCGTCCAGGACATCACCCACCGGCACGACGGCATCGTCCGCACCGTGCAGACCACGGTGAGCGCCGTCGAACGCCTGCCCCTGGTGGTGGGCGCCGGCGACGTGCTGGAGTTCTCCGACGGCACCCGCCCCGATGCGACCGGAACGGCGTCGACGACGGCGAGCGGCTTCTCGCTCACCCGCGGAGGCACCCGCATCCAGTTCTGGTGGGGCACCGACCGGCCCGTGAGCATCGCCCCGACCGGCCGGACGTTCTTCGACGACGCCTCGCGCAGCCAGCACCTGCTCACCGTGGAGCACTCCGGCAGCATCACCGTCGAGGTCACGGCCATCGACGTGGCCCAGACCGCCGGAACGGTGACCTTCGCCGCCACCGCCGACGACGCCGGGCCGGCGACCGGCGCGGCCGTGCACCTGGTCAACCTCGACGCCGAGCCGGTCGACTTCCGGATCATCGGTCAGGGAGCGCCCGTCACCGCGGCCGGCGTCGCCCCGGGGGCGAGTGTCTACGTCCCGTCGATGGCGCCGACGGACGACGGGTTCCAGGTCACCGCCGCCACGGCCGGGCACGGCCGCCACCGCACGGCCACCCGCCGGCTGGCGGTCTGAGGATGCCGCGCCGCCCCCGGATCACGGTCCGGGGGCGGCGCGTCAGCCCACCGGGGACCCCTCGTGCGTGTCCATGCTCCCGCCGCCCAGGCGGCGTGCGGTGTTGACCAGGCCGACCATACTGAACGCCTGCGGCGTGTTGCCCAGCTGACGCCCCGCGGCGACGTCGTACTCCTCACTGAGCAGGCCGACGTCGTTGCGCAGCTCCAGCAGCTTCCCGAACAGCCGCTCCGCCTCCCGCGGGCGCCCCGTGGCATGCATCGCGTCCGCATGCCAGAAGCTGCACGCCAGGAACGCCCCCTCACCGCCCGGCAGGCCGTCCGGGCCGCCGTCGGCCTCCGGGTCGTAGCGGGCCAGGAACTCACCCCGGCACAGGTCCCGCTCCACGGCGGCGATCGTGCCGAGCATGCGCGGGTCGTTCCACGCCAGGAACCCCACCCGGGGCAGCAGCAGGAGCGCGGCGTCCACCCCCTGCGAACCGTAGAACTGGGTGAACGTCCCCCGGTCGGCGTCGAAACCCTGGGCGAGCACCTCGTCGCGGATCTCCTCGCGCAGCGCCCGCCAGCGGCCGGCCGGCCCGCCGAACTCCCGGCGCTCGATCGTGCGCAGCCCGCGGTCCACCCCGGCCCACGCCATCACCTTGGAGTAGACGAAGTGACGGCGCTCGCCCCGCATCTCCCACAGGCTGTTGTCCGGCTCGGACCAGTGCCCCTCCAGCCAGTCCAGGAGGCCGCGCTGCACGTCCCAGGCGGCGTCGGTGGGCTCCAGCCCGGTCAGGCGGGCATGGTGCAGCAGGTCGAGCACCTCGCCCCACACGTCGAGCTGCCGCTGCCCGACGGCGGCGTTGCCCGCCCGCACCGGTGCCGAGTCGCGGAAGCCAGGCAGCCAGTCGAGCTCCCGCTCGGGGATGGAGCGGGAGCCGTCGGGGCCGTACATGATCCGCAGCTTGGACGGGTCGCCGGCCACGGCCCGCAGCAGCCATTCGCGCCAGGCCCGCGCCTCGGCGATGTACCCCGTGCCGAGCAGGGCCTGCAGCGCGAAGGTCGCGTCCCGCAGCCAGCAGAACCGGTAGTCCCAGTTGCGCGGGCCCCCGATCTGCTCCGGCAGCGACGTGGTCGCCGCCGCGACGATCCCGCCGGTGGGTGCGTACGTGAGCGCCTTGAGCGTCAGCAGCGAGCGGCGCACCGCCCCGGCCCACCTGCCCCGGTAGTCGCAGCGGGCGATCCAGTCCTCCCAGAACATCATCGTCTCGTCCAGCGCGCGGTCGGCGTCCACGGGATCCGGGCGGGGCAGGTAGGAGGCGCGATGGCTGAGCACGAACGAGACCCGCTGCCCCTCCCCCACCACGAACGACGCGCGCGCGGCCCGGCGGTCGTGCCGCAGCGGCACCGAACCCCGCAGCCAGATCGCGTCCGGCCCCGAGACGGCGTTCACCTGGCCCTCGTCCTGGACGATCCACGGATCCATCTCCCCGTACCCGAACTTCGGCCGCAGCACGAGCTCCATCGGCACCGCACCCCGCACACCCTCCACGATCCGCACCACGTGCGCCGCCTCCCCCCGGGGCGGCATCAGGTCCAGCACCACCGCCGACCCGTCCGGGGTGTCCCACCGCGTCTCCAGCACCAGCGTGTCGCCCCGGTAGCTGCGAGACCTGGCACGACCACCCGCCTCCGGCGCGATCCGCCAGTGGCCGTGCTCCGGGCCGCCCAGCAGCGCGGCGAAGCTCGCGTCGCTGTCGAAGCGCGGGAGGCACAGCCAGTCGATGCTGCCGTCGAGGCCGACGAGGGCGGCACTGTGGCAGTCACCGATCAGGGCGTAGTCCTCGACCCGTCTGTTCGGGGCATCGTTCATCGTGGCGGGCTCCTTGGTGTTCGGCTACAGACGTCGTACCACCGGCGGGGGTGGGGGTGCACGTGGGGCTCGGGACTGCTCTGCCCGCCCTCTGGCCTCACTCGCCGGCCGCAGGCCTGGCGCGACCGGTGCCGCATGGTGAAGCAGGCACCTGCAACCAGGAGCGCCAATCCCATGCCCTGGCTCACCCCTTCACCGCCCCGGACAGCCCCGCCCCGCCGAGGAACAGCCGCTGGAACACCAGGAAGATCGCGATCGGGATCACGGTGCTGATCGCAAGCGCGGCGAGCAGCACGTCCAGCTCGACGTAGTCCTGCAGCGCGGGCAGCCGCACCGACAGCGGCTGCACCGCGGGGTCGCGCAGCACGAGCAGCGGCCACAGGAAGTCCTTCCACGCCGTGATGAAGGCGAAGACGGACACCACCCCGACGATCGGCCGGGACATGGGCAGCACGACGGACCAGCCGAGCCGGAACGGTCCGGCCCCGTCGACCTTGGCGGCGTCGAACACCTCGCGGGGCAGCCCGTCGAAGAACCGGGCCACGAGCAGCACGTTGAACGCGTTCGCCCCGGCCGGCAGCCACACCGCCCAGAACGTGTTGATGAGGGACACGTGGGCGACGGGCACGTCGAGCACCGTGAGGTACAGCGGCACGAGCAGCACGACGGCGGGCACGAACAGCGTGGACAGCACGAGCGCGCCGAGCACGCGGGCGTAGGCGGGCCGCAGCACGGACAGCACGTACCCGCCGGTCACGGCGATCAGGAGCTGCACCGCCCAGGATCCGAGCGCCAGCCACAGGGTGTTGAAGAAGTGCAGGTCGATGTCGAACCGGGTCCAGGCCTCGGCCAGGTTCGCCCAGTCGGTCCCGTTCGGGAACACCTCGACGGGGGCACGCAGCGTGTCCTGGGTGGGGGTGATCGCGGCCTTGCCGAGCCAGAGGACGGGTCCGAGCCCCAGGACCACGAGCCCGGCCAGCAGCAGGCCGTGCACCCCGCGCAGGCCGCGCCGGACACCGGGGCGGCGCAGGTCGGCGTCGGAGATGATGCCCCGGTCGGTCGCGGGGCCGGCCGCCCGGCCCGTCGTCGGGCCGCTCATGTCGTGCTCCAGCGCTTGGTGGTGCGGAAGTAGATCGCCGACAGGATCGCGAGGACGACGGCGAGCAGGAGGCTCAGCGCCGTGGCGGCGCCGTAGTCGCCGCGCCCGCCGAAGGCGTAGTTGTAGATCATCAGCAGGATCGTGGTCGTGGAGTTGGCCGGGCCTCCCCCGGTGAACAGGTAGGGCTCGGTGAACACCTGCGACGTCCCGATGATCTGCAGGATCAGCGTGATGAACAGCACGGGCCGCAACTGCGGGAGGGTGACGTGCCAGATCTTGCGCCAGATGCCGGCCCCGTCCACCTCGGCGGCGTCGTACAGCTCGGGCGGGACGCCGGTGAGGGCGGCGAGGTAGATGATGACGGTGCCGCCGGCCGCCGCCCAGGTGGCTTCGAGCACCAGGGACGGCATCGCCCAGTCGGGGTCCTGCAGCCAGGGGAACGGTCCCGCACCGACCCACCCGGCGATGGTGTTGAACACGCCGGTGTCGGCGCCGCTGTAGAAGGTCTTCCACAGCAGCACGGCGACCACGGGCGGGACGACGACGGGCAGGTACGCCAGCGCGGCGAACAGGCCGCGGGCACGGCGCACCTCGCTCATCGCCACGGCTGCCAGGAGCGGCACCGGGTAGCCGAACAGCAGCGCGAGCACGGCGAAGTACAGCGTGTTGCGCACGGCGACGGGCAGCAGCGGGTCGGACAGCACGTACGTGAAGTTCTCCAGTCCCACGAACTCCGGGGCGGCGACCAGGTTGGTGTACTGGACGCTCATGACGACCGCGCGGGCGATCGGGAACCAGGAGAACAGGCCGAAGCACAGGATCATCGGCAGGGCGATGAGGAGCGTGGAGGGTCCGCCCCGCCGCGCCCAGGCGGCGAGGCCGCCCGGGCGCGGCGCCCGGGCGGGTGCCGCCTGCGAGGTCGCAGGCGGCACCGGCCGCTCGAGGGAGGTCACCACGACGTCAGCCACGGTCGATCAGGGTCTGGACCTGCTGCTCGGCGTCGGCGAGCAGCGCGTCGATGTCGGCGTCCTCGTCGGTCAGGACGGCCTGCACCACCGGGTCGAGCGTGGCGTACAGGTCCTGCGTGGCCGACGGCGGCTCGGGGGCCAGCGGCTGGTCGTAGATGCCGTCGCTGTACGGGGCGAACTGCTCCAGGGGCACGTTGATCAGGTCGGCGATCCACTCCTGCGTCTGGTCGTAGGTCGCCTTGTCGAACACGGGCAGGACGGGGGCGCCCACGGGCTGGTCCTGCGCGGCGGCCGCCTCGGCGTCGGCCACGGCGCCGGCCTGCGTCGTGAGCTTGCCCAGGTAGTAGAAGTCGATCCACTGCACGGCCGCTGCCTGCTCGGCGGGGCTCGCCTTGGCGTCGACGGCGGCCAGGGTGCCGCCGCCCAGCGCGGCGGCGTCGTCGCCCTCCAGCGGCAGCACGGTGACGCCGTAGTCGTCGGGGTTCATCGCGTTCTGCGTGATGAGGTTGCCGTAGTCGCCGCCGCCGGAGATCAGCATGCCGATCTTGCCGGCGCCGAAGTCGGCGTGGCTGGTGCCCCAGTCGTAGAGGAACTCGTCGCCCATGGAGTCGTCCTCCCAGCGCAGGTCGTGCAGGTACGACAGGGCGTCGTGGTACTCGGGGGTGTCGATGGTCGCGATGTCCTGCTTGCCGTCATTCGTCTCGCCGCGGCCGCCCATCGCGTACGCGAGCGAGGTGAGGATCCAGCCGCCGGTGTTGGAGGAGGTCATCATGCCGAAGCCGGTCTCGCCGGTCTTCTCGCTGATCGCCGCTGCCGCCTCACGCACCTCGTCCCACGTGGCGGGCGGGTCGTCGGGGTCGAGCCCGGCCTCGGCGAACAGCGCGCGGTTGTAGTGGATGCCCTGGCCGTAGGCGGCGACCGGGATGGCCCACTGGGAGCCGTCGGCGGCCTGGCCCGCCTGTGCGACCGTCTCGTTGAACTGGTCGGCGTAGGGCAGCTCGGCCGTGAGCGCCGAGATGTCGGCGATCTGCTCGCGTTCGATGAGGCCGCGGCCGTCGGTGAACGGCACCGTGAACACGGTGGGCAGGGTGCCCCCGGCGAGGTCGGCGGCGAAGGTGGTACCGGTCCAGGTGTATTCCTGCGCCTCGACGGTGATGTTCGGGTGCTCCTCGGTGAACTCCGCGGCGCGGGTCTCGAAGGCGGCGACGGCCTCGTCGGCGAGGCCTTCGTCGATCGCGACCGTGAGGGTCACCTCCTGCTCGTCGAGGGCATCGGCCTCGGCAAGGCTGAGGGGCTCCTCGCCGGCGGAGCAGGCCGTGAGCCCCGCGGTCAGACCCGCGGTGAGCGCCAGGACGGCGAGGGGGGCGGTTGTGCGTGACTTCATCATCACTCCTTGGTTCGGCGCGAGGTAGCGCCGGTCGGGTCCTCCAGGCGGCACCAGGCCGCCGTGTCCGGGGGGAGCCGCCCGTCGTCGGTGAGGGGCGCGCTCGTGAGGGTGGTCGTGGCGCCGCCGGGCAGCGCCACGGGGTCGGGTCCGAGGTTCACCACGCAGGCGAACCCCGCACCGCGGGTGAAGGCGACGACACGGTCGCCGCCGTCCAGGGGGGTGCCCGGCAGGTCGAGCCAGGCGAAGGCGTCGCCGCGCAGCCCGGGTTCGGTGCGGCGGGCGGCGATCATCGTGCGGTAGAGGGTGAGCATCGAGCCGGGGTCGCCGGCCTGGTGCTCGACGGCGAACTCGCCCCAGCCGTCGGGCTGCGGCAGCCAGGGCGCGGCTCCGTCGTCGGGTCCGAAGCCGTGGCTGGGCCCGCTCGCGGTCCAGGGCAGCGGGACGCGGCAGCCGTCGCGGCCGGGGTCGACGCCGCCGGAGCGGAAGTGCATCGGGTCCTGGATGGCGTCGCGGGGCACGTCCGCCTCGGGCAGGCCGAGCTCGTCGCCCTGGTAGACGTAGAGGCTGCCGGGCAGGGCGCCGGTCAGCAGGGCGGCCGCGCGGGCGCGGCGGGTGCCGAGCTCCAGGTCGGCGGTGGTGCCGAAACGCTTGCTGAGGAAGTCGAACGAGGTGTCCTCGCGGCCGTACCGGGTCACGGGGCGGGTGATGTCGTGGTTGGACAGGACCCAGGTGGCCGGTGCGCCGACGGGGGCGTGCGCGTCCAGGGTGCGGGTGATGGACTCGCGCAGTTCCTTCGCGTCCCAGGGGCGGGTCATGAAGTCGAAGTTGAACGCCGTGTGCATCTCGTCGGGGCGCAGGTAGAGCGCGAAGCGCTCGGGGTCGGGCAGCCACACCTCCCCCACCAGGACGCGCTCGGCGCCGGGGCCGCCGCCGTAGGAGTCGGCCACGGCCCGCCAGCCGCGGTAGATGTCGTGCAGGTCGTCGCGGTCCAGGTGCGGGTGCTCGCCGGCGCCCCAGGTCTCGGGCACCTCCGGCAGGGCGGGGTCCTTGGCGGGCAGGGCGGCGGAGTCGATGCGCACGCCGGCGGCGCCGCGGTCGAACCAGAACCGCAGGACGGCCTCGTGCTCGGCGCGTACGTCCGCGTTGTTCCAGTTGAGGTCCGGCTGCTGCGGGGTGAACAGGTGCAGGTACCACTGGCCGGGGGTGCCGTCAGGGTCCGTGGTGCGGGTCCAGGTGTCTCCCTGGAAGCTGGACGTCCAGCCGGTGGGCATCTCCTCACCGCCGGGGCCGCTGCCGTCACGGAACCAGAAGCGGGCGCGCTCGGGTGAGCCGGGCGGCGCGGCGAGCGCGGCACGGAACCAGGGGTGCTGGTCGGAGACGTGGTTGGGGACGACGTCGACGATGGTGCGGATGCCCCGCTCGCCGGCCTCGGCGATGAGCGCCTCGGCGCCGGCGAGGTCGCCGAAGACGGGGTCGATCGCCCGGTAGTCGGCCACGTCGTAGCCGCCGTCGGCCAGCGGTGAGGCGTACCAGGGCGTGTACCAGACCGCGTCGACGCCGAGCGCTTCGAGATGGCCGAGCCGGGCCCTGATGCCGGCGAGGTCGCCGGTGCCGTCACCGTCGCCGTCGGCGAACGACCGCGGGTAGATCTGATAGATCACCGCGTCGCGCCACCATGCGCGCTCGTCGGGGTGGTTCACGCTGCCCTCCGCACGTCGTCGTGTTCGGTCTCCGGGCATGACCGTAACGACTGAACAGAGTCAGCGCAAGAACTTGACAGACAATATGCAGGGAATCTTGTCCCGGAATCGACGACGGCGCCGCCGGGCCCCGCGCCACCCGCGGCGGGTCACCCGCAGGTCACCCGTGCGTCACCCCCGCGGTCGTGCCGCCGCCGTGGAGCGGCGCACCACCAGCTCAGGCTCGAACAGCAGCTCGTCGCGCGACACGGCAGCCCCCTCGATCAGGCCGGCCAGCAGGTCCACGGCAGCCCGCCCCATCTGGTCGATCGGCTGGCGCACCGTGGTCAGGGCCGGGTCGGTGGAGTTCATCAGCGCCGAGTCGTCGTAGCCGACGACGGACACGTCCCGCGGCACGTCGAGACCCGCGCGGCGCACGGCGCGGACGGCACCGAGTGCGAGGGGGTCCGAGGCCGCGAGGATCGCGGTCACACCCCGCTCGACGAGCCTCGCGCCGGCGGCCTGACCCGCCTCGATGCCGTAGCGGCTGTGCACCACGAGCTCGTCGGGGAACTCGATCCCGGCGCGGGCCGCGAACGACCGGGCCGCGGCCAGCTTGCGCTCCGAGGGCACGTGGTCCCCCGGCCCGAGCAGCAGCCCGATCCGCTCGTGCCCCATCGAGACCAGGTGCTCCAGGCCCTGCTGGGTGGCGATCAGGTCGTCGCAGGACACCTGGGGAAAGCCGAGTTCGTCGATCGACGCGTTGATCAGCACCACCGGCAGGCCGAGGGACCGCAGCCGCTCGTAGTGCTCATGGTCCGCGTCCCGCTCGGCGTACAGCCCTCCGGCGAAGATCACCCCGGAGACCTGCTGGGTCAGCAGCAGGTCGATGTACTCGGCCTCGGTGATGCCGCCCGCGCTGCGCGTGCACAGCACGGGCGTGAACCCCTGCTGGGCCAACGCGCCGCCCATGACCTCGGCGAACGCCGGAAAGATCGGGTTGGCCAGCTCCGGCAGCACGAGCCCCACCAGCCGGGCCCGGTCACCCCGCAGCTTCACCGGCCGCTCGTAGCCCAGCACGTCCAGCGCCGTGAGCACGGCCTCGCGCGTCGCGGCCGACACCCCGGGCTTCCCGTTCAGCACCCGACTCACGGTCGCTTCGCTGACCCCGACCTTCTCGGCCACATCGGCAAGTCGTCGTCCCATACCATCGACCTTACACAAGATCTCGCAAGCCGCTTGCGCGACTTGCGAGATCTTGCGCGGCAGGCGGGAAGGCCCACGCCGGCGGGTCTACTCCCGGTCGACCGTGAAGGTGCTCGTCGTGTTCCGGATGTCGACCGCGTTGTTCGCGAGGGTCAGGTCCACGAACGTCGCCGAGCCGACGGCGGGGCCCTGTCCCGGCTCCGGCAGCTCGTTGGCCCAGATGCCGAACCCGGACCTCGCGTCCCAGTCGTCGCCGCTGCGCCGGGCCCCGCTGACCGAGACCCGCGTGAACACGGTGTCCTCGATCGCGTGCTGCGGCTGCCCGCCGACGTAGTTGGTCTGGAACATGATCCCGGAGTACGTCGGGTCGACGATGTCGACGTCGGACACCCGGATCGCCCGGAACTCCTTCGACGCGGAGAACAGCCACATCGCCGGGAACGTCTGGTCACCCCAGAAGTGCCCGCCGGTGCGGACCAGCGAGATCTCCTCGAAGCGCGTCTCCCCGGGTCCGAAGCCCTCCATCGGGTAGCCGAAGTCGAGCGAGCTGATCGTCACCCCGGAGTAGACCAGGGTGTCGGCCACGAGGATGTCGCGGAACGTGTTGTCCTGGCCGCCGTACACGGCCAGGCCTGCCGCCCGCCACGTGACCAGGGACGTGAGGCTCTCGTACAGGTTGCCGGCCTGGCCGCTGCCGCCGGCGTCCGTCGCGGCGAACAGGGCGAAGGAGTCGTCCCCGGTGCCGCGGGTCTCGATGTCACGCACCACGTTCCCCGACGAGCCGTTGGTCATGTTGATGCCGTCGGCCCAGGTGTTGCGGATCCGGGAGTTGGTGATCGTCGAGTCGTCCATGTTCGCGGCCCAGAACATGCACACCATGTGCTCCACCCACAGGTCGTCCACCGTCATGTCGGCGACGCCGGTGAAGTCCAGCACCTTGCCCGGCCCGTCGATCCGCTGCACGTAGTTGCCCCAGTAGGAGAAGCTGCGGAACGCCGAACCGTTGGCCGAGGAGTTGGCGCGGAAGCCGATGTCGGTGTTGGTCTGCCCCTCGGGGGCGCGGAACCGCGTGAACCAGGGGCCGGCGCCGACGACGTCGACCGCCTCGCCGTACACCTGGAACTTGCTCGCCGTCGTGTAGTCGCCCGCGGGCAGGTACACGCCGTCGTACTCGCCGCCGGTGTCCATGCGCGCCTTGTCGAGCGCGTCCTGCACGTCCTGGTGCGTGAACCCGTCCGGCTCCACGTAGCGGGCCGGGTCCGGGTTCGCCTTGGGGCCGGCCAGCTCGGTGCTGATGAAGTCCACGGAGACCGGTAGCGGGTTGGCCGAGGTACGCACCAGCCGGATCGTCGAACCGGCCGGGACCGTCTCGTCCAGGAGCGTGCTCGCCTCGTCGTAGACGTGCCGCGGACCGCCCGCGGACGGGCTGTTCCCCGGGTTGGCCTCGTTGCCGTACACCCAGGAGTAGCGGGAGGTGAGGTCGAGCCGGCGGCGGAACTCGCCGTCCACGAGGATGTCGATGCTGCCGTCCTGACCGCCGCCATCCGCGGCGTCGGGGATGGAGAACCTGGTCACGAGCGTGTTCGTGGGTTCGGTCAACGTCCACTCCACCCAGGCACCGTCCTGCACCAGGTGCACGGCCCGTCGCCCGGACGCCTCCCCGGCCAGGTCACCCACCGTCCGGTTGGGCCCGAGCAGCTCGGCCCCGCCGCCGAGCGTTCCGTCCTCGGCCTCGAGGATCCGGTACGGCATGTCGGCGCCGCGCCCGTCCGGCAGGTCCGGCGGGTCGGTGGGGTCGTCGGTGGGCGGGTCGGTCGGGTCGTCCGTGGGCGGGTCGGTCGGATCCTCGCCCGGCGTGCCCCGCACCTCGAACTCGGCCACCTGGGCTCCGGGCGCGCCCGAGTTCGCGGAGAACTCCAGGCGCACGTCCTGCGCGATGCCGGCGACCGGGACGGTCACGACGTTCCCGGTGGCCGGGGCGAAGGTGTACTGCGCGGGCTCGGCGAGCGTCGTGAAGGCTCCCGATCCCGTGCGGCCGAGCACCGCGAACGTCTGGGTGCGCTGCGCCCACACCGGATCTGGGTTCAGCCGGACCGTCACGGACGCCAGCTCGGCCGGCGCCTGGAGACTCGTGGTGAGGGTGGCCGGGTACTGCCCGGCGCCGGACTCCCAGTAGGTCCCGGTGTCCCCGTCGGTCGCGTGCGAGGCGGCGTAGGTCTGCGTGGACGACGACGCGGAGACCGGTCGCCCGTCCGCGAGGTTCGTGCCGCCCGCCTGCTCGCCCGGGACACCGAGCACCCGCAGCTCGGAGAGCTGCCCGGCGGGCCAGCCCGTGTTGGCCTCGAAGCGGAGCCTCACGAACCGGGCTCCGGCGTCGGGCACGTCGACCTGGACGGTGTTGGCCGCCCCGGGTTCGAACGAGTAGGTGTCCCGTTCGAGGACGGGCGTGAACGACACGCCGTCGTCGGACCCCAGGACCGTGACGTCCTGGTCCCGGGCCTCCCAGCCCGCGGGCAGCCGGAACTCGAGCCCGGTCACCGTTCCCGGGGCGCCCAGGTCGACCTGGAGCCACTCGGGAAAGCTGTCGTTGACGGACTCCCAGTACGTGGCCGGGTCCCCGTCGGTGACGTTGCCGGAGACGTACGCCTGCTGGTGGGAACTGGCGCTCACGGGCTTTCCCGCGGCGAGATCGACCGGTTCGGCCGACGCCGGCCGCGTGGCGACGGCGGCCGGCGAGGACAGCAGCAGGCCGGTCAGCCCGGCCAGAGCCGTGACGATGGTGGTGCGCTTGCGTCTTCTCATCGGATCTCCAGGGATCGTGGCCGGCGACAACGGCGGCGGCGATGAAGTTGCTCGGAATGTTGCTCTCAAGCTGACAACTTTGTGCAGCCAGATTGTTCATTTCTTGCGCGGTGGTGAGCCTACGAACCCACCAGGGGCCCGTCAACCCCCGAGCAGGCCACGCGAAGACGTCAACCGATTTTCACGGCGTCGTCACGGACCTCCGCCTAGGATCGGCCCATGGACACGGTCGACCCGAGCGAGCTGCGCGTGGTGATGCACGAGGTCCGCCGGATGGCGCTGACCTACAAGTTCGGCATCGACGAGGTGATGACGAAGATCTCGATCCTGCGGGACGAGCTGCGCCACATGCAGCAGTACAACCCGGTCGAGCACGTGGGCTCCCGGCTCAAGTCGCTCGACTCGATCGTGGCCAAGTGCCGGCGCAAGAGCATCCCGTTCACGCCCGAGGGCATCCGCAAGCACATGTTCGACATCGCCGGCATCCGCGTGACCTGCAGCTTCGTCTCGGACATCTACCACGTACGCGACATGCTCATCAAACAGGCCGACGTCACGCTCCTGGAGGAGCGCGACTACATCGCCACGCCCAAGCAGAACGGCTACCGGTCGCTGCACCTCATCCTGCAGGTGCCGGTCTTCCTGTCCGACCGCGTGGAGGACGTCATCGTCGAGGTGCAGCTGCGCACCATCGCGATGGACTTCTGGGCGTCGCTCGAGCACAAGATCTACTACAAGTACGACCGCGAGGTACCCCGCCACCTGATCGACTCGCTGAAGCTCGCCGCCGACGTCGCCCAGTCCCTGGACACCTCCATGGAACGGATCCACGACGAGGTCAAGCTGCTGTCCGGCGGCACCGAGCCGGCCGTGCGCCCCGACACCCTGCTCAGCCCCGAGGAGATCCTGCGCGAGTTCTGGTCGGGCCGCTCCGACGACGCCCGGTTCGACGACCACGGCCGCCTCACCCGCGGCTCCTGACCGCCGAGGAGACACCGTGCGGGCGATCATCCAGGACCGGTACGGGACGGCCGACGTCGTCCGCCTCGGCGACATCCCGCGGCCGGAGCCCGGCCCCGGACAGGTCCTCGTGCGCGTCCATGCCGCCTCGCTCAACGGCTCGGACCGCGAGAACCTCGCGGGCAGCCCCTTCTACGCGCGCGTCGCCGGCCTGCGACGCCCGAGGAACCCCGTCCCCGGCTCCGACGTGGCCGGCGTCGTCACCACCGCGGGCTCCGACGTCACCGGCCTCGCCCCGGGCGACGAGGTGTACGGCGAACTTCCCGGCTACCGCGGAGGCCTGGCCGAGTACGTCGTCGCCGCCCCCCGGCTCCTCGCGCGCAAGCCCGCCGAGCTGTCCTTCGTCGAGGCCGCCGCGATACCCCAGGCCGGCTGCATCGCCTGGCGCGCCGTGCGCGTGGCCGGGAAGGTCCGGCAGGGCGACAGGGTGTTGGTCAACGGCGCGGGCGGCGCCGGTGGGGCGTTCGTCGTCGGACTCGCCAAGCATGCCGGCGCCGAGGTCACGGGAGTCGACCGCGCCGACAAGGCCGACCACCTGCGCCGTGCGGGCGCCGACCACACGATCGACTTCGAGACCGAGGACTGGGCCGGCCACCGCGAGCGCTACGACCTGGTCATCGACCTCGTGGCCCGCCGCTCCCCGTATCGCGTGCACGGCGCGCTGCGGCCCGGCGGCGCCTACTACCTGGTGGGCGGCCGCACCAGAGACCTGCTCGCCACTCTCGCGACGGGGCCGGCGATCCACTGGTTCACCGGCAAGCGGGTGCGCATGCTCGCCGTCCCCCAGAGCCGCGACGACCTCGTCGCGGTGACGCACTGGCTGACCACCGCCGCCGTCAGCCCCGTGGTCGACCGCGTCTACCCGTTCGAGGAGGCGCCCGCCGCGTACGAGCGGCTCGCCGACAGCGCGAACCGCGGCAAGATCGTCGTGCAGCTCGCCGCGGCCCGCACCGGGTGACCTACCGGACCTCGCCGCTCCGGATCCGTTCCCGGACCAGGGCGTACTGGGCGGTGACGTACTCCTCGAAACGAGAACGCTCGATCCGCCAGACCTTCTTGGGCCCCACCTGGATGGCCGGCAGCTCGCCGCTGCGCAGCAGGCCGTACACGATCGCGCTGGAGACGTCGAGGGCCTTGCAGACGTCCGTCAGTGTCATGAACCGGGAGTCATCGGGCTTGTACTGACTTTCCATGCAGCACAGTGTCCCCGGTCCACCGGCTTCCGTGCCTGTCGACTCGCCCGGGACGTAGGGTGCCCTCCATGGCGACTGTTCTCCCCTTCGACGGCCACGAGCCGCAGATCGACCCGACGGCGTGGATCGCGCCGACCGCGACCATCGTGGGCCGCGTGACGATCGGGCCCCGCGCGAGCGTCTTCTACGGCGCCGTCCTGCGCGGCGACATGGACGAGATCACCCTCGGCGAGGGCAGCAACATCCAGGACAACTGTGTGGTGCACACCGACACCGGCGTCCCGGCGCACATCGGGGCCGGGGTCGGCGTCGGGCACGCGGCGATCGTCCACGGCGCCACCATCGAGGACGGCTGCCTCATCGGCATGGGCGCGAAACTCCTGAACAACAGCGTGATCCGCACCGGTGCCCTCGTCGCGGCCGGCGCGCTCGTGCGCGAGGGGCAGGAGATCCCTGCCGGCCACCTGGCCGCGGGACTGCCCGCGAAGGTGCGCGGCGAGCTGGACGACGCCGGCCGCGAGCGCGTGCGGGAGAACGCCGTCGAGTACCAGAAGCTCGCGGAGCGGCACCGCCGCTCGGTGGGCTGAGCGCTCTCCCCCGGACCCTGGTGCCCCCGCTCGCCTGCGCAAGCGCCGTCGTCCCCGCGACACATACCAGGCATGACCCAACGACGAGCCATCCCGGCACGATCCCCGCGCCTGCTCCTCGGTGTCGCCTCGGCCGGCGTCCTGCTCCTCGGCGGCTGCGCGGGCCCGGCCGGCCCGGCATCCGGCGCCGGCGCATCGAGCGGCGACCCGGTGACCGCGGTCGCGACCGTGCTCCAGAAGGGCGACGGCCCCCCGGAGCTCTGCCTGGGCGGGGTCGCCGAATCGCTCCCTCCCCAGTGCGGCGGCCCCCAGAGCACCGGCTGGGACTGGGACGACGTCGAGTCCGAGTCCGTGCGGGACACCAC
Organism: Myceligenerans indicum; assembly: GCF_016742955.1. Taxonomy (GTDB): domain Bacteria; phylum Actinomycetota; class Actinomycetes; order Actinomycetales; family Cellulomonadaceae; genus Myceligenerans; species Myceligenerans indicum. The sequence goes on along the minus strand of NZ_JABBYC010000031.1, from coordinate 1,112 downwards.
CTGGGGCGAATATGCGGTCGTGGGCACCTGGGACGGCGAGACGTTCCACCTCACCGAGCCCGCGACGGCCCCGGACCCCAGGGCCGAGCCGCCCGACGACCCCCGGCGCGACCCCGGCGACCCCGGCGAGGCCGGGCCGGAGCGCCAGGCCCAGGACCTGCTGGACGAGGTCTACGAGCCCCTCGGCGGGCTCGCCGGCTGGACCGAGAACGGCTACGTCTGGATCACGGTCGTCTACGACGACGGCAGCATCCAGCGCCACGCCGACCGGACGTACGGCGCGGACAGGATCGCAGTCGTCTCGGCGCTGCGGGACGCCCCGGAACGCCGGTAGACGCGGGCCGGAATGCGACGCCCGCGCCCGGCGTTGTCGCCCGGCGTGAGCGAACCCCTGAAGATCGACATCTGGTCCGACGTCGCCTGCCCCTGGTGCTACATCGGCAAGCGCCGGCTCGAGTCGGCGATCGACCGCATCACCGAGCGCGACGGCGCCCGGCCCGACGTGACCATCGAGTACCACTCCTTCGAGCTGTCACCGGACACGCCGGTCGACTTCGAAGGCACCGCCACCGAGTTCCTCGCCGGGCACAAGCGGATTCCCCTGGAGCAGGCCCGGCAGATGCAGCAGCACGTCGCCGCGCTCGCGGCCGCCGAGGGTGTCGAGTTCCGCACGGACGACGTGCGGCACACCAAGACGCTCAAGGCGCACGAGCTGCTGCATCTGGCCAAGGCGCACGGCAAGCAGTACGAGATGAAGGAACGGCTGCTCAAGGCCTACTTCACGGACGGCCGGCATGTCGGGCACGCCGACGAGCTCGCCGACCTGGCCGCCGAGGTGGGTCTGGACCGGGAGGAGGTGCTCGAGGCGCTGAACAGCGGCCGGTTCGCCGGCGACGTCGCCGCTGACATCGCCCAGGCCCGCGCCTACGGCATCAACGGCGTCCCGTTCTTCGTGCTCGACGGCCGCTACGGCGTCTCGGGCGCGCAGGACCCTGCGGTGTTCGTGCAGGCCATCGACGAGGCGAGCCGCAGCGTGGACAAGGAGACCGCCGATGTCTGACGCCGTCCCCGCCCCTGTCTCTTATACACATCTGACGCTGCCGACGATAAGG
>NZ_JABBYC010000030.1 GCF_016742955.1 Myceligenerans indicum | reverse complement strand
TGTAGCTCCGTCTCGTGGGCTCGGAGATGTGTATAAGAGACAGCCCTCCACCCCGCTGCACACCACCCCACCGCACACCGCACCATCGCGAACCCCTGGAGCACCGATGCCCCTCGTCGCCGGCGTGGACACCTCCACGCAGTCCTGCAAGATCGTCGTCCGCGACGCCGCCACCGGTGAGCTGGTCCGGTCCGGCTCGGCCAAGCACCCGGACGGGACCGAGATCGGTCCCGACCACTGGTGGACCGCGTTCACCGAGGCCGCCGACGCCGCGGGTGGTCTTGCCGACGTCGCCGCGATCGCCGTCGGCGGGCAGCAGCACGGCATGGTCGTGCTCGACGCCGAGGGCCAGGTGATCCGTGACGCGCTCCTGTGGAACGACACCCGTTCCGCGGACGCCGCCGAGGCGCTGATCTCCGAACTCGGTGACGGTGACCGTGCCGCGGGTGCGCAGCGCTGGGCGGACGCCGTCGGCTCCGTGCTCGTCGCGTCCCTCACCGTGACCAAGCTCCGCTGGCTGCACGACGCCGAACCGGAGAACGCCGCGAGGGTCGCGGCCGTCGCGCTCCCCCATGACTGGCTGTCCTGGCGCATCGCCGGCTACGGCCCGGCCGGCGACCCGAGCGCCCCTCTCGGCCCGGACCTGAACGCGCTGTTCACGGACCGCTCCGACGCGTCCGGTACCGGCTACTACGACGCTCAGGGCGCGGACGGCGCCGGCGAGTACCGGCCGGACCTGCTCCGCATGGCACTCGGCCGGGACGACGTCGTGCTGCCCCGCGTGCTCGGTCCCGCCGAGTCCGGCGGCGTCGCGCACCCGTCGGTGGCAGGGGCCGACGTCGAGGGTGGCGCCCTCCTCGGCCCCGGCGCCGGTGACAACGCGGGCGCCGCCCTCGGTGTCGGCATGACGACGGGCGACGTCGCGATCTCGATCGGCACGTCGGGCGTGGTCTCCGCGGTCGCGCCCCGGCGCACCGCCGACGGGTCCGGCGCGATCAACGGCTTCGCGGACGCCACCGGCAACGCGCTGATGCTCGCAGTCACCCTCAATGCCGCCCGCGTGCTCGACGCCGCCCGCGAGGTGCTCGACGCCGGCTTCGACGAGCTCGCCTCACTCGCCCTGCGGGCGCCCGCCGGATCGGACGGCTTGGTTCTCGTCCCCTACCTGGAGGGCGAGCGCACCCCCAACCGGCCCGACGCTACCGGGACGCTGCACGGCATCCGCCTGGCGACCTCCACCCGGCCGCACCTCGCGCGCGCCTACATCGAGGGCATGCTGTGCGGACTCGCGGACGGCCTGGACTCCCTGAAGGCGCAGGGTGTCCCCGTCGAGCGCGTGCTGCTGATCGGCGGCGCCGCCCAGTCCCCGGCCGTGCAGGAGATCGCGCCGCAGGTCCTCGGCCTGCCGATCGCGATCCCGGAACCGGGCGAGTATGTGGCCGACGGCGCGGCCCGCCAGGCGGCCTGGGTGCTCGCCGCGACCGGCACCGCTGCCGGCGCCGAGCACCCCGCGCCACCGGCCTGGTCGACGACGATCACCGCGACGCTGGACGCCGACCCGCGGCCGGTGATCCGGGAGCAGTACGCGGCGGTACGCGACCTGGTCTGACACCAGGAGCCATGCCTGACCGGGGAACTCCGGCGAGCGCGGCGCGTTCTCCGGCGACCGCATCCGTGCGGCGCCGGACGCGAGGACGGAGGAAGGTCACACCCGGACGTAGGTGGCTTCGAACGTCCACGCCGGGTCGGCCGACTCGCAGAACGCCTGGGCCCGGACGGCGAGCGAGCCGTCCGGGGCCCAGGCCAGGCGGAACCTCCAGGTGGCCAGGTCCTCGCCGTGCACCGCGCAGCGGACATCGAGGGTGGACGGGTCCGGGCAGCCGGCGGTGACGACGGCGGGATCGCCGCCGATCCGGGTACTGACGGGTCCGTCGAGCCGCAGCTCGACGGACCAGTCCGGCTCACGGTGGCCGGACGTGGCGCTCAGGCGGCCGACGCCGCCGCCGTGGCCGCCGTCGCCGAGCACCAGGGCGAGCTCCGCGGGACCAGGGCCGTCCATGACGTTCCGGTAGGTTCCGGCGACCACGGACGCCGGGGCACCCGCGCGGGCAGGTGGAGGTGCACCCGTCCCCCCGGACGTGTCGGCCTCCGCCCGGACACGACCCGGGGCCGGCCACTCGAGGCGAAGGCCGGACACACCACCGGCGGACGCGCCACCACCGGACACGCCACCATCGATCGCACCACCATCGATCGCACCACCGTCGATCGCGGCGGTGAGCGGGTCCACCAGCCGATCCATGACGTCGTCGAGCAGGCGCTGGTCTCCCCCGGTGCAGGCCTGGGCGTCGGCGGTGACGACGACGGCGAGGCCTCGCGCGGGGTCGCCGTACACGATCTGCCCGCCGAGCCCGAACATCAGCCAGCCGCCACGCGCCGGAAGCCACGTCTGGTACCCGTACCCGCCCCGGAGCGTCCCGCCCCAGGTCAGCTGGGTCGTGTCGGCCTGCGGGCGGAAGGTGTCGCGCAGGTGGCCCGCGGGGATCAGGCGAACGCCGTCGTGCACGCCGTCGGCGAGGAGCAGGTGAGCGAGACGCAGCAGGTCCCGCGGCGTGCAGATCAGGCCCGACCCGCCGTGGGAGATCCCGTCGGGTCCGGTGAGGAATCTCAGGTCCGGGCCGACACCGAGCGGGTCGGACAGGCGCGGGCGCAGATAGTCGGCGAGAGAGGCGCCGGACAGGCGCTCCACGAGCGCGGCGAGCGTGTAGGCGGCGGAGGTGTCGTAGGTGAACAACGTGCCCGGCGGGTGCGTCGGCGGCACACGGAAGTACGACGCGAGCCAGTCGCCCTCGGTCAGCCTGTAGGTGGTGGACCTGTGCGGGCCGCGCATCGTGAGCAGGTGCCGGATGGTGGTGGCCTCCAGCCACGGGTGCACCGGCGACATCTCGGGGAAGTGCGCCGTGATCGGGTCGTCGGCGCTCAGCGCGCCCTCCGCCTCCAGGAGCCCGACGGCCAGGCCCGTGACCGTCTTCGACACCGAGTACATGCGCTGCGGCACGTGGGGGCCACGCGGGGCGCAGGCGGCATGCGCGACGAGCTCGCCGCGGACGCTCACCTCGACGGTGTGCAGGGCGATATCCAGCGCGGCAGCCCTGCGCGCGACCAGGCCGACGGCCTCGGCGGCGACGGCCCTGGTGGACGGCGTCGGCCCGCCGCCGGCTCCCGTCCCGGCGGGCCGAGCGGTCGTGGTCATCCCTTCACCGACCCGATCAACGCGCCCTTGACGAAGAAGCGCTGGATGAACGGGTACACGATCAGCATCGGCAGCGTCGCCACGACGATCACCGCCATCTTCACCGACTGCGCGGGCGGCACCACGTCCACGGCCGACGCGTCGGCGTTCATGCCGCTCGCGACGATGACCACCTGACGCAGCAACACCTGGACGGGCCACTTCGACGAGTCGTTGATGTACAGGATCGCGTGCTGGTAGGTGTTCCAGTAGGCGACCGCGTAGAACAGGCCGATCGTCGCGATCGACGCCAGCGACAGCGGCAGCACGATCCGCAGGAACACACCGATGTCGGAGCAGCCGTCGATGCGCGCCGCCTCCTCCAGACTGTCGGGGATCGCCTGGAAGAAGCTGCGCATGATCACGAGGTTGAAGGCGTTGATCGCCACAGGGAGGATCAGCGACCACAGCGAGTCGATCAGGCCCAGGTGCTGCACCACCACGAACGTGGGGATCATGCCGCCGCTGAACAGCATCGTGAACACGACCAGGAAGTTGATCACCCGCCTCCCCCGCAGGTACCGCTTCGACAGCGCGTACGCCATGAACGAGGTGAGCAGCAGGCTCACGAACGTCCCGACCACGGTCACGAACACCGATACGCCCAGAGCCCGGAAGATCGTCCCCGTGGAGAGGATGTAGCGGTACGCGTCCAGCGTGAACGTCTCGGGGACGACGACGAACGGCTTGGTCGCCAGTTCCCCCGGCGTCGCGAGCGAGCTCCCGAGCACGTTGAGGAACGGCAGCACGCACAGCAGCGCGAACCCGGTCAGGACGACGGCGTTGACCACGCGGAAGACCCGCGTTCCCGTCGATGGGCGCCGGAACCCGCCGGTACGGAACCCGCCGGTGCGTGCCTCACGGTCGAGGCGCACCGTCGGCGCCGGGCCGGTGACGGTCATGTGATTCTCCCTACGTCGGTGGACCGGTCGCCACGGCGCGACACGAACAGGCCCGCACCGGCGAAGAAGAGGAACGCGACCGGGTACAGGATGAGCTGGCTCCCCACCAGGCAGACCAGGCCCGCCGCGGCAAGCAGCCAGCCGGTGGCCCGGCGCCCCGGGGCCCGCCGGGCGGCGAAGATCCCGGCGGTCCCGAGTGCGAGCACGCCCAGCAGCGTGAACCCGAACCAGGCTCCGAGCGTCCGGGCAGCCGTGTAGGGGTCACCGGCGGCGCTCAGGTCGAGGCCCGCATCCCGCAGAACGGGACCCAGGGCGCCGTCGAACGCGCTCCGGTCGATCCCGTTGACCACCACGGAGAACCCTCCGAGGAACACCCCGGACAGCACCATGCCGCACACGGTGATCCACACCTCGGCCGACCGGCCGGGCGGCGCCGGCTCCGCGGCCGTCGCCGTGTCGGCCACGGTCCCGTCAGCCGTCGTCGTCGGCCCTGCCATTGATCCTCACCCCCGACCGGCGCAGCGTGGGGCTCTCCTCCACGACGAGGCCCGGGCCGTCGCAGCCGTCCACGCGGAGCCGGCGGAGGTCGGAGTCGGCGACGTAGCCGAGGTGGAACCCTCGCCGTGCCATCAGCTCCACGCCGCCGGCCATCGCCGGATGATCCGGCTTCGGGTGGTCGGCGTACGAGACCACGACGTCGTCCAGCGTGAGCTCGGTGACCGGCTGTTCCGGCAGCCCGTACACGTGGGCGGCCGCGGCGTGCACGCCCCTGGCGGTGACATGGGCGACGTGGATGCGGCGGAACGACGGTGTCGAGTCGTCGACGGGGTGCGGATCCCGGTCGGCGACGTGCGGCTCCTTGCCGTCCGGGCCGCAGAAGTAGAACGGGTTGACCACCAGCGGGCACATCACGTCGCTCATGACGAGGTCGCTCACGCGCACGTCCTCGACCACGCCGCCGCGGCCGCGCCGCGCCTTGACCCGGATCCCCCGGTCGGTGCCCTGGAAGACGCAGGCGCTGATCACCACGTTCCGCACGCCCCCGCTCATCTCGCTGCCGATCACCACGCCGCCGTGACCGCGGACCATGGTGCAACCGGTGACGGTGACGTTCTCGCACGGCACCCGCTGCGGTGAGCGCTCCGTGCCGGACTTGATCGTGATGCAGTCGTCTCCCACGTCGATGTGGCACCCGCTGATCCGGACGTTGCGGCACGACTCCGGGTTGATGCCGTCCGTGTTCGGCGAGTCGGCCGGGTTGTGGATGCGCACCCCGGAGACGGACACGTCCTCGCACAGCAGCGGATGTACCGTCCACGACGGCGAGTTCCGCAGCGAGACGTCCCGGATCGTCACCCGCTCGCACTCGTGCAGCCCGATCAGGGTCGGCCGAGGGTGGTCGAGGTCCGCGGGAGAGTTCCGGAACGTGTCCCACCACGGTGCCCCTCCGCCGTCGATGGTGCCGAGGCCGGTGATCGCGACGTCGGTGGCGCCGTTCGCGTACAGGCAGGGTGAGTGCACGACGGCGGGCGCCCCCTCCCAGCGGGCCTCGACCGGCGGGTAGAGGGCCGGGTCGGGCACGAACTCCAGGCGCGCCCCGGACTCCAGGTGCAGCTCGACGTGGCTGCGCAGGCGCAGGGCGCCGGTGCGGTGCACCCCGGCCATGACGGTCACGGTGCCGCCGCCCGACCGGGCCGCGGCGTCGATCGCCTCCTGGATCACGGTGGTCTCGAGTGTGCCGCCGGCGGCGTGCACGGTGTCGTCGACCGTCATCGATCAGCCGTTCGCCTCGGCGTACGAGGCCGAGTACTCGTCGACGATCGCGTCCAGGCCCTGCCCGCGGAGGCTCTCGATCGTCGCCTCGTAGTCCGCCATCTCGATCTGTCCGGTGATGTACTGGTTGTAGGCGTCGTTGAGCTGCTGCTCGAGCGTGGACCACTGCCGGTCGAACGTCTCGGACGTGAGCGACTGTGCCGGGTTGGCGACCATGTACTCGGCGTTCTGGGCCATGAGCTCGTTGCCGAGGTTCACGTACTCGTCCGAGCTCTGGTACGTCGTGACCAGCTCCGACGGGCGGGACGAGCTGAAGGGCTGGACCTCCTGCTCCCACGCGGTCTGGTCGATGACGGTCACGACGCCGTCCGCGTCGGTCTCGAAGTGCTCCCCCTCGATGCCGTTCGTCATGAGCTCGAAGGCCTCAGGATCCATGAGCTTGTCGATGAACCCGAGCACGGCCCGCAGGTCGTCCTCGGTCTCGACCTCCGTGGTGGGGATCGCGAGCCAGCCGCCCATGCCGCCGTTGGTGTCGGACAGGATGCGGCGCGGGACGTCGTCGTACGTGATGTCGTTGACCAGGGCCCATTCCATCGGGGTGTCCGGGTCCGCGGAGCGTGCCAGCGCGTTGTAGTTCTTCGCCTCGAACAGGCCGGTGACGACGATGCCGCCCTTGCCCTGGGCGATGCCGTCCTGCTGGTTCTGCTTCTGGACGGTGACGAACTCCTGGTTGACCCAGCCGCCGGCGTACACGCCGCGGTACCACTCCATCGCCTCCTTGAAGGCGTCGGTGGTGGCGGCGGGGACCACCTGGCCGTCGTCGGTCACCTCGAACTGCTGGCCGGCGCCGAAGTAGCCCGCCAGGGAGCGGAACCCGACGCGGAAGCTCTCCTCGCGGTCGTAGAACCCGACCGTGTCGTCCTTGCCGTTGCCGTCCGGGTCGTCCTCCGTGAACGCGCGGGCGACCTCCGTGAGCTCGTCGATGGTGTGCGGCACCTCCAGGCCCAGGTTGTCCAGCCAGTCCTGGCGTACGACGACGCCGTAGCGCGCGGCGGGCTTCTGGTACGGGACTCCGTACAGCTCGCCGTCGATGCGTGCCGCGTCCAGCGTCGCGTCCGGGATCCGGGCGAGGTTCGGGAACTCGTCCAGGTAGTCCTCGACGTCCCAGAACATGCCCGAGGTCAGCGCGGACCGCACCTGGGTGTCGTCGATGACGGTCAGCGAGACGAGGTCGGCGAGCTCGCCCGAGGCGAGGGCCGCGTTCAGCTTCTCCTCCTTCGACGCGTCCGGCACCCACTGGAACTCGATGTCCATCCCGGTGTGCTCCTCCAGGGCCGTCTCGATGACGCCGCCCTTCTCCGGCGTCGTCGGGGTGTGAAGCATGGTCATCCAGGTCAGGCTGTCCTTCGGCCCACCGTCGCCGCCGTCGGCAGAGCTGCCGCACGCCGCCGTGGTGAGTGCCAGCGCGGTCGCCGTGGCCACCGCTGTTCCGATCCTGGCCTTGTTCATGGGGCCGTTCCTTCCGTGAGGTGAGGTGTTGCCGTGTGAGGGGTCGGGGGCGCCGGATCGTCGGATCCCGGGCCGCCGGATCCCGGGCCGTCGGATCCCGGGCTGTCAGGTCTCGGGCCGTCAGGTCTCGGGCCGTCAGGTCTCGGGCCGCCGGAACGCAGGGCCGTGCGGATGCCCGGGCCGCCGGGATGGCGGATGGTCTGGACCCGGAGCGGGGAACGGGGTGCGTCAGCGGCCGACTCGGCGGTCAGGCCGCGGAAGACCTGACGGGTCACGAGGCCCGTCGCGAACGCGGGGATGCCCACGCCGAACAGGACGAGCAGCGGCAGCGCGTACTGCCACAGCAGCCACGTGGTGAGGCCGACGACCGTCGCGCCCAGGACCGTCCGGTGCAGGGAGCCGAACCCGATCAGCAGGGCGGCGGCGAGCTGGCGGGGGACGGTCGGCAGGTCCGTGGCGGCCATCACGGGGTACACGTACGACGCCGTGACCGCGAGCACCGCGAGCGCGCCGAGGTTGGCGGCCCGCACGGACCAGTGCGGTGCGAGGAACAGGTTGCCGACGACGACGCCTCCGGCCGCCAGCAGGATCCAGGCCACGAGCGTGGAGCGCCAGGGCCGGTGGCGGGCATGCCGCCAGAACGCCCGGGCCACCGGGGGCGTCTCTCCACATCGCAGCCAGCGGTCCAGATAGGCGGCCAGGGCGTAGGAGGCGGGGCCGATGCCCAGGAGGCCGAGGCCGAGCAGCGTCGTCGCGAGCCACAGCAGGTTGAGGTACGCCACGCGGTAGACGGCCACGAGGAACGTGTTGATCCGGACAAAGCCTTCGAACGAGAACACGGTGCCCCCCGGCCGCTCTAGTAGACGCCTTCTTCGCCGAACCGCTTGGCCAGCCGGTTCGCCATGACCACGAGCAGCAGCCCGACCAGCCCCTTGAAGAGGCCGACGGCGGCCGCGTAGCTGAGCTGCCCGTTCTGGATGCCGGCGGTGTAGACGTAGGTGTCGAAGATCTCGCCGACCTGACGGTTCAGGGAGTTCATGACCAGGAACATGTGCTCGAAGCCGAGCTCCAGGAAGTCGCCGATGGCCAGGATGAACATGACGACGATCGTCGGGCGGATGGCGGGGAGCGTGACGTGCCAGGTCTGTCGCAGCCGGTTGGCGCCGTCGAGCTCGGCGGCCTCGTAGAGCTGGACGTCGACGGCCGTCATGGCGGCCAGGTAGACGATGGTTCCCCAGCCCGCGCCCTTCCAGATCTCCTGCCCCACGTACAACGGCCGCAGCCAGTCCGGGTCGGTGAGGAACGGGATCGGTTCACCGCCCGCGGCCACGACGAGGTTGTTGACGGAGCCGCCGTCGGTCGACAGCAGCACGTAGAAGATCGACGCGACGATCACCCACGACAGGAAGTGGGGCAGGTAGATCACCGACTGGACGGTGCGCCGGAAGGCACGGGTGCGCACCTCGTTGAGCAGCAGCGCCAGGACGATTGGCACGGGGAACGCGAACACGAGCAGCAACAGCGAGACCACGACGGTGTTGCGCAGCAGCACGAGGAAGGTGTCCTCGGTGAAGAGCCGCACGAAGTGGTCGAACCCGACCCACGGACTGCCGCCGATGCCCAGGAACGGCATGTAGTCCTGGAAGGCGATCACGAGCCCGCCCATGGGGGCGTACTTGAACAGGAGGAAGTAGAGGATGCCCGGGACGGCCATCAGGTAGAGGCCGTGGTGCCGCAGGAGCGGCGACCGGCGGCGCGGGCGCGGTGGAGCCGGCGCCGGTTCTGTCGCAACCACCATCGGCATGCGCCCTCCTGCTCGTCGTCGAGCTGACCACCGGTGACGCCGCGAAGGCGACGCCGGTAACCGGTTTCTCGGGAACGTACCCGACATCGGTGAAACGTCGCAAGAGGCCGGGCGGAATTTCTGGAAAGCGCTTGCTAGGGTGAGCCGGGCTGGCAGCCGCTCGGCTGCTGCCGTGCGGTCGGCCCATCCGCATCCACATCGACATCCGCATCGACATCCGCATCGACATCGACCCACCGCATCAGTGACGACGCGACGGAGGCACCGCCATGGCGGACTACGAGAACCCGGTGCTCGATGCCGACTGGCCGGACCCGGACGCGATCCGCGTCGGTGACGACTTCTGGATGGTCGCGTCGAGCTTCAACCGCGCGCCCGGGCTCCCGGTGCTGCACTCACGCGACCTCGTGGCATGGGAACACGTCGCCAACGCCCTGCCTGCCGTCCCCCCACGGGAGCACTACTCCTTGCCCCGGCACGGCTCCGGGGTCTGGGCACCGAGCCTGCGCTACCACGACGGGCGCTTCGTCATCGTCTACCCCGATCCCGACCACGGGATCTTCGTGCTCACCGCCGCCGACCCTCGCGGGCCGTGGTCCGACCCGTGGTGCCTGCTGCCCGGACGCGGGCTGATCGACCCGTGCCCCCTGTGGGACGACGACGGCCGCGCCTACCTCGTGCACGGCTGGGCCGCCAGCCGCGCGGGGATCAAGAACCGCCTCACCGTCGTGGAGGTCGACCCGGGGCTGCGGCGCGTCACGGGGACCCCTCGGATCGTGGTCGACGGCGACGCGCTGCCCGGTTTCGGCACCCTCGAAGGCCCCAAGCTGTACAAGCGCGACGGCTGGTACTGGATCTTCGCCCCTGCCGGAGGCGTGGCGACCGGATGGCAGACCGTGTTCCGGTCCCGATCCGTCTGGGGTCCGTACGAGCATCGCGTGGTGCTGGAACAGGGCGGGACACCGGTCAACGGACCGCATCAGGGCGCGTGGGTGGACGCGCCGGACGGCTCCGACTGGTTCCTCCACTTCCAGGACCGCGGGCCGTTCGGCCGGGTGGTGCATCTCCAGCCGATGACGTGGGACGGCGGCTGGCCGCAGATGGGCGAGGCGCTTGCGGTGGGGCCGGGCCCGGCGACGGGTGACGGCGAACCGGCGACGGACCCGGCGTCCGGACGTGGGCGCCCGGTGCTCCGGCATCCCGTGCCGCTGCCCGCGGTCGGCGCCGAGCAGCGCGAACCGGCTCGCAGCGACGACTTCTCCGCCCCGGGGCTCGCCACGCGCTGGCACTGGCAGGCCAACCCCGAACCGGCGTGGTGCGTGGCAGCGGGCGGCGGCTCGATCCACCTCCCCGCGCAGGTCGCCCCCCTCGGCAACCTGCGCGAGCAGGGCGCCGTGCTGTGCCAGCAGCTTCCGGGCCGCGCGAGCACCTGGACCACCCGCGTCACGCTCCGGGGCGAAGCGCCGGGGCTGCGTGCCGGGCTCGTCCTGCTCGGCCGCGAGTACGCCTGGACCGGCCTGCTCCGCACGCCCGCAGGCGTCGAGGTGGTGTGTGCACGAAGCGCTCCAGGAGGCCGGGAGGAGGCCCTCGGGCGCGCCCCCGCTCCAGCCACGACACTTGACCTGCGGATCGCCGTCGACGACGACGGCACGGCACGCTTCTCCTGGCGCGCCCGCTCGGGCGCGGACGCGCAGCGCGGCGGCGCATCCGGCCGCGCCACCAGCGGGGACGACTCCAGCGACAGCCACGAGGGCGGGCCCGGGAACGCAGCCGCCGGCGGCACGCCGACCGGCGACACGGTCGGCAGCGCAATACCCGGCAGCGGCGGGACCAGAGGCAGCGACGGGACGTGGCACGAGTTCTCGGCCCTGTGGACCGCGATGCAGGGGCACTGGATCGGGGCCGAGGCAGGCCTGTTCGCCAACGCCCCGCTCGGCGCACACGTCGCGGAGGGCGACGGCGCCACGTTCGGCCCCGTCGACGTCGTAGTCGCCGGCAGGAGCGCCTGAGGACGGCCGCGTGGACCTGTGCAGACCGTCAGCGGCTGCGAGCGCTACGACCGCCGCGCGTGGTGCCGCCGCCCTCCCGGTCACCACCGCCCGCTGCCACGATCAGGCGCGGCGGTAGGTGACGTGCCGGAAGCGGGTGCCCGACGTCGACGCCGTCCAGTCCCCCGTCGAGACCGGCCTCCAGGCCGCCGGGTCGACGGCGGGGGCGAACGTGTCGCCCTCCACGCGGAGGTCCACCTCGGTGATCTCCAGACGGTCCGCGATCCTCATCGCCTCCGTGTAGACGCGCGAACCGCCCATCACCCAGACCTGGTCCCCGCCGGGAGCGTCAGCGGCGAGCGCCAGGGCCTCGCCGAGTGTTCCCGCCACCTCGACCACCGTGGGCGGGGTGGTCGCGCCCTCACCGTGCGTGGGTACGGCCGCCATGCCGATCACCGCGCCGAAGCTGGTGATCACCACGTTGGTGCGCCGTGGCAGCGGTCGTTTCGGGAGGGACTCCCAGGTGAGGCGCCCCATCACGACAGGATGTCCGGAGGTGGTCGCCTTGAAGTGGGCGAAGTCCTCCGGGATGTGCCAGGGAATCGCTCCCTCGGCGCCGATCACGGGCCGGCTGGCGGCATCGTGAGCCTGTGCCCAGATCAGACCGATCATCACGGGTGCCTCTCGTCCTGGGCGGTCGCCGTCGTACGCACGAACCCGATCACGTTCAGACCGCGATCGGGGCCTTGATGCCCGGGTGGGAGACGTAGTCCAGGACCTGGATGTCCTCGTACTCGTAGTCGAAGATCGAGTCGCGGGGCGCGAGACGGAGAATCGGGTACGGGTAGGGGTCACGCGTGAGCTGCGTGGTGACCTGCTCGACATGGTTGTCGTAGATGTGGCAGTCGCCGCCCGTCCAGACGAAGTCGCCGGCGTCGAGCCCGGCCTGGGCCGCGACCATGTGGGTGAGCAGGGCGTACGAGGCGATGTTGAACGGCACGCCGAGGAACAGGTCCGCCGAGCGCTGGTAGAGCTGGCAGCTGAGCTTCCCGTCGGCGACGTAGAACTGGAACATCGCATGACAGGGCGGCAGGGCCATGTCGTCGACCTCGGCCGGGTTCCACGCGGTGACGATGTGGCGGCGCGAATCCGGGTTGGTGCGGATCTGGTCGACCACCTTGGCGATCTGGTCGATCTGCCCGCCCGACGGCGTGGGCCACGACCGCCACTGGACGCCGTAGACGGGGCCGAGCTCGCCGAACTCGTCGGCCCACTCGTCCCAGATGGTGACACCGTGCTTCTGCAGCCAACGCACGTTGGACTCGCCGCGCAGGAACCACAGGAGCTCGTACACGATCGACTTGAGATGCACCTTCTTGGTGGTGACCAGCGGGAAGCCCTGGGAGAGGTCGTACCGGAACTGCCGGCCGAAGACGCTCCGCGTCCCGGTGCCCGTGCGGTCGCTCTTGCGCGTGCCGGTGGCGAGCACGTCACGCAGCAGGTCCTCGTACGGGGTGGGGATCGCGCTCATGCCGCCCACCCTACGCGCCGCGCGCCGACCTCTGGCGGTGGGCCTCGTACAGCATCACCGTCGCGGCGCCGGCGGCGTTCAGGGAGCTGGCGGATCCTGCCATCGGGATGCTGACCGTCACGTCCGCGATGTCGCGCCACGTGTTCGAGAGTCCCGCGGTCTCGTTGCCGATCAGGAGGAGCACGGGCTGCGTCAGGTCGAACTCGGCGACGCCCGCGTCCCCGTGCTCGTCGGTCGCGACCACCGTCACCGGCACGCCACCGGAGCGCTGCGTCTCGACCCATGCGGCCACGTCCCTGGGCGACGCCGCGCGCACCACCGGCGTGGCGAAGAACGAGCCGGTCGAGGCGCGGACGGACTTCGGATCGTACGCATCCGCGGCGTGCCCTGTGGTGATCACACCGTGCGCCCCGAACGCGTCGGCCGAGCGGACGATCGATCCGATGTTCCCCGGCTGGGTCGGCCGGTCGAACACGACCCCGAGGAAGTCGTGCGGCACCGGGATGCGCTCCAGGTCGTCCGGGCGCATGGCGACCACCGCGAGGATCTCGGCCGTGCCGTCGGCCTTCTCGCTCAGTTCGGCGAGCAGCCCGGGCGCCATGGCGATCTGTTCCGCGGTCGGGTTTCCGGCGAGCAGGCCGCGTGCCCACGAGGACAGCGACCGCTCGGCGTCGTACAGCAGTGCTCGGATGTCCCACCCGAACTGGACGGCCATCGAGACGGGCCGGACACCCTGGACGATGAACTCCCCCGCACGGTGACGCTTGGTCCGGTTGTGCAACAGCGTCTGCAACACCTGGAACCGGGCGTTGCGTGAAGTGATCCGAGTAACAGCCACCATGCCTCCCAAGACGCGGCCACGGACCGCGCCGCCCAGACTACTGGGCGATCCCGGCAGCGCGGTGCCGACCCTGCGGGCAGGAGCCCTCCCCGGCTCAGGTCACTTCGTGAGGTCGGCGTCCTTCGCCTTCAGCTCCTTCAGGCGCTTCCCCCGGAACCTGAACCAGCCGATCAGGCCGGTCAGCCCGAGTGCCAGGACCCCGCCCACGACCGCACCGGCGGCCGAGGCACCCCGGAACGCCGGCGCGTCCACGTCCATGATGCGGTTGCCGGCGTGCGCCGCGTTCGACGAGCCGAGAGCCACCGCCATCGTCAGCAGGTTCGGGGCCGCGCACACGACGGCGAACACCAGCAGGGCCGTCCGGACGGCCCCGGACCGCTTGCCGGGCCACACGGCCAGCGCGAGCAGGACGACCGGCGCGGCCGTGAAGACGGCGCCGATCAGGAAGCCCCACCACGACCCCGCCGCGAACGAGCCGTCCACGGCGTTGCCGATCGTCTGCGCCCACCAGCGGGGCAGGAACGCCGCCAGGAACTGGTACACCAGCCACATCGCGATGATCAGGCCGACGGCCAGAGCCAGTCGCTTGACCCAGCCCCGCCAGTCCCGCCAGTCGTCGCCCGGCGCCCCCTCGGTGGCGCCGGCCCCCGGGGCGCCGCCGGGCCCCTCGGTTCCGCCGGGGCCACCGGTTCCGCCAGGGCCACCGGTTCCGCCAGGGCCCCGGCCGCCGTCCGCGGCCTTCTCCCCATGGTTCATACCACCGATCATCGGCCGGGAACGCCCTGGCCGCACGCCGCGTTGCACTTGGGGCGCGTCACGCCCGCCCGAGCGGTCCCCGAGCGCCGGACAGAGCGTCCCGACGCCGGCCGGGACGACTCACCCGGGAGCGACCCGTCGCCGTCCGGCACGGCGCCCCGCTGACATCTTCACGCGATGTCAGACACAGATGGAAGGATCAGACCATGAGCGAGACGATCGACCAGTCCACCGACGCCCCCGTGACCCCGTCACCCGCAGACCCCCTGTGGGTGGAGCGCAACGGCGTGCGGACCTACACCGGCTTCTCGGCGCGGGGCGCCCGCGTCGAGGTGGGCCCTGCCTCAGCAGGCGCCGTCTTCACCCCGGGCGAGCTGCTGAAGATCGCACTCGCCGCGTGCGCGGGCATGAGCAGTGACCGAGCCTTCGCCCGCCGTCTCGGGGACGACTACGCGACCACAATCCGCGTGGAGGACCCCAAGGACATGGCCGAGGATCGCTACCCCGTCCTCACGGAGAAGTTCGAGATCGACCTGAGCAGCCTTGACGACGCCGATCGCGAGAAGCTCCTCACCGTCGCCCAGCGCGCCATCGACAAGGCGTGCACGGTCGGCCGCACCCTGAAGGCCGGTGCCGACGTCGTGCCCGCAGAGTTCCACCAGCCCGGTCAGCAGGAGAGCTGACCACGGCGTCCCCCACCCAGCACCGCACGTCCCCGACACCTGCCGAGAGGACCGCATGGCCAAGGACGAGCAGCAGACGGACCGCACGCAGAGCCCCCCGGAAACCAGCACTGCCGACGAGACCGGCGCTCCCGGCAACGAGGTGCTCAAGCCCGACAACTCCATCGAGGTCACGCCCGCGGACTGGGTGAACTACCAGCCCAGCAGCCCGCTCGACCACCTGGTCGACAAGGCCGTGACGGTGCCGTCGGCGGCGATCCGCCGACATGTCGACAAGATCCGCGCACGGAACCCGCATGCCTCCCCGGCGGAGATCATCACTCTCCTGGAGAAGGAGTACCTGCGGGTCATCGAGACCACGGGCAGCGCGGTGGGCGCCGCGGCGGCCATCCCCGCCGTCGGCACGGCGACGAGCGCCGCGCTCTCCACGAGCGACGTCGCCACGTTCTTCGCGTCGTCGGCGGCGTTCTCCCTGGCCGTCGCGGACGTGCACGGCATCGACACGGAGGACGTGCCTCGTCGCCGGGCCCTGCTGCTGGCGACGGTTCTGGGCGACAAGGGCGCCCAGGACGTGGAGAACGCCATCGGAGGCTCGGGCGTCGCGTGGGGCAAGGTGCTGCTCACGAGCATGCCGCGCACCACCCTGACCCGCGTCAACAAGGCCCTGACCCACAAGTTCGTGCAGAAGCAGCTGGCCAAGCAGGGCAGCCTGCTGATCGGGCGCATCATGCCTTTCGGGATCGGTGCGGTGGTCGGCTGGTTCGGAGCACGCGCCCTGGGACACACGGTGATCGCGCAGTCCCGGATCGCGTTCGGCCCGCCGCCGGACCACTTCCCGCGCGTGATCGAGGACCGGCCCGCCACGAAGCGACTCGGTGTCAGGCGACGCCCCCGCCTGCGGGGAAAGAGCCGCAAGGAACTGGAGCAGTCCCTCCCCGACGAGTGAGAGTCCTGACGGTCCCGGAGTCCGCGGGCGGCGGAACGCGACAACAAGGGGCAGAAACTCTCTGTCGCGGCGGCGACCAGCTGAGAAACCTCCTACCCTCGATGTATGGCAGAACCGCGTGACACGGCGGAGAGGTCGGCACTGGCCCCGAACTACGACCCGCTCCCCGTCACGATCTCCCGCGCCCAGGGCGCCTATGTCTGGGACGTGGACGGTGACGCCTACCTCGACTTCCTCGCCGGGTACTCGGCGCTGAACTTCGGCCACCGGCATCAGGCACTGCTGTCGGCGGCGATCAGCCAGCTCAACCACCTGACGCTCACCTCGCGCGCGGTGCGGCACGAACTCCTCGAACCTTTCGCCCGCCGCCTGGCCGACGTCGTCGGGCCGCTGACCACGGGTGGTCCGGACAGCCTCGTCGTGCCGGCCGGCACCGGCGCGGAGGCGGTCGAGACCGCGATCAAGGCGGTGCGCAAGTGGGGGTACGACGTCAAGGGCGTCCCGGAGGACGAAGCGAACATCGTGGTCGCCTCCGGCAACTTCCACGGCCGGACGACCACGCTCTCCGGCCTCTCCGACGATCCCGTCGTCCGCGCGGGTTTCGGCCCGTTCACCCCCGGCTTCCGCACCGTCCCGTTCGGCGACGCCGACGCGGTCGCCGACACCATCGACGAGGCGACGGTCGCGGTCCTCATGGAACCGGTGCAGGGGGAGGCCGGCGTCGTCGTCCCCCCGGACGGCTTCTGGCCTCGCCTCCGCGAGCTGGCGGACCGGCGCGACGTCGTCCTCGTGGCCGACGAGGTCCAGTCCGGCCTGGGCCGCACCGGTCACATCCTGGCGTGCGAGCTGTGGGCCACCAGGCCCGACCTCGCGGTCCTCGGGAAGGCGCTGGGCGGGGGCATCGTCCCGTCCTCGGCCGTGGTCGGCCGGCGGGACGTGCTCGAGGTCCTCACCCCGGGCACTCACGGCTCGACGTTCGGCGGCAACCCGCTGGCATGCGCGATCGCGATCGCGGTGCTGGACCTCCTGGAGCCCGGCCAGTACCAGGCCCGGGCCGCGCAGCTGGGCGACGTGCTGCGCGACCACCTCCAGCGCCTGACGGACCAGGGTCTCCTGACCGGCTTCCGCGCGGCGGGCCTGTGGGCAGGCATCGACGTCGACCCCTCCCTCACCCCGGGCCGGGAGGACTCCGCACGGGCCGTGTGCGAGGAGCTCCTGGAGCGGGGCGTCCTCGCGCGCGAGACCCACGGCACGACGATCCGGTTCTCCCCGCCGCTGTCCATTGCGCGCCCGGAACTGACGCACGCCCTGAAGATCCTGGAGGTCTCCCTGAAGTCTCTCCGTGACCCCGCCGCGGACGAGCCACCCTCGGAGGAGTCCGCGCCGCGGCAGGACCCCGGTCCCGTGCCGTCGTATCCCGGCCCGGGCGACGAGCCGGAGGACGGCGCGGGACGCTGAGCCCTGCCCGGCGGACCGCTACTCGCCCGCGAACGCCTCGGCGGCCGCCAGCAGCACACAGGTCGCGACGCCCTCCATGGCCTCGGTGATCTCCGACAACGGAGGCATCGAGGGGGCCAGCCGGATGTTCTTGTCCTCCGGGTCGTTCCCGTAGGGGAAGGTCGCCCCGGCCGGAGTCAGCGCGATCCCCGCCTCCTTGGCCAGCCCCACGACCCGGGCGGCGGTACCAGGAACGACGTCGAGCGACACGAAGTACCCGCCCCGCGGGTCGGTCCACTCCCCCACCCCGTACTTCCCGAGCCGCTCGGCCAGGATCGAGGTGACCGCCCGGAACTTGGGCGCGAGGATCTCACGGTGCTTGCGCATGTGCTCCCGCACGCCGTCGGCGGACCCGAAGAACATGGCGTGGCGCAGGTGGTTCACCTTGTCCGGGCCGATCGACGCCTTCGCGAGGTGCTTCTTGTACCAGGCGATGTTCGCCGGCGAGGAGGCGAGGAACGACACACCGCCGCCCGCCCAGGTGATCTTGGACGTGGAGGCGTACATGACGACGCGGTCCGGGTTTCCGGCCTCGGCGGCCAGCCGGAGCACGGGGGCCGTGGGCGTCTCGACGTCGGTCAGGTGGTGCAGCGCGTAGGCGTTGTCCCACAGGATGCGGAAGTCGGGTGCGGCGGCCGGCATCTCCACCAGGGCGCGCGCCACGTCGTCGGACACGACCGAGCCGTCGGGGTTCGCATAGGTGGGGACCACCCACATGCCCTTGATCGTCGGGTCGTCGGCGACGAGCTCCGCCACGGCCTGGGCGTCGGGCCCGGTCTCGGTCATCGGCACGGTGATCATCTCGATCCCGAGCTCCTCGCACACGGAGAAGTGCCGGTCGTACCCGGGCACCGCGCAGATCCAGCGCACCGTCTCCTCGCGCGACCACGGTGCCGGCGACTCGGGGAACCCGAACAGCATCGCCCAGGCGACCGTGTCGTACATCATCGTCAGCGACGCGTTGCCACCGGCCAGCAACTGGTCGACCGGGACGTCCAGCAGCTGGGCGAAGATCGCCCGCAGCTCGGGCAGGCCGTCGAGTCCGCCGTAGTTGCGCACGTCCGTGCCCGACTCGCCGCGGGACCGCGTCCCCGGCAGAGCCAGCATCGGGTTCGACAGGTCGAGCTGCTCGGCCGACGGCTTGCCGCGAGTGAGATCGAGCTTCAGGCCCTTGGCCTGGAGCGCCGCGTAGGCCTCACGCAGCTCGGGAAGGGCCGCGGTGAGCGCGGCGGCGTTCGGGGACGACGTCGTAGTGGTCACCTCAAGAACCCTACGCGCCGTATCCCCGATGCGACATCATGTGATCCGACAGGACTCACGCCCCGCCGTGCTAGGCGACGGCAGGACCACGCCGTCCGGGCACTCGCACGCCGTCGGAGTCCACGCCGGGGACGACCACGGCGTGCGAGGCGACCGTTCGGCGCCCGCCCTCACTCGGTACCCGCCCTCACTCGTCGTCCTGGCAGTGTCGGTTGACCACCAGGACGGGGCAGGCGCTGTGGTGCAGAACCGCCTGACTCGTCGAGCCGAGCAGCAGGCCACGGAAGCCGCCACGGCCCCGCGACCCCACCACGACCAGATCCGCCGCCGTGGAGAACTCGGTGAGCAGTTCCGCGCCCGTACCGTCCAGGACGATGCGCCGGATGCTCATCCCGGGATGCAGGGCCTCGTGCTTGTCGACGATCGCGTCCAGTCCCGCCGACACGTCCGCGAGCACCTGCTCGTGGTCGATGTTGGACGGCAGCCACGCCAGCAACCCCGCCCCGGAACCCACCGGAACGCCGGCCACGGCGGACAGTTCCGCACCCCACGCCTGCGCCTGCTCGATGGCCTGCGTGAGCGCGGCCTCGGCCTGCGGCGACCCGTCCACGCCGACGACGATGCGCCGCACCTGCGGCAGGCCGTCGGGCCCGACCGTCGCGGCGGGTGCGATCTTCTCCGGCTCGAGAGCGGAACCCGCAACCGCGGAGCCCAGGACGGTCTCCTGCGCCCCCTCCTGGGACCACATGTCCTTCTTCTCCGAGGCCAGCGGAACCACCACGACCGGGCAGTGGGCGTGCGCGGGCAGCGCCGACGACACGGTGCCGAGCAACCGTTCCGTGAACCCGCCGCGCCCACGGGTGCCGACGACGGCCAGGCCGTGGTCCTCGGACAGCTCCACCAGCACGCCTGCCGCGTCGCCCGTGGCGACCGAGGTCGTGACCCGGGCGCCGGCCGCGACCGCACGCTCCTCCGCCTCGTCGAGAACCGCCTGCGCGCCCTCGGCCATCGACGTGTCGTCGAACGCGGCATAGCCGCCGTCGAGCGAGGCGGCGGTGAAGGAAGGGAGCGTATAGCTGCTCACGAGGTGCAGCGACCAGCCGACCTTGCCGGCCCAGGCCACCGCCCAGTCGAGCGCGTGCATGCTGGCGGCGGACCCGTCGACCCCCACCAGTACGACCTCGGGTCGAGTCATCTACGTCCTCCTCGTCGGAGCGTGCGGCGTCGCGCTCCAACGCTACAACGCCGAGCGGCCGCTCGGCGTTGTCAGGAGAGATCTCCGGAAAGCTCGGTACCGGATGTCAGTACCGGATGAACGTCGGGTTGCTCATCCAGATGGTGCGGAACTGGACCGTGCCACCCGGCTTCGGGGCGTCGATCATCGTGCTGCCGCCGGCATAGATGCCGATGTGACCCGGGGCGTAGATGAGGTCACCAGCGACGGCTGCGGAGGCCGACACGACGGTGCCCCCGGCGGCCTGCGCCGACGAGGAGTGCGGCAGCGAGATGCCCACCTGCGCGTACACGTAGGCGGTGAAGCCCGAGCAGTCGAAGCCACTGGGTGTGGTGCCGCCGGACAGGTAGGGGGTGCCCACGTAGCGCGACGCGATCGAGATGATCTCCGAGCCGTTCGCGGAGGCCGGGGCCGTCGTCGCGGGCGCGGCGGTCTCGGTGGCGGCAGCTGTGGTCGCCGCCGCGGCGGCCGCCGCCGCTGCCGCTTCCTCGGCCGCCGCCTCGGCGGCGAGCTGTGCCTGGTACTCCTCGTTCTCCGAGGCAGGGGTCACGGAGACGACGCCGGTCTCGGCGGCCATCTTGGCGTCGCGGGCGACGGTGACCACCGGGGCGGCTTCGACGACCTCGTGCGCCTCGTTGGCGAGTGCGCTCAGATCGAGCGTGCCGAGCTTGCTGTGGTCGTCCTTCACGGACTCGTTCGGGGCTGCCTGCGCGGCGGTGGCACCGAAGGTCGAGACGAGGATTCCGCCCGCGGCGGCCGCGACGGCCGTCCGGCGTCCGAGCTGGGAGTTCTGCACGAGATCGGTGAGCGAGGTCACTGGTCGGCGCGCGGCGCGATGGCGCCCGGCAGCAGTACGTGCGGTCACGAGTATCTCCAGGTGCGCCTGCGAGGTCAGCTGTCGGGTTCGGGTAGGAGCACGCCCGGCCGCGCGTCCAGACGACGACACGGCTTCACCCCTAGGACGCACCCTGGCGCCCATCAATGGGTCCCCCGCCCCTGCCATGCGGATCGTGGGGTTCCCCGGCCGGTGACAGGGTTCGGCGTCCGTCCGGAGGCCCGTCGGCGTTGAGCCATCGAGCCTGCTGAAAGTACCCCAGGGCCGACCGCCATGTCACGCTCCTGCAACGGAAATAGTCCCCACGGATCATCATCGTGACAGATTCCACACATCCGCGACACAGCCGGAGGCCTCCGGTCAGAGCCGCTCCACCACGTAGTCCACGCACGCGGTCAGGGCTGCGACGTCGTCGGGGTCGACCGCCGGATACATCCCCACACGCAGCTGGTTACGCCCCAGCTTGCGGTAGGCGAACACGTCCTGGATCCCGTTCTCCGACAGCGTCTCGATCACCGCGCCGGCGTCGATGCCACCGTCGAGGTCGATGGTGCCCACGACGGTGGAACGCTCCTGCGGGCCGGCCACGAAGGGCGTCGCCCAGTCACGGCCTTCTGCCCAGTCGTAGAGATTCCGGGCAGAGTCGGCACAGCGCCGCACCGCCCACTCCAGGCCGCCGTTGCCGAGCATCCACTCGAGCTGGTCGGCCAGCATGACCAGGGTCGCGACGGCGGGCGTGTTCAGCGTCTGGTCCTTGCGGGAGTTCTCGACCGCCGCGGTCAGGGAGAGGAACTCCGGGACCCAGCGTGCGCCCGATTCCAGCCGTGCGGCCCGCTCGATCGCGGCGGGAGAGAGAACGGCCAGCCAGAGACCGCCGTCGGACCCGAACGCCTTCTGCGGCGCGAAGTAGTAGGCGTCGGTCTGTGCCAGGTCCACGGGCAGCGCCCCCGCGCCCGAGGTCGCATCCGTGAGCAGCAGGGCACCCTCGTCGGCACCCTCGACACGCCGGACCGGCACCATGGCGCCCGTTGAGGTCTCGTTGTGCGGGGTCGCGTATACGTCGACGCCGTCGGCGGCCGTGAGGTGGGAGACCGTGCCCGGGGCGGCCTCGATCACCTGGGAGCCCTCCAGGAACGGCGCACGGGCCGTGGCCTGTGCGAACTTGGCGCCGAACTCGCCGAACGCCGCGTGCTGCGCACGGCGTTCCACGAGGCACAGCGTCGCCAGGTCCCAGAACGCCGTCGACCCGCCGTTGCCGAGCGCCACCTCGTACCCGTCCGGGGCGCTCAGGAGTTCCGTGACGCCGTCCCGGATCCGCCGCACCAGGTCCTTGACCGGGGGCCGGCGGTGGGAGGTTCCCAGCACGGCAGGAGTGTCGAGCAGACGCCGCACCTGCTCGACACGCACCTTGGAGGGGCCGGAGCCGAAGCGGCCGTCGGCGGGGAGCAGGTCGGCGGGGATCTTCAGGTCCATTCCTGAACTGTAGTTCGGGGCACCGGCCCGACCGTCGGACGTTCCACTTTCGCGGATAGGCTTGGTCCGGGGCTGCGGCAGAGAACATGGAGTTGACGTGACCGACCTGATCGACACCACCGAGATGTACCTCAAGACGATCTACGAGCTGGACGAGGAAGGCATCACGCCGCTGCGCGCACGGATCGCCGAGCGTCTGGGCCACTCCGGGCCCACGGTGTCGCAGACGGTCGCGCGCATGGAGCGTGACGGGCTCGTCGTCGTCACGGGCGACCGTCACCTCGAGCTGACCGAGACCGGCCAGCACAAGGCGATGCGAGTGATGCGCAAGCACCGCCTGGCGGAGCGGCTGCTCACCGACGTCATCAAGCTGGACTGGGAACACGTGCACGTCGAGGCATGCCGCTGGGAGCACGTGATGAGCGAGCTGGTGGAGGAGCGCCTGATCGGGCTGCTCGACCACCCTCACGTCGACCCGTACGGCAACCCGATCCCGGGCCTGACGGAGCTCGGGGAGAGCTTCGCCGAGCCGCGATACCTCGAGGGCGTGGCCGCGCTGCCCACACTGTTCGAGGCCGCGGCGAAGAAGGGGGCGCCCGGCCCGTCTTCGGCGACGCTGGCACGGATCGCGGAGCCGCTGCAGACCGACGTGAATCTGCTCGCCCGGCTGTCGGAGGCCGGCATCACTCCCGGCGCGCGTATCACACTCTCCTTGGAGGGCACCACCTACACGGTCGGCGCCGAGGGCTCCGAAACCGTGCTCGATCTTCCGGAGGATCTCGCAAAGCACCTGTTCGCCGCGATATAGCGGCCGCGACGGGGGCGTGTCGCCCACCGGACGCGACATCCACAACTGTGATGTGAATCACGGCGGGAGTGCGGTAGCGTGCCGCACTCCCGCCGCCTTGTGCCGCGAAACCGCGGCCGAGGCCTCTCCGAGTGATGTCATCGGGCGGTCGTTTTGATACGTTTTTACTCTTTGTGGTGAAAAGTTTCAGTAAGATGGGTCCTGACACCTATTGTCCGTTCGATGCATTATCTGTAACGTTGCGATAACGGCCCGCCCCCCAGATCTCCACGGGCCGGTCAGAGGGCTCTGCGTCGTCGCAGGGCCCGCGTCTGTCCCCCAGACGGACGGCCGCCACGAGGAAACTCCGAGAGGCCAATAACCGAACATGTCAATCACCGACCACTTCGCCTACGGGCTCATCACGCCCGCCCTGGCGTTCCTGCTGTCATGCACGGGCTGCGCCGTGGGCCTGTCCTGCACGTCCCGATCCCGGGCGGCGACCGGCCTGGCCCGCGCCACCTGGCTGAGCCTCGGGGCCGTCTCCATCGGCGGCACCGGCATCTGGGTCATGCACTTCGTCGCGATGCTCGGCTTCGCCCCCGACGGCGTGACCATCCGGTACGACATCCCGCTCACCCTGCTCAGCGCCGGGGTGGCGATCGTCGTCGTCGGCATCGGGCTCTTCGTCAACCAGATCGGTGGGCAGCGTCTGCCGAGCATGATGATCGGCGGGTTCCTGACCGGTGCAGGCGTCGCCACCATGCACTACATGGGCATGGCGGCCATGAAGATGAATGCCACGATGTCCTACAACGGCGCGTTCGTCGTAGCGTCCGTGATCATCGCCATCGTCGCGGCGACCGCCGCGCTCTGGTGCACCACGCACATCCGCGGCGCCGTCGCCACGGTCATCGCCACCGTCGTCATGGCCATCGCGGTGACAGGCATGCACTACACCGGAATGATGGGCGTCCGCCTGTCGGGCGGCACCGACGCGATCCCCAGCGGAGTCTCGACCGGCGAGCTTCTCGTGCCGCTCGTCATGGCCGTCTCCATCGTCACGCTGCTGCTGGTGCTCGTCGTCGGCCTCTGGCCGACCGAGTCCGAGCTGCGCGCTCAGGCCGAGTTCGAGGCGCGCCTGAAGGAGAGCCAGGACCGGGACGGCAACCGCTCCGCACAGGCGCCGACACTGGCTGCCACCACCGACGCGCTCCGAGCCGGCCATGGCGGCCTCCCGAGCACGGACGGCACCGCTCACGACGCCGCGGCCCGTGCCCCCCAGTCCCCCGTCCCGGCGGAGGCCGACCCCAGCAAGCTGCGACCGCGCTCGGTGCAGTTCCGCTGATCTCCACGCGACCCGCGGCCCTGCTCCCCGCTCGTGCGGCCGCGCGGGTCGGGTCGTCGCGTCTCTTCTCCTGGCCGGCACCCGCCGCGCCCTGAAGATCGGACATCCTCGATCGGGACTTGACATATCACCCCAGAACGCTCGAAGCTACGAGCCCCGCAAGACAAAGAGGTTCATCCCCCATGGGACGACGCCCGAACACCCCAGATCTGGAGCACGTCGCCCGACCGCCCGCCACCGCCCGGATAGTCGTTCCCCTGCTCTCCGTGGCCACAGCGGTAGCGCTGTCCGCCTGCTCGGTGACGTTCAACCCGGGTCCCGGTGAGGCAGCCTTCGAGGCCGGCAGCTGGCAGATCGGCGAGGCTGCCGGTTCAGCGCACCACACGGCGACACCTGGCACGTCGCAAGAATCGGAGGACGACTCCCGCCCCGTAAGTGTCTCGAGACACGCAGCATCGTTCGTCGAGGGGGTCGGGTCCAGCACGATCAAGGTCCGGCCCGCGCCCGAGAGGTCGCCGGACGCCGCGGACGGGCGTGGCGAGGATCCGCCGGCCGCGGGCGGCGGCGGGAGCGGAGGCGGCGGGGACGGCACGGTGTCCGCAGGGACCAACCTCAGCGATCCCGTGCAGTACGCCCGAGTCCTCGAGGCCGAGGTGAACCAGCGTCGCGAGGCTCACGGCGTGACCGCCCTGGCGCACGATGACTGCGCCTACGACATCGCGCTCGAACGTGCCGAGGCCCTGCGGGGCAAGGCGCTGGAGCACGCTCCCCTGGACCCGATCTTCGACCGCTGCCCCACCTCCACGGTCGGGGAGAACCTCGCCCGCGGTGGCTGGAGTCCCTCCGAGGCGGCCGACGGCTGGATGAACTCCGAGGGGCACCGCGCGAACATCCTGAACGCCGGCTTCACCCGGGGCGCCATCGCCTGCATCAGTGAGGAGTCGTCCTACGGGCCGGAGATGACCTGCGCCCACGTGTTCCTGGGCTGAGGCACCCACGGGGCTTCTGCCGCGCGGCGGGGACGCCGTGGGCGCCCCAGCCCCCAGGCGAAGCGGATCGGCGCCGCTGCCCTGCGGCCAGGCGCGGCCGGCGGTCGCCCTGCGATGACGTGTGGTCGGGGGTTTGGCGTGTGGTCGGTCAATCACTTGACCGACCACACGCCAAACCCCCGACCACGCGCACCTCCCAGGACCACGCTCCCGGCCAGGTGCCTCCGGGCGTCGAGCCAGTGCTACGGCCTCAGATGCCCAGGGCCGCGCCGATGGGCCCCTGAAGGAAGTAGACGAGGAACAGGACCGACGTCACCCAGAGCAGCGGGTGAACCTGCCGGGCCTTGCCGACCGCCAGCTTGATGACCACGTAGGTGACCACGGCGACGCCGATTCCCGCCGTGATCGAGTACGCGAAGGGCATGAGGATGATCCCGAGGAACGCCGGCACGGCGATCTCGAGGTTCTTCCAGTCGATCCCCGTGATCTGGACCACCATCAGCAGTCCCACGACCACGAGCGCGGGGGTGGCCGCCTCGTAGGGAACCATGGCGACGGCGGGCGAGAAGAACATCGTCAGCAGGAAGCAGATCCCGGTGACGACGGCGGCGAGTCCGGTCCGCGCACCGTCGCCCACGCCGGACGCCGACTCGATGTAGCTGGTGTTGGAGGACACCGAGCCCGCGCCACCCGCAGCGGCGCCGATCGAGTCGACGATCAGGATCCGCGTCGTGTTGGGCGGGTTGCCCTTCTCGTCCAGGAGACCTGCCTCCCCACCGATCGCCACCATCGTGCCCATCGTGTCGAAGAAGTCGGCGATGAGGAGCGTGAACACCAGCAGCAGGGCCGCCACGACACCGATCTTGGAGAACGAGCCGAACAGCGAGAACTGGCCGATCAGCGAGAGGTCCGGCAGCGAGGCCCAGGAGTCCGGCAGCGCCGGGACGTTCAGCCGCCAGCCCGTGGCGACGGGTTCCCCTGCCGCGTCGCGGGACCCGCCCGCCTGCACGATCGTCTCCAGGACCACGGCCAGCACGGTGCTGGTCACGATCCCGATGAGGATGGCGCCCTTGATCCTGCGCACCATGAGCACGACCGTCAGGAGCAGGCCGACGACGAACACGAGCAGCGGCCACGAGGCGAGTGATCCGCCGATCCCCAGTTCGACGGGTGTGGCCAGCGATGCCGGGATGCGCACGAACCCGGCGTCGACCAGGCCGATGAAGGCGATGAACAGGCCGATGCCGACACTGATCGCGACCTTCAGGTCGTGCGGTACGGCGTTGAACACGGCCTGCCGGAACCCGGTGAGCACGAGCACCAGGATGATGAGGCCCTCGAGAACCACGATTCCCATGGCGTCGGCCCAGGTCATACCTGGCAGCGCGGCCACCGAGTAGGCGACGACGGCGTTCAGGCCGAGTCCCGTCGCCAGCGCCATCGGGTAGTTCGCCACGGCACCCATGAGAATGCTCATCACGCCCGCCACGAGCGCGGTGGCCGCGGCGACGGCGGGAATGTTCGGCTCCGAACCACCACCGAGATAGTTGCCGGCGAAACCGTTGTCCTGGACCGTTCCGATGATCAGCGGGTTCAGGACCACGATGTAAGCCATCGTGAAGAAGGTGACGAGTCCGCCGCGAATCTCGGTCGCGACGGTGGAGCCGCGTTCGCTGATGCGGAAGTACCGGTCGAGCACTCCTCGTGCCGCCGGTGCCTGTGTGGTCGCCATGACGTGTCGATCCTCCGTGGTGCGTGTGTCGCGCAGTGCAGCCGGAATCTACGTCACGAATACTTCATTTGCGGTTCATGAAACAGACAAATCAGGCGAGATCCGCCATGTCTTCCGTCACGTCGTCAGCTCCGGCCTCGAACAGCACGTTGACCTTGCCGGGAGTCCGGGCAAAGCCGACGGCGGGCACCGCGGCGGACCGCGCCGCCCGCATGTCGGTCGCGGAGTCACCGATCATCACGGCGTCCGCCGCCGCCACCCCGATCCGGGTGAGCGCCCCGCGCACCATGAACGGGTTCGGCTTCATCAGGTCGGGCCGGCGGGGCGGCCGGCCGATCACGAGGTGAACGTACCCGGCGAGGTCGGACCGGTTCAGGTATGCCTCGATCGCCTCGGGCGCGTTGTTGCTGATGATGACCACCTGCTGCCCACGTCTCGCGGCGGTCTTCAGCATCTCGCGGGCCCCCGGGGTGATCTCGGACCTCGCGGCGGCGGCGACCTCGGCCTTGATGCAGGCGTCGTCGGTCATGCGGATGGCGACGCGGTCGAGGGTGCCGGCATGGCGCAGCACCTCGAGATGGTTCGTGGTCCTCGCGAGCGACGCGGGAACGGGAACGGCGGCGTTGAAGAGGCCTCGCCGAGCGGCATCGGCCGCCATGGCGGCGACGCTCGGCGGCATGAGAGCGGTGACCGGTCCGTCGAAGTCGAGCAGGATCGCCGATGCGGCCTTCACGATCTTCGATGCTTCAGGCATGCAAGGCAGTGTGTCAGATCAGTCCCGTTCGTGCAGGTTGGCGCCATGGGTGCGCTCCGGCCGCGCGGACGCCGGGCTCGTGCGCCGGGCGAGCGCGAGGCGCGCCGTGGACACGAGCGCGTCGAGGTCCGAACGCACCGTCCGGAACAGCAGGCGTGACAGCGCACCGGCGCAGCCCCCGAGGACCAGACCGAGCACCACGGTGACCCCGTCGGAGAGCCCGAGGAGCAGCGGAAGTGCTGCGACGGCCGCGACGGGGATCCCGAACAGGCATATCGCCCGCGCCGGGCCCACGAAGAACGAGCCGGCCGGGAATCCCGCGGCGCGTGCGGCGGCCACGGTCGCGACCGGCCAGAAGAGCGCCCACGCCACCGAGTTCATGACCGCCACGCCGAGGACCCCGAACGGCAGGCCGGCCAGGGAGACCGCGACCACCAGCGGCTGGGTCCACAGGTTGAACCGCAGCCCCTGCCGCGTCGCCCCGGCGGCGATGAAGATCCACTGCATCGTCTGCCCCAGCACGCGGCAGGTCGCCCCGAGCGCGAGGATCTGGATCACCACACCGGCCGTCTCCCACCCGGGTCCGAGCACCACCCTCACGAGCGGGCGCCCGAGCACGGCGAGCAGGAGG
This sequence comes from Myceligenerans indicum, assembly GCF_016742955.1. Lineage (GTDB taxonomy): Bacteria > Actinomycetota > Actinomycetes > Actinomycetales > Cellulomonadaceae > Myceligenerans > Myceligenerans indicum. The sequence goes on along the minus strand of NZ_JABBYC010000030.1, from coordinate 28,627 downwards.
AAGACCGTCGCCGTGCCGTACGCGCCGAGCAGCAGCGCCCGCTGCGCGTACGCGCGCATCCGGGCAGGCCGGCCACGAAGCTTCGACAGCACCGGCACGACCACCTGCTGCATCCGATCGACGGTCAGGTTGATCGGGGTGACGATCAGCTGCTGGGCGCGGTCGAAGTTGCCGAGCGCGGCGGCCGGCACGCTCAGTCCCATGACCGGAACGATCACCTGACGCGATCCGTTCTTCAGCACGTTCATCCCGAGGATCCGCAGTCCGACGGCGAGCAGGCTCCTGACTTCCGCCAGGGCACCGGGCCGTCCCGGCAGCCATCGCCCCCCGACCACCACGAGAACGACCTGGAGAGCGACCGGCGCGAGCTGCTGTGTGAGGACGGCCTCGAGCCCGGCGCCCCGCACCGCCAGGAACACGGCCGCCCCCGTCCCGACGACGAGCGCCACGACCTCGGCGAAGAACAGCGTGGTGAACCGGAGCGACCGCATGAGCTGGGCCCGCGACTGCGTCGCCAGTCCGATCAGTACCGGGATGAGGGCCAGCCAGTGCGCGACGCCGACCAGCCGTTCGTCACCGTAGGCTCGCGCCAGCCAGCCGCCCGAGAGAAACAGCGCGGCGCCGAGCAGAAGGCCGAGCCCCACGTTCACGAGAAACAGCGTCGACTTCGCCGGCCGGCTCAGCGTCTCCGCCTGGGCCACGGCCATCGGAAGCCCGAACAGCACCACCGATACGGCGAACGTCGAGATGGCGGCGACGATCGCCACGAGGCCGAACGTGCCCGGATCGATCAGACGGGCAAGCACGATCAGGGCACCCATCCGAACCGCGACCATCAGCACTTGGCCGAGCAGCGTCACCGCACCGCCGCGCGCACCGATACGAGCGAGAGAAGCCTGTGTCATCGGGCACGCTCGTACACGCTGAAGTCCGGGCTGAACAGCGTCGGCCTCCCGGGGAAGTACATCGACCGCACGACGTCGTTGGATTCCGCGAACCGTTCGTAGAACGTCGCCGCCTCGTCCGGGTCCACCACCGGACCACTCCCCCGGAAGAGCTGTTCGACAAGACGCGTCAGCGGAAGGCGCAAGGGATTCACCCGGCCCAGAAGGAAGCGTGGCACGACGGTGTTGGCCGCGCCGAGCACCCGGATCCCCCGGGGACTGAGCGACGGGTTCGCCCGCCCTCCCGAGCGTCGCAGCGCCACCGGAAGCCGGGTGACGTCCGCGAAGTCGTCGAGGATGCTGCCACCGATCAACCGGTCCGGCTCGAAGGTGCGCACACGGAGGTTCGCCGCTCCGAAGACCGTCGCCCAGCGCGTGACGAGCCCCCCGTAGTCGAAGTAGCCCGGCTCCGCCGAGTCCTCGGACAGCGGGTTCGTCGGGGGCAGCCCCGCCTTCATCCTCGTGCTGTAAAGGCTCAGCGCCACCTCGTGCTGCGGACGCAGGTACAGGACCACGGTCACGTCGTCGCAGAACTCCGCGAGCAACTCCCGCAGGTCGCGAACCTCTGCGACCGTCCGCAGGCGGCTCTGGCAGTGTTCGCTGCTGAGCAGCACGGTGGCCGGCGGTTCACCGGAGGACAGCTCGCGGAGCAGTGCGCGGCGTACGGCGTGCCGGTGGGTCTCGACACGGGCCGGGGTCGTCAGCCCGGCAGCCCTGCGCAGGTCGTCGACGCGGTGCGGGTCGGCCGCGTACGTCGCCAGCCCCGTGTGGCTGATCCCGCGGCGAGTCCTGAGCGCACGGGGATACAGCACGCCGTGTCCGAGCAGTTCGGCGCTCTGGCGCTTCAGGGCCGTCTGCACGGCTGTGGTGCCGGTCTTCTCCGCACCGATGTGCAGCACGCAACGTGTACTGACCATGCTTGGATCCTCCGCAGCTCGACTCACGGCATGCCGGCACGACCGGCGCGGCGACGGAGCCGTCCGCTAGGCATCCACGCCGACGCCGACCCGCCGGTCCTCGAGGCGTGCGGCCGCTCGACGCCCGTTCACCCCGCGGATGCCGTCGATCAGCCCCCGGGTCGAGGAATACAGCTTCCGCACCCGGTCCGCCGGCTCCACCAGAACGGGTTTCGCCAGGAGCCGCAGGACTTCCGTGGCGCCTCGTCCGAACAGAAGCCTCGGCAACCCGGCGGCCGGCCGGCAGACGAGGATCCGGTTCCGCTGGACGTAGTAGTAGAAGTCCGCGCTGCGGCCCGCCGATGATCCCGAGGAGCCGCCCCGCAGGTGCCACACGCGCGCCTCGGGAAGGCAGGCCATCCTGAGGCCGAGGCCGCGCGCGCGGAGCGACAGGTCGACGTCCTCCCAGTACAGGAACAGGTCTTCGCGGAACCCTCCGAGCGCCGCCCAGGTCGCGTGGCTCATCAGCGGTGCCGCACCCGTGATGAACCGGGCCGGCAGCACCGCGGCCTCCGGCACCTCCTTCACGGGAAGGCCGAAAAGGGCGTGGGACACCGAACCGGACAGCGCGTCGGCGTCGCCGCCGGCGAACCACACCCGGAGGTCGTCCGGCGGTCCCATGGTGATCAGCGGGGAGACGATGTCGAGATCGCCCGCCTCCATGGCCTCGAGCAGGCGATCCGGGGCATCGGCGTCGGGCACCGTGTCCGGGTTGAGGATCCACAGGTGGTCCTCCTGCCCCCAGTCCGCGGACCTCACCGCGAGGTTGACAGCCGGTCCGAACCCGACGTTCGTCTCGTTGACCAGCAGGGTGACCCGGTCGTCGCCGGCCACCAGGTGCTCGAGTTCGCGGACCTCGTCAGCTCCCGAGGCGTTGTCCACGACGATGATTCGCGACAGCTTCTCGCTCGTGAGCCCGGCAAGGCAGCGCCTCAGGTGATGCACCGAATGGTAGTTGACAACAACGACGCTGATTCGCCCTTTGCGCACTCCCGCTCCTCATCCCATGAGCCTGCCGTTATCACCCGTGACGTCGCCGCCGGGACAGTCACGTTCGATACTGACACGAGATGGTAGGAAATGCGCGCGATCGCGGGAATGGCGCCAAGCGCGCATCCTGAGCACAGGAATTCCGCCGGAGAATGCCACACAGCGCATCGCCAGATGAAAGGATTTATATGGGTATATACGTTCTGGGGATGCATCGAAGTGGCACATCCGCCTATGCGCGGATGATCGGTCGCATGGTCGGCTACGAGCCGCGAGACCCCGAGATCCGGCGCACCAACAGGCTCGGGCAGTGGGAGGACATCCGGCTCCGCCGGGCGAACGACAAGATCCTGGCACTCGCGGGATGCGAGTGGTCCGCCCCGTCCGACTCCCTGCCGCACGCACTGGCCGCGGCCGCCGGAGACGAGGCCGGACGGACGGCGCTCTCGCGGCGGCTCCGGGGGCTGGGCAGTGAGCCCTGGGTCTGGAAGGACCCGCGCAACTGCCTCACGCTTCCGCTCTGGCTGGGACTGGACGCGAGTCCGGCGTCCTTCACCGTGACCGTGCGCCATCCGCTCGAGGTCGCCCGGTCCCTGCACGCGCGCAACGGGTTCCCGCTGCTGTACGGGGTCGCGCTGTGGGAGCGGTACAACCGCTCCATGATCGACGCCGTCGACGGGCGCGAGGCGTTGTTCATCTCGTTCGGCTCGCTGATGTCCGACGCCGCGAAGACTCTGGCCAGGACTCGTGAGTGGCTGGAGCGTTCCGGATACCCCATCCACGACCCGGACCCGTCCGACCACGTCGTGCGGGACCTCAGGCACGCGGCGGAGGACGACGATCCGGATGCGCTGACGAAGCTGGGTCTCTCGCCTGCCCAGGTACGTCTTTACCAGCGGCTCCTCGACCGGGACGGCGAGACGGGTCGTGTCGACGGCAGGCGGCTCCTCGACGAGGCGGAGACGCCGCTGACGTCGGCCCTCCTGGACACGCGGCGCCAGGTCCTGGAGGCGCACCACGCGATCTCCCCGACCGTCGGCGTGCGCCTGGCCCGGCGCACGCGCAGATGGGCCGGCCGGCTCGGGGAGCAGGTCGCCTCCGCGCGGCGCGAGCACGGCCTGGAAACCCCCCGCCGGCGGCCCGGCCCTGTGGACTCACGACAGACCGGGCCGCGTGAGACCGGGCCCGACCCACAGCCGTAGCCACCACCGCGAGCCTGACCGCCGACCGGGTCCGAGGCCCGCGGCCACCGGAGCCGCACCTCGGCCCCGGGCTCAGACCCCGATCGCCTCCCGCGTCCTTCCGACGACGTCGTGCAGCACACCGAAGTCGGCACGCTCGTCGCGCAGCCTGCTCGACGTCGACCGGCGGGCAAGCGTGAGCGCCTCGGGGCTGGGCTCCAGCTCGCACGTCTCGAGCAGGCCCTCGATGGTCTTCCCGGGATGTCGTGCCAGGTCCTCGTAGCGCACGATCTCGTCGATCTCGTCGTTGGACGCGAGGAGGGAGCGCATGCCCAGGGACCACTCGGTCGCAGCCTTCTCCCCCGGGCTCGGGGAGCGCTCGCCCGCAGCGCCCAGTGCCGCCTCCACCGCCGGGTCGGCCGGGACGAGCTCGGCGCGCATGTGGTCCCACTTGCTGTCGTTCACGCCCCACCAGTCCTGGCCACCGTGCGCGTTGCGCTCGTTCCAGGCCAGGACCGAGTTCACGAAGTCGTCCGGGCGGCGAACGATGGCCACGATCTTGCAGTCCGGGAACAAGGCCCGCAGGAACGGGACGCGGTAGGTCATCTCCGGGTACTTGTCGACCAGCCGGCGGGATCGCACCACCGACAGGAAGTAGCCGAACAGGCTCTCGGCACGGGCACGCACCTCGGGGGTGACGTCCTGCGCTCCGAGCCGGAACCGCCCGCGGGGCGCGTAGAAGCCGCTGACATCCTCGCCGCGCTGGACCATGTTCCAGATCAGCTTCGGCTCGTTCAGCCAGGCGACGTCACGGTGCGCGCTGAGCAGCCTGCTCAGGTGGGTCGTTCCCGACCTCCCGATGCCGACGACGAACACCGGCCGGTCCACCTCACGGATCCCGAGGCGCATACCCAGGTCGAGGTTGGCCCGGACCACCGGGTTGAACCACTGGCCGCGCACCACGGCGGGCCGTCCCTCGAAGAACACGTAGGCGGCCAGCCTCCGCAGCGCCGGCGGTAGCCCGGCCGTGGTCACGTACTCCCGGTCGATCTGCGCAATCACTTGTCGGATGCTCCTCGCTCGTCTCAGTTGGGAGATGCCACGGGCGGCCACGGAACCGGGCCGACCGTGCCGCCCGCCGAATCGGCCGGTCTGTCGTCGAGAGCCGTGCCCTCCGGAGCTGCGTCCTCCAGGACGATGCCGTCCAGGTCGGCCTCATCCAGATCGGCCTCATCCAGATCGGCCTCATCCAGATCGGCCTCATCCAGATCGGCCTCATCCAGATCGGCCTCATCCAGATCGGCCTCATCCAGATCGGCCTGATCCAGGTCGGCGTCATCCGGGTCGGCCTGGTCCAGGCCCACATAGTCCAGGCCCACGCGATCCAGGCTCACTCGATCCGGACCCGCATGATCGCGACCCGGGTCGCCCGGGCCCGCATGATCCCGAACTGCCTCGCCCGAGCCCGCGCCGCCCACCTCGGCCCCGCCCCGATCGGCCCCGTCCGCGTGGACCATGCGCCCTTCCCCGGACCAGGGCGCCGCGTACTCGCCCGGCATCGTCTCGTCGTGGGGGCCGCCGGCCTCCCGCACGACCTCCGTCGCCGACGCCGGCCGGTCTGCGGTCGGGTCCGTCACGGCCGCGGCCGTCGCCACGGTGGCGACCGCGCCGACCGCGCCGACCGCGCCGACCGTGGCGGACGCTCCCGCCCCGAGAACCGTCGCCTGCGCGGCCCGTTCACCGCCCCCGCGTTCCCTCCGGCGTGCGGCCTCGCGGCCGACGGCACGGCTGGCGGCGCGGTCGGCCGAATGCCGCTCCGGGGCACGGCTCCCCATGCCTGGGATCCGATGGCCCAGACCAACGGTTCGGTCGCCGAGATGGCCCGCGCGACGGACCAGGCCTGTGGCGTGCCTGCCCAGTCCTGCGATCCCCCGGGCCAGGAGGGCGCTCGACGCTTCCCGGTGGCTCGTGACAGCCGGGGAGTCACTCTCGTCGCTCGCGTAGTACTGGTACTGGTAGCGGGACCGCTCGGTGAGTTCGCTCCGGTTGAGGACCGTGCCGACCAGGTCGGCGTCGACCGTGGCGAGCGCCCGGGCCGCCTCCTGCACCTGCGTGGTGTGCGCGACTCCGGCGCCGACGACGAGGATGGCGCCGCCGGTCATCTTCGCGAGGATCGCTCCGTCGGTCACCGGCAGGAGCGGTGCCGAGTCGATGAGGACGACGTCGTACTCCTTGGTGAGGCGCTCGATCGTCCTGACCATCTGAACCGACCCCAGCAGCTCGCTCGGGTTCGGCGGGATCTGGCCCGACGGCAGGACGTGCAGGTTCTCGTTGCCCCAGGGCTGCATGGCCTCGGCGAGATCGACCTTGCCGATCAGTACCGTCGTCAGGCCTACGGACCCCTCCATCCCGAGGTAGCGCGAGATGCTCGGACGGCGCAGGTCACCGTCGACGACGGCAACCCGCGAGCCCGCGTCGGCCAGCGTGATCGCCAGGTTGATCGACGTCGTCGACTTCCCCTCCCCGGGGAGCGCCGAGACGACCACGAAGCATCGTGAGCCCGTACCGACCTCGAGGAACTGGAGGTTCGTCCGCAGCCGGCGGAAGGCCTCGGCGCGCCCGTTGAGCGGGCTGTCGGAGACGATCAGGGGCTTCCTGGGGGTCTCGGCGTCGAACGGGATCACGCCGATCACGGACGCACCGGCGATCGTCTCGACGTCGTCCGGGGTTCGGACACGGGTGTCGAGCACATCGCGCAGCACGGCGATGCCGACGCCCAGCACGAGGCCTGCCAGCAGCCCGAGGGCGATGTTCAGCACCGGGCGGGGTGAGGCCGGCACGCCCGGCACGGTCGCATCGCGGATCGTGCTGACCTCGACCGGGGAGGTGCTGCTGCCTTCCTCCGTCTCGAGCTCCGCCACCACGGTGGCCAGGCTGTCCGCGACGCCGTTCGCCACTCCCGCGGCGACCGTGGGGGACTCGTCCTCGACGGAGATGTCGATCAGGACGGTGCCCTTGGGCCGATCGGCCGACACCCGGGACGCGAGCGACGCCGGCGTGTCCGCGAGACCGAGTTCGTCGATCACGGGCTCCAGCACCCGGGGGCTGGTCACCAGTTCCGTGTAGGAGGTCACCTGCTCGGCCGAGAAGGCCCGGCCGGCGACGAGTGCGCTCACCGAGTCGTCCCCGCCCCGCACGGAGACGAAGACCTGTGAGGACGCCTGATACCGCGGCGCCGCCAGCACGGTCACCATCACGGCAAGCACGACGACGACCACCACGGTTGCCGCGATGGTCATCCAGTACTTGCGGAGAACGCCGAGATACTCAGCCAGTCCCATAAAGCCTCCGGGCCGGTACGGACAGAAGAATCCACGGAAAGAAGACACGGCCTGCGCGATGCGCCGAAAATCACCTGCCTCCCGCTTGGGAGCGTATCCCGACAAGTCCGGGATCGCGCGTCGGCAATGCACCCCGTGCTGACTCTGACTATCGTGGGCGGCATCGTCCGCTGACGCGAGGAAAGCACCGGAAATGACGCTCGTCGCATCACCCGTGAAGGAGATCTCGAGCGATCCGGAAATCAGCCCGAGAGCGAGCCGACTGGTCATCGCGTCGACGATGATCATGTTCGTCGGAATGCTGCTCGGCATGAAGATCACGGGGCGCTTCGCGCTCTCGAACGTCGCGCAGATCTCCGGCACGGTGCTGTTGTTCCTGGCATTTCCGCGACTGCTGCGCCCGAAGGATCTCGTCCTGCTCGGGCTGGGCCTCGTGTCGACGGCGGTCGCGGCGGCCGCCGTGGCTCTGCGGTACGACTACACGGCCTCCCCGTACCACATCGGGTACTTCCTGCTGGCCTCGCTCTACCTGGTGGGCGTCTACCGCGCCTGCCGGGAACGGTCGGCGGGTCCCGCATTCGGCGAGGGTGTCCGGCGCGCGGTGCCGATCTGCCTGGTGGTGCTGCTGGTGGCCGGCGTGCTCGAGATCGCGCGGGGCGCCCCCTTCCCGACCCTCGGGTTCGACGACAAGTCGCACGGCTCGGTGGCTGCCTGCTTCCTCGCCTTCGCCGCGTTGCGCTTCCTGCGCGGACCGCAGCAGATCGTCGTCGCCCTCGCCCTGTTCGGCATTGCGTTGATCACTCCGTCCCGCCTCCCCTTCACGTTCGCGCCGTTCCTCCTCCTGGCGCTCGTGCTCGCATACCGGCGGGTTCGGCGGACGGCGCGGGCGGCGTGGCAGGTCTACCTCTCCCACCTGGTGCTGGCTTCCGCGTTCGGCGTCCCCGTCGCAGTCGGGCTTCTCGCGGGTGACCGCTTCACCGCCGGCCTCGACCGTATGCTCGCCGACGACGGCGCCGCCGTGGCCTCCACCGAGAGCCACCTCGACCTGATCCTCGCCGGAGCCCAGCTCAAGGTCGAGAACATCTGGAACATGCTGTTCGGCATCACTCCCGGTGGGTTCGCGAGTGTCCTGACCGCCAGCGACATCGACCTGCGCCTGTACCGGCTGCCGTACACCGCGATCGCGGAGGGGACGGCACCGATGCACTCCAGCCTCGGATCGATCCTGCTCGAGTTCCCCCTGTGGGTGGCGATCGGGTTCGTCGTCGTCGCGGTGCACGCGTTCAGCCGCCTCCTGCACCGCAGGGAGCTGACCTTCGCCAGCTTCTTCGTGGCACTGATCGCTGCGACGACGTTCTACTCCAGCCACAACGAACTGTTCTTCGTGATGTGTCTCGCCACCGTGCTGGTCCTCGCCTACTGCCCCGAGCGGGACCTCCGCCGCCAGGCGAGCCCCGCCGGGTAGCCGGCCATCTTCGCCACGTCCCCCACCACCACCACGGCCGGGACCGCTGCCAGGAAACGGAGCGTGGCACGAACGCCGGGCGGGCGCCGTCGCCAGGCGCGCCGGAAGAACTTGGCGCAGTACCCGGCGAATCCGAGCACGAGCAGGGGGCGAACCACCGCGGGAAAGGGGCCGAGCACACCGGCGACGCCGGCCGCGTACGCTCCGTACCGCAGCGCGTGCCGCTTGGGCCACAGCCCCGCCTTCCCGTCGCCGCGGGCGTAGCGGTAGTACTGCTTCGCGTACGCTCGCCAGGTCTCTCGCGCCGACCAGCGCGCGACCGCCGCCGGCTGCAGGACGAACCGGAGTCCGGCACGCTTCATGGCCAGGTCGAACACCAGGTCCTCGCAGTAGTCGAGCCACTCCGGGTAGCCCTCGGCGGCCTGCCACGCCTCCCGGGTGATGAGCAGCGACCGGCTCGACGGGAGGAACTCGTCGGGGTCGATCTCGTCGAGCAGTGGCATGAGCACCGATGCGAACAGCCGCTCGTTCCGCGACCCCCAGGTCGGCTCGAAGAAACCGGAGACGACGTCGACGTCTTGCGTCCTGGCGGCGACCAGCGCGGCGAGCCATCCCGCGTCCAGGCAGGTCCCGGCGTCGGTCACGGCGATGAGCTGGTGCTGGGCCCGCTCGATCGCGAGGTTCCGGCCCCGGGAGATGTTGGCACCCGGTGCCTCGATCACGGTGACCTTCATTCCCGCGGTCTCGCCCCAGGCCTGCAGGACCGGAACGGTCGCGTCCGTCGATCCCCCGTCGACCACCACCAGCTCGTCGGGCGGCAGCGTCTGCGCCCGGAGCGAGGAGAGGAACGCCGGCAGACCACGCTCCTCGTTCAGCACCGTCATCACGAGGGAGACCATGGGGGTGGCGTCCAGCCTCCGCCCGGTCGCCGGGGACGATCCCACGCCGCTCACGCGCGCACCCCGATCATCGCGCCCGCCGAGTCGATCCGGTGCAGCTGATGGGCGCGCCGTCCCATCGGCAGGAGACAGTACGGATGCTTCCGGTAGAACCGCCAGGCGCTGGCCAGCTCGTGCTTCCACGCGTGCGGTGAGAAGCCTCGTCCCGTCTCACGGCCCCAGCCGTGCTGCCAGCGCACGTCGCCGTCGACCCGCACGCTCAGCCCCTGCTGCCAGGCCCGCACCCCCAGGTCGGCGTCCTCGTAGTAGACGAAGAACCCGTCGTCCCAGCCCGCCAGTGCGTCGAACGCGCGCCGGGTGACCGCGAGCGCCGCCCCCATCACCCAGACGACGTCGGCCAGTTCCCCGGGTCTCGCGAATCGCTGGTACCGCTCGTCGGGCAGGCGGAACAGGTGCTTGGCCTTCCTGCTGAGGAAGGGTGTCCCGCGCCCGTTCTCCTGAGGCGTCCCGTCCACGTTGACCAGTTGTGGGGCGATGATCCCGCCGTATCGGCGTGCGTCGCCCGCGAGCGCTGCGATCCCGTCCGCGGTGACCGTGACGTCCGGGTTGCAGAAGATCAGCACCTCGGCGTCGACCGATGCGGCGCCGAGGTTGTTCGCCGCCGAGAACCCCACGTTGGACGGCAGGGCCAGTACCTGAGCGCCCAGGTCCTCCGCGACACGCGCGGAGCCGTCGGACGAGGCGTTGTCGACGACCGTCCACGGGTACCGGCCGAACGGCCGGTTCCGCCAGAACTCCGTCAGCGCCCGAGCGCTGTTGTACGTCACCGTGATCAGGGCGACGTCGCCGTCAGTGCCCACAGGCATTCTCCTCGTGGTGTCCTCCGGCAGCGCCGAAGGCCGCCGGTCGTTGTCTTGGGGCGGTCTCAGTACGCCCCGCTCGGCATGAAGACCTCACGCGCCGTGCGCAGGATGATCCCCACGTCCCCGAGCAGGGACCAGTTCTCCACGTAGTACAGGTCCAGCCGCACGCTCTCGTCGACCGGAAGGTCGTTGCGGCCGCTCACCTGCCACAGGCCGGTCAGCCCGGGCTTGACGAACAGGCGGCGTTTCCACGCCTCGTCGTACTGCCGCACCTCGTGGGCCACCTGCGGACGGGGTCCCACGAGGCTCATCTCTCCCTTGAGTACGTTGATGAGCTGCGGGAACTCGTCGATCGAGTACTTGCGCAGGAATCGGCCCACCCGCGTCACGCGGGGATCGTTCCGCGGTTTGTAGAAGACACCGGCCTCCGTGCCGAGCGCCTCCGTGAGCCGGGCCTCGGCACCCGGGCGCATGGAACGCAGCTTGTACATCGTGAAGGGTTCGCCGTTCAGGCCGATGCGCTGCTGGCGGAAGAACGCCGGCCCTGGAGAGGTGAGCCGGACGAGCCCTGCGCAGACCGTCAGCGGCACCAGCACCACTGCCAGGATGACCGTGGCGCCGACGACGTCGAAGGCACGCTTGGCGGCGTGCTGGAGCCCGGTGTAGCCGGGGTGCGTCACCTGGACCATCGGCACTCCGTCGACCGGCGTGATGAGGAGCCGTGGTGCGGCGACATCGGCCAGCCCGGGCACCACGACGAGCTTCGCACCGGTGGACTCGAGATCCCAGGCGAGCTGCTTCAGCGCGCCGGGTGTGGCCTCCTCGTGCCCTGTCACCGCCACGGCGTCGGCCTCCGCCCTCGCTGCTGCCTTCGCTGCCTGCGCGACGGTGCCGAGCACCGGTACCCCGTCGAGCGGCGACGCCGATCCCACACCCCCGCGCACGCAGACGCCCACCACCTCGAACCCCGCACCGCTCGCGCGCTCGATCCGCCGCCCCAGGTCACGTACGGCCTCGTGCGACCCGACCAGCACGGTGCGCCGGCGGCACTCGCCCCGCCGCCGGAGCTCGTGCAGGCGCCGTCGCAGGAACCACCGCCCGAGCAGGACCAGCGCGAGCCCTACGGGAAGTGTCACCGCGACGTAGGAGCGCGCCAGGTCGAACTTCGCGACGAAACAGGCCACGGCCACGATGCCGAACAACCCGAACGAGGCCCGAACCACGCGCAGGTACTCCTCGTGGCCTGCCCCGATGACTTCCTGCCGCCGGGATCCGGACAGGCCGAGGGCGAGCAGCCAGCCCTCCACGAGCACGACGCTCACGAGGACGTACAGCCCGCCTCTCGGTTCGAGCAGGTCCACCTCGACGGCGCGGTCGAACCGCAGGAAGTACCCGAGTCCCACGCCGAGGCTCACCGCGAGCAGGTCGTACACCAGGGCTCGCATGGTGACGCCGTCCTGCCAGCGGGCAGCGGCACCGCGCCTCGGCCGGGGGATGTCGACGTGGAACTCGCCGGGCCGCCCGGCGTCGTCCGACGGTCCGGAGAACTGCTCCTCCAGCACCTGGGTCTCACGATCCAGGTCAGGAACCGGAACGGCTTTTCCTTCGATCGTCACGATCCACCCCGAGATCAATCGGCAGTCTCCGAGCCGTGCGCAGCGGCCCGGAGGTCGGCGCACGGCTCGGAGGGTTGACGTGAGGTCGGCCTGGTCTCACCAGGGCCGCGAGGGGGACACCGCAGGGTGCCCTCTCAGGGATCAGGCCTTGCGACGGGCCCGGCGGACCACCACGAGCGTCGCGGCGCCGACGAGCAGAAGGCCTCCGGCCACGGCCAGGTAGGGAAGCCCTGTCGCGCCCGTGGCCGCGAGGCCGTGCGGCGGCATCGGCAAGACGGTCAGGCTCGCGCGGTCGGCGCACTCGGTCCCGTCCGGATCTTTCAACATCAGTGTGTAGTCGCCCGGCTTCAGGCCGGTGAGGCGGACGACGGACACCGTGTCGACGGGGGCATTCATGCTCTCGCTGCGAACGACGTTGCCGCCCTCGTCAACGACCATGAGGGTCACCATCTCCTGCTGGACGGCCGTGTCGATCCCGGCGGCGGCCAGCAGGGCAGCCATGGTGGCCCGCCCGGCCACCATCGGGGTCGTGAGGGCGCCTCCGGCAGCCATGACCCGCGTGGGGCCTGCTTCGGTACCGGCCGCCTCGAATTCCGCCAGGAGTTCCTCGTCGCAGCTCACACGGACGGCGACGGTGGTGTTCTCCGGGACCGTTCCGTTGCTGAGTTCGATCGTGCACGGGTAGTCGTCCGGGCCGTACTGGTCGGCCATGGCGCTCGACGCGCCGACGGGCATACTGATGGCCGCGAGCGCAAAGGCGGCGGCGGTAATGCGTCGGAGCATTGATCTTTCCCCTGTGATTGCGTTCTGCTGCGTGAAGGTGCGTGGAGCACCTGACTTCGAGAACCGGCAATATGCCGCCGGTGACCCGATATTCGTCATTCAGCCGCGCCCGCGAGGTCGTCAGAGATCGTGATATCCGCGGGCCTGGGACCCGGAGTAACACGAAGAATGATGTCTCCGGACTGACGCTTCCCGGTGATCATGGCATAGGTCACAGACACTGTCTCGCCGGGAGAAAGGTCAATGTTTCGGGAAGCCACCGAGAATTCGCCCTGCTTCTTAGGGGTAAGTCCGACTTCCCGGCCGTTCGAATACGCACCGGATATCCGCCCGCCCGCCGGGGCGTATACCAGTGAGCGCAGCCGGATCTCGCCGTGCCTCTCCGCGTCGCTCCCGGCGAAGTAGTCCGGCATCGTCTCGACCCGGTCCCGCGGGACCGTCGACGTGTACGTCACGGTCACCTCGAGCTTCCGCGACCCGTCCCGGCGTTCGGCGACCACCGACGCGGCCACCTTCGTGTCGAGGTAGTACGCGACCTTGGACATGTCGATCCCCTGGACGAACACGCCCACCACCGGGGAGTCGTCCCGGACGCCCGTCAGGGAACCGTCGAGAACGGTCCCGGCCAGGCGCCGGTTCACCGCGTCGTCGCTCGACCACACCAGGATCCGGCCCTGGCGAGCGGCCTCGGCGAGCGCGGACACCATGTCCCCGCCGTCCCCACTGTCCAGGGCGGCGATCCTGGTGAACGCCTGCGTCGCGATCCGCGCGAAGATCTCGTCCTGCACGCGCGGGTCCGGGTACTCGAAGTACACGTCGTGCAGGAGGTACCCCGCCAGCTCGTCGGGGTCGATCCGCACGTTCTCGGCGACGTCGACAGCACCGCCGCCGTGCAGCAGAGCCGCCAGCGCGACCGGGTCGGCCGTGAGGACGCCGTCGACCTGGTCGCCCGTCTCGCGCAGCCACATCTGGCGGGCGAGCTCCGCCGCCCGCGGGAAGTCCGGTGTCATGGTCACGTTCTGCATCCACCGCCCGACCTCGCCGCGAGTGCCCAGCACCGACCGCTCGTCCTGGGTCAGAGGGAGGACCGGCTCGTCGTACGGGCCCAGCCGGCCACCCGGCAGCTGGTCCACGAGGGTCACCTCGCCGCCGGCGGCCCGAAGCACGAGCACGGTGCCCGCGATACCGCCGAGGGCGCGGGGCTCGGCCGGGTTCTGCACGAGCACCAGGTAGTTCCGCGGCCCGTCCGCCCCGAGCAGTGGTGGAAGCACGTCGACCGCCCGCGCGGCCGTGGCAGTGGTCGTGCGCAGGCCGTCGAGCTGCGCACGGAGCCGTTCGACGGCGTCGCCGACCGGCGGGAGCATCGCGCCGTCCAGCATCCCGACGCGGTCGGCCGCCAGCTCCACGGACCGGTCCGCACGCACGACCTCAGGCGCGACGCGCCGCAGTCGCTCCAGATCGATCCGGCCGCCGTCCGGAGCCAGGACCTGCGGATCCATGAGCTCCGCGCTGCGCGCGAGGTCCGGCAGCGCGCTGCGCGCGAGCTCGTCGACCACCTCGGTCATCGTCGCGATCGCCTCGGCCGTGGGCCCCACCCCCGGCAGCTCACGCGCCACGGACCAGTGCGGGCCGCTCGTGGCCTCGTTCGCCCGGCTCGCCTCGTCCTGAAGCCGGGCGAGCTGCCCGGCGAGGCCGTCGGACCGCCCCGCCAGAGCCTCGCCCTGCAAGGTGGTGATGCTCTCCGCCGCGTCGCTCAGCGCGGCCCGGGCCCGGAGGGCATCAGCGGCCACCCACGCCACGGTCAGCACGAGCAGCAGCAGCGCGGCGGCCGCCGTCCACAGTCCGAGGCGCAGGACCCGGAGTCGTCTCGCGCTCCAGAACGGCTCGCGCACCCGGGGTGGCCGGGTCCACCGCCCACCCGACGCGGGCACCGCCGGTGTCGCGGGCTCCGGCCCGGACCCAGGTTCCACGGCGAACCGCGTAGCATCCGCCCATTTATCGCCCCATCCCGGATGTGTCACAGGCCCCCCGCCCGGAATTCCGATCTCGATTCCTCCGTGCCAGCCGTCAGCATCAGACATTCAGGCGGATACCTCCGGCGGAATGCGTCGACGCGCGATACGTTACCGGCGGGTTCACGACGAGTCCTGCGCAAGAATGATCGCCTGTCCCGACGTCGTCGCGCGCCGTCGCGCGTGTCCACGCAAACCCCCGACGAAAAGGTCCGCGTCATGCCGTACAACGTACTCACGGTCTGCACCGGGAACATCTGCCGTTCCCCTGCCGCGGAGGCACTGCTGTCCAGCCACCTCGACGGCTCCGTGCGCGTGGCCAGCGCGGGAACGAGCGCCCTGGTCGGCAGTTCCGTTCCTGACGAGATGGCCCAGCTCGTGACGGCCGCCGGCGGTGACGTCGCCGGATTCACCGCCCGGCAGGCGACTCCCGCCATGATCCGGGAGTCCGACCTCGTGCTCGCCCTCACCACGCGCCACCGCGCGTGGGTGGTGGACCAGGTCCCGGCCGCCGTCCGCCGCACGCTCACGCTGCGCGAGCTCGGTCGCCTGGTGAGCACCATCCCGCCCGGAACCCTTGACCCGTCCGCACTGCCCGACGACGCGGCCCGCCTCACGGCGCTCCTCCCCCTGGCCCTGGACGAACGCCGTCGGCACGCCGGGAGGCAGCACGACGACGACGTCGTCGACCCGTACCGGCGCTCCAGGGCCGCCTACCGTGCCTCGTTCGACCAGATCGCCCAGGGGCTGGCTCCGATCCTGCACGCCGTCGGCCGGCGCACCGGGGCCGCGTGACGCCCGCTCCGCACCCGCGCGCCCGGAATCCTTAGACTGGTCCCGTGCCGACCATCGTTGAGCTCCTGGCGCATCCGGAGCGCCGTCGCCCCAGTCCACCGGCCCCGCGGGCGAACCTCGCCCGCATCCTCCTGGTCGGCATGGCGATCTGGGCGATCGCGCTGATCTGCACGCTCGTGATGGTCCTGGCCGGCGCCGGGGACTGGACCGCGGTCGCCGTCTGCGGCACCGGGCTCCTGCTGGGTGCTCCCGGGATCCTCTGGGCCCGCAGGCGCAAGAACTGAGACGGCCGCGACGCCGTCGCGACCAGGCCCGGCCACGACCGTCCCCGTCGCGACGTCAGGGTGTCCCCGTCGCGGTCAGTCCTCGGCGGTGACCGACTCGATCGCGGCGTCGTCGACCAGCGGAGCCTGGTCGGGCCAGTCACTGGAGCGCGACTCGACGTCGGTCTCCGAGTGCGCGCCGCAACCGTGGTCGAGCGAGACCACCTTGCCGTCGTCGGGCGACCACTCGTTCGCGCACACGCCGAACAGCTGGCCCATCTCACCCGCGAGAGGGATGAGGAAGCCGCAGCTCAGGCACTCGGACGTGGAGGCGACCGCACCCGCCGACGTCGGGCCGCGCGATCCCCGGTACCAGCGCTCGGCGGCGGCATCGCGGCCCTGCGGCGACAGCACCCGCGCCCGGGCGAGGGCGAGCTCGTCGATCGCGACCTCGTCGACCTCGGGATCGCCGGTCGGCGTGTACCCCGGTTCGAGGCGTGGGTCGTCGGCACGGAACGGCAGCACGTCCCCCGAGCCGATGTCACCCGGCCGCAGCCGTTCGGCCCACGGCGTCCAGGCCGGCGCGAGGATCGCCTCGTCCCCGGGCAGGAGCTCCACCTCGCACACCGTCGCGGTGCGGCTGCGCGGGACACGAGCCACGGTGACGGTCCAGTGCCAGCCGCGGTAGCCCTTCATCGTCGCCGCGAAGCGGTGGGACACCAGTCGGTCGGCCTCCAGCGCCGTGCCGAGGTGCTCGCCGACGTCCGCCGGATGCTCCGCGATGTCCTGGGCCGCGGCGCGCGCCAGCTCCACGGCTCCGTTGAGCACGGCGTCGCGGCTGGTCCGTGTGGTGCGTCGAGCGGTGGTCCGCCGAACTGGTGCTGTGGTCGTCACTGTGGGCCTCACGAGGTGGTCGGTCAGGCCGCGAAGTCGTCCGCGACCTTGCGCAGCATCTTCGCGATCTTCTCGGAGTTGGCGGGATAGCGCCCCTTGCGCAGGCTGTTCGCCGCCACGTCGAGCAGCTTGTGCAGGTCCTCGACGATCACGGCCATGTCCTCAGGAGGCGTGCGCTTGTTCTTGGCGACCGACGGAACCGTGGCGTCGAGGACGCGGACGGCCAGCGCCTGGGGCCCCTTGCGCCCGTCGGCGACGCCGAACTCGACCTTCGCCCCGGGACGGGGCACCACGCCCTCGGGCAGCGCCGAGGCGTGGAGGAACACCTCGCCGCCGTCATCGCTCCCGATGAAACCGAAGCCACGGTCGGCGTCGAACCACTTGACCTTGCCGGTGGGCACCTGAACCTTCTCCTGCTGTGCGGCGAGCGGGCTCGCCGTTACGGACTGGGGCGGTCGCAGCTCGTCGTCCGCGCACGCGTGTGAACTGCTGACCAGAGAACAAGGTTACCGGTCCCGCGCCGCGGGCGCCGCATCCAGGCCGCACGGGCCCGCAACTCCCGCGCCGAGCGGGCCACGACGCGCAACCTCCGCGGCCCCGTGGAGCCCGCGGAACGCCAAGGTTGGCCACGTAACATTGCCGAGATGGCCTCATCGCTCCACGAGGCGCCCGCATCGGCCACCCGGCGTTTCGCCGAGGACCTCCGCCAGCGCTCGGACACCGCGCTCGTCGCGTTGCTGCGCGCACGGGGTGACCTGGCCGTCCCGTCACCCGCCACGCTCCGCTCGCTCGCCGCCAGGGCATCGAGCCACACGTCCCTGGAACGCGCCCTGGCCCAGGTGGACGCTCTGGTGCTGCAGGTGGTGGAAGCGGTCACGGCCGTCGGCGAGCTGCGCCGTGCACAGGTCGCGCACGTCGTCGGCGCGGCGCACGGCGCGGAGGCTTCGTCAGCCGTGTCACAGCAGATCGACCAGGCTCTCGACGTCGCCCTGACGGCCGCCCTGGTGTGGGACGACGACGGGGTGCTGCGACCTTCCCCGGGACTCGAGGAGGTCTTCGGGCACTACCCGGCCGGGCTCGGTCCCGTCGTCCAGGACAGGGCGAGCGACACCGGGCAGGACCTGGCCGAACTCCTCCGCGAGACGCCGCCCGAGCAGCGCGCGGTCCTGGACGCGCTCGCCTGGGGGCCGCCCGCCGGCCGCGTCCCGCCCGGCGGCACCCGGCAACGCGCGGCCGTCGATGCCCTGGTGGCCCACGGCCTGTTGACGCGCGCCGACGCCCAGCACGTCCTCCTGACCCGGGAGGTGGGCCTTGCGCTGCGGGACGGCCGCACGCACCGCACGCCCGCGCTGCGCCCCGAGCCCGCCGGCCACGACGTCGCCGCGGAGACGGTCGCCGCCGAGTCCGCGAGCGCCGCCCTGGAGCTCGTCCGCCGGGTATCCGTGCTGAGGTCGGCATGGGCCGACGATCCGCCCCGGGTGCTGCGTTCCGGTGGCCTGGGCGTACGCGACCTCCGGCGGCTCGCCGCCGTGCTGGAGTGCGACGAGCCCGAAGCGGCGTTCGTCGCCGAGACCGCAGTTCAGGCGGGGCTGATCGGGGACGACGGAGAGGTTGAGCCGTCGTTCGTGGCGTTGGACGAGGTGTGGTCGGAACTGGACGACGCCGCCCGTTGGGCGGTGCTCGCACGCGCCTGGGCCGTCTCGCCCCGCACCCCGTGGCGGGTCGGGACGAGGGACGAGGGCGGGATGCTGCGGTCCGCGCTCTCGCCGGACCTGGAACGTGGGTGGGTGCCCCGGCTGCGCGGCGCCGTCCTGCGGGTCCTGGGCGGGAGCGCGCGAGCCTTGTCGCCCGACGACGTCGTCGCGGCGCTCACCTGGGAGGCTCCCCGCAACGCCCCGCCGGAGACCGCGGTGCGCGGCCTGCTGTCCGAGGCGGCCTCGCTGGGCGTGACGGGTGCCGGCGCGATGTCGCCACCGGGACGGGCCGTCCTGGCGGCGATGCACCGCGACCCGGTGGCTGCGTCCGGTGCGGCGTCGCGCGAGCGCGGCGACCGGGCCGGGGCGGGCGGCGACCGGGCCGGGCACCGGCCCCCGCCGGCTTCCGGCGCCGATCCTCTCGCCGAGGCGTTGCGCGCCGTGCTGCCCGAGGAGGTCGACGAGATGCTGTTGCAGGGTGACCTCACGGGCGTCGTCCCCGGGAGGCCGTCACGGGCGCTGGCGAGCCTGGTCGAGTTCGCGGCGGACACCGAGTCGCGCGGGGCGGCCACGACGGTGCGGTTCTCGGCGGCGTCGGTGACCCGCGCGCTGGACCGCGGACGTTCGGCCGAGGATCTGCTGGCGGCTCTCGCCCGGCACTCACCCGTCCCGGTGCCGCAGCCGCTGGAGTACCTGGTGCGGGACACGGCCCGGCGGCACGGCGCGGTCCGGGTGGGGGTGGCGTCGTCGTACCTGCGCGCCGCGGACGAGGCGACACTCGCCGGGCTGGAGCGGGATCCCGCCCTCGCGCATCTCGGGCTCTTCCGTCTCGCGCCGACGGTCCTGGCGGCGACGGCGCCACCCGCGCTGCTGCACGAGACGTTGCGTGAGAGGGGCATCGTCTCGGCGTTGGAGGGGCCGGACCGCAAGGTTCTCGACGTGCGGCACCGCCGCGAGGGCCACGGGCCGGGAAGGCCCGCGCCGAGCGGCGCGGCCTCCCGTGCGGGACGCGGCAGGGGCGCCTCCGTGACGGGTCCGCCCGTCCGCTCGGAACCCGATCTGTCCGCGCTGGTGGCGGAGTTGCGCGTCGGCGGGCATGCGACCACCCCGGCAAGCCCCCGTTCCCGCGACGGCATGGAGTCCCCTTCCTCGCCGGCGTCGGACACGGACTCGGGAACACAACCACACGCCGACGGGTTGGCTCTGCTGCGTGAGGCCGTGCGGGACGGCCTGCTGGTCCGGGTCGACATGGTCGGCGCGGCCGGGAAGCTGGAGCAGCGCACCCTGCGCCCACTGCGTCTGGAGGGCGGGCGGTTGCGCGCCCTCGATCCGGCCCGTGACGCGGAGCTCACGGTGGCGGTGCACAGGATCGCGCGTGTCGCCGCGCCGGACGACGCCTCGTAGGAACCACGCCGGATGAGCACGCTCGGTGGCGCATGACGCGCCGTAGCACGACAGAAGGAGAACGCCCATGGCCGACGGCCCCCTGATCGTCCAGAGCGACAAGTCGCTCCTGCTGGAGGTGGACCACCCCCGGGCTGCTGCCGCGCGCCGTGCGATCGCGCCGTTCGCCGAGCTGGAGCGCGCCCCCGAGCACATCCACACCTACCGGCTGACCTCCCTGGGGCTGTGGAACGCGCGTGCGGCCGGGCACGACGCCGAGCAGGTGGTCGACACCCTCATCGAGTTCTCCCGCTATCCGGTTCCTCACGCTCTGCTGATCGACGTCGCGGAAGTCATGGCGCGGTACGGCCGCCTCCAGCTCACGACTCACCCGACCCACGGCCTGCTGCTCACCGCCACCGACAAGGCCGTGCTGACGGAGGTGTTGCGCAGCAAGCGGACCTCCGGTCTCGTCGGGGAGCGGATCGACGAGCTGAGTGTGGTCGTGCACCCCTCGCAGCGCGGCCATCTCAAGCAGGTGCTGGTCAAGCTCGGCTGGCCGGCCGAGGACCTCGCGGGATACGTCGACGGCGAGGCGCACCCGATCGCCCTGACGCCCCTCACCACGCCCCGGTCCGCGGGCGAGGAACCGAGCGAGTGGGCTCCGCGGCCCTACCAGTCGCAGGCCGTGGAAGGGTTCTGGCACGGCGGGTCGGGCGTGGTGGTGCTGCCGTGCGGCGCGGGCAAGACGATCGTGGGCGCGGGCGCGATGGCGAGGTCCGGGACGACGACGCTCATCCTGGTGACCAACACGGTCAGCGCCCGGCAGTGGCGCGACGAGCTGGTACGGCGCACGACGCTGACCGAGGACGAGATCGGTGAGTACTCGGGCGCGAAGAAGGAGATCAAGCCGGTCACGATCGCCACCTACCAGGTGCTCACGACGAAGCGGAAGGGCGTGTACACGCACCTGGAGCTGCTCGACGCCCGCGACTGGGGCCTCGTCCTCTACGACGAGGTGCACCTGCTCCCGGCACCGATCTTCCGGATGACCGCGGACCTCCAGGCGCGGCGTCGCCTGGGCCTCACCGCCACGCTGGTCCGGGAGGACGGCAAGGAGGACGAGGTGTTCAGCCTGATCGGCCCCAAGCGGTTCGACGCGCCGTGGAAGGACATCGAGGCGCAGGGCTACATCGCGCCGGCGGACTGCGTCGAGGTGCGGCTCACGCTTCCTGAGTCGGAACGCATGACGTACGCGACGGCCGAGCCGGAGGACAAGTACCGGCTGGCGGCCTCCGTCCCCGGGAAGAACCGTGTGGTGGAGGCACTGGTCGCGCAGCACCCTGACGACCAGGTGCTCGTGATCGGCCAGTACGTGGACCAGTTGGAGGAGCTGGCCGCGCACCTGGGCGCACCGCTCATCACGGGGTCGACCACGGTCCGGGAGCGGCAGAAGCTCTTCGCCGCGTTCCGCGACCGCGAGATCTCCCGCCTGGTGGTGTCGAAGGTCGCCAACTTCTCGGTCGACCTGCCGGAGGCGTCGGTGGCGATCCAGGTGTCGGGAGCGTTCGGGTCGCGGCAGGAGGAGGCTCAGCGACTGGGCAGGATCATGCGTCCCAAGCAGGACGGGCGCACGGCCCACTTCTACGCCGTCGTCGCCCGTGACACGGTGGATCAGGACTTCGCGGCCCACCGCCAGCGGTTCCTGGCGGAGCAGGGGTACGCGTACCGCATCATGGACGCCGAGGATCTCCCGGCGGTGTGACCGGAACACGGGCCGGGCCTCGTCACGGGGCCTCGTGCACCCGCACGGATCCCGCTTATCACCTTGTCTGATTTGCGGGCTTCCCGACACGGGGCGACCATCTTGTCGTGACCCAGTCCCCCGCTGCCCCAATTCATCCGGTTCCGGATGACGACGCCGGTACGCCGTCGTCACGGCACACCGTCCTCGCGGGCGTGATCGCCGGTGGTGTCCTCATCGGCCTGTTCAGCGCGGCCTTCGCCATCAGTGGGGCGACGCTGCGGGAACGCGCCGAGGCCGACGTCGTCGGCTCCGACCACGACGCGTCCCTCGCCTCCGATCCCGCACCGACCGGCACCCAGCTCCTGTCCGCCAAGGTCCAGGCGGCGACGATGCAGGACATCCTGCCGTCGGCGATGCCGATCCTCGTCGACGCCCCCGTCACCGACGAGGCCGGTGTCCTCTCCCCCGAGGAGTACGCGCGGGTGTCCGACGCCGTCTCGGCGGTCGAGGAGGAGACCACACTGCGGCTCTTCGTCGTGTACCTCGAGACGTTCGACGGCATCGCGCCGGAGGACTGGGCCGACGCCACGGCCACGAAATCGGGCCTCATGCCCGAGGAACTGCTCCTCGCCATCGCGACCGCGGACCACGTCCAGGGCCTGTCGGTCGACGTCAACGGGCCCGTCTCGAGCCGTGACCACAAGGCGATCATCGCCGCCGCGCGGCACGCCGTGAACGACGGCGCCTGGGTCGACGCCGCCACCGACGCCGCGGACGCGGCGATCGCCACCCGCGACGACGGCGCGTCGGCCTGGTGGAAGGCTCTCGCGCTGCTGGTCGTCGTCGCGATCGGCGCCGCCCTCGCGGCCGGCTGGTGGTACGTGCGCCATCGGCGACCTGCGCGCCGGCAGCTCGCGGAGGCACACGCCGGCCCGGACGACCGGGCCGTCCTGGCAGCTCAGGAAGGCCTGGGCACGGAGGACGGCGGGCATGACCTCCCCGACGCCGCTCCGCGAGGCGTTCCGGAGCCCGTCGGCGCGGTGGCCCTCGCTGCCGGGGAGCCCGCAGCCTCCGCGCACGTGGCCGCGACGACCACGGTCCCCGCAGCGGAGACGGTTGCCCCGGACCTGGCGCCCGCACCGATCCTGCCCGCCCGGACCACGCCCGCACCGACACCACCGGCTCGGTCCCTGCCGGATCGCGCAGTACCGGATCGCGCAGTGCCCGATCGCGCAGTGCCCTCTTCGAGGGTTCCTGCCCCGGCGACGATGTCGGCCGGCGGTGGCAGGTCCGCCGGCCTGGTCGGTCCGACGGACCTGACCGACGACTACCTGACCGACGACGACCTGACCGACGACGACCTGGGTGCCCAGGTCGACGGCGCGCTCGTCACCCTTGACGACGCGCTGCGCACCTCGGCACAGGAACTCGAGCTGGCGCGGGCGCGGGCACGCGACGGAGCCGTCCACGATCTCGAGATCGTTCTCGCCGACGCGACCGAGATGACCCGGGACGCGTTCACCCGGCGCGCCGCGCTGCAGGCCGCGGACGAGGACACGTGGCGGGACGTCGCCCGAGAGGCCCTGCGGAGCTGCGCCGAGGCGTCGAAGCTGCTCGACTCCGGGACCGTGCCGCTGGAGGATTCCCGCCGGCTGAAGGCCCGCGCGAACCGCCTCCTCAACGAGTCCTGGCAGCGGGCGGGCGAGTTCGACCGGCGGATCGAGCAGGCCCGCGAGCAGCTTCCCGAACTCGCCGGCATCTTCCCCGCGGACGCCGTCGCGCCGGTGGCCGACAACGTCGAACTCGCCGATCAGCTCGTCACGGACGCCCGCCGGGCGATCGACACGGGCCGCGCCGCCGGCGCGAAGCGCGACCGCGCGTTCGCCGCCGCGGCCGCCCGCAGCGCGCAGAACGCTCTGGGCCTCGCGGAACGGCTCCTGAACGAGGTGGACTCCGCCCGCGCCGACCTCGACGGTGCCATGACCCGGCTCGACAAGGCGGTGACGTCACTCGCCGGGGACGTGGCCGACGCCGAACGCGTCGCCGGTGGCGACCCGCAGGCGGCGATGGCCCGGACCACGGCACGTGCGGCGCTCAAGCAGGTCGAGATCTCACGCGAGGACGCCGACCCGTTCACGCTGCTGGCGCGGATCGCCGCGGCCGAGGGAGCCCTGGACCGCGCACTTGCCCGCCACCGGGAGCCCTCGGAGGTCAACGCGCGCGCCGCCGCGCTGGTGCGCGACACGCTCAGCAGGCTCGACGTGCGACTCCGCCAGCTCGATGCGCTGATCACCACGCGGCGCGCCGTCGTCGGCCCCGACGCACGGATGCACCGGTCGGAGGCCGCACGTCTGACGGACGAGGCGCGTGATGCGCGGGCACGGTCGGACGCCGCCGCCGCGCTGGACCTCGCGCGCCGCGCCGACGCGCAGGCCTCCCAGGCTCTCACCGCCGCCAGGCGGGACGCCGCGGCCGACGACGTGCCGACAGGCATGCCGCTGGCCGGGATCAACCTCACGCTCGACGGACGGCGCGGGCACGGCGCCGGGAGCGGTGCCCGGGGCGGCCTGCTGGGCCTGCTGACGCGGTCACCGGGTCACGTGCGCACCGGCGGCATCGGTGGAGGGTTCGGGGGCGGCGGCTTCGGGTCCGGCCGGACGGTCTGAGCCGGCTCCCTGTCAGGGTCGCTCAGCCACCGGCCCGGACCGCGGCCACGAAGGCGTCCGCCAGGCCGTCGCCGAACCCGGCGGCGGCCTCGGCATGCTCCTCGATGTCGGCGACCACGGCCACGGCGTCGACATCGCCGCACTGGGCGGCCCAGCGCGCCGCGAGTTCGGTGCCCGCCTCGGGATGGAACTGCACGCCGAGCGCCGACCCCCAGCGGAATGCCTGGTAGGGGTACATGTCGCTGGAGGCCAGCCAGGTGGCGTCGCCCGGCAGCTCGACGATGGCGTCGGCGTGCATGCTCACCGCGCGCGTGACGGCGACGGCGTCGGCGCCCGCGGCGGGCGACGGGCCGGAGGGCGACGCGAGCGCCGGACCGGTCACCGGGTCGTCGAGCGCGGCGGCGCGCCAGGCGATGGCAGCCGCGCCCGCCTCGCGCCCGGGCGGTGCCGAAACCTGCACCGACCCGCCGCCCGCAACGGCAAGGAGCTGCCCGCCGAGGCAGATGCCGAGCGTTGGGACGCCGGACCGTGCGGCATCGGCGAGCAGGTCACGGACGGCGGGCAGCCAGGGCGCGTCCTCGTCGGAGTAGGCCGACATGGTCCCGCCGAGCACGACGAGGGCGTCACCGACGTCGTCCGTGGCGGGAATGGGTTCCCCCGCGAACGCCAGGACGAGACGCACACCGGCGCCGAGCCGTGCGGCGAAGCGGTCCATGGGGACATCACGGTCGTTCTGGATCACGGTGATCCGCGGCGCGGCGGCGAGGGCCACAGGGCTGTCGGAAGGCTCAGAGGCAAGCACGATCGCTCAAAGTACAGGCACGGCTACGCTTGGTCCATGTCCGTTCCGTCAGCGCAGGCTTCGCCGCGTCGCACCTATCTCATCGTCGACGGCGAGAACATCGACGCGACCCTCGGGATGAACGTCCTGAACCGCAGGCCCGCGCCGGACGAGCGGCCCCGCTGGGACCGCATCTCCGCCTTCGCGCAGAAGGTCTGGTCACAGGACGTCGTGCCGCTGTTCTTCCTCAACGCGACGTCGGGTCAGATGCCGATGCCGTTCGTCCAGGCACTGCTCGCCATGGGGTACCGGCCCATCCCGCTCGCCGCACAGGGCGGGGAGAAGGTGGTCGACGTCGGCATCCAGCGCACGCTGGAGGCGTTGCGCGACCGTCCGGGCGACGTGCTGCTGGCCAGTCACGACGGCGACTTCCTGCCGCAGGTCGAGGATCTCCTGGACGACGAGGACCGGCGTGTGGGCCTGCTCGGCTTCCGGGAGTTCGTCAACGCGCGCCTCGCCGAGCTGGAGGAGCACGGTCTGCACATGTATGACCTGGAGGGCGACGCCGACGCGTTCACGACCCTCCTGCCACGCGTGCGGATCATCCCGATCGAGGAGTTCGACCCGGTCAAGTACCTCTGACGCGGGCGACTCCGAGCGCGGACAACTCCGAGCGCTGACGACCCCCAGGCCGCCTGCTCCCTCGCCCGCTCCGGAGGCAGGCACCTCCGGGGCGGCGGGGCGCAGCGGGCGCCGTCAGTTGTTCTCCGCTGCCAGCGCCGCCTGCTTCTTGCGCAGCCGGTGAAGCTCCGCGTCGAGGTTCTGTCGTGCCGGTTCCTCCCAGGCCGCCCCCATCGGGGAGCAGAACAGCGACTCGCGCGCCAGGAGCTTCGACACGATGTTGATGCGTGCGGTCAGGTAGTCGGGCAGCGGAATGTGCTCGTACTCCGCACGTACGGAGGCGGTGTACTCCTTGTAGCGCTGAGGTTCGGCGGCGAGCATC
The DNA here is from genome assembly GCF_016742955.1 of Myceligenerans indicum. Lineage (GTDB taxonomy): Bacteria > Actinomycetota > Actinomycetes > Actinomycetales > Cellulomonadaceae > Myceligenerans > Myceligenerans indicum. The sequence goes on along the minus strand of NZ_JABBYC010000030.1, from coordinate 2,351 downwards.
GCCAGATCGGCGTCGTTGAGCACGCAGGCATCGAAGTCCGTGAGCTTCGGCGCATGCCGCAGCAGCCCGTTGACCAGGTTCGCCACCCTGTCGGCGGATTCGGCCGGCACACCGAGCCCGGTCAGCTCCTCACGCGCCAGCTCGGCGCTGGCGGAGGTCTGCTCACCGCCCCGGGACGCGTAGGCGGCCTTCGACGCGGCGTCGAACACCGCACCGTGGTACCAGGCGGCCAGCCGCACGACGTCGGGCGAGTGCGTCTCCTCGGCGAGCTCGTCCACACGGTGCAGTACCGCCCCGAGATGCCGCAGGTCATGGAAGTGCCGGTCCGGACCGGACCAGCGTTCGACGAGGTCCTCCCCCGCCTGTTCGATCTCCTGGACGTCGGCTGTCGCACCGATCCCGGCGGCGCTCCGCACGAACGAGGAGATATACCACTCCGGCGCCATGACGCCCATGCGATCAAGACCTTCGGTTCGGTGACACGTTTCCGGCGGCCAGGTGTGGCTGCCCTCTTCCTTCAGCCTATTACCGCGTGCACCGTGCGGGGTACGCCCCGGAGGCACGTGTTCCTCGGCCGCGCCGTCACGCGGCGGGGGACCGAACGTCCTCCAGGCCGGGGAGGGTGACGCGAACCGTCAGACCGCCTCCGGGTGTCGGCGTCACATCGATGGCGCCGTCGTGCGCGTCCACGATCGCCGCGACGATCGCCAGCCCGAGCCCCGAGCCGCCGGAGGAGCGGTTGCGGGAGGAGTCGGCGCGGTAGAACCGCTCGAACATCCGCTCCGCGTGCTCCCCGGTCACGCCCGGACCATGGTCCCGCACCTCGATCACCGCCTCGCCGTCCGGTCCACGGCCGACGGCGATCTCCGCCGGCGAACCGGCGGGCGTGTGCTGTGCGACGTTCCCGATGAGGTTGGTGAGGACCTGCCGCAGCCTGCCGCCGTCCCCCTCGGTCATCACCGGGCCGGCGACCCCTCGGTCGGGGCCGGAGAGGCCGCGTGCAGCGGCGTCGCCTGGCTGCGTGTCCTCCTCGTCGACGCCGCCCAGGCCGACGACGCGGACCTCACGCGACGGGTCGAGGGCGTGCAGGTCCTGCGCTCCCTCCTGGGCGAGGTCGGTGACGTCGACCGGCGCGTGCGCCAACGGGCGCCCCTCGTCGAGGCGTGCGAGCACGAGGAGGTCGTTGACGAGTGTGCCCATTCGTCGGGCGGCGTCCTCGACGCGGTTCATCGTGTCGGCCACGCGCTCACCGTCGGGGCCGTCGGGACCGTCCAGCGCACCCATCCGGTACAGCTCCCCGTATCCGCGGATGGTGGCGAGCGGGGTGCGCAGCTCGTGCGACGCGTCGGACACGAACTGCCGCATCCGCGTCTCGGAGGCCTCACGCGCGGAGAAGGCGGTCTCGATCTGGGCCAGCATCGAGTTCAGCGACTCGGCCAGTGATCCCACCTCGGTGGACGGCGGTGGGGCCGGCACGCGCCGGGACAGATCCCCGGCGGCGATGGACGCCGCGGCCGTCTCGATCTCCCGCAGCTGCCGCAGGGAGCGCCCGATCATCAGCCAGGCGAGGACGAGACCCAGGAGCACGATGCCGAGACCCGCCAGTACGAGAGTGCGTGACAGGATCTCCAGTGCGGCGTCGACCTTTCCGAGCGGCAGTGCCACGAAGGCGGTCTCCGGCGCGCTCACGTCCGTGGTGTTGGCGTTCACGAACGGGTAGACGCGCCACCTCGTCGCCTCCTCCGACCCCCAGACGGCACGCACGGTGAACGGCTGACCCGCACGCTGCGCCACCTCGTCGTACGTCAGATCGGGGATGTCGGGATAGCCGAAGGTCTCGACGCTGGCGTCGGTGCGGACCGGCTTGACGTTGCCGCTGGCGTACCGGTACTCGACGTAGTAGTCGCTCGGCAGGCCGTTCGCGCTCTGCAGGGACGGGGCCACGGAGACGAGCGCGGGGGCCTTCAGCTTCAGCTGGTCGTCCACCTGGCCCACGAGGTACTGGCCGACGATGCCGCGTGCAAGCAGGCCGGTGACGATCAGTCCTGCGACGACCAGGAACGCCGTGATCGCCACGAGCCGGTCACGCAGGGGGATCGCCGCGATCCAGTCGGCGGCCCACCTGACGATGCCGCCCGGAGCGTCCTGGACCGCCTCGGGCCGGCGTTCCCCGGACCCGGCGAGCGACGTGTCGTCGGCAGGTCCGGCCTGGTCGTCCGGTTCCGTGGGCGGGCGTGACACGTCGAACGCCACGCGGCCCGGCGCGGGCGCGGGCGCACCTCCACGCGGCGGAGATCCGCCGGGGGCGAAGGGCTGTCTCTTATACACATCTGACGCTGCCGACGATAAGG